>NZ_CAXRAZ010000065.1:0-108272 GCF_964229035.1 Nocardioides sp. | reverse complement strand
CGGCCGCCCCCCCCCCGCGGCGGCCCCCCGGCTGGTGCTCCGGGCCCTGGGAGCGCCAGTGGAAGACGAAGCCGCCGAGCATCATGCCGACGACGAACGCCTCGAGCGCACCCTCGCCGCTGCCGTCGCCCGCGGCGGCGGGCGCGACGAGCGGCAGCGAGGTGGCCACGGCAGCGCGGTCGACGGTGGCGCGAGCGAGGGTCGCGCCGGCGCGGCGCAGGTCGATCGGCCGGGCGTCGCCGACACCCACCAGCAGCACGAGCCGGAGCTCGGGATTGTTCGCCGACCCCGCCGGCACCGGAACCGCCGCGCAGTCGCCGACGCGGCCGGTGAGACCGTGCACCTCCGCGACGCCCAGCAGGTCGAGACCGAGCTCGTCGCCGAGCTCGGCCGCACCCGGGCCGAGCAGGACGCCGTCGTCCGCGCCGCCCGGCAGGACGGGCAGCGCGACGACGTCGACGCCCGTGATGGCGCCGGGCAGGAGGTCGCTCACCGCGAACTGCGGCGGCGAGACCTGTCCGGGCAGCACCGGCGCGGCGGGCACGGCAGGGGCGGCGGGTGAGGTCACCCGAGAACGTTCTTGAGCGCTTCGCCCAGCTCAGCAGCCTCGGTGGCGTTCAACTCGACCACGAGACGACCGCCACCCTCGAGCGGGACGCGCATCACGAGGCTGCGACCCTCCTTGGTGACCTCGAGCGGACCGTCACCGGTCCGAGGCTTCATCGCCGCCATGCGGCACCCCTCTTCCACTGCTGTGCGAGCGATCGGGGCCCTGTGCACCCGACTGCGACTCCTCATTATCTCCTATGGGGTCCGCGGCCCGCAGCCGAGACCCCTGCTCGTCCTCCGAGGCGCCGTCCCCGGCGTCGTGCCCCGGGTCACCGAGCGTCGTCTCGCGGTGGGCCGCAGCAGCCTCCATCTCCGTGGCGAGCCGGCGCAGGAGGGCGTCGACCTCCGACATCCGGTAGCCGCGCACAGCGAGCGAGAACCGCACGCGACGCAGGTCGCCGGCCGCCAGCGGGCGGTACCCGGGCACGGTGGCGTCGGGCCGGTCGTCGTAGGCGGGGGCCAGCGGCGCCCCGTGACCGGCCGCGACCATGGCGACGCCGCCCATGGCGAGGACGATGATGATGGCGAAGACCCACATCATGGCGGCGCCTCAGGAGCGATCGCGGGCGGCGACCATGAGCGCCACCGCCTCGTCGACGTCGTCGGTGAGGGTCAGCATGTCGATGTCGGACTGCTTGATGCGCGCGTCCTCGAGCATCGAGCCCTGCATCCACTCGATGAGGCCCCGCCAGTGCTCCACGCCCATCAGGACGATCGGGAACCGGGTGATCTTGAGGGTCTGGGCGAGCGTCATCGCCTCGAACATCTCGTCCAGGGTGCCGAGGCCGCCGGGCAGCACGACGTAGCCCTGGGAGTACTTCACGAACATGGTCTTGCGCACGAAGAAGTAGCGGAAGTTCAGCCCGAAGGTGACGTACTCGTTGAGGCTGGTCTCCCAGGGCAGCTCGATGCCCAGGCCGATGCTCTCGCCGCCGGCCTCCATCGCACCCTTGTTGGCGGCCTCCATGGCGCCCGGCCCGCCGCCGGTGATCACGGCGAACCCGGCGTCCACCAGCGCAGCACCCACGCGCACGCCGATGTCGTAGGCCGGGTGGGTGCTCGGGATGCGCGCGGAGCCGAAGACGGAGATGGCCGGCCCCAGCTCGGCGAGGTCGTTGAAACCCTCCACGAACTCGGCCTGGATCTTCATCACGCGCCACGGGTCGGTGTGCACCCAGCCGGAGTCGCCGCGGCTGTCGAGCAGCCGCTGGTCGGTGGTCGACCCCGCAGGGCGACCGGCGCTCGGGCGGGGTCCGGGTCCGTTGCGCTTGGTCATCGGTCCTCCTCCTCGCCGGCGGGTGCGCCGGCGGACGTCTCGTGGCTCGAGGCGGGCGCGGCAGTGAGCCACGCACGCAGCACCCGCTCGCAGTGCTCGATCTGGGCGGTCTCGACGTGCTCGTCGGCCTTGTGGGCGAAGACCGGGTCGCCGGGGCCGAAGTTGACCGCCGGGACGCCGAGGACGTCGAAGCGGGCGACGTCGGTCCACCCGAACTTCGGCGCCACCGCGCCCCCGACGGCCTCGACGAAGGCGCGGGCCGCGGGTCGGTCGAGCCCCGGGAGCGCACCGGGCGCGGAGTCGGTCAGGGTGATGTCGAAGCCCGCGAAGAACTCCTTGACGAAGGCGAGCGCCTGTGCCTCGGAGCGATCGGGGGCGAAGCGGAAGTTGACGGTCACCACGCACTCGTCGGGGACGACGTTGCCGGCCACTCCCCCGCTGATGCCGACGGCGTTGAGGCCCTCGTGGTACTCCAGGCCGTCGATCACCGGCCGGCGCGCCTGGTAGGCGTTGAGCCGCGCCAGCACCTCGGCGGCCCCGTGGATGGCGTTGACACCGCGCCACGACCGCGCGGAGTGGGCCCGCTCGCCGCGGGTGCGGACCTCGACGCGCAGCGTGCCCTGGCAGCCCGCCTCCACCCCCGCGTTGGAGGGCTCCATCAGGATCGCGAAGTCGGCCTCGAGCAGGTCCGGGTCGGACTCCGACAGCAGGCGCAGCCCGTTGGAGGTGGCGTCGATCTCCTCGGCCTCGTAGAGCACGTAGGTGACGTCGTGCACCGGCTCGGCGACGGTCGCGGCGAGCTTGAGGATGACGGCGTCGCCGCCCTTCATGTCGCAGGTGCCGAGGCCGTGGAGGATGCCCGCCTCCTCGTCGAGCCGACTCGGCAGGTTGCCGTTGACGGGCACGGTGTCGAGGTGGCCGGCGATCACCACCCGTGAGGGCCGCCCGAGCTCGGTGCGGGCGACGAGGGTGTGACCGCGACGGGTGAGGTGCAGGTGCGGGAGGGCGACGAGCGCCGCCTCGACGGCGTCCGCGATCTGTTGCTCGCCCTTGCTCACCGACTCGATGTCGACCAGCTGGCGGGTCAGCGTGACGACGTCGGCGGCCAGGTCGAGGACGGTGGCGGGCGTGGACACGGGGCAAGTCAACCAGCCGGACCCTCGCACTCCGGCGACACCCGCCGGTGGGCCGGAGGCGACCCAGGCTCCTGCCATGCGACTGCTCGGGAGACGCAGGGCCAGATCGACCCCGGAGGAGCCCACCGGCAGGCCGGCCACCGGCCCCGACGATCCTCGTACGGCCGCGGTCCGGGAGTACGCCGCCGACGCGGTCCACGGGGCGTCTCGACGCTCGACGAGATCACGGAGCGCGCCCTCCACCGGAACGGCACGACGTCGGCGCGCATCACCGTCGACGTCAGCGACTGGCGGCGTCCGCTGCCCGGCGAGTTCGGGGCCGCGGACCCCGAGCGGTCCGCTCGACGACCCGGTGGGGGCGCGAGCGGGAGATCAGGCGCGAGCCAGGCGGATGCGCGCCTCGGCACCGTCGCCGACGGTGACGACGACGTCCTCGCCGCGCCCGTCACCCTGGTCCGCGCCGACGGCGTAGGACGTCGCGAGGGTCTCGCCCGCGATGAGCGACTCGTGCGCCCGCGCCGCGGCCAGCACGGCGTCCGCGCCGTCGATGACCAGCTCGATGCGGTCGGTGACCTCGAGGCCGGCGTCGCGACGGGCCTGCTGCACCGCCCGCACGAGGTCGCGGGCCACGCCCTCCTCCGCCAGCTCGGGCGTCACCACGGTGTCGAGGACGACGAACCCGCCGCTCGGCAGCACGCCGGTGGCGAAGCCGTCGGAGGCGTCGCCCGCCACCGTCTCGAGCGTGTACTCGCCCTCCACGAGCGCGAGCCCGCCGGAGGTGACCGTGCCGTCGGCGGCGACCGACCAGTCGCCGGACTTCGAGCCCTTGATCGCCAGCTGCACGTCCTTGCCCAGGCGGGGGCCGGCCGCGCGGGCGTTGACCGTGAGGCGCTGCTCGACGCCGAAGGCCTCGGCCTCGGCCGAGTCGCTCGCCAGCAGACGCACCGCCTTGACGTTGACCTCGTCGGCGACGATCGCGGCGAACGCCTCGACGGACGCCGGATCGTCGACGACGACTGTGAGGCCGGCCAGCGGGAGTCGGTTGCGCAGGCGTCCGGCCTTGCGCAGCGCGGAGGTCGTGGAGCACACCTCGCGCACCTGGTCCATGGCGGCGACCAGGGCGTCGTCCTGCGGGAGGGCGGTGACGTCGGGCCAGTCGGTCAGGTGCACCGAGCGGCCGCCGGTGAGGCCGCGCCAGATCTCCTCGCTCACCAGCGGCAACAGGGGCGCGACCGTGCGGCACACGATGTCGAGCACCGCGTGCAGGGTCTCGAACGCCTCCGGGCGGCCCTCCCAGAAGCGCTCGCGCGCGCGCCGCACGTACCAGTTGGTGAGCACGTCGAGGAAGCCGCGCACGGTCTCGCACGCGTCGGCGATCGCGTAGTCGTCGAGCTGGACCCCCACCTGCTCGACGTACTGGCGCGTCTTGGCGAGCAGGTAGCGGTCGAGCGGGTCGCTGGAGTCGGTGCGCCCCGTCGCGTCGTACTGCTCCGCGTTGGCGTAGAGCGCGAAGAAGTACCAGGTGTTCCAGAGCGGGATCATCACCTGGCGCACGGCGTCGCGGATGCCCTGCTCGGTGACGACCAGGTTGCCGCCGCGCAGGATCGGGCTCGCCATGAGGAACCAGCGCATGGCGTCGGCGCCGTCGCGGTCGAAGACCTCCGAGACGTCGGGGTAGTTGCGCAGCGACTTCGACATCTTGTTGCCGTCGGAGCCGAGCACGATGCCGTGGCTGATGCACGAGGAGAAGGCCGGCTTGTCGAACAGCGCCGTCGCGAGGACGTGCAGCGTGTAGAACCAGCCTCGGGTCTGGCCGATGTACTCGACGATGAAGTCGGCCGGGAAGTGCTGCTCGAACCACTCCTTGCTCTCGAAGGGGTAGTGCACCTGCCCGAAGCTCATCGAGCCCGAGTCGAACCACACGTCGAGGACGTCGCTGACGCGCCGCATCGTCGAGCGCTCCCCCTCCGGCCGGGGGTCGTCGGGGTTGGGACGGGTGAGGTCGTCGACCCACGGCCGGTGCAGGTCGGGCTCGCCGGCGGCGTTGCGCGGCAGGCGCCCGAAGTCGCGCTCGATCTCCTCGAACGAGCCGTAGACGTCGACGCGCGGGTACTCCGGGTCGTCGGACTTCCACACCGGCACCGGGCTGCCCCAGAATCGGTTGCGGGTGATCGACCAGTCGCGGGCGTTGTCGACCCACTTGCCGAACTGGCCGTCGCGGATGTGGTCGGGGGTCCAGCGGATCTGCTGGTTCAGCTCGGCCATGCGCTGCTTGATCGCGGTGACCTCGACGAACCAGCTGCTGACGCCCTTGTAGATGAGGGGCTCACGGCAGCGCCAGCAGTGCGGGTAGGAGTGATCGTAGGTCTCGCGACGCACCAGCAGCGTGCCGGGCGTGACGGCTCCACCGTGATTCTTGAGGTCGTCGATGATCTGCAGGTTGGCGTCGAAGACCTGCAGGTCGGCGTACTCCACCACGGGTGCGGTGAAGCGACCGTCCTTGCCCACCGGCATCACCGGGGCGATGCCCTCGCGGTCGGTGACCTCCTTGTCGACCTCGCCGAAGGCGCCGGCGGAGTGCACCAGGCCGGTGCCGTCGGTGGTGGTGACCGCCTCGTCGGCGGCCACGACGCGGAAGGCGTTCTCGTGGCCGGCGAAGTAGCCGAAGGCCGGGGTGTAGGTCAGGCCGAGCAGGTCGGCGCCGGTGCCGCGCCACACCACCTCGGGCTCGTCGCCGAGCTCGCGGGCGTAGGCGCCCAGACGCGCCTCGGCGAACACCAGCCGGGCGTCGTCGCGGACGACGGCGACGTAGTCGATCTCGGTGCCCACCATCACGGCGAGGTTGCTCGGCAGCGTCCAGGGCGTCGTCGTCCAGATGCAGAGCTTGGCGCCCACCAGGTCGTCAGCGCGCCCGTTGCCGCCGGTGATCTCGAAGCCCACGGTGACGGCGGGGTCCTGCCGGTTCTTGTAGACGTCGTCGTCCATGCGCAGCTCGTGGTTCGACAGCGGCGTCTCGTCGTTCCAGCAGTAGGGCAGCACGCGGAAGCCCTCGTAGACCAGGCCCTTGTCGTACAGGCTCTTGAAGGCCCACAGCACCGACTCCATGAACTCGGGGTTCATGGTCTTGTAGTCGTTGTCGAAGTCGACCCAGCGGGCCTGGCGCGTGACGTAGGAGCGCCAGTCGCCGGCGTACTTGAGCACCGAGGCGCGGCAGGCGTCGTTGAACTTGTCGATGCCCATCTCGACGATCTCGTCGGTGGTCTTGATGCCGTTGAGCCGCATCGCCTCGAGCTCCGCCGGCAGGCCGTGGGTGTCCCACCCGAAGCGTCGCTCGACGCGCTTGCCGCGCATCGTCTGGTAGCGCGGCACGATGTCCTTGACGTAGCCGGTGAGCAGGTGGCCGTAGTGCGGCAGGCCGTTGGCGAAGGGCGGGCCGTCGTAGAAGACGAACTCGTTCTCGCCGGCGGCGCCGGGATCGCGCTGCTCGACGGACGCGCGGAAGGTGTCGTCCTCGGCCCAGTAGGCCAGGACCCTCTCCTCGATGGCGGGGAAGCGCGGCGAGCTGGGGACGCCCTGGGCGCCGGCGGGGTCGGTGGTGACCTTGGGATAGGCCATGGGAGTCGGTCTCCTGCTGATCGTCTGCGGCTGGTGTCGTGCCGCAGGGACGATCCGTGCGGACCGCGGTACCACCCTGCTTGCTCGTGCCGATCGCTGCCGATCGCTGCACGGGCCTCTCGTCGTGGGCTGTGACGGGCCTACCCGCCGGGTTCTACTGGGCCGGCACCGGAGCACCGACCGTTCTTCCCGGGGCTCGCCGCTGATGACGGCTCGAGCGCCTGTGCGCCAAGGGTACGGGGAGCACCGTGCACCCGCGCAACCCGGTTGCGTCAGGATGTGCGACGTGAGCGATGCGACCTTCCTCCTCGACGCCGCGGTGGCCTCCGAGCAGCGAGCCGACGGCGTCCACGTGGTGGAGCTGACGGCCGACTGGAACACCGCCAACGGCACGCCGAACGGCGGGTACGTGCTCGCGGTGCTGCAGCACGCGGTGATGGCGCACTCCGCGCATCCCGATGCCCTGACGATCGCCGTCACCTACTTCCGCCCCGCCGTGCCGGGTGAGGCGGAGGTGTCGGTGCGCGAGGTCCGGGTCGGGAGGCGGGTCTCGACCTACGACGCGGTGCTGACGCAGGGCGGGCGCGAGATCGCCCACGCCGTGGTGAGCACGCACGACTGGGAGGCCGCCGGCTCGACCGAGCACACGCCCCACGCCGCGCCGCAGGTGCCCTCGCCCGAGGAGTGCACCGACGTCGGCGCGCTCATCCCCACCGGCATGGTGCCGATCCTCGACCGCTACGCCTACCGCGCGCCCCAGGTGCCGGGCTGGCTCGCCGGCACCCCCTCGGGCGTCACCGAGTCCCTGTGCTGGATCCGGGCAGCCGACTCGCGCCCGGTCGACGCGCTGCTCGCCGGCGCGATGGTCGACGCCTTCCCTCCGGTCACGGCCGAGATCGGCCACCTCGCCTCGGCGACCATCCAGCTCACGGTGCACTACCGCCGTCGTCCGAGCACCGTGTGGGCGCTCGGCCACGTGGTCTCGCGCCACGTCATCGCGGGTTACCACGACGAGGACGTCGAGCTGTGGGACGCCGAGGGCCGGCTCATCGCGCAGGGTCGGCAGCTGGCGATCCTCGCCGAGGGCTGAGCCGCCCGCCGCTGCGGCCGCCGCGCCTCACCAGGGCGGCGCGGCGCCCCCGAACGGCAGGGCCACGAGCTGCGGGCCGGTGGTCGAGACGTCGCGCAGGATCCAGTCGTCGCGCAGCAGCAGGACGGCGGACGCGGGCCTCAGGACCAACCAGAGCCAGCGCCCCTCGGCCTCGCCCGCCAGCACCGAGCGGTCCCACTCCCCCGGCGAGGTGCTCACCGACACCGGCCACAGGCCCACCGGGCGCGCGTCGACGCGCACCCGCACCGGCGGCGACCCCTCACCGACCTCCCTGCCGGGGTCGAGGCGCGGCTGGCCGTCGCCGCCCGTGAGCCCGGCGACGCGCGCACCGAAACCCGTGCCCGGTTCCTCCACGACCACGATGACGTCGACCGGGCCGTCGAGCTGGCTGCTGCCCGACACGCAGCTCAGCGTCGCGGCGCCGTCGGCACCGGGGACCGCGACCGTGGCAGCGTCCGTGACGCTCCACCCGGGCCCGAGCGGCCACGGCAGGTAGGTGGGGCAGGTGCCGGCCCGGCGCAGGTGGTCGGCGAAGGACTCGTACGTGGTCTCGCCCGAGCGCCACAGCGGGAGCACGTCGCCGTGCTCTGGGCAGACCCACCGTCCGGCGGCCGCCTCACCCACGGGAGCGGGGCAGCGTGGGCACTCCCCCGGGCTCGTGGAGGATCCGCCTGCTGCGCTGGACGTCATGCCACCTCACTCCGTCTCGGCCACGGGTACACCGCTGCGCGGGAGCGCAGACGCGTTGCAGCAAAGGTGCTGGGCGTGGGGCGTCGCGTCAAGCAACCCGCCCTGTCGCCCACGGGACCAGGCCGCGCCGAGGGGCGGGCTCAGGAGTTCCAGCGCAGGAGCACGGGGGTCTCACGCTCGTAGCCGAGCTCGGAGATCGTGGCGGTCTCGAGGCGGAACAGCCGCCCCTCCTGGGCGGGCAGCCCCAGCCAGCGGGCGGTGAGCACCCGCAGCACGTGACCGTGCGCGAAGACGAGCACCGGGCCGGAGGCGGCGCGGATGCGCTCGACCACGCGATCGCAGCGCGCGGCCACCTCGGCCGCGGTCTCCGCGCCCTCGGTGGGATGGGTCCACAGCGACCAGTCGGGCAGCGTCTCGCGGATCTCGGCCGTGGTGCGGCCCTCGGCGCTGCCGTAGCGCCACTCGACCAGGTCGTCGAGCAGCTCGGCGTCGGGGAACCCGGCCAGCTCGGCGGTGTGGCGCGCCCGCTTCAGCGGGCTGCTCAGCACCTCCGCGAAGTCGCCGCCGGCCAGGCGCGGCGCGAGCGAGCGGGCGGTGTCCTCGCCCTCGGGCAGGAGCGGGAGGTCGGTGTCGGAGGTGTGCTGCCCGGACACGCTCCACTCGGTGGCGCCGTGGCGGACGATGACGGCGGAGGAGGCCATGGCGTCATCCTGCCAGTGCCCGGGCGCCGCCGGCTCGGCGCCTCAGCGCGCGAGGTGGGTGGCCACCGCAGCGCACAGCGCGAGGCGGGCGAGCGCCGGGTCGGCCTCGTCGCGCCCGCTGATCGCGAGCTCCTGGTCGAGCCAGAGTCCGCGCACGGCCGCCGGGAGCAGCAGCCGGACCGGTGCGGTGCGCTCGGCCGCGAGTCCGAGGCCGTCGAGCGCGCGCTCGCACCAGCGGTTCCACTGCGCGTCCCACTCCGCCAGCGCGGCGGTGGTGCGCGGGTAGTCGGCCTGCAGCTCGCGGCGGGTGCGCGGCAGGGCGCTGCGCAGGTGGTGCACCGCGATCGCGGCGGGCAGCTGCATCGCCGTCCACAGCTGCTGGACGACGGCCTCCACCCGCTCGGCGAGGTCGGCCTGGCCGGGCACCGGCAGGTGGTCGAGCCCCACCTCGGCGGCGAGCCCGTCGAGCACCGCGGCCCACAGGCCGTCGACGTCGCCGAACTGGTGCTGCACCGTGCCCCAGGTGACGCCGGCCCGCCGCACGACGGCGCTGGCGCTGGCGGCCGCGGGACCGCCGTCCACGAGGCAGCGGACCGCTTGCTCGAGCAGTGTCGCCCGGGTGCGCAGGCCCCGCCGGTTGAGCCGGGTGCCGGCCGCGCTGAGCACCGGCGGGCCAGCGGCGTCCTCGCCCCGGGCCGGGGACGACGCCCCCTCACCCGCCCCGGTGCGGTCGAGGGCGGCGCCCGTCGCCCGAGGCGGACGCCCGCTCATGCGTCCTCGCCCCGGGTCACGGCGCTCACCGTGCTCCGGGCTGGCACACGCGGCACAGGGAGAGGTGGGAGTTCTGCTCGCCCACGGGCGTCAGGTCGTCGCGATGGGTGATGAGCGCGCAGTCGCGGCGGTGCATGGTGGTGCCGGTGCCGGCGACCACGGGGATCGCGCCGACCTCGGCGCGCGGAGCAGCCGTGCCGCCACCCGACGACGCGCTGGCCTCGGCGAGCACGAGCAGGGTGTCGGCGAGGCGCTGCGAGGCGTCGCGGCCGTCGGCGGCGATGCGCGCCAGCCAGGCACCGAAGTAGAGGAACCCGCCGACGAAGGTGAGGCCCAGCCCGAGCAGGCCGCCGGAGACGAGGTAGGAGAGCTGGTCGTACTGGTAGGGCGTGTTGGCCGCGCCGTACCAGCCGAGCACGATCACGACGAGTCCGAGCGGCAGCATGATCGCGCCCGCCCAGAACAGCACCACCTGGAGCAGGGCGCCATGGTCGCCCTTGAGCGGCGCGATGCCGCTGCGGCCTCCGGAGCCGGCGCGGGGCAGGGCGCCCAGCGTGCCGGTGCGGGCGCCGCTGGCCGGACCGACGGTGAGGGAGGCGTGGTCGGGCTGCTGGATCGCGGTCATGGTTCAGGCCTTTCGGAGGTCGGGCAGGCCGCTGGCGAGGCCGTGGGAGCAGGGGGCGCCGCCACCGAGCGCCGCGACGCCCAGGCGGCGCAGCCAGGTGCCGGCGAAGGCGGCGCCGGCGAAGGCGGCCACCAGCAGCAGGGTCGGGATCGAGGCGAGCTCGGGGAGGCCAGCGCTGCGCGGGGCGGCGTCGACCAGCGAGTCGACGTCGCCGCCACCGGCGGTGGCGGCGGGCACGGCGCCCGCGGGAGCGGGCGCGCCCGGCACGGTGGTCGGCACGCCGATCGCCCCGCCGCCGCCGGCGGCGGCACCGCCCGCGGCGACCGGCGCCCCGCCCGCCGGCACGGGCGCCGGCGGTGTGGGGGCCGGGGGCGCGATGGGCGGGACGGTGTCGACCACGGCCTGGGCGTAGCCGAGGGTGATGACGATGCGCGGCGAGAGGTTCGACAGTCCCGACACGATGCCGCGCAGCGGCCCCGCCTCCGCCGGGATCAGGTCGCCGAGCACGGAGGTCGGCAGGGCCCGCAGCAGCGGGGCCAGGGTCTTCAGGTCGATGGTGATGCGGATGCCCTCCGAGGTGGACGTGCCCTGGTCGCCGGCGACCTCGCGCACCTTCTCGGGCGCCTCGATGGTCACACCGAGCTGCTGGAGCGCCGCTGCCGGAAGATCCTTGAGCCCGGGGATCGGGGTCAGCACACCCATGCTCTCGATGCCGTCGGGACCGATCGAGAACTTCTGCCCCGCGATCGCGAACGTGCCGTACTTCGTCGAACCGCCGGTCGTGGCCTTCGCTCCATCGGTGCTGGCCCGCGCCACCGTCTCGACACCGCCGAGGGTGATGAGGCCGCCCAGCAGGCGCACCTCGCCCAGCGTCGCGCGCGAGGCCGCCACGACCGGCCCCTTGGAGGCGTCCATGCGGCTCACGGCCACGTAGCCGTCGGCGTCCACGAGGGCGGCGAGCGGGTTGGCTGCGGCCGAGGACGGCGCGCCCCCCAGCCCGCCCAGCCCGCCCAGGCCGCCGAGCCCGCCGCTGAGGAGCCCGGAGAGCTGGTCGGCGAGTCCGCTGAGCGGGTTGGCCCCGCCCGGCGCGCCCTTGCCGTCGTCGTCGGCGTCGGGCCCGCGCACGGCGCCGTCGGGCGAGAAGCCCGTCTCGGCGATGGCGGTGCGGTCGCCGGCGGTGGTGCGCTGGATGGAGCCGGGGATGCGCTCGTCGGCCTGGGTGGGGGTGTCACCCGGGAACTGGGCGTTGACCTGGACGGGGTAACCGCCGTCGGTGAGCGGCGAGGGCGGGAAGCCCAGCTGCTCGGCGAAGGTCTTCAGGCCCTCGCCCACCGGGTCGCCGGGCCAGAACAGGCTCGAGCGCCCGGTGCTCTGGCCGGAATCGGCCCGCACCTTCGCGTAGCCGAGATTGAGCTCGACCTGGGCCTTGCCGGCGTCGACGGGGATCGGGATGCTCGGCTCGAAGATCTCGACCCGGATCGGGGTGGCGGTGGCCGTCGTGGTGAAGCCGCCGAAGGCCGCCCCCGAGCCGTCGGCGCCCACCGCCGGCGTGGTGGCGGTGACCACCGGCACCATCGAGGCGAGCACCCCGCCGAGCAGGGCGAGCCGCGCGCGTCGTCCACGGGGGGCGGGGCGCGGGCAGGAGCACGCGCTCATGCGGCACCGCCCAGCACGACGTCGGCCATCGTCTCGAGGATCTCCCCCGGCTCGCCGGTGGCGACCACCCGCCCTCCCGCCATCACCGCGGCGTAGTCGGCCACGCGCAGCGCGGTGCGGGCGAACTGCTCGATGCACAGGATCGTCACGCCGCTGGCGGCGATGCGGGCCACGGTGTCGTAGAGCTCGTCGACGATGAGGGGCGCCAGACCCATCGACAGCTCGTCGAGCAGCAGGAGCGCGGGGTCGGAGGCCAGGGCCCGCGACATCGCGAGCATCTGCTGCTCACCGCCCGACATCGTGCCGGCCAGCTGACGACGGCGCTCGTGCAGCCGCGGGAAGTAGGAGTAGGCGGTCTCGAGGATCGCGGAGGTCGGCACGCCGGCGTACGACATCAGCGTGAGGTTCTCCTCCACCGTGAGGTTCGGGAAGACCGAGCGGCCCTCGGGCACCGTGCACAGGCCCACCCGGGCGAGGTCGTCGGGGCGCGCCCCGCGCACGTGGACGCCGCCCAGGTGGATGTCGCCCGACGTGGGCTGCTTCTGACCGCTGATCACCTTGACCAGGGTCGACTTGCCGGCACCGTTGGGGCCGAGGAGCGCCATCACCGCCCCCTTGGGCACGGTGAGGTCGACGCCGCGCAGCACCTCGATGCGGCCGTAGGAGGCGTGGACGTCGACGACGTCGAGGATCGGGACGCTCACGGGGCCACGGCCTCCATCTGGCTGGTGTCGCTGGTCGGGTCGGTGCCGTCGGCCTGCTCGTCGGCGAAACCGAGGTAGGCGCGCTGCACCGCGGCGTCGGTGCGGATCATCGAGGGGTCACCGCTGGCGATCACGCGACCGAAGTCGAGCACGTGGATGGCGTCGCAGACTCCCATCACGAGGTCCATGTCGTGCTCGACCATCACGATCGCCACCCCGTCGTCGGCGAGCTCGCGCAGCAGCATGCCGAAGTCGTCGGTCTCGCTCTCGTCGAGACCGGACGACGGCTCGTCGAGGAGCAGCAGCCGGGGATCGCGCGCGAGCGCCCGGGCGAGCTCGAGGAGCCGCGCCACGCCGGTGGGCACGGCGTCCGCGCGCTCGTCGGCGTGCTCGGTGATGCCGACGCGGTCGAGCAGCATCTCGACGTCCGTGGTGCGCCGGCGCAACCAGGACGACGGGCCGGCGGCGATGTCGCACGCCACCCGCACGTTGTCGCGCACGGTGAGCGAGCCGAAGGCCTCGAGCCGCTGGAAGGTGCGTCCCATGCCGGCCTTGGCGCGCCGGTGCACCGGCCACGAGGTGACGTCGCGACCCTGGAGGCGCACCGCGCCCGAGGTCGGCCTCTGCAGGCCGGTGATCACGTTGAAGCAGGTGGTCTTGCCGGCCCCGTTGGGGCCGATCAGACCGGTGATGCGACCCGCCTCGGCGCTGAAGGAGGCGTGGTCGACGGCGGTGACGCCGCCGAAGCGCACCACCACGTCGTCGACCTCGAGCAGCGTCGCGTGCGGATCGGGGCGACCGCCGGTGCGCACGCCCAGGCCGATGCGGGGCAGTCGGTGGTCACCCAGGTGCAGTGCGGGTGCGGCCATCTCAGCCCACCTCCTTCACGAGCACGGTGGTGTGCACGTCGTCGTCGCGCCGGTGGGCGCCGACGGCCGGGAGCGCGGTCGGGTCGTCGACCGACCGGGCCGGGGTCGGCGAGCCGACCTCGCCGCGACCGAACGAGCGCAGACCGCCGAGCGACGGCAGCCGGGCGCCGAGTCGTTCCTCGAGTCCCGGCGCGAACCGGGCGCCCAGGCGTCGTCCGAGGGTGAAGAGGTTGTTGGCGATGCCGTTGGGGTCGCGGCCCAGCAGCACGGCACCGAAGCCCAGGACGGCGAACAGCAGGCCCGCGAGCTCGGGGGCCGAGCTCTGCCACACCGGAAGCAGCATCAGCGCCGTGCCGCCCAGCAGGGCGCCGGTGACGGAGGTGACGCCGAAGACCACCGCGAGCAGCAGCACGAGCAGCGACTGGAAGTAGAGGAAGTCGGCCGCGCCCACGGTGCCCCGCAGACCGGCGAAGAGCGCTCCGGCGAGGCCGGCCATCGCGGCGGAGGCCGAGAACAGACCCACCCGGAACCAGCGCAGGTCGAGCCCCAGCGTGCCGCAACCCGACGGGCTGTCGCGCATGGCGATCAGCAGCCGCCCCAGGGCGCCGCGGCGCAGCCACAGCAGCAGCAGGGCCATGGCGACGAAGGCGAGCACCATGAACCACACGTAGGCCGCGTCGCTGCCGATCCGCACCCCGAGCACCGAGAGTCGCTCGGTGGCCAGGGTGCCGTTGAAGCGGAAGGCGAACTCGGCCTGGAAGATCATCTTGTCCATCAGCACCGCGAAGGCGAGCGTCGACAGCGCCAGGTAGAGCCCGGTCAGCCGCAGCACCGGCAGGGCCACCAGCGCCCCCACGGCGGCGGTGATGAGCGCGGCGAGCCCGAGGCCCAGCAGGTTCGGCTCGTCGAGGCGCGCGTAGGCCAGCGCGCCGACGCCGGCGAAGGTGAACTGCGCGAGCGACACGTGGCCGCCGTAGCCGGTGAGGAGGACCAGCGACAGCATGACCATCGCGTAGGTGGCGGCGACCCCGATGAGCAGGACGTCGGCGCGCGAGACCGCGCCGATGACGACGAAGGCCCCGACCAACAGCACCGCGCCCCAGCCGACCGAGCGGCGCACCGAGGGCACGGGGGCCGCCACGATGCCCTTCACCTGGCCGATGCGCAGCTGGGCCTGCGGCATGCCGACCACGATCGCGAAGAGGAAGAGCGCGGGGATGACGGGGCGCACGGTCGACCAGAAGCCGTCGGTGGGCAGGTAGGCCACCGCGAGCGACTCGAGGACGCCGAGGCCCATGGCGCCGGCGAAGGTGAGCGGCAGGCTCTTCAGGCGGCCCAGCATCGCCGCGGCGTAGGCGTTGATCACGAGCAGGGTGAGGGCGTAGTAGTCGAGCCCGACCGCCGGGGTGAGCAGGATGCCTCCGAGCGCCGCGAGCGACATGCCGATCGCCCACGCGAGCGCGGCGGCGGTGTCGGGCCGCCCACCGAAGAAGCGCAGGAGGTCGGGGTTGTCGACCGAGGCCCGCATCGCCGTGCCGACCCGGGTGCGGTTGAGGAGCAGGTAGAGACCGCCCGCGACCGCGATCGAGCAGGCGATCGTGATGACCTGGTGGGCGGTGATGAAGGTGCTGCCGACCTGCCAGCCGGTCTCGGGGAAGAAGGGCAGGAGCACCCGCGGCTCGGGCGGCCAGATCTGCTGGGCCAGACCGATCAGACCGACGAGCAGGCCGACGGTGACCACGAGCGCCACCGACACCGGCCCCTCACCGAGGCCGCGGGTGACGAAGCGCTGGATGACGAACCCGATGGCGGGGGCGACCACGCCGAGCACGAGCAGCAGCCCGAGCGGGGTGGGGATGCCCTGACGCTGGGTGAAGTCCCAGAAAGTGAAGGCGAGCACCATGCCGAAGGCGCCGTGCGCGATGTTGAACACGCGCGTCGTGGTGTAGGTGAGCACCAGGCCGCTCGCCATGATCGCGTAGGCGGCGCCGGTGAAGAGGCCGAGCAGCGTGAACGAGAACAGCGCACTCATGTCAGCGGCCGATCCCGGTGTCGACGACGCCGGTGCACATGTAATCGCCCGGCGAGACCTGCTGCCAGCGTCCACCCTTGTACTGCGCCACCTTGAGGCACGACGGGGTGTTCGAGGTGCCGAGGTTCATCGCGGTGTGAGCGCCGTTGCCGGTCCACTTCGACGTGCCGCGCACCGCCTGCACCAGCGAGGCGCGGTTGAGCTTGCCGCCGAGCGCGAGGGCCTTCTCGACGAACAGGCGCGTGGCCGACCACGCGTAGAGCCCGTAGTAGTTGGGGATGGCGCCCGGCTTCACCTGCTGCAGGTAGCTCAGGTAGAGCTGGATCTCCTTGTTGTTCTTGTTCTCGAACAGGTCGTTGGCCGCGTAGATGTAGGAGCCCTCGGCCAGGCTGCCCGCCTGCTGCAGGTAGCGCTGGTCGTAGATCGTGGGGTCCTGCAGGAAGAAGTCGGGCTTGAAGCCCTGCTGCTGCATGGCCTGCTGCAGCTTCACGCTGTTCTGGTAGGGGCCCTGGTAGGCCACCGCCCGCACGCCCTTGGCCTTCATCTGCTGCACGTAGGGGGCGAAGTTGAACTCAGCGACGTCGATGCCCTGCAGGTAGGTGACCTTCCACCCTGCGCCCTTCTCGTAGCCGGCCGCCTGGGAGCGGGCGTTGGCCACAGCGGCGCCGGCGTTGATGTAGAGCACCGCGGCGTTCTTCACCGCCTGCGGGAACTTCTTGGCCAGGAAGCCGGAGGCGGAGGTCGGGATGAGGTTGGTGCGGATCGCGTAGGCCGCGAAACAGGTCTTGCAGGCCTGGCGCTCGGGGTTCACCGACACCGCGCGCAGGTCCGGCAGGCCGCAGTTGTTGGCGGTGGCCGCGCCGCCGCTGTCGAAGGCCGACATCGAGCCGACCGCGGCGAAGGCGCTGTCGCAGGCCTTCACGTACGCCTGCTGGTCGGCGCCGGCGTCGGCCCGGGAGTCGAGGGTGGTCAGCTGCAGCTTGCGCCCGCAGATGCTGCTCGTCGCGTTGAAGTACTCCACGTACGCGCGCGCCGCCTGCTGCGTGGCCTCGAAGATGCCGGGCACCGGGCCGGAGATGTCGGCGACGTTCGCGAGCGTGATCGTCTTGTCGGTGATGCCCTTCTGGTTGGCGAAGCCAGCGCACGAACCCGCCTTGACGCCGCCGGTGGCCGAGGTCGCACCCTTCCCACCCGAGGACGACGCGGGGGCCGCGCCGCCCGCCGAGCCACCCGCTGCCCCGCTGCCGCCGGACGCCCCACCGCCACCGGCCGCGGCGCCATCGCCTGCGGCACCTCCGGCACCGGCGTCCGCGCCGGCCGCGGACGGGTCGGCCACGGCGCCGCCGTCGGCGACTCCTCCCACGGCACCCCCCTGGCCCTCGGCCCCGCCGACGAGCGAGGTGCCGTTGGCCCGGGACACGGTGCCGGGGTCGAGCTGCGAGCCGCAGGCCGCGAGCGAGAGCGCGAGGAGCGAGACCGCCGCCACCCGTGCCGCGCGCACCCGGACGGTGCGAGCGGCCCGCGCGGAGCGGGGACGGACGGCGGGCGCAGGACGGGCGAGACGCACGACGGACAAGTCGATTCCCTTCGGGAGCAGCCGGGAGTCTCGATGAGACCTCTATGACTCTAACGGCATGATGTGACCGGGGTCACGCATTGCCGAGAACAAAACTGGAACAAGTTTCAGTTCTGCGCAAGGGGGAACCTGCCTCGTGCTCCGCACGTCGGAGCATCATGAGTGATGTGCCGACCCCCCGCCCCGACCGAGCCCGCTCCTCCCTCGCCCGCAGGCTCCCGCTCGCCGCGGCGACCCTCGCCTGCCTGGCCGCGCTGGCCGGCCTGGCCGGCTGCGGCAGCGGCGACACCGATAGGGCGGCCCGCGACACCGCGGGCACCGCCGGCGACACGACCGAGGACACGCCGAGCGCACCGTCGTCCACGGGCGGTGGATCGCCGACGGGCGCCCCGACGAGCGTGGCTCCCGGGGCCACCTACCCGGCCTTCGCCCCGCGCGACTACGACTACGTGCTCGGCCTGCAGTGCTACTGCCCGGTGCTCGGCTCGGTCAGCATCCGGGTGCGCGACGGCGAGGTGGCGGCGGCTCGCCTCGTCGACCTTCCCGACACCGGGCAGAGCATCGACCCCGACGTCGTCCCCGAGGTCGCCCGGTTGACCATCCAGGACGTCATCGACCGCGCCAACGAGCAGGCGGCCAAGGGCACGCCGAAGGACGGCCGGGTGACGGTGGCCTGGCCCGACAGCAGCGTCGCGCCGACCTCGGTGTCGATCGACCCGGTGCGCTACGCCACCGACGACGAGATCACCTACACGATCAGCAAGGTCGTCGTGCGCTGACGCGGCCCAGCGGCCCAGCTGCTCAGCGGGGCACGAACGCCCAGTAGTCGAGGTCGAGCAGCACACCGTCGGCGTACTTGCCGTCGTCGCCGCGCAGGGTCATCGACTCGTCGCGACCCTTGCGGGCCACGAGGCGCAGGCGGAGCGCGCCCACGCCCGGCGCCGCCGTCTCGGCCTTGTCGAGCACCTCCGACCAGGCATACACCGTGTCGCCGGCGAAGGCGGGCGAGGTGTGGGCGCCCGCGTTGATGGCCGCGATCAGCTGGGCGTTGGCCAGCCCGTTGAACGACAGCGCCCGCGCCATCGAGATGACGTGGCCGCCGTAGATGAGGCGGTTGCCGTCGGGGCGGGCCTCGGTGTTGAAGTGCACCTTCGCGGTGTTCTGCCACAGCCGCGTGGCCTGCTGGTGCTCGGAGTCGGTGAGGGTGACGCCGTCCACGTGGTCGATGCGCTCGCCGACCTCGTAGTCGTCGAAGCGGTGCGGCTCGCCGGCCGCAGCGAAGTCGTAGGCGCTGAAGTCCAGACCCTCGGGCACCACCAGGTCGTCGGCGGAGACCGCCGGCGCCAGATCGGGGACGACGGTCTCGGGCGCCGGCGCGTCGGGGTCGCGCTTGTGCACCATCACCCAGCGCGCCCAGTCGAGGGCGACCTCGCCGCGCTGGTTGGTGGCCGTGGAGCGCACGTAGACCACGCCGCTGCGCCCGTTGGAGTTCTGCTTGAGCCCGATGACCTCCGAGCTCGTGCGCAGCGTGTCGCCGGGCACGACGGGACGGTGGAACCGGCACTCCGCGTAGCCGAGGTTGGCCACCGCGTTGAGCGAGACGTCGGGCACGGTCTTGCCGAAGGCGATGTGGAAGGCGATCAGCTCCTCCACCGGGTGCGGGTCGAGCCCGACGGAGGCCGCGAACACCGCGGACGACGGCACCGCGAAGCGCGTGGGGTAGAGCGATCCGTAGACGGCCCGGTCGCCCTCGGTGACGGTGCGCGGCGTGGCGTGCTCGATCACCTGGCCCAGCGCGAAGTCCTCGAAGAAGTTGCCCGGGTTCGTCTTGCTCATGGCCACGATTGTGCCGCGGCGCGGTCGCCGGGCCGCGCGAGGTCCGGCTGGAGAGAACCGGCCCGTGAGGAGCCGAGCGCCTGCGTCCGGCCATACCGGCCGAACGGGCCCGCCCCGGCGGTTAGACTTCTCGGACCGGCTGTGAGGGAGCGCACAGCATCGATCGGGCGCGACGGGAGCGAGCGTGGACGAGGGCGGGCGGACGCCGCACGACGACGACCTGCCGGGCGACCCCGGACCCACGCCATCGGCCCCTGCTGACACGCCGCGTCGTCGCCTGAGCGCTCGCAGCGGCGTCCTCGAAGCCCTCATCGGCATCCCCGTGCTGGCCGCGCTGGTCGTCGTCGCCGTCACCGCCGGGCAGAGCCCCACGGTCCCCGCGGCGGCCCCCGCTCCCCCGGCCGCGGTGTCGCCGGCGCTCACCCCGGCACCGGGTGCCGCGGCCACCGACGGTCCGAGCACCGACGTGGCCGGCCAGGTGGGCGACGGCGGCCTCGTCGCCGGTCGCGCGCGCCAGCAGGCCTCCACCCCGGCCGAGATCGCACGCGAGCTCGCGCCGAAGGGCTTGGTGCTCGTCGACGCCCCGCCCACCAGCGTCGACCTCTCCTTCAAGGTGGCCTCCTTCAACGTGCTCGGCGCGAGCCACACGAGCGGGCCGCGCAAGCGTCGCGGCTACCCGGGCGCCCTGCAGCGGCTCCCCGGCCAGATCCAGGCGCTGCAGCAATACGGCATCAGCGTCGCGGGCATGCAGGAGTTCCAGGTGCCGCAGGTGCGCGCCTTCGAGCGTGCGGTGGGCGGCAGCTGGGACATCTTCCCCGGCGACACGATGGGTCCGCTGCTCGCCGACAACTCGATCATCTGGCGCAGCGACGTGTGGGAACTGGTCGACAAGCGCGTCACCGACATCCCCTACTTCGGCGGACGCCCGCGAGGCATGCCGCAGGTGCTGCTGCGCCACCGCACCACCGGGCACCGCATCTGGATCGGCAGCTTCCACAACCCGGCCGACGTCCACGGCCCGGCCGCGCGCTTCCGCGCGCAGGCACTCGCGATCGAGGCCCGTCTGGCGCGCGAGCTCGGCGCCGACGGCACACCGGTCATCTTCACCGGCGACATGAACGACCGCGCCGAGTTCGGGTGCCCCTTCACCGCGCAGAGCGGCATGGTCTCCGCCGACGGCACCCGCACGGAGAACGGCCGCTGCATCCTCCCCCGGCGGGTCTGGATCGACTGGATCCTCGGCTCGAAGGGCGTCACCCTCAGCGACTACGTGGCCGACTACGGCATCCGCGACCGCCGGTTGAGCGACCACCCGATCATCGTCTCCACCGCCACGCTGCCGGCCCCCAAGACCGCCAGCAAGTGCCAGATCCGCCCCTCCACCAAGGGGTCGATCTGGTTCTGCCCGCGCCAGCGCGCGAGCTGACGGGGCGTCGCGGCGGACGCCTCAGCGGGTCGGGTCACCCAGCTCGGCGCGGAAGCGGTCGAGCGCCGCAGCGGTCGCGGCCTCGTCACGCTCGGCCATCGGCACCAGCAGCTCGGCCACGACGTCGCACAGCTCCGCGAGACGGATGTTGAGCTGGCGGCACTCCTGCACCTCGGCCTCGAGCGAGGCCACCCGCTCGCGCAGCTCGGCGATCTCGCCGCCCCCGAGCCGGTTGCGGACCACACGGGTCACCGATGCCATGACACCACCATCCTCATGATCGCGGGCGCCGCGGCGCCCTCGTCCTCGGGGTCGGCCAGGCCGACCTCCAGCTCGCTGGTGAGCAGTTCGTGCTCGATCGTGCCGCCCGCGGCCGCGATGAGCGCGGCGAGCTCGTCGCGATCGAGCGCACGCAGCCTCCAGGCCCTGCTGCGCGCCGTGGGCGCGACCTGGACCTGGAGGAAGCACCGGCCTCCCTCGCGGGTGAGGACCCGCGCCAGGCGCAGGAAGTTGCGCCGCGCGTGCGCCTCGGTGGCGTCCAGCACGTGGTGCGCCAGCACCACCCTCGGCCCCGGGGTCCGCGAGAGGCGGGCGATCGTCTCCATGACCGAGCGGATCTCGGCCAGGTTCAGCCAGGTCAGCTCCACCCGGTCGCGGACGACGCGCCCCTCGCCGGCCGCGGCGCCCACGCCACGTTCGGCCAGGCGCAGATCCGGTGCGAAGTAGTCGAGCCCGACCACGCGGGCGGCATCGCCGCGCTCGGCGAGCCAGACGACGTCCAGGCCGCGACCGCAGCCGACGTCGACGAAGCAGGCGCCGGCCGGACTCTGGGCGTGGGCCCAGGCCGCGAACGTGCTGGGCGCGGTCGCGACGGGCTCGGAGCGAGCCCGGAAGCGGCGCCACCGCACCTCGAGACCGGTGCGCAGGCCGCGGAACCAGCCGTCGAGACGACGCTGGGTGGAGACGAGCGTCGTGAACTTGTAGGCCGGGTCGGGCACCCGCCAGGACGGTCCGTACATGGCCTCGAGCAGGTGCTCGGGCTGCGCGGGCACTGGCACCTCCCGCTCCCCGAGCCGTGCCGTGCCGCGGGGGTGGAGCCACTCGGAGCGGAACGGGTGGCCGACCTCGCCCATGAGGTAGAGCATGTCGTCGCGCAGGAAGCCGCCGAAGACGTCGAGGCCGCGCCAGGAACTCTCGCCCTCACGCACGAGCACCTTGAGCCCGAGCCCGCTGTAGCGCTGGACGCGGTACCCCATCGCCAGCAGGCGCCGCTGCAGCGCGAAGGACTCGCGGATGGCGTCGACGGGGTGCGCGTGCTGCGACACGTACCCGATGTCGGCGTCGGAGTCGTGGCCGATGAAGTCGCCGTCGCGCACGGCGCCCAGCAGCGTGCCGTAGGCCACGAAGGGCTGGACGCCGGCCCGCTCCAGCGCCGCGAGCACGTCGTCCAGCGCAGCCGCCAGCGGCTCCATCGCCGTGCGGTCGCTGTCGCCGAAGAGGCGGTGCAGCTTCATGCTCTTGTCCATGCCGAGCGGCCGGCCCTGGCCGTCGACCACGGCCACGACACCCTGCCCGTCGCCGAGCACGGCGTCGGCGCTGATCCACGTCGAGCCGTCGACCGGCGAGCGGAGCGACACCGTCACCGCACCGTTGAGGAAGCGCTTCAGCTGGGCGGGCCAGGCGAAGAAGCGCGTGCCGTCGCGCGCGACCGTGTCGCGCTCGAGCCAGAACGACAGCACCCGCTGCTCCCCGAAGACGACGTTGACCGCGAAGTCGCCACGACCCTCGATGCGCAGCCCGTCGTCGTCGACCACCAGCGCGCTGATCGGGGCGTCGGGTCGCCGATCGGTCGCTGCCACGAGGCGGGACTCTATCCGTTCATCTCCCGGTCACCGTCGCGGACGCGCAGCTCGGCGAGCAGCGAGGCCACCAGGCGCCCAGCCGCGTCGAGGAGCGCGGCGTCGTCCACGGGCTCGGGCTCGGGTCGCGGCGCCTGTGTGGGCGAGGGCAGCAGGTCGTCCAGGTCGCCGACCACGGACACTCCGGCGTCCTCGATGAGGCGGCGCGCACGCCGGGTGCGCGCCGCGCAGTCGCGGGCCAGGTCGGGGGGCAGTGCGGCCGCGGCGGGAGGGCCTCCGGCGGCCGCCGAGCGCAGGTGCTCCTCGGCCAGCACCCCGCGCAACCAGCGCCCGCGGTCGACGGCTCTCCCGCGGAAGGCACCGAGGTGCGGGCTGATGCGGCGCAGCAGCTCCAGCTCGACCAGCCCCAGCGACACGTTGGCCGGCGTCGGCGGCGCACTGACGTCGGCGTCCGCCACGTCGACCAGCGAGGCGAAGCGACGCCACAGCTCGGCCGGGCGCTGCGAGCCGTCCGCCGGCACCGTGACCACGTGCAGCCGCTCCGCGGGCACGGCGGACAACCAGCGCTCGAGCACGCCGGCCAGGTCCCACGCGCGCCACCCGAAGGTCAGCGCGTCCTGCCGGGCCGCGGCCACCAGGTCCAGGGCGGCACCGTTCTTCACCTGCTCCTGCCAGCCGCTCACGAGCACCGCCGCGGCCGGGCGGGCGGTGAGGACGACGTGGACCTCCGCGGCGTCCGGCAGCCCCTCGAGGTCGTCGAGCGCCCGCCGCGCCTGCGCGGTGGACGCCGCGCACCCGAACTCGTGGCTCAGGACGACGTCGCGCCCGCGCGCGAGGGCGGCGCCGGCGTCGTCCACGAGCCGTGGCCAGGAACCGCGGGCTCGCGGGTCGCGGTCGGCGAGGTCGGCACCGATCACCTCGAGGCTCGCCCAGAGGTGCTCACGACGAACGCGGCCGGGCACGTGCAGCCCGGCCGCGTCCAGGGTGTCGCGGTGCGACCACAGCACGTCCTGCAGATAGGTCGTGCCGGTCTTGGGCAGGCCGATGTGCCACCACATCCGACCCGCCATGGCGAGGAGCCTCGCAGGTGGGGACTAGATCTTGTAGTCCTTGAGCATCGCGCGGCCGATGATCATCTTCTGGATGTCGCTGGTGCCCTCGCCGATGAGCATGAACTTGACCTCGCGCATGATGCGCTCGATCTCGTACTCCTTGGAGTAGCCGTAGCCGCCGTGGATGCGGAAGGAGTCCTCCACGACCTCGTTGGCGTACTCCGAGGCGAGCATCTTGGCCATGCCGGCCTCGACATCCATGCGGCGGCCGGTGTCCTTGAGGCGGGCGGCGCGCACCATCATCGTGTGGATGGTCTCGACCTTGGTGGCCATCTCGGCCAGGCGGAAGAGCACGGCCTGGTGGTCGGCGATCTGCTTGCCGAAGGTCTTGCGCTGCTGGGCGTAGTTGACGCCGAGCTCGAAGGCGCGGATCGCGAGACCGCAGGCGCGGGCGGCGACGTTCACGCGACCGACCTCGACGCCGTCCATCATGTGGAAGAAGCCCTGGCCGGGCTCGCCGCCGAGCACCTGGTCGGCGGAGATGATGTGGCCGTCGAGCACCAGCTCGGTGGTGTCGATGCCCTTGTAGCCCATCTTGTCGATCTTGCCCGGCACGGTGACGCCCTGGGCGGTCTCGCCGACGCCGGACTCCTTCTCGATGAGGAAGGTCGTCATGTTGCGGTAGGGGGTGTCGGCGCCCTCGTCGGTCTTCACGAGCACCGCGACGAGGTTGGCCGAGCCGCCGTTGGTCAGCCACATCTTCTGGCCGGTGATCGAGTAGTTGCCGTCGTCGAGCTTCGTGGCCTTGGTGGAGATGGCCGCGACGTCGGAGCCGAGGCCCGGCTCGGACATCGAGAAGGCACCGCGGATCTCGCCGGTGGCCATGCGGGGCAGGTACTTCTGCTTCTGCTCCTCCGTGCCGTGCTGCATGATCATGTAGGCCACGATGAAGTGGGTGTTGATCACGCCGGAGACGCTCATCCAGCCGCGGGCGATCTCCTCCACGCACAGGGCGTAGGTGAGCAGCGACTCGCCGAGGCCGCCGTACTCCTCGGGGATCATGAGCCCGAAGACGCCGAGCTCCTTGAGGCCCTCGATGATGTCGGTCGGGTACTCGTCGGCGTGCTCGAGCTCTTGGGCCACGGGGATGATCTGCTCGTCCGTGAAGATACGGACGGCCTTGAGGATCTCCTCCTGGACGTCGGTCAGGTCGTCGGTCTGCGCAAGGCGGCCCATCGGGTTCTCACTTCCTCAGCAAGTCTTGGGACAAGCCGATGTTACCGGCTGGTCACAACGGACGGCGAGGGTTGGCCGCGTTCCTGGACGTGACGGATGCGACACCCGGCGCGGGCCGGGTCGGCACCGCCGCGATCCGACCGAGGAGCGCCGACGACGTGCTCGCCTACCACCAAGGATCCGCCATCCGAGGGCGCGACACGCCGAGGCCGGTGGACCGCAGCAGTCACTTCAGTCACACTGATCGCCAGCAATCCCACCACACGTGTTCTCAGATCGCGTACATCCGACCCGATTCGGAGTGTCGTCATGACGCCTGCCCGTCCGCACCGCCTCCTCCGCACCGCCCTTCCCCGCCTGCGACGGGGCCCCGCGAGTCGGCGCCGGCTGGCGACCCTCGCGACCGCCGCGGCGCTGGCGGCCGGCACCCTCGGCGCTGCGGGGAGCACCGGCCTGGCGAGCGCGAGCGAGAGCGCGGCCCGGTCGGGGAGCACGAGCGTCAGCGCCCGCAGCGCGACCCCGACGTCCTTCCAGGTGGCCACGTTCAACCTGCTGGGCAACAGCCACACCGTCGCGGGCGGCAAGAACGAGTCGATGGACAGCGGACCGGTGCGCACCGTGCGCGCCGTGAAGCTGCTGGACCGCCTCGGCATCGACCTCGCCGGGTTCCAGGAGATGGAGCCGGTCCAGTTCGACCGCTTCACCGCAGTGACCCGCGGCGCCTGGCAGACCTGGCCGGGCCGCACGGTCAAGGACGGCACCTTCAGCTCGCTCGGCTGGCGCACCGCCGACTGGACCGCGGTCGTCAAGACCACCTACACCACGCCCTACTTCTACGGGCGTACCCGGCCGCGTCCGCTGGTGCAGCTGCGCAACAACCACACCGGCCAGCTGGTGTGGTTCACCAACACCCACAACCCCTCCAACACCCGCGGCGACGCCCAGAAGTGGCGCGACGCCTCCGAGCGCATCCAGGCAGCGCTGGTCAACAGGCTGCGCCGAGCCACGCCGAGCATCCCGGTGATCTTCACCGGCGACATGAACGACCGCGAGCGCTTCTACTGCCCCGTCACCTACCTGACCGAGCTCGAGTCGGCCTCCGGCGGCCGCCACGAGGACGTGCCCGGCGGCGCGTGCCAGCCGGCGAGGCCGGTGCAGATCGACTGGATCATGGGCACCCCCGACATCGCCTGGAGCGGGTACGAGGCGTTGCGCGACGACTACGTCAAGGTGACCACCGACCACCCGGTCATCCACGCCACCGCCACCATCGCCCCGCAGCCGGCCCGCGCGGCCGGCGTGCGCCGTGTCGTGGTGATCGACGCGCAGGGGCTGCGCTCGCGGATGATCAGCCGCACGCGCACCCCGAACATCGCCGCGCTGCTGGACCGCTCGGCGTCCACGCTGCAGGCCCGCTCGGACGTCGGATCGCGGCTCGCGCTGCCCAACACCATCAGCCTCCTCACCGGCCGCACGGTGCGGCGGGCCTCCGGCGGGCACGGCGTCGCCACCAGCCGCGATCCGCGCACGACGGTGCACCGCACCGCCGGTCAGTACGTCTCCAGCGTCTTCGACATCGCGCACAACCTGGGCCTGCGCACCGCCTTCTACTCGGGCGACCCGCGCAGCGCGATCGTGCCGCGTACCTGGGCGGGCGCCTCGGCGGGACGCGACTCCTACGGACCCGACAACGGCCGCAACAAGATCACCTCGCGGCTGATCGGCTCCGACCCCGCGGTCGTCTCCGCCACCCAGCGCAGCTTCAGCCGCGGCCCCGCAGCCCTCACCGTGGTGCAGCTCAACGACGCCCTCCAGGCGGGCGCCGCCCGCGGCTGGCGCAGCACCGCCTACTTCCGGGCCGTCGCGGCGCTCGACCGGCGCGTCGGCGCGATCCTGCGCACGATCAGGAGCGACGCCGCCACCGCCACGTCCACCATGGTGATCCTCACCTCGGGCACCACCGGGGCGCCCGCGAGCGAGGGCTACGGCGTGCCGCTCGCGGTGTGGGGCGGCGGCATCGGCAAGGCCGACCTCTACCGGCTCAACCCGGCCTGGACCGACCCCCGCAACAACGCGACCTCGCGTCGTCCGCTGCGCACGGGCGACGTGGCCAACCTCGTCGAGAGCGCACTCGCCCTGCCGGTGGTGCCGCGCAGCACCTACAACACCGCGCTGAGCCTCGACGTCTTCGGCCGCTGAGCGCGGCTCGTCCGACGACGCCGAGGCCCACCGCTACGGTGGACCCGTGAGCGCCACACCGTCCCGCGTCTTCGCGGCCCGACTGGTGGGGCTGCCCATCTTCGACCCGCAGGGCGACCAGGTGGGCAAGGTGCGCGACCTCGTGGTGTCGATGCGGGCCGAGGGCACGCAGCCCCGCGTGCTGGGCATGGTGGCCGAGGTGTTCGGTCGACGGCGGATCTTCGTGCCGATGACCCGGGTGACCAACATCGACGCCGGCCACGTCTACACCACCGGCCTGCTCAATATGCGCCGCTTCGAGCAGCGCTCCACCGAGACGCTGGTGATCGGGCAGATGCTCGACCGCACGGTGACGATCACGGTCGGTGCGGGCACCGTGGTGAGCGGCACCGTCTACGACGTCGCCATGGAGCCGGCGCGCAACCGCGACTGGGTGCTGTGCCGCGTGGCGGTGCGCGAGCCGTCGAAGGGGTTCCGACGCCGCGGGCAGACCCACGTGGTGGAGTGGCGCGACGTCAGCGGGCTCACGCGCACCGACGAGCGGCAGGGCGCCACCCACCTCGCCGCGGCACTCAACGAGATGCGCCCCGCGGACGCCGCGAGCGTCCTGCACGACCTCCCGCCCGACCGGCGCACGGCCGTCGCCCTCGCCCTGGACGACGAGCGGCTCGCCGACGTCCTCGAGGAGCTGCCCGACAGCGACCAGGTCGAGATCCTCAAGGGGCTCGACTCCGAGCGCGCGGCCGACGTCCTCGAGGAGATGTCGCCGGACGACGCCGCCGACCTCGTGCGCGACCTGCCGCCCGAGACCGCCGAGATCCTGCTCGAGCTGATGGAGCCCGAGGAGGCCGAGGACGTGCGGCGCCTCATGAGCTACGTCGAGGACACCGCGGGCGCGATGATGACCTCGGAGCCCGTGATCCTCGGGCCCGACGCCACCATCGCCGACGCCCTGGCCCACGTGCGCAACCCCGAGCTCACCCCCGCCCTGGCCGCGCTGGTGTACGTGTGCCGCCAGCCGCTGGAGACGCCCACCGGCAAGCTCCTCGGCGTCGCCCACATCCAGCGCCTGCTCCGCGAGCCGCCGTCGACCCTCGTCGCCGGCGCGCTCGACGACTCGCTGGAGTGGCTGCGCCCCGAGGCCAGCACCGACGAGGTGGCCGCGCACCTGGCCACCTACAACCTGGTGGCGGCCCCGGTGGTCGACGAGAACGGCCGGCTGCTCGGTGCCGTCACGGTCGACGACCTGCTCGACCACATGCTGCCCGCCAACTGGCGCGACCGCGCCCCCGGCCGCACGAGCGGACGACGATGAGCGAGCCGCGTCGCGAGCGCCTCGACACCCCGCGCGAGGAGCGCCGCCAGCTGGTGCGGCGTCCCAGCTACAACGCCGACACCTTCGGGGTGTTCGCCGAGCAGTTCGCCCGCTTCATGGGCACGGCGACCTTCCTCATCTACATGTCGCTGTTCGTCGTCGGCTGGGTCACGTGGAACCTCGCCGCGCCCGACGACCTCCGCTTCGACGACTACCCCTTCATCTTCCTCACCCTCATGCTCAGCCTCCAGGCCTCCTACGCCGCCCCGCTGATCCTGCTGGCCCAGAACCGCCAGGAGGCCCGCGACCGGGTGATCGCCGAGCAGGACCGCCAGGCCGACGCCCGCGCCCACGCCGACATGGAGTTCCTCGCCCGCGAGGTCGCCTCGCTGCGGATGTCGGTGGGCGAGGTGGCCACCCGCGACTTCCTGCGCTCGGAGCTGCGCGGTCTGCTGGCCGACCTCGACGAACGTGACGAGCGCGCCGAGAAGGCCGAGAAGGCCGAGAAGGACCGCCAGGAAGGCGGGCCGGAGCGGGGTGCGGCGTCTCACCGCGACCGCGACGACGACGCCCGACCGAGCACTGCCTAGACTCGACCAGCGTGAGCCACCCGCAGCCTACGGTCAGCACCGAGCAGGTCATGACCGCCCTCGCCAAGGTCAACGACCCCGAGATCAAGCGCCCGATCACCGAGCTGGGCATGGTCGACGCCGTCGACATCTCCGCCGGTGACGGCGGCGCGGAGGTCCTGGTCAAGGCGCTGCTCACGGTGGCCGGCTGCCCGCTGAAGGACACCATCACCCGCGACGTGACCGCAGCAGTGAGCGCGATCCCCGGCGTCGTCCGCGTGGGGGTCGAGCTCGGCGTGATGAGCGCCGAGCAGCGCCAGGGGCTCCACGAGACCCTTCGCGGCGGTCAGGCGCAGCGCGAGATCCCGTTCGCGCAGCCCGGCAACCTCACCAAGGTCTTCGCGATCGCCTCGGGCAAGGGCGGCGTGGGCAAGTCGTCGGTCACGGTCAACCTCGCGCTCGCGCTGGCGCGCCAGGGCCGCAAGGTCGGCCTCGTGGACGCCGACGTGTACGGCCACTCGGTGCCGGCGATGCTCGGCGTGGCCGATGCGCGCCCCACCCAGGTCGAGGACCTCATCATGCCGGTGCCCACCGCCTCGGGCGTCTCGGTGATCTCGATCGGCATGCTCAAGCCGCGCCGCGACCAGGTGGTGGCCTGGCGCGGCCCGATGCTCGACCGCGCCCTCGTGCAGATGCTCTCCGACGTCTACTGGGGCGCCCTCGACGTGCTGCTCCTCGACCTGCCTCCGGGCACGGGCGACATCGCGATCTCGATGGGCCAGCACCTGCCGGGCGCCGAGGTCGTCGTGGTCACGACCCCGCAGGAGGCCGCCGCCGAGGTCGCCGAGCGGGCAGGCACGATGGCCTCGATGATGCACCAGCGCGTCGTCGGCGTCGTCGAGAACATGAGCTACTACCTCCACACCAACCCCGACGGGTCGCAGGAGAAGCTCGAGATCTTCGGCAGCGGCGGCGGCGAGCGCGTCGCAGCCACGCTCTCGCAGCGCTTTGGCTACGACGTGCCGGTGCTTGGCCGGATCCCGATCGACGTCGCGCTGCGCGAGGGCGGTGACGCCGGTCGACCTATCGTCGAGGCTGCGCCCGACTCCCCCGCCGCACGCGAGCTCGCCGGCATCGCCGAGCGGCTCGGCGGTCGCGGCCGCGGCCTCGCCGGCCTGCAGCTCGGCCTGACGCCCACCAGCAAGTTCTGATCCGGCGCGGGCGAGAGCGGGCGAGGACGCATGTTCGGGATCGGGTTCGGTGAGCTGGCCGTCATCATGGTGCTGGCGATCATCGTCTTCGGCCCCGACAAGCTGCCCGACGTCGCTCGTCAGGCGGGGCAGATGGTGCGCCAGCTGCGCAGGTTCGCCACCAACGCCCGCGACGAGCTGCGCGCCGAGCTCGGGCCGGAGTACTCCGACCTCGAGCTCACCGACCTCGATCCACGGGCGATCGTGCGCAAGCACATCGCCGAGGCGATGGCCGAGATCGACGAGATCGACGACGCCGTCAACGACCGGCCCTCAGTCGCTTCGCCCGGGCCGCTGAGCCCGGGCGAGCGCCCGCCGTTCGACCACGACGCCACCTGAGCGCTCCCGTCCTCCGGCCGGCTCGCCGCCCCGGCCTGGCGGTCAGCCGTGCGAGCGCACCGCGGCGAGGGCGCTGAAGGCGACCAGCTGGACGCGCCGGTCCTCGCCCTCGACCAGCTCGCAGAAGTCCTGCCCGACGCGCCGGAGGAAGCCCTCGAGGCGGTCGCCGCCGATCAGGTGGACGACGCACTCCTCCCCCGCCTCGGCGATGCGGCGCAGCGCGGATCCGAGACCGAGCCGGGTCAGCGGTGACCAGGCCGCTTCGGGCACGGCACGCACGGAGGCGCCCTGCACGGTGCTGACCGCCGCTGTTGACACGATCCAGTCGACGTCGCCGGCCGCCACCAGCAGCCAGCCGTCGGCGACCCGCTCCAACACGCCGCCGACCGCCCCCGGAACCCCGTTCAGACGCACCGACACCTCGGAGCCGACGCTTGCCATGAGCCGGCCCGCCAGCGACACGGTCTGATACTCGGCGCGGCTGCGGTCGACGTGCTCGGCGAGGCGCTCGGTGGCGCTGAGGGAGGAGGCCTGGGCCTCGAGGTCGTCGAACAGCGCGAACAGCTCGCTCTCCCAACCCATGCCTCCACCCTCGCACGGACCGACCGGCCGGCCTCACGCGGGCCTGGGGAAGAGCGGTTGCGATGCGTCTCGAATCGATCCATGCTGAGTCAAACGCAATCAAACGCATGGTTCGTGAGGGATCTCGGGATGATCGACCACGTCTGGCGACGCCGTCGCCTCCTGGCGCTCGCCGCCGCCAGCACGGCGACGACGATCGGCGCCACGACGGCCCTCGGGCCCGGAGCGCTCGCGCTGCTGGGCCAGGAGCCCGGCGACTTCGCCACGCTCTGCGTGCGCGCGTGCTCGCTCCTGAGCATCGCTGCCCTGCTGGCGCTCAGCCTGCTCGCCGCCGACCTGCTGCGCCGTGACCTCGCCGGCACGCTCGCGACCGGACGGCTCCCCGGCCCGCAGCGCTGGCTGCTGGCCGCCTGCGGGGTGGCCGCTCTCAGCGGCGTCGGCCTGGCCGCGCCCGCCGGTGCCGCCGAGCTCCCCGGCGCCCCGAGCGCGAGCCCGGCCGCGACACCGACGCAGATCGGGAGCGGCGCCGCAGCGGCGGCGGAGCAGCTGGAGCCTCTGGACCCGCGTCGACTCGTCGGCCTGCCGCTGCCCGAGCGGGCCGCGGCACCCGAGCCCGCCGCGGCACCGAGCCTCGCACCGGCGCCGGAGCAGCAGGCGCCCTCGACGTCCCCGCGCACCCTGGTGCCCGCGGCGCCGTCGACGACCCCGCCCTCGTCAGCTCGGCCGCCGGTGCGGCCCGCAGCGCCCGGCGCACCGGCCAGCCCGGCAGCACACCCCGAGCGGCCCGGCAGCACCGGCGGCGATCGCTCCCACCCTCCGTCACCGCGGCCTGCGGCGCCCGCGCCGACGCCCCGGGAGGTCACCGTGGCGCCGGGTGACTCGCTGTGGCGCCTGGCCGAGCGCCACGCCGCGCCGTCGCAGGTGGGGGCCTACTGGGTGCGCCTGCGCGAGCTCAACGCCGATCGCCTCGCCGGCTCCCCCGACCTGCTGCACCCCGGTCAGCGCCTGCGGCTCCCGACACCTCCGGCCGACCCGATCACCCCATCCACGCCCGTCGCACCCCAGGAGGACCGATGACCGCCCTGCCGCAACCGCTGCTGCTCCCCTTCCGCGCCCCCGCTCCCGTCGCCTCCACCCAGGGCTCGCTGGCCCTGGCCCTCCTGCCCCGGCAGGGCCCGCCGGAGGAGCCCGCCCCCGACAGCGCACCCGAGGCATCGGACGACGGCGGGCCGGCGCCGGCGAGTCCCGACTCCTCGCCCGGACCCGCGGAGACGACGCACCGCCGACCCCGCCCGCTGCCGCCGCGGCCGGCGCACCCGCGCGTCGGCGCCGACGTGGTCGGCGTGGAGGCCCGCCTGCGTCGCACGATCGAGGAGTGGACCCACCGCTTCGCGCAGGCCGCGGTCGAGATCGTCGGCGGCGATCGCCCCGTCACGCAGCTCGTGCGCTGGACGTCGTCCACGGTGTACGAGGACCTGCGCCGTCGCGCCCACCTGGTCGCCCTCGCGGGCGGGCACCAGCCGGGCCTGGCCCGCGTGCAGCCCGTGCGGCCGCGGGTGCACAGCGTGCGCACCTGCTTCCTGTCCGAGGACGTCGTCGAGTGCGGTGTGCACGTGCGCTACGGCCCCCGCTCGCGTGCCGTGGCCCTGCGCTTCGAGCGCCGTCAGCAGCGCTGGATCTGCACGGCGGCCGACTTCGCCTGAGCGCCCGCCACCAGACGCCGTCGGATCCACCCCACCCCGAAGCAGCAAGGGGGTGACGCAGGTCACGTTCGGGCCGCTACGGTGCGACCATGGCTGATCACACCTCTCGGGCTCTTCCCGTCCCCCGTCGTCCTCGCCGTCTGCGCCGCGCAGCCGGACTCGCCGCCGCTGTCGCGGCCACCGCCGCCCTGACCCCGCTCGGCGCGTCCCCCGCCAGGGCGGACGGTCCCGGGGCCGGCACCCCCTGGGTGGTCTCGGTCGGCGACTCCTACATCTCCGGTGAGGCGGGGCGCTGGGCCGGCTCCTCCAACGACTCCTCCGCCCGCGCCGACGCACTCGGGGCCAGCGCCTACAACGACAACGCCACCGGCACGGGCGAGGCCATCGAGCGGTGCCATCGCTCCCGCAGCGCCGAGATCCACATCGGCAACGGCGTGAGCAGCCTCAACCTCGCCTGCTCGGGCGCCACCACCGCCACCACCACCGGCGACTACTTCAAGCCCGGGCTCGACTTCTACAGCGGCACCGCAGGCGTCGGGCAGGCACGGGCGCTGCAGACCTTCGCCAGCACCCACAACGTGCGGATGGTCGCGGTCTCGATCGGCGGGAACGACTTCGGCTTTGCCGGCGTCGTGCAGCAGTGCGTGCAGGACTTCCTGCTCTCGCCCTCGTGGTGGCGCGACTACTGCAACGACGACAGCAGCGTGACCGCCAACTTCACCAGCGCCAACGTCGCGGCCGTGCGGGGGCGCATCGCCGGCGCCCTGACGAACGTGCGCACCGCGATGCGCAACGCCGGCTACAGCGACGGTCAGTGGACGATGCTGGTGCAGACCTACCCCTCGCCTCTGCCCAGCGGCGGAGGTCTGCGCTACAGCCAGAGCGGCTACACCCGCCAGAACACCGGCGGCTGCGGCTTCTGGGACGCCGACGCCACCTGGGCCAACACCACCGCGCTGCCCACGATCAACGGCGCCGTGACCGGCGCGATCAGCCAGGCGGGCATCGCCAACGCGAAGGTCCTCGATCTCGCCGCGACGATGAACGGGCGCCGGCTCTGCGAGACGGGCGTCGGCCTCTACGAGGAGGTCGGGCTGGCGAGCTGGCGGAGCTCCGGCGCCGTCGACCGCACCGAGTGGGTCAACCAGATCCGCACCATCACCACGGCGGGCAGCAGCCCCTACTACATCCAGGAGTCGCTGCACCCCAACTACTGGGGCCAGCTCGCCGTCCGCAGCTGCGTGCGTCAGGCCTACAACGCCGGCACCCCCCGCGGCGGCTCGTGCGTGCGCAGTGCCAACGGCCTCGTCAACGGCGAGCCTGCGATGACCCTGCGCTGAGGGCGCAGGGTCCCCACGGGCACGAGAGCCCCCTTCCGCTGGCGGAAGGGGGCTCTCGCGTTGTGCTCTGTGCGCGGCGCCGGGTCAGCCGTTGACGCGCGTGGTCAGCCCGCTCGGGCCGCCGGGGGCGCCGTGGCAGCGCTTGTACTTCTTGCCCGAGCCGCAGGGGCACAGCGCGTTGCGACCCACCTCGTCGACACTGTCGTCGGTGGACGACGCGGTGCCGCGCCGCACCTCCTCGTGACCCGTCTCGTCGGGCGCGGAGTAGGCGAGCTGGGCCGGCTTGGCCAGGTCGAGACCCTTGGCGCTGACCTTCGGCGCGGAGGGGGCCAGCCCCTGCGAGATCGAGCCGAGGTCGACGCCACCACCGGCACCGAGGCCGATCGGGGGCTCGGCGAGCGCACCCTCGTGCATCGGGCCCGCGTGGCGGGTGCCGTCGGGGTGGTAGTGGAACTCCTCCTCCTCGACCTGGACCTCCAGGTTGAAGAGGAATCCGACCGTCTCCTCCTTGATGCCGTCCATCATGGCGGTGAACATGTCGAAGCCCTCGCGCTGGTACTCCACGAGGGGGTCGCGCTGGGAGTAGGCGCGCAGGTAGATGCCCTCGCGCAGGTAGTCCATCTCGTAGAGGTGCTCGCGCCACTTGCGGTCGAGGACCGAGAGCAGCACGCGACGCTCGAGCTCGCGCGCGACCTCCTCGCCGACCTCCTCCTCGCGGCGGTCGTAGGCGGCGTGAGCGTCGGCCTTGAGCTGCTCGATGAGGTCCGACTTCTCGAGCGCGGCCTGCGAGCCGGCGTCCTCGACGAGGTCCTTCCACGACAGTGACACCGGCCAGAACTGCTTGAGGTCGGTCCACAGCTGCTCGAGGTCCCACTCCTCGGAGAAGTCGTCCAGCGCGCCCTCGACGTAGCCGGCGACGACGTCGTCGATGAAGGTGCGGATCTGCTCCTCGAGGTCGACGCCCTCGAGCACCTGACGCCGCTCGCCGTAGATCACCTTGCGCTGGCGGTCCATCACGTCGTCGTACTTCAAGACGTTCTTGCGGGACTCGAAGTTCTGCGACTCGACCTGGCCCTGCGCGTTGGCGATGGCGTTGGTGACGCGCTTGTTCTCGATCGGGACGTCGTCGGGGATCTTGAGCATCAGCAGGACGCGGTCGACCCAGTCGGACTTGAAAAGCCGCATGAGCTCGTCCTGCAGCGAGAGGTAGAAGCGGCTCTCGCCGGGGTCGCCCTGACGACCCGATCGACCTCGCAGCTGGTTGTCGATGCGGCGCGACTCGTGGCGCTCGGTGCCGATCACGTAGAGGCCGCCGAGCTCCTTGACCTCGTCGTGCTCCTTCTCGACCTGCTCGCGGATCTTCTCGAGCATCGCGGGCCAAGCGGCGTCGTACTCTTCGGCCGTCTCGCCGGAAGGTTCGAGGCCCTGCTTGCGCAGCTCCTGGTCGGCGAGGAACTCGACCGAGCCGCCGAGCATGATGTCGGTGCCTCGACCGGCCATGTTCGTCGCCACGGTGACGGCGCCCTTGTGGCCCGCCATGGCCACGATCTTGGCCTCCTCGGCGTGCACCTTGGCGTTGAGCACCGAGTGCGCGATGCCCTTCTTGCGCAGGGCCTGCGAGAGGTACTCCGACTTCTCGACCGACACGGTGCCGACGAGCACCGGCTGCCCGGTGGCGTGCCGCTCCGCGATGTCCTCGACGACCGCGTCGTACTTGGCCTCCTCGGTGCGGTAGACGAGGTCGGGCTGGTCGATGCGCTGCATCTTGCGGTTGGTCGGGATCGGGACGACGCCGAGCTTGTAGATCTTGTCGAACTCGGAGGCCTCGGTCATGGCCGTGCCGGTCATGCCCGAGAGCTTCTCGTAGAGGCGGAAGTAGTTCTGCAGCGTGACGGTGGCGAGGGTCTGGTACTCCTCGCGGACCTTCACGCCCTCCTTGGCCTCGATCGCCTGGTGCAGACCGTCGTTGTAGCGACGCCCTGCCAGCATGCGGCCGGTGTGCTCGTCGACGATGAGCACCTCGCCCTCCATGACGACGTACTCCTTGTCGTTGCGGAAGAGCTCCTTGGCCTTGATCGAGTTGTGCAGGAAGGAGATGAGCGGGGTGTTGGCCGACTCGTAGAGGTTCTCGATGCCGAGGTGGTCCTCGACCTTGGTGATGCCGGCCTCGAGCACCGAGATGGTGCGCTTCTTCTCGTCGACCTCGTAGTCGACGTCCTTGGTGAGCTTCTGCGCGATCTTGGCGAACTCGCCGTACCACTTGACCTCGTCCTGCGTGGGACCGCTGATGATGAGGGGGGTGCGCGCCTCGTCGATGAGGATGGAGTCGACCTCGTCGACGATGGCGAAGTTGTGGCCGCGCTGGACGCACTCCTCGATGGAGGAGGCCATGTTGTCGCGCAGGTAGTCGAAACCGAGCTCGTTGTTGGTGCCGTAGGTGATGTCGCAGGCGTAGGCCTCGCGCCGCTCGGCGGGACGCATCTCGGGCAGGATCACGCCGACGGTGAGCCCGAGGAAGTGGTGGACGCGACCCATCATCTCGGACTGGAACTTCGCCAGGTCGTCGTTGACGGTGACGACGTGCACGCCCTTGCCCTCGTGGGCGGTGCGGTAGGCGGGCAGGGTCGAGACGAGCGTCTTGCCCTCACCGGTCTTCATCTCGGCGATGTTGCCCAGGTGCAGCGCGGCGCCGCCCATCACCTGCACGTCGAAGTGGCGCTGCCCGAGGACGCGGCGGGCGGCCTCGCGCACGGTGGCGAAGGCCTCCGGCATGAGGTCGTCGAGGGTCTCGCCGTCGGCGAGACGCTGGCGGAACTCGTCGGTCATCCCGCGCAGTTCGTCGTCGGACATCGCCGTGAAGTCGTCCTCGATGGCGTTGACGGCCTTCGCGATGCTCTCGAGCTGGCGGAGGATCTTGCCCTCGCCGATACGGAGCAGCTTGTCGATGATCACTGGCACCCGGCCACTCTACCCAGGGTCCTCGCGAGTCAGGATTCGTGGCGGCGGTCGTACTCCGCCCATGCCGCGGCGCGCTCGCGCTCGATCTTGCGGCCGAGCCCGTAGGCGGTTCCCCAGAGCAGGGCGAAGAGCGGACCGAGCACCCACATGAACCCCACGACGAAGCCCAGGCCGATGGCGGCGACCTGGATGAGGTGGCCCATCAGGTAGGCCTGCTCGCGCCGCAGCGAGCCGGCGACGAGGAGGCTGAGGAGCGCGAGGCCGAGACCGATGGCGAGCGCGAGCGACGGCTGCACGTCCGCCAGCGAGATCATCACCGGGGTGGTCAGCGCCAAGGTGATGGCCTCGAGCGTCAGCACCGCGGCGCACATCGAGCGCCGGGGCGACCGTGTGCGTTCGGGGTCCACCGGCGCGGGCTGCGGATCGACGGTGCTCATCGCGGACCTCCGAGCAGGGCGCGGGCCTCCCCGACCGTGACCACCGAGCCCGTGACGAGGACGGCCCCCGAGCTCAGCGCGTCGCGGCTGTCGGCCTCGGCGAGCGCGGCGGCGGCGTCGATCGCGTCGGCGAGCGAGGGCACCACGCTGACCCTGTCTTCGCCGAACACCTCGACCGCGAGCTCGCCCAGCCGCTCGGCCGACAGCGCGCGGTCGGTGGAGTTGCGGGTGACGACGACGTGGTCGAGGGCCGGCTCGAACTCGGCGAGGAGGCCCTCGACGTCCTTGTCGCCCATCACGCTGAGCACACCGACCACGGGCTCGAAGGAGAAGGAGTCCTCGAGCGCCGCCACCACGGCCCGCGCGCCGTGCGGGTTGTGGGCGGCGTCGAGCAGGACGACGGGACTGCGGCGCACGATCTCGAGGCGCCCGGGTGAGCTGACCTCGGCGAAGGCCCCGCGGACGACGTCGTCGCCGAGGGGCTCGTCGCCCCCCACGAAGGCCTCGACGGCGGCGAGGGCCACCGCGGCGTTCTGGGCCTGATGGGCGCCGTAGAGAGGGAGGAAGACCTCGTCGTAGCGACCTCGCAGACCCTGCAGCGTGACCGCCTGGCCGCCGACCGCGGGCACGCGCCCGACGACACCGAACTCGAGGCCCTCGCGGGCGATCGTGGCCCCGACCTCGACGGCCCGCTCGAGCAGCACGGCCCCGGCGTCGGCGTCCTGCTGGGCGAGGACGGCGAAGGCCCCGGGCTTGATGATGCCGGCCTTCTCGCGGGCGATCGCCGCGGTGGTGTCGCCGAGGTACTGGGCATGGTCGAGCCCGATCGGGGTGACGACGGCGACGTCGGCGTCGATGACGTTGGTGGCGTCCCACGACCCGCCCATGCCGACCTCCACCACGGCGACGTCGACGGGTGCGTCGGCGAAGGCCGCGTAGGCCATGCCGACGACGGTCTCGAAGAAGCTGAGGGGATGGGGGCCGGCGGCGTCCACGAGGTGGGTGTAGGGGGCGACGTCGTTGAAGGCGCGCACGAAGGCCTCGTCGTCCAGGGGCTCGCCGTCGACGCTGATGCGCTCGGCCATGCGCTCGACGTGCGGGCTGGTGAACCGGCCGGTGCGCAGGTCGAGTGCGCGGAGCAGCGCGTCGATCATGCGCGAGGTCGAGGTCTTGCCGTTGGTGCCCGTGAGGTGGATCGAGCGGTAGGCCCGCTGCGGGTCGCCGAGGAGCTCGGTGAAGGCCCGGATCCGGTCGAGCGAGGGCTCCAGGCGGGTCTCGGGCCAGCGCGAGAGGAGGGCGTCCTCGACCTCCGCCACGGTCGCTGCGGGGCGGGCGACGGGCCGAGCGTCGGATTCGTCGTGCGCCTCGAAGGCGGTGGGGGCGTCAGTCATGGCACCCCGAGTCTATTTGAGCCTCCCCAGCCCGGCGCGATCGGCGGACGATCCGGGGCGAGTCGACCGCGACGGTGGCGCTCAGGCCGGGCGCGTCGGCTGCGGGGTGCTGCGGGCGACCCGGGCGATCTCGGCGACCATCGCCCGCACACCTGCCCCGGTGAGGTGGACGCCGTCCGGCGCGAACCACTCGGGATGCCCCTTCGACAGCCGGTGGAAGTCGACGACGCCGACGTTGGCATGGCGGCGCGCCACCGTGCGGATCGCGCGCACGCTGTCGTCCTCCCAGGAGCGGTCGACGCGCGGGGTGATGAGGAGGACGCGGGCGGCGCGGTGCCCGCGGACGAACGTGTCGAGGTCGTCGGTGTCGATCGCGCCGTTCGTGCCGATGCCGAGCACGTAGGTGGCACCGGGCCGGTTGAAGCGGGCGAACCGATTGGCCACCTTCAGCCCGTCCCAGGGCTGGCGACCCACGCGGGCGTCGATGCTGATGCCGGGGGCGATGCGCTCGAGGCGACCCGAGATGTCGATCATCAGGGAGTCGCCGATGGCCACCGTGGCGCGACCCGTGAGCGGGACGACGGGGGGCGCCGCGGGTCGTGCCGCTCCCCCAGAGGCGGGGCTCGCTCCGGGCGCGGGCTCCGCGGGGATCACCGGTTCCGCGGTGTCGGCCGCCGCCCCCACCGTGACGACGCTGGGTCCGTGATCGCGCTCGATCGGCCCGATGGCACCGGTGAGGCCGAGCATCGCCACGGCGGCGACCACCATCGCGCCCAGCAGGCTGCCCGACCTGGCGGGGGCGGAGAGCGCCGCGAGACGTCGCCGCAGCCGGCGCAGGGCGCCGCGCACCCCCCAGCGCAGCACGGGCCGCTCGACCCAGCGGTAGCTGGCTGCGGCGAGGGCCAGCGTCAGCCCTACCACCAGCACCGCCTTGAGCGGCGAGAAGTCGTTGAGGTCCGCCGGCGTGGAGCAGGCGATGAGCACCGGGTAGTGCCACAGGTAGATGGCGTAGGAGCGGCGTCCGAACCAGCCCGGCAGGCCTCGGTCGAGACCGGCCGGGAGCGAGAGCGCCGGCGACTGGGCGGCGACGACCACGGCACCGGCCGCCACGGCGGCGAGCAGGAGGCCGCCGCGGTAGACGAGGACGGCGTCATCACCCAGCGAGCGCACCAGCACGACCAGCACGCCGGCGCCGACGGCCAGGAGCAGGCGCGCTCGCCATGGCGTGAGGTCGAGGGCCGGGCGCGGACGACTGCCCGCAGCACCGCCACGGTGCAGCGCCAGGGCCAGCAGGGCGCCCACCAGCAGCTCGGCCGCACGGGTGTCGGTGCCCATGTAGGCGCGGCTCGGGTCGTCGGCCCCGACGTGCAGCACCGCCAGCAGGAGGGTCGAGAGCACGGCCGCGCCGCCCACCGCCAGCAGCGCAGTGCGTCGCCGGCGCAGCAGCAGGATCAGTGCGAGCAGCACCGGCGGCCAGAACAGGTAGAACTGCTCCTCCACCGCCAGGCTCCAGAAGTGCGCCAACGGCGAGGGCAGGGCGAACGACTCGAAGTAGGAGACGTCGCGCAGGATCATCGACCAATTGCTGACGTAGCCGAGCGCCGCCCAGGCGTCACCGGGCAGGCGCACGAGCAGGTCGCGCTGCACGAGCGTGGCCCAAGCCAGCGCCGCCACCACCACCAGGTAGGCGGCCGGCAGCAGTCGGCGGATGCGACGCCGGTAGAAGGCCCCGAGGTCGACCGAGCCGGTGGTGCGCAGCTCCTCCAGCAGCAGCCGGGTGATCAGGTAGCCCGAGATGACGAAGAAGATCGTCACGCCCAGGAATCCGCCCGGCAGGCCCGGCACGTGGAGGTGGTAGCCGACCACCAGCAGCACCGCGACGGCCCGCAGGGTGTCGAGGCCCGCGATCCGTTCCCGCGCGGGGGCGACCGGGCGTCGTCCACGGGCGGCGGCGGGGGGCAGCCGGTCGGGTTGTGCGGGGCGAGCGGCGCGCTCGCAGGCGTCGGGACGGGCCGGCAGGTCGGTGGCCGGGGACGTGGGCGAGGGCTCCGGGCGTGAGACGAGGGCGGTCATCGCCGCAGGACCATACGCAGCCATCCGGCGACCTGCCACATCAGCGGCTCGGCCGCGTCGAAGACCCCCGCATGACGCCAGAAACCGTGGATCTGGCCGAGGTAGCGGGTCGCCACCACTTCGACACCGGCCTCGGCGAGGGTGAGGGCCAGGTGCTCGCCCTCGTCACGCAGCGGGTCGTGCTCGGCCGTGACGACGAGGGTGGGCGGCAGCCCGCCGAGCGTCGGCGAGAGCAGCGGAGCGAGGTCGGGGTGGGTGAGGTCGGCGGGGTCGGCCGCGTACTGCTCCCAGTACCAGGCTGCTTCGCTGGCCTCGAAGCCGTCGGCGTGGGTGCGGTAGGACTCGAACGAGGCCGTGGGGTCCAGGAAGGGGTAGATGAGGACGACGCCCGCGAACCGCCCGGGGTGCCGCAGGGCCGTGACGAGCGCGAGGTTGCCGCCCGCACTGTCGCCGTGGGCGAAGGCGGGCTGCGTGGCGAGCTCGGGCTGGGTGTCGATCCAGGCGAGCGCCGCGCCCAGGTCGTCCGGAGCGGCCGGGAAGCGGTGCTCCGGCGGCCGGCGGTAGTCGACGCTGAGCACCGCGACGCCCGCGGCGGCCGCGAATCGGCGCACGGCGGCGTCGTGGACCTCGACGTCGTTGAAGACGAAGCCGCCCCCGTGGGCGTGCAGCACGACGGCGTCGAAGCCGTCGGGGAGGTACAGGCGCGCCGGCACCCCGCCAGCGTCGACGTCGCGCACCTCGGCGATCTCGACGCGCTCCTGACCGGCCGCTGCCTCGCGGTCCTCCCGACGCGCCTGCTCGATGTCGAAAGCATCGTCGGTGACCGAGATACCGCCTGCCGAGGCCTCCACGGCCCGGCGCGCCTGGGGGTACAGCGTCATGGCGCCCAGGCTAGGTGGAGCGGGCCTCGCGATCGGGCGGATCGCCGGGGAAAGTCGCCAAATCTCGCGGGATCCGGCTCACAGCGGTCCCGTCTCCCGGTGCAGGGCGAGGTGAGCGGTGTCGACCACCGCCTCGAACCCGAGGCCGAGGTACAGCCGGTTCGACACCGGGTTGGCCTGGTCGGTGAAGAGCACCACCCGGTGCCCCGCGGCTCGCTGGTCGGCCGCGATCTGGCTCACCGCAGAGGCCGCGTACCCCCTGCCCCGATGCTCGGCCGGGGTGAACACGGGGCCGATGCGGACCACGCCCAGCGCCGGCGGGTTGGCGGCGGTGAGGTGGCGGGGGCCGCCGTCGTCCTCCCACAGCCAGATGGTGCCGATCGCGATCCGGGCGCGGACGTCGTCCACGACCTCGTCGCCCTCGCCCTCCGCGCTGTGCGCCGCCGTACGCCCCGCCTGCTTGTCGGCGTCGCGATGGAAGCGGCGGAACCAGTCCACCGCGAGGTCGAGGTCGTCGTCCTCGACGCGGCGCAACCGCCCGGTGGCGACCTCGGCGGGCGGGCGCAGCGTACCCAGCTCGAACAGCCGCATGTGCAGGTCGACCTGCGGGTCGCCGCCGCGGAGCCGGGCCACCTCGGCAGCGAGGACGTCGACCGCCGGGCGCAGCCCGTTGACCGATGTCACGGGCTCGCCGCGCTCGACCACCGCGCGTGCCAGGGCGCGGGCGGCGTCCTCGGGCTGGTCGAGCACGTAGATCGGGTGGGGTTCGAACGCCGCCGTGCGCATCGCCGCCCCGACGACCTCGCCGTCGTCCTCGACGACGGCGAACCAGTCGTAGGGCGAGCCGGGCGCATGACCGCTGCGTCGCCATCGTTCGGCCACCGTCGCCACGACGGTGGCCGTGACGGGGCGTTCGTCGAGATAGCGCCCCGCCTGCTCGAGGAAGGCGACCGGGTCGCCGAGGAACCTGACTCCGAGATCAGCCACGGACCCATCCTCGACCATGCGGCCTCGCCGGACCACCGGGATTCGCGCGGCGCGCGGCGCCGCAGATCACCGGCAGGCAGCGGTGGATCAGCTGCCGAGGCGCTCGAGCTCCTCCTCGACCACCGCGGTGTCGAGCTTGGTGAACACCGGCGTCGGCTTGGCGACCGGGCGCCCCACCTCGAGCCGACGACGGCCCCATGCGGGCACGCCGGAGTAGTCGCCGGTGATGATCGGGTAGGAGCGTGAGGCGTCGTCGAGGTCGGCCACCTCGTCGATGCGCGGCATCGGCGCCACGCCGCCGGGGCCCCCGAACGCGGCGTCGACGGCGTTGGCCGAGAACGGCAGGAACGGGCTCAGGACGAGGTTGAGGTCGTCGATGCACTGCGCCGCCACGTGCAGGATCGTGGCGAGGCGCTCGCGCTGGTCGTCGCCCTTGAGCTTCCAGGGCTCGTGGTCGGACACGTACTTGTTGACCTCGCCCACCGCGCGCATCGCCTCGCCGATCGCCTGCTTCTGGCGGTGGCGGCCGATGAGGTCGCCGACGGTGGTGAAGGCGGTCTCGGTGACGCCCAGCACGGCGCGGTCGGCGTCGGTGAGCTCGCCCGCGGCCGGGATCTCGCCGAAGTTCTTGGCGATCAGGTTGGCGATGCGGTTGACCAGGTTGCCCCAGCCGGCCACGAGCTCGTCGTTGGTGCGGCGCACGAACTCGGCCCAGGTGAAGTCGGAGTCCTGGCTCTCCGGCCCCGCAGCGGCCACGAAGTAGCGGAAGGCGTCGGGCTGGTAGCGCGCCAGCAGGTCGCGCACGTAGATCACGACCTTCTTCGACGACGAGAACTTGCGCCCCTCCATGGTGAGGAACTCCGAGGAGACGACCTCGGTGGGCAGGTTGAGCTCGCCCAGCTCGCGCGCGGTGCCTCCCCTGGCGCCGTGGCCGGCGTAGGCGAGCAGCTCGGCGGGCCAGATCTGGGAGTGGAAGGTGATGTTGTCCTTGCCCATGAAGTAGTACGACAGCGCCTCGGGGTCGTTCCACCACGACCGCCAGGCCTCGGGGTCGCCCGAGCGGCGCGCCCACTCGATGGAGGCCGAGAGGTAGCCGATCACGGCGTCGAACCACACGTAGAGCTTCTTCGTGGGGTTCTCGCGCCATCCGTCGAGCGGCACCGCGATGCCCCAGTCGATGTCGCGGGTCATGGCGCGCGGGCGGATCTCGTCGAGGATGTTCTTGGAGAACCGGATGACGTTGGGGCGCCACAGCCCCGTCGCCTCCCGACCGTCGAGCCACTGCGTGAGGGCCTCGGCGAGGGCGGGGAGGTCGAGGAAGAAGTGCTGGGTCTCGACGAACTCCGGCGTCTCGCCGTTGATCTTCGATCGCGGGTCGATGAGGTCGTGCGGGTCGAGCTGGTTGCCGCAGTTGTCGCACTGGTCGCCGCGCGCGCCGTCGGCACCGCAGATGGGGCAGGTGCCCTCGATGTAGCGGTCGGGCAGCGTGCGCCCCGTGGACGGCGAGATCGCGCCGTAGGTGGTCTGCTCGACGAAGTAGCCGTTCTCCCAGACGCCGAGGAAGAGCTCCTGCACGACCGCGTGGTGGTTGCGCGTGGTGGTGCGGGTGTAGAGGTCGTAGGTGACGCCGAGACCGACGAGGTCCTCCACGATCAGGCGGTGGTTGCGGTCCACCAGCTCCTGCGGCGTGATGCCGGCCTCGTCGGCGGCGATCAGGATCGGGGTGCCGTGCTCGTCGGAGCCGGACACCATCAGCACCTCGTTGCCCGCCATGCGCTGGTAGCGGCTGAACACGTCGGAGGGCACACCGAAGCCCGCCACGTGCCCGATGTGGCGGGGTCCGTTGGCGTAGGGCCAGGCGACGGCGGAGAGGACGTGCGTCATGCCCGCAAGCCTAGGGGCTGCACGTCGTCCACGGATGCGCACCATCCTTGCCACGTCGGCGACCACGGGGCGGGTGGCCGGTGGCCGCCGGCGGCGAGGTACCGGAGGCGACGTCGACCGCGCGCGCGGCAGCGTGTCGCCCGCGCCGTAGGCGCGTCGTGGACGAGGACGGGCCCGGAGGGCCCTCCTCGCCCACGACCGGCGACACGCTCGCGCCTACGAAAAATCGAGGTCGCCGGAGCGGGTGCGCTTGAGCTCGTAGAAGTACGGGAAGGCCGCGACGGCGACGGCGCCGTCCCAGAGCCGGCCGGCGTCGTCGCCGCGGGGGATCTTGGAGAGCACGGGGCCGAAGAAGGCCGATCCGTTGACGTGGATCGTGGGGGTGCCCACGTCGTCGCCGACGGCGTCCATGCCCTCGTGGTGGGAGCGGGCGACGGCGTCGTCGAACGAGCTGTCGCCGAGTGCGTCGATGAGGTCGGCGTCGAGGCCGGCTTCGGCGAGGGCCTCGGCGACGAGGGCGCGGCCGTCGTCCCCCTCCTCGTGCAGCGTGCGGCCACCGGGGTGAATGCGCTCGCCGAGGGCGTCGTAGAGCGGCTTGATGGCCTCGTCGCCGTGGCGCTCGGCGGCGGCGACGAGCACACGCACCGGGCCCCAGGCGGGGGCGAGGAGGGCCCGGTAGCCCTCGGGGAGGTCGCGGTCCTTGTTGAGGTAGGCGAGGCTCATGACGTGCCAGACGACCTCGATGTCGCGCACCTTCTCGACCTCGAGGATCCACCGCGAGGTGATCCAGGCGAAGGGGCAGAGGGGGTCGACCCAGATGTCGGCGCGGTCGCGGGTGGTGGTGGAGTCAGCCATGACCGCCCAACCCGGGGCCGCGCGGACGCATTCCCGGGTCGGCCGGGCCGGCTCAGCGGACGACGACCGAGGCGGACGCCGTGCCGGCGGGCACTCCGGCCGATCCGAGGTAGCGCACGGTCACCGGCTTGCGGCCCGACGACGACTCGACCGTGATCCGGGCCTTCCCACCGACCAGGCGCACCTCCTGGGCCGCGCGGCGTCCGACCTTGATCGAGACCGTGCCGGGCACGGGGTCGATCCCGGTGGCCTTGACGCTCACCCACACGGTGGCGGTGCGCTCGCCGCCGGCGGTGATCACCTTGATGGTGCCGGGGCTGGTGACGAGGCCGGCCGAGGCGGTCTCGGAGGCGGGGGCGTAGTTGCGGCGGGTGAGGTTGACCTGCACGCCGATGCGGTGCAGGACGTCCGCCGCGCCCAGGCGGAACGTGGGGCCGGTCGCCCCCGGGATCGGGATGCCGTCGCGCAGCCACTGCACGGTGCGCTTCGCGTCGGCGGGGTTCGTGGTGCCGCCCGCGACCTCGAGGGTCTGGCCCACCTGGGGGCGCCCGGCGATGCGCAGGGGCGAGGTCACCTCGATGACGCCCATGAGCACGGTGCCGACCTTGAGGGTGGGAGCCGCCGCGGCCGTGTAGCCCTCGGTGCGCGCGACGGGTCGCACGGTGATCACCTTGCCGACGAGGGTCGGCGTGAGCTCGAGGGTCGGGCCGGTGTTGGCGGTCAGGAGCTTGGCGTCGGCGTACCAGCGCCACCCGACCGTCGAGGGCTTGGGCTTCCATGAGCCCGACGTGGCCGTGAGGGTCTCGTCGACCAGCGGTTCGCCGGTCACGACCGGCGGCTGGGCGAGCGTGAAGCTGCCGGGCGACACCGCAGGCGTGGCGGCCGAGGTCGTGATGCCGTCGGTGTAACCGGCGCGCTTGGCGCGGACCCGCACCGCCACGGTCTTGCCGAGGTCGCCGGGTCGCAGCGTGAAGGTGGGCGTGGTGATGCCGGTGGACGACCCGCCGACGAGCCACAGGTAGCTCAGGGCGGTAGGAGCGACCGACCACTTGGCCTTGCCGGCCTTCAGCACCTGACCGACGGCCGGGGTGCCGGCGATGGCCGGTGGCGCCTGCGGCACCACGCGCTTGTCGGTGATGTGGATGAAGCCGCTCGGCCAGCGGCCGCTGTCCTTGCTGATGCGGCGCCAGTGGAACGTGCCGCCCCAGGAGTCCTCGGAAATGATGATCTCGGTCGGGGAGATCACCCTCTCGACGATCGCGACGTGGCCGGCCGAGCCGCTGCCGTTGTCGTAGCGGGCCCACCAGGCGACGGCGCCGACGTTCGGGGTCTGGTCGGTCAGGTTCGCCAGTCGCAGTCCCCACTGGCTCGCATTGCCGTTGCCGCTCCAGGGCCGCGTGGTCGGCCCGCCCGCCTTGATCACGCGGTAGGCGACGTAGTTCGTGCAGTTGTGCCCGGAGTACATGTTCCAGTACATCCGGTCGTTCACCGCGGAGTAGCCGGCATCGGAGTATCCGGCGTCGATGCAGCCGGAGTAGCCGCTGCACAGCCGCGTGTTGGTGGCGGCGGGCGCGAGCTGCACCAGCGGGCTGCGGGCTGTGGCGAACACCAGGAGGGTCGCGAGGAGGGCGCTGGCGACGAGCGTCGTCGTCCAGCGCGCGGCCGATCCCGGGATACGCATGCCGAACACCATCGGCCACAGACGTGCGGTCTTGCAACAAAAACCCCATAAATCCCGCGTGTCACCGGCGTGTCGCGTTGACTTTCGAGAATTACATCGTTGCAACTTTCGCCACGCGCCCGGGCGGGTCGTGGACGACGGCCGGCGACCGCCCCACCACCGCTATCGGCCACCGCACGCCGACCTCCACCGGGGCCCGCCCGCGGATCAGGGACCGGGTGGTTGGATGAGGCCCATGCCAGGCACCAATCTGACCCGCGACGAGGCGGCCACCCGCGCCGCCCTGGTCGACGTCGTCTCCTACGTCGTCGACCTCGACCTCTCCGACGCCACCACCTCCGGCGTCGAGACCTTCGGCTCCACCACCACGCTCACCTTCACCTGCCGCGAGCCCGGTGCGGACGCCTCCACCTTCGTCGACCTCGTCGACGCCGACGTCCACGAGATCGTGCTGAACGGCGAGCCCGTCGCCCTCGACGCGTACGCCGACAGCCGCATCGCGCTGCGCGGCCTGCAGGGCGAGAACGTGCTCGTCGTCCGCGCCGACTGCCGCTACTCGCACACCGGCGAGGGTCTGCACCACTTCGTCGACCCCGCCGACGGCAAGGTCTACCTCTACACGCAGTTCGAGGTGCCCGACGCCCGGCGCGTGTTCGCGACCTTCGAGCAGCCCGACCTCAAAGCGCCCTTCACCTTCAACGTCACCGCACCGGCGCACTGGAAGGTCGTCTCCAACGCGACGACGCCCGAGCCCTCCCCCGTGCGCGACGGGGTGGCCCTGTGGGCCTTCGAGCCCACCAAGCCGATGTCGACCTACATCACCGCGATCGTCGCCGGCGACTACTACGAGGTGCAGGACGTCTACGAGGGCGCCCACGGCACCATCCCGCTGGGCCACTACTGCCGCCAGTCGCTCAAGGACTACCTCGAGCGCGATCGCGACGAGATCGTCACGCTGACCAAGCAGGGCTTCGCGTTCTTCGAGGACGCCTTCGGCTATCCCTACCCCTTCGGCAAGTACGACCAGCTTTACGTGCCGGAGTACAACATGGGCGCGATGGAGAACGCCGGTGCCGTCACGCTGCGCGACGAGTACCTCCCCCGCTCGCGCCAGCCGCGTTCGTTCTACGAGTTCCGCGCCTCGGTGATCCTGCACGAGATGGCCCACATGTGGTTCGGCGACCTCGTGACGATGAAGTGGTGGGACGACCTCTGGCTCAACGAGAGCTTCGCCGAGTGGGCCTGCTATCACGCCGAGGCCCTCGCGACGTCCTACGACGACGCCTGGACCGGCTTCGCGAACGCCCGCAAGCAGACCGGCTACCGCGCCGACTCGCTGCCCTCCACGCACCCGATCGCCGCCGACAACCACGACCTCCACGCCGTGGAGGTCAACTTCGACATGATCACCTACGCCAAGGGCGCCTCGGTGCTCAAGCAGCTGGTGGCGTGGGTCGGCCTGGAGCCCTTCCTCGCCGGGCTCAAGCAGTACTTCCACGACCACGCCTTCGCCAACACCGAGTTCAGCGACCTCCTGGCCGCGCTGGAGAAGGCCTCGGGTCGCGAGCTGGCCGGGTGGGCGCAGGAGTGGCTGCAGACCGCCGGCACCAACACCCTCTCCCCCGACCTCGAGGTCGGCGAGGACGGCGCGTACTCGGCGTTCGCGATCGTGCAGACGGCTCCCGAGGACCACCCCACCCTGCGCCGCCACCGCCTCGGCATCGGCTTCTACGACAGCGACGAGGCCGGCCGCCTCACGCGCACCGACTACGTCGAGGTCGACGTCGAGGGGGCGCGCACCGAGCTGCCCGAGCTCGTCGGCCGCCGCCAGCCGGCGCTGCTGCTGCTCAACGACCAGGACCTCGCCTTCGCGAAGATCCGCCTCGACGAGCGCTCCCTCGCCACGGCCGTCGGTCGCCTCTCCGATCTCGACGACTCCCTCGCGCGGGCCCTGGTGTGGAGCGCGGCCTGGGACATGACCCGCGACGCGGAGATGGCCGCCGGCGACTACGTCGAGCTGGTGCTCGGCAACATCGGCGCCGAGACCGACGCGTGGGGCGTGAGCCGCATCCCCGCCTACGCCGCCCAGACGGTCACCTCCTACAGCGACCCCGCCCGACGCGCCGACCTGGCCGCGCGCTGGGAGCAGGGCCTGCGCGGACTGCTCGAGCAGGCCGCGTCGGGCACCGACCACCAGCTGACCTTCGCTCGCTCCTACGCCGCAGCGGTGCGCAGCGACGCAGGTGCCGATGCCCTCGAGGCACTGCTTGCCGGCGAGTGGCAGCTCGAGGGACTCGAGATCGACCAGGACCTGCGCTGGACCCTCCTGGGCGCCCTGGCTCGACTCGGCCGTGCCGACGACGCCCGGATCGACGCCGAGCTGGCGAACGACAACACGATCTCCGGTCAGGAGAAGGCTGCTGCCGCCCGGGCCATGCAGCCCACCCTCGAGGCCAAGGAGCGGGCCTGGACCCAGGCCCTGCTCGACCCCACGGTGCCGAACGAGACGCAGCGCAGCGTCGTCCTGTCGTTCTGGCAGCCGGGGCAGGAGGAGCTGCTGACGCCCTTCCGCGAGCGCTACCTCGCCGAGGTCGCCGGGGCCTGGGAGCGTCTCGGCGCCCACAAGGCCTCCGTGGCCCTGGAGTTCATCTTCCCGCGCCTGCTCGCCGACCAGACCACCGTCGACCTCGTCGACGCCTGGCTCGACGAGCACGCGGGCACCGTGAACCCCGGCGCCGTGCGCTACGTGCGCGAGGGCCGCGCGGAGGTCGCGCGGGCGCTCGCAGCGCAGGCCTGCGACGCGGCCCGCTGAGGGGCGGTCGCACCCGGCACACGACGACGGCCCCGGCCGTCCGGGGGCTTCGGCCCCGCGGACGGCCGGGGCCGTGTCGCGTCGAGCTGGTCGGTCCTCGCCGGAGCGTCAGGACAGCGCGCTGTCGGCGAGCTGCTCGATGCCGCGCGTGAGCCCTCCGGCGAGATCGCCGGCGGCGAACCGCTCGGTCATGACGGCGACGGCCGCGGCGGCCTCCTCGTCGGTGAGCCGCTCGCGCACGTGACCGCCGGTGACGATCTCGACGTGGCGGCGGCCGGGGTCGACCATCACGAGGACGCTACGGGCCGGCAGGGTGAGGGTGTTGTGCAGGCTGGTGGAGAAGTCGCGGAAGTCGCCGGTCGAGGTGCCGACGTAGACCGAGATCTCGGCGCGGCACGCCTGCTCGGCGCGACGGATGGTGACATCGAGGGCCGCCCGCTCGGCCGGAGTCAACCCTGGGCTGCCCTGGATGGCCATCGGACTACCAGCTCCCGCCGGCGCCGCCGGCCTTGGAGTCCTCGGTGTCGGGAGCAGCCAGCTCACCGGCCGCGCGGTTCGGGCCGCCGAGCCACTGGTTCTCGGGCACCTTCGCGTCGGGGCGGAGGTTCTCGCCACGGGCCAGCGCCGGGGCGACGTACAGCAGGGTGATGACGACGAAGAGCAGCAGCGGGATGCCGCCGAGCACGAGGAAGGCGTGGAGGAGGTCGATCGACGGCTCCTTCTCCCACCCGCCGCCGGGGATCGGCTCCGGGGTGTCGGCCGAGGCGGCGACGGCCGTGCCGAGCAGGATCATCGCGGAGGTGGTCGCGACGGCGCTCGCGACGGCCAGACGGCGGGCTGCGGTGGTCATCACGGGCAGGAGGATATCCTCCCTCGCCGCCGAGTTCCGCGCCGGTGCCGCCAGCCGGGCGCGGGATGCGTCACAGATGCGATGCTCAGGTGGCTTTGCAAGGATGAGCAGATGCCTGGGACAACGCTGACCGCCCTGTTCGCCAGCGCACTCCCCGCCGCGCTGGCCTCGGCCACCACCGGCTCCGGAGCGAGCCCGTGCGCCGAGGGCGAGCAGACCTGCGAGCTGATGTGGGACTGGTTCGGCAACCGCACGCTCGCCAACTGGTCCGACGTGCTGATCGGCAAGCCGCTCGCCGTCCTCGGCCTCGTGCTGGGCGGCCTGCTGGTGCGCTGGGTGCTGCACCGCCTCGTCGACCGGGTCGCGCTGCGCGCCGAGAGCGGCGTCCTGCCGGAGCGCGTCGAGAGCGCCATCGCGGCCCGCCGCAAGCAGCGGGCGGCCACGATGGGCGGCGTCCTGAAGAGCATCGTGACCTTCATCGTGGTGGCGGTCGTCGGCACCATGGTGCTCAGCGAGTTCGGCGTCGACATCGCACCGATCATCGCCAGCGCCGGCATCCTCGGCATCGCCCTCGGCTTCGGCGCCCAGTCGCTCGTGCGCGACTTCCTCGCCGGTGTCTTCATCTTCATCGAGGACCAGTACGGCGTCGGCGACGTCGTCGACCTCGGCGAGGCCGGCGGCACCGTGGAGGCGGTGACCCTGCGCATGACGCGGCTGCGCGACATCGAGGGCACCGTCTGGTACGTGCCCAACGGCGAGATCGTGCGGGTGGGCAACAAGAGCCAGAACTGGTCGCGCGCGGTGGTCGACGTCAACGTCGGCTACGGCGAGGACCTCGCACGCGTGCAGCGGGTGCTGCGCGAGGTGGCCCACGACCTGCGCGAGGACGACGAGGTGGGCCGCTACATCGTGGAGGAGCCCGAGGTGACCGGGGTCGAGATGCTCGCGGCCGACTCGGTGACGGTGCGGGTGATGGTCAAGACCGCGCCGCTGGAGCAGTGGGCCGTGGCCCGCGAGCTGCGCCAGCGCATCAAGGCCCGCTTCGACCACGAGGGCATCGAGATCCCCTTCGCCCAGCGGGTCGTGTGGCACCGCGAGGACCGCCGCACGCCGGACGCCGCCGACGGCGGCGCTCCCCAGGGCTCCCCGGCCCCGCAGCGCAGCGGTGCGGCGGGCGAGGGATGATGGTCGCGTGACGCAGCAGCCCCCGCAGTCCGCGCAGCCGCCGGCGTCGTCCTTCTACGACGAGATCGGCGGCGCCGACACGATCCGGCGCATCGTCGCCCGCTTCTACGAGGGCGTGGCCGGCGACGCGCTGCTGCGCCCGATGTATCCCGAGGCCGACCTCGGGCCCGCCGAGGAGCGCTTCCGCCTCTTCCTCATGCAGTACTGGGGCGGGCCGAGCACCTACTCCGAGCTGCGCGGCCACCCGCGCCTGCGCATGCGCCACGCCCCCTACCCCGTCGACGAGGCCGCCCGCGACCGCTGGCTGCTGCACTTCCGTGCCGCCCTGGACGACGCCGGCCTCACCGCCGAGCAGGACGCGCGGTTCTGGGACTACGTGACCCACGCGGCCACGTTCATGATCAACACCCCCGGCTGAGGCAACGCGGCGAGCGCCGACCGGCGCCGGGGGCGGGGGCGTGAACGAGAACACGTTCTATTTGACGGCTAGGCTGCCGCCCATGCCGCTGCAGATCACCGACGACGCGCGCGTGCGCACGATCGTGCTGGACCGCCCCGAGGCGCTCAACGCCTTCGACGAAGAGCTCTACGACGCGACCGCCGACGCACTCCTGGACGCCGCCGCCGACCCCGGCGTGGCCGTCGTCCTGCTGACGGGGGCAGGGCGCGCGTTCAGCGCCGGCACCGACCTGATCGAGATGCACCGCATCGCCACCGACCCCACTTTTGTGCGCGGGCGACACGGCTTCGTGGGCCTCGTCGACGCGCTCGTGGAGTTCCCGAAGCCGCTGGTGGTCGCGGTCAACGGCCTCGGTCTCGGCATCGGCGCCACGATCCTGGGCTTCGCCGACCTCGCCTTCATGGCCGAGGGCGCCCGCCTCAAGTGCCCCTTCACCTCCCTCGGCGTGGCCCCCGAGGCGGCCTCCTCCTACCTGTTCCCCCAGCTGATCGGACGCCAGGACGCCGCGTGGATGCTGCTCTCGGCCGAGTGGATCGACGCTGCCGAGGCGCAGCGCATGGGCCTGGTGCGGCAGGTCTGCGCCCCCGAGGAGCTGATGGACGTGGCGCGCGCGCACGCAGCCGTGCTCGCCGCCCGACCGATCTCGTCGCTGATCGCCGTCAAGCGCACGATGACCGCGCCGCACCGCGAGGCCGTGCGCGCGGCTCGCGAGCGCGAGAACGAGGCGTTCGCCGAGCTGATGGGCGGGCCCGCCAACCTGGAGGCCCTCACCGCGTTCGCCGAGGGACGCGAGGCCGACTTCACCGCGCTGCCACCGGGCTGGTGATCGCGCCGGACCCCCGGCCCGACGGACCGCGTCGCCGCGTCAGGCGGTGACGCCGAACGCGCCCAGCACCGCCTCGCGGTATCCGGGAGGCGCCGCCACCGAGCGCTGGGTCTCGAGGTCGAAGAGCACCAGGACGACGCGCGCCCGCGCGAGCACCGTGCCCCCGGCGGCACCGCCGGTGCCGTCGGTGATCTCGGCGTCGATCGTCATCGACTTCGTGCCGAAGGCCGTGATGCTCGTCCAGGCGTCGTAGGGCTCCTCGCGCAGCGTGATCGGCGCGACGTAGTCGAGGTCGGTCTGGGCGACGACCACGTTGAGGCGCGGGAAGTCCTTCAGCGGCTCGCGCAGCTTGCGGAACAGCGCGATGCGCGACTCCTGGAAGTACTCGACGTACTTGACGTTGTTGACGTGGCGGTAGATGTCGAGATCGGAGAAGCGCACCTGCACCGGGTAGTGCGCCGCGTGGGCGCGCGGCACCTCGAGGCGCAGGGGCTGCGAGGGCTCGCGACCGACGGGGGCGTCGTCCGCGTAGACCGCCAGCGCCTCGCGCTCGGCCGGCAGCAGGCGGCGGGGGGCCTGCTCGACCGCGTCGACCGGCGCGAGCACCGTGCGGGCGCGCAGGTAGACCGTGCGCGATCCGTCGTCCTGCTCGTCGTAGATCTCGTGCTCGAGGGCGAAGGAGGCCGTGCGCAGCTGCGAGACCCACGAGTCGACCGAGACCGACGAGCGGCGGAACAGCAGCGGGGCCGCGAAGGTGATCTCGTGGCGCACGACCACGTAGGCGCCGGTGGCCTGGGCGCTCACGCCGGCCGCTGCCGCGCAGCTGCACAGGAGGGCGCCGCGCGCCTCCTGGAGGTAGTCGACGTACTTCACGTTGTTGACGTGCCCGAGCAGGTCGAGGTCGGCCCAGCGCAGCGGGCACTCGTAACGGTGGCGCACGGCGCGCATCGTCGCATCCACCGCGCGGTTCCGCGCGGGCGGTCCACCGACCGAGGGGCTCCGCTGTGGCTCCGGCCACCGTCGCGTGCTCGAGCCGGTCGCCGACTAGAACACGTTCTCGGTCCCTGGATGGGCAGGTCGCGGGCGGGCACTAGGCTGGCGCGGTCGACGGAGCCGCCGTCACCGCCAGTCCCCGAGGAGGACCCATGCCCGAGGCCGTCATCGTCTCAGCCGCCCGCACCCCGATCGGCCGCGCCAACAAGGGGTCGCTCAAGGACTTCCGGCCCGACGACCTCGCCGCCCTCATCGTGCGCGAGGCGCTCGCCAAGGTGCCCGAGCTCGACCCCAACGACGTCGAGGACCTCTACCTCGGCTGCGGCCTGCCCGGCGGCGAGGCCGGCAACAACATGGCCCGCGTGGTCACCACGCTGCTGGGCTACGAGATCCCCGGCGCCACGACCACCCGCTACTGCGCCTCCTCGGTGCAGACCACCCGCATGGCCTTCCACGCCATCAAGGCGGGCGAGGGCGACGTCTTCATCTCCGCCGGCGTCGAGGCCGTCTCGCGCTTCCAGTTCGGCACCTCCGACCACATCCCGAACACGCGCAACCCGCTCTTCACCGACGCGCTGGCGCGCACCGACGAGTACGCCCAGGGCGGCAAGGTGTGGCACGACCCCCGCGAGGACGGCCTGCTGCCCGACATCTACATCGCCATGGGCCAGACGGCCGAGAACGTCGCCTCGATCCGCGGCCTCAAGCGCGAGGACCTCGACCACTTCGGCGTCCGGTCGCAGAACCTCGCCGAGAAGGCGATCGCCGACGGCTTCTGGGCGCGCGAGATCACCCCGGTGACCCTGCCCGACGGCACGGTCGTCAGCGCGGACGACGGCCCGCGCGCGGGCGTCACCTACGACGCCGTCAAGGACCTCAAGCCGGTCTTCCGCCCCGACGGCGTGGTGACGGCCGCCAACTGCTGCCCCCTCAACGACGGCGCCGCCGCCGTGGTGATCATGAGCGACACCAAGGCCGCCGAGCTCGGCCTCACGCCGCTCGCGCGCATCGTGTCCACCGGCGTCTCGGGCCTCTCCCCCGAGATCATGGGCCTCGGCCCGGTCGAGGCCACCCGCAACGCCCTCAAGCACGCGAACATGACCATCGACGACATCGACCTCGCCGAGATCAACGAGGCCTTCGCCGCGCAGGTGCTGCCCTCGGCCGAGGACCTCGGCATCCCGCTGGAGAAGCTCAACGTCAACGGCGGCGCCATCGCCGTGGGCCACCCCTTCTGCATGACCGGCGCCCGCCTGCAGAACACGCTCATCAACTCGCTGCAGTGGCACGACAAGTCCACCGGCCTCATCACGATGTGCGTCGGCGGCGGCCAGGGCATGGCGCTCATCCTCGAGCGCCTGAGCTGAGCCGTCCCCGCGCGGGCGGGGACGACCTCGATGTCGGCGGCGGGTCGTAGCCGTGCGGGCCAGGAGCCCGCAGGCACGGCCCGCCGTCGTCGTTCGTCGTCCTCCAAGCGACCATCGCGCCCGCCGCGCGCCTTCCCGCGGCACCGGTGGCACCGGTGGAACCCAGGCGTGGCGTCGCCGCGCGCGGCGCGACGCGCGTGAGACCCCACCACTTCTAGACTGAGCCCATGCGCACAGGGGAAGCGACCGAGCCGCGATGGCTCGACCACGACCAGCAACGTGCGTGGCGCGCCTACCTGCTCGGCACGACCCTGCTGCTCGACCGGATCGACGAGGACCTGCGCCAGGAGTTCGGCATCGCCGCGGCGGAGTACGAGGTCCTCGTGCGACTCTCCGAGGCCGAGGGCAACCGCCTGCGGATGGCCCACCTGGCCGCCTCGCTCGCCCACAGCCGCAGCCGGGTCACCCACACCGTCAAGCGCATGGAGGCCGCCGGCCTCGTGGAGCGACGTGAGTCGAAGGAGGACGGGCGAGGTGTGGTCTGTCACCTGACCCGGGCCGGCCGCCGCCTCCTCGAGCGCGCCGCCCCCAGCCACGTCGAGACCGTGCGCACCAGCCTGGTCGACCTCGTCGACCCCGCCGACCTCGCCGCCCTCGGCCGCGTGATGAACGCCGTGGCCGACAAGCTCATCGCCGGCCACCCCGAGCGCGAGATGCGCTGACCCGCTCGTCGGTAGCGCTCACCGGATCTCGAGACGGCGCTGGCGCGCCTCCTCGATCACCGGAGGGCCCGGGGCCGGTGCGCCTCCTCGATCATCCCAGGGTCTAGGGCTGGCGCCCCGCTCGGTCACCGCACGTCTGGCCGCCCGACCACCTGACACCGAGCGAGCGGCGACCGCGCGCGCGGCAGCGTGTCGCCCGCGCCGAACGCGCGTCGACCCCGGGCGCGGGCCCGAAGGGTCCCGCCCGGGGTCGACCGGCGACACGCTCGCGCAATAAGACTCAGTCGCGGGTGAGGCGGCGGTGGGTGACGCGGTGGGGGCGGGCGGCCTCCGCGCCGAGGCGCTCGATCTTGTTCTGCTCGTAGGAGTCGAAGTTGCCCTCGAACCAGAACCACTGGCCGCCGTCCTCCTCGGTGCCCTCCCAGGCGAGGATGTGGGTGGCGACGCGGTCGAGGAACCACCGGTCGTGGGAGGTGACCACGGCGCAGCCGGGGAAGTCGAGGAGGGCGTCCTCGAGGGAGCTGAGGGTCTCGACGTCCAGGTCGTTGGTGGGCTCATCGAGCAGCAGCAGGTTGCCGCCCTGCTTGAGCGTGAGCGCGAGGTTGAGACGGTTGCGCTCACCGCCCGAGAGCACGCCGGCGAGCTTCTGCTGGTCGGGGCCCTTGAACCCGAACGAGGCCACGTAGGCGCGGCTGTTCATCTCGAAGTTGGCGACCTTGATGAAGTCGAGTCCGTCGGAGACGACCTGCCAGACGTTCTTCTTGGGGTCGATGCCGCCGCGGCTCTGGTCGACGTAGGAGATCTTGACCGTCTGGCCCACGGTGAGCTTGCCGGAGTCGGGCTCCTCACCGCCGGTGATCATGCGGAACAGGGTGGTCTTGCCGACGCCGTTGGGGCCGACGACGCCCACGATGCCGGCGCGCGGCAGGGTGAAGCTGATGTCGTTCCACAGGATGCGGCCCTCGAAGCCCTTGGTGAGGTCCTGGGCCTCGAGGACGACGTCGCCGAGCCGCGGGCCGGGCGGGATGTTGATGTCGGCGGCGTCGATCTTGCGCGCCTTGTCGGCCTCGGCGGCGAGCTCCTCGTACCGGGCCAGACGCGACTTCGACTTGGTCTGGCGGGCCTTGGCGTTGGAGCGGACCCACTCGAGTTCCTTCTCGAGCATCTTGGCGCGCTTGGCGTCCTTGGCGCCCTCGACCTTGAGGCGCTCCTTCTTGGTCTCCAGGTAGGTGGAGTAGTTGCCCTCGTAGCCGTGGATGGAGCCACGGTCGACCTCGGCGATCCACTGGGCGACGTTGTCGAGGAAGTACCGGTCGTGGGTGACGGCCAGGACGGCGCCCGGGTAGGACTTCAGGTGGCCCTCGAGCCACTGCACCGACTCGGCGTCGAGGTGGTTGGTCGGCTCGTCGAGCAGCAGGAGGTCGGGCTGCTGGAGCAGCAGCTTGCAGAGCGCGACGCGGCGGCGCTCACCACCGGAGAGGTTGTCGACGAGGACGTCGGAGGGCGGGCAGCGCAGGGCGTCCATCGCCTGCTCGAGGCGGCTGTCGATGTCCCAGGCGTTGATGTTGTCGAGCTCGGTCTGCAGCTCGCCGGTCTCAGCCATGAGGGCGTCCTGGTCGGCGTCGGGGTCGCCCATCTCCATGTAGGCGTCCTCGAGACGCTTCATCTTGGCCTTGATGTCGGCCACGGCCTCCTCGACGTTCTCCAGCACGGTGGCGCCCTCGGTGAGCGGGGGCTCCTGCTGCAGCATGCCGACGGTGGCGTCGGGGTCGCGCACGATGTCGCCGTTGTTGGGCTGGTCGAGCCCGGCCATCAGCTTGAGCAGCGACGACTTGCCCATGCCGTTGGGGCCGACGACACCGATCTTGGCGCCGTGCAGGAACGACAGGGTCACGTTGTCGAGCACGACCTTGTCGCCGTGGGCCTTGCGGACGTTGCGCAGGGAGAGGACGTATTCCGCCATGGGGGCAAGGCTACGCAGCCGCGCCCCCGCTGTGCGCCTCGGGGGCGGCGGTCGCGGGCCCCGACTCCGAGGCGTCGCCCTCCTCCGGCGCGGCCGTCGCCGTGGAGGCGTTGTCGCGGGACCTGGTGAACACCGCCGTGCCCCTGCTCAGGTCGTGCCCGATGGTCACCGCCTCGATCTCGAGGGCCAGGGTCTCGACGCCGGCCTTCGAGACGTAGCTGCGGTGCTCCAGCCGCCCGTGGACGACGACCGGGTCGCCCTGCGCGAGCGAGGCACCGGCCAGGCTCGCCAGCCGGCGCCAGGCGGTGACGGAGTACCACTGGGTGGTGCCGTCGACCCAGGCTCCGGTGGAGCGGTGGAAGTGACGCGGGGTGCAGCCGATGCGGAAGCCGAGCACGGGCACGCCGGCGACCTCGCGCAGCGTGGGAGTGCTGCCGATCCAGCCCTGGATGGTGACGATGGTGTCGTTGGCCACGGGTCCTCCTCGAGACGAGGACGCCGCACCGTGCGGCGTCCGAGGAGCACCAGTGCACCGCAGTGCGCCGCTCGCCGAGCCGTCGCCGCGGGCCGCCTGTGGACAGGCCCCAGGAGACGAGCGCCTGTGGACGCCGATCGCCCCCGGATGGGACACCAGGGACCTCGGGTACGGGGCTGGGCTCAGCCGCGCGCCCGGTCGACGCCGCGCCGGTAGGCGGCGTAGGAGGTGACCTCGGCACCGACCGGAGCGACGACCTCGCGGGCAAGGACCTCGTGGACGACCTCGCGCAGCTGCTCGTCGACATCGTCGGCGCGCGCCGAGGCCAGCGAGCCCACGAGGAAGCGGCCCACGACCGCCAGCACGAGGCCGAGCACGAGCGCCCCGATCGCGGCGGCGGCCGGGAGCGGAAGTCCGAGGAGGCGGGCGGGAGCGTCGTCCTGGACGAGGGTGAGGGCGTACCAGGCGGCGGCGCCGACGGCTCCGAGCAGCAGCAGCCACTGCAGCAGCCGCAGCGCCCCGACCCACACGGGCAGCCGGGTCGAGACCGGCACCTGCGCGAGGTCGCGGTCGAGGTGGTCGCCGATCTCGCCCAGGCGGGCGGTGGCGGCGGCGCGCACGCGCACGGCCCAGGGCGGGCCCACGCTCTCGCCGACCTCGTCGGCGAGCCCGCGCACGGCGGTGTCGACGCCTGCGCGATCGGCGGCGGCCATGCGCGGCTCGTGGGGCACATCGGTGCCGCGGAGCAGCAGGGCGAGCGGCGGCCAGGCGACCGCGGAGCGGGCCCGACGGCTCACGGTGCGCTCCAGCGCGTCGACCACGGCGGGCACACCGGCGGCCTCGGCCACGGCGTCCTCGAGGTCGCGCACGCGCTGAGCGGCCACCTCACGGGCGGGCACCGTGCCAGCGGCGTCCTCGAGCCGGCCGAGGACGGAGGCGAGGTCGGCGCTCACGCGATCGGCCGCGGCTGCCTTGCCCTCGGCACGGCGACGGATCTCCGAGCGCAGGGTGTCGAGGCCGATGCCCTGCTTGGCCGAGATGGCGAGCACCGTGACGTCGGGCAGGCCGTCCTCGGCGAGCAGCCGTCGGACGTCGGCGACCATCGCCTCGCGACGGTCCTCCGGCACCGTGTCGATGTGGTTGAGCGCGACCAGGATGACGTCCTGGTGTGTGGCGAGCCGCTTGAAGTAGCGGTCGTGCACCGCGGCGTCGGCGTACTTCTGGGGGTCGAGGATCCAGACCATGAGGTCCGCGGTGGCCACGAGACGATCGACCTCGAGGTGGTGGGAGACCTCGGTGGAGTCGTGGTCGGGCAGGTCGAGCAGCACCACGCCGTCGAGGTCGCGGTCGTCGTCGCCACCGCGCCGGCTGTCGAGCATCGAGTCGCGCATCGTCTGGTGGCGCGGGGGGATGCCCAGCCACTGGAGGAGATCGTCGGCGCCCTCGCTGCCCCACACGAGCGCGGTGGCCCACGAGGTGGTGGGACGACGCACGCCCACCGAGGAGAGCTCCAGACCCGTGAGCGCGTTGTAGGTGGACGACTTGCCCGACCCGGTGGCGCCCGCGATTGCCACGACGGTGTGCCGCGCGGAGAGGCGCAGTCGGCCGGTGGCGCGGTCAAGATCGGCCGCGAGCTCGTCGAGCACGGCGTCCGGCGCGTGCCCGCGGGCGGCGTCGATGGCGGCGCGGAGCCCGTTCGCCCGCTCACCGAGCGCGGTGCCTCGCAAGGCGAGATCGGCGGGCACCGGCGCGGTCGTCGCACCCTGCGGGCCGGACGAGCCCCCCAGATCCTCGAGACCCTGCGTCACAGGTGACCACCCGTTCCCTTCTTGGCGGCGGCGAACCGCACGTCGTCCACACGCCGCGCCGCCTGGCGCAGCTGGTCGGGCGCGTCGGGCTTGAGCTGCCACTGCGCCGCCGGGGCAAGGTAGCGAGCGCGCTCGCCCGCCATCAACCCGGCCAGTCGTCGCTCGAGCGTGCCGCGGGCCTGGTCGACCACCCGGGTGGTCGCCGCGTCGCCCAGCACGGTCTCGAGCAGCTCGCGGCCCAGTCGCAGCGACTCGGCCGCCTGACCGCTCGGCCGGGTGCCTACGACGGCCACCACGGCGAGCGCCACCGACAGCCCGCGCGCCCCGAACGCGAGGAAGCGCGCGGTGTGGCGGGCCTCCCCCGACTCGTGCCGCACGAACTCCTGGAGCTCCTCGAGCCAGCCCCGCACCTCCTGCTCGGTGCGGGCGCGTAGCGCCCGACCGGCGCGGGTGAGGTCGTCGGTGGTGGCGCGCAGCAGCGCGGCGCCGTGATCCCCGCCCGCCCACTCCTGCGAGGCCTCGGCGGCCGCACGCTCGGCGTGGTCGGCCACCAGCGCCTCGAGGGCCATCTCGACGGCCAGCGCCACCCGCTCGGCCTGCTGGGGCTTGCCCTTGATCGCATTGACGAGCCGCTCGCGCACGAAGCCGACCTTGGCCTCGAGCGTGCGCACGAGCTCGCCGCTGCCGGCGAACTCCTGCCAGCGGGCGAGCAGGTCGCCGCGCAGGAGGGTGCCGTCGGCGGCCGCGGCGAGCAGCGCTGCCGACGCCTCGTCGTACACGCGGTCGGCCACGGCGAGCAGCTCGGCGACGGCGTCGACCTGGACGGCGGCGGCGTCGGCGATCGGGAACGCCTTGCGGGTCACCGTGCGCACGGCACCCGCCACCGACTGGGCGATGATGTCGCGCCGAGCCGCGCTGTCGGCCGCGAGCGCGCGCAGCCAGCCGCGGATCTCCTCGCCGTAGGCCGCGGGCAGCTTGCCCGCGTCGTCCACCGGGCCCTGGGGCACGGCGAAGAGGGGGCTGTCCTTCAGTCCACGGGCCGCCATCATGCGGGCCAGGTGCACCGAGACCGTCGCGATGTCCTCGCCGGGGGTGCGGCTGAGCACGAGGGCGACGGCCGTGTTGCGCTCGACCGCGACCTTGAGGTGGTCCCACGGCACCTGGTCCGAGTAGCGGGCCGCGGAGGTGACGAAGAGCCAGAGGTCGGCCGCCGAGAGCAGCTGGGCCGCGAGCTCGCGGTTGCGCTCGTCGACCGAGTCGACGTCCGGAGCGTCGAGGATCGCCAGGCCGGCGGGCACGGCGGGGCTCGGCACCAGCTGGATGGCCGACTGGTCGTCGGTGGCGCTGTCGACGCGCGCGAGGTCGGGCAGCAGCCGGTCGGCCCCGAACCAGCGGGCGTCGTCGGGGTGGTGCACCAGCACGGGCGAACGGGTGGTGGGCCGCAGCAGGCCGGGCGCCGTGACGCGCTCGCCGACGAGGGTGTTGACGAGGGTGGACGTGCCCGAGCCGGTCGAGCCCCCGACCACGACCAGGAGGGGAGCCTGCACCTGGGCGAGGCGCGGGATGACGTAGTCCTCGAGCTGACCGATCACCTGGGTGCGACCCTCGCGCAACGGCTCGACGCCGGGCAGGTCGAGCGGCAGGCCGGCCGCCTTGAGGGCGTCGTGGAGGCGCACGACCTCGGTGAGCATGCGGCTGGAGAGGTCGTCGCGGTGGGCGGCACCGCGCAGGCCGCTGCTGCTCGGGGCGCCACCCTCGACGGTGAAGGGGTCACGGGTCATCGCTGGGGAACCACCTGTCCGGGGAAAGCGATCCGGGGTCGAACCGATTGGATGCGGGTGACGAAGTGCTGGCCGCGCACCTGCCAGTCTGCCGGGGCCGTGCCCCGGAGGAGCCGGTGGTGCAGGAAGCCGAGCTCGATGACGGCCTGCTGGTAGGCCCGCATGGCCTTCTCCCCCTCGGGGCCGCCTGCGATGCGGGCGAAGCGACGAGCGGCGCGGCGTGCCCGCAGGTCGACGACCCAACCGATGTCGGAGCCCGGGAGCAGTCCGCGCTGCGCGGCATCGGTGAGCGCGGCGTGGAGCAGGCGGGCCTCACGGCTGCGCGCCCACCAGCCCAGCAGGGCCACACCGACGAACGCGGGCGCCATCACGAGCAGGTAGACGACGTAGAAGGCACCGGGGGCGAGGAGGGTGGAGCCGTTCCACAGCCCGTGGGCGATCACCGCCAGCACGTAGCCGCCGAGCGGCGCGAGCAGGCGCACCGACCGCGACCGGGAGCCGACGGCGATGCCGATGCCGATACCGGTGAACGCGGTGAAGAGGGGGTGGGCGAACGGGCTGAAGACGCAGCGCAGCACGAAGGTGACGGTGATGGCGGTGATGCCGCCGGGGCCCATGCCGTCGGTGCCGTTGTAGGCCGCGGCGAGGTAGAGGATGTTCTCGGTGAAGGCGAACCCGACACCGACCATGCCGGCGTAGACGATGCCGTCGAGCACGCCGTCGATCTCGGCGCGGCGCCACCAGAGCAGGAGCACCAGGAACGCACCCTTGCTGAACTCCTCCACCACGGGCGCCACGACGGCCAGCGAGGCCGAGTCCGTCCAGCCGACGAGCCAGCCGCCGAGCCCCTGGACGACGATGGCGACCGTGGTGGCCACGAACGCACCCCACGCCAGGCCGGCGAGCAGCAGCGAGCGGGGTTCGGGTTCGTACCGGTCGAGCCACAGGTAGGCGACCAGCACGGGGCCGACCGGCACCGCGGCGAGCGCGGCCGCGGTGATCGTCGTCCCCGGTGCGCCCGAGAGCGCGAGCACGAGCAGTGTGGCGATGGCGCCGACGCCGACAGCCGCGGCCACCACGATGGTGAACGCGAGATTGTTGCGCGGCGCTGCGGACATGGACAGGAGCCTATCTGTCGGCCCCGGGGGTCAGGCGGGCGCCGCGTACAGTGAGCCGGGTGAGCGAGGAGACCCCCGACGACCAGCTCCGCACCGAGCAGCACGACCCGGCCGTGCCGGAGGCCTACGCGGCCTTCATGCGCACCGGCTGGGACGATCGTCCCAGTCACGTCGAGCGGCACCCCGTGGCCGACCTGGCCGCCGCCCGGCGCACCCGACTTGCGGAAGTGTTCCCGGGCGAGCGGCTCGTGCTCCCCGCCGGCGGCTACAAGGTGCGCGCCTACGACACCGACTACCGCTTCCGCCCCGACACCGCGCACACGCACCTCTCGGGCAACCAGACCTCCGACGCCGTGCTGGTCGTGGAGCCCGACGGCTCGTCGTCGCTGTACGCCCGCCCGCGCTCGGGACGCGACAGCGACGAGTTCTTCCGCGACCGCCAGTACGGCGCCCTGTGGGCCGGCAAGCGTCCCTCCGCCGAGGAGCTCGAGGCCTCCCTCGGCCTGCCGGTGCGCCACGTCGACCAGCTCGCCGACGACCTGCGCACCTCCGCCAAGACGCGGGTGCACCGGGGCGTGTCGGGTGCGGTCGACGTCCTCGTGGACGGCGACGCGGGCCGTGACGCCGAGCTGGCCCGGGTGCTCTCGGAGATGCGCCTGGTCAAGGAGCCCTGGGAGCTCGAGCAGCTGCAGCAGGCCGTCGACGCGACCACGCTGGGCTTCGAGGACTGCGTGCGCGAGTGGGACGGCGTGCTCGAGCACGGCGAGCGCTGGCTGGAGGGCACCTTCTTCCGCCGCGCGCGCACGATGGGCAACGACCTCGGCTACGACTCGATCGTCGCCGGCGGCTCCCATGCCACCACGCTGCACTGGATCGAGAACTCCGGCCCGATCGTGCCCGGCGAGCTGATCCTGCTCGACATGGGTGTGGAGAACGCGCACCTCTACACCGCCGACATCACCCGCACGCTGCCCGTCAGCGGCCGGTTCACCATGCTGCAGCGCGACCTCTACACGCTGGTGCTGCAGGCCCAGGACGCGGCGCTGGCGGCCCTGCGCCCCGGCGCCCGCTTCCTCGCCGGCCACGAGGCGGCGATGGTCGTCCTCGCGCACGGCCTCGACGACCTCGGGCTCCTGCCGGTGAGCGCCGAGGAGGCCCTCGCCCCCGACTCGCGCGTCTACGCGCGCTGGACCCTGCACGGCGTGAGCCACATGCTCGGCATGGACGTCCACGACTGCGGCCACGCCGCTCCCGAGGCCTACCGCGATGCCGAACTGGCCGAGGGCATGGTGCTCACCGTCGAGCCCGGCCTCTACTTCCAGGCCGACGACCTCCTCGTGCCCGAGGAGCTGCGCGGCATCGGCATCCGCATCGAGGACGACGTCGTGGTCACCGCCGACGGCGTGCGCAACCTGTCGTCCGCGCTCCCCCGCACCCCCGACGCGATCGAGGAGTGGATGGGCCGCCTCCGCGGCTGATCTCACCCCCTCCCCCACTCCCCGCGGGCGGCCCGCTCATCAGTGGTCGCCGCGGGGGGCGGTTCACCAACGATTTTTGTCCCATTTCGCCCTCAGAGGCGACAAAAATCGTTGGTGAACCGCAGGCCACGGCGACCACGGACGCGGGAGGGGCGGGGTCAGAGGCGGGAGCGGAAGGCGGCGGCGGTGCGGCGGCGTCCGGGCACCTCGGGGGCGGCGCCGGCGCGCAGCTCGGCGAGCACCCGCACGCTGAAGTCGACCGGCGACTCCCCCGGCTGCAGGCCGCCCCCGGCCGGGCGGAGGAACTCCACCGTGACGCGCGGACGCCGCGGCAGGCGGACGACGTCCACGGTGCCGTTGATGCGACACCCCACCACCGTCGCCTCCGGAACCGCGGCGGCCAGGCGCCCGAGGCCGGCGCGGGCGCGCAGCACCCCGCCGAGGGAGCGGGTGCCCTCGGGGAAGATGCCGATGCAGGCGCCGGCGCGCAGTTCGTGCTCGGCGGCGTCCATGGCGGCGTCGTTGCTCGCGCCGCGCTCCACCGGGATGTGGCCCATGCCGTCCATCAGCAGCGCGACACCCCGGGTCTTCCACAGCGTCGACTTCGACAGCGCCCGCACGGGGCGCACCCGGCGGGCGGCGACGGCCACCGCGATGGGGTCCCAGTAGCTGTCGTGATCGGCGGCCAGCAGCACGGGCCCGGTGGGCGGCAGGTGCTCGAGGCCGCGCACCTGCAGGCGCGACCACCGCTCCATGATCGGAGTGCCGATCGCGAGGACGGCGCGGTAGGCGGGAGGGAAGGCGGCCGGATCGGTGCTCACGGTGGCCATCATCGTCCTGCTCGCTCGAGCCGGCGGACGACGCGCGGGGTCACACCAGCGCGAGCGTGTCGAGCTCGCGCAGCGCGGCGCACGAGCGGGCGACCATCGCCGCGAACATCGCATCCCCGCGCTCGGTGCGGGCTCCGTAGGCCTGGCCGAACACCGCCACCAGCGGCCCCTGCACCTGCGCGAAGCGGTAGTCCTCCCAGCACTCCTCCAGGCCGTGGTCGCCGACTCCGTGCGCGACGAGCGCGCGCTGGTAGGCCGCGACCAGATCGCGCTCGACCTCGCGCCGCACCGCGGGCTCGAGGCTGGTGGCGACCACGTAGGCGAGGTCGCGGGCGGGCAGACCGAGGCTCAGCGTCTGCCAGTCGACCGCGACGACCCCGCGCGATCCGCCGGGCGGGAAGAGCAGGTTGTCGAGGCGGTAGTCGCCGTGCACCGGGGCGAAGCGGTGCGCGCGGCCCGGCGCGAGGGTCCAGCGCTCGATCGCCGCGCCGAGCGCGCGCAGGGTGGCGGCGTCCTCGCTGCTCACCAGGTGGCCGAGCTGGTCGAGGAAGAGCTCGATGGTGGGCTCGAAGAGCTCGGCGAGCAGGGCGGCGTGCTCGGGGCCGTTGAGGGCGAGCCCGTCTACCTCGAGCAGCGAGGGGTCGCACCAGCGCGGGCCGTGGAGGCCGGCCAGGTTGACCACGGCGTCCTCGACCTGGGCGGGTGTGGCGCCGGCGACCTGGTCGCCCTGCTCGAGCGGCGCGAGGTCGGCGAGCAGCAGCACGAAGGCACCGCCCTCGGCCGCCATCGCGGCATGGTGGACGGCGGGCACGCGCACCGCGAGCGTCGGGGCGAGGTCGCGGTAGAAGCGCACCTCCGTGCGGTAGGGGTTGGCGAGGAGCTCGCGCGCAGCGGGATCGACGGCGGGCAGCTTGGCCAGCACCGTGCGCGGGAGCGCGTCGTCGCCCGTCAGCCGCAGCCGGTAGCAGGTGCCGATCTGACCGGTGCCGACGCGCGTGGGCACCGCGTCGTCCACCCGCGCCCCGAGGGCGAGGCTGAGCCAGGCGGGCGTGAGCTCCTCGATCTCGCTGACCAGGGGCACCTCGGCAGAGGTGGCGGGGCTCATGGCTCCGCCGTCCATCCGGGGTTGACCGGCAGCCGGTCGAGGCGGGCGTCGCGCACCTGCGCCCAGGCCTCGACCACCGGCTCGAGCTCGGCCGGGGTGGCGCCGTGCAGCACCACCGAGTCGGCGCCGGCGTCCAGCTGCTGCTGGATGCGCTGCGCGCACTGCTCGGCCGAGCCGGACGCCGAGGCCGCCAGCCACTCGGCGGGCAGTGCCTCCGCCTGCAGGCGCCAGAGCTCCTCGACGCTGCCCACGGCGTCGAAGGCACCGGGGTAGCCCTGCACGAGAGGGTGCTCGCGGAAGCGCTGCAGGGCCGCCGGGTCCCACCTGTTCGCGGCGACCAGCACATCGCCGTAGCCCTGCAGGTAGGTGGCCAGCCGCCCCACGAGCTTGCGCAGCCGCAGCTCCTCCGGCACGGAGTCCTCGACGGTGGCGAGCACCGACCAGATGCGCACGGACGACGGGTCGCGCCCCGCCTGCTCGGCCGCCCCGCGCACAAGCGCGACGGCGCGGGCGAGGGTCTCGTCGGTGAAGAACGTGTGCAGGACGACGCCGTCGGCCACGCGCCCGGCCAGGCGCAGCGAGCGGTCGCCCATCGCCATCATGAGCACGGGGATGCGCTCGTCGAAGGAGGAGTCCTGGGAGAGCAGCGGGTACTCCCCCGCCGGGCCGCTGTGCCCGAAGGCCTCGCCGCGCCAGAGCCGGCGGTAGATGCCGATGGCGTCCTCGAGCTGGGCGCCGGTGACGCGCGGCAGCCCCATGACGTCGAAGAGCAGGTCGATGCCGCGGCCCAGCCCGAAGGCGTAGCGCCCGCCGCTGAGCCGGTGCAGAGTGACGGCCATCGTGGCGGTGACGAGCGGGTGGCGGGTGTTGTGGTTGGTGGCGGCGGTGGCGATGCCGATGCGCTCGGTCGCCGAGGCCGCGGCGGAGGCGAGCACGCCGGCGTCCTTGGCGTTGAAGCGCTCGGAGAGGAAGACGCTGCCGATGCCGATGCGCTCGGCCAGCCGCGCCTCGTCGAGCAGCTCGCGCGGCGAGGGCGCGTGACCCGCCAGGCCGTAGCAGGCGATCTCGGGCATCGGCGTCCTCACGCGGCGAGCATCGCACCGCGCCGCACCCGCGTCTAGAACCTGTTCCAGTTCGCCCGGGCGGTGCCCTTGCGACTTCCGAGTAACCCGCGGGGCAGCAGAGACTGGCCAGGTGTCCACCGATCACCTGCCCCGCGCCCGCAGGACCGCCACCGCGTCGTCCTACTCCCTGACCATGCGTCTGCACACCACCGTCGACCACGGGGTGGTGGGCGAGGTCGCCACCGCCATCGCCGCCGCCGGCGGCATGGTCACCGCGATCGACGTGGCGGAGTCGAGCAACGCCCGGCTCACCGTGGACGTCACCTGCTCGGCCGCCGACGCCGAGCACGCGGCCGAGCTGCAGACGGCTGTGGCGGCCGTGGAGGGCGTGGAGGTGCACAAGGTCTCCGACCGCACCTTCCTGCTGCACCTCGGTGGCAAGATCGAGGTGGCCTCCAAGGTGCCGCTGAAGACCCGCGACGACCTCTCGCTCGCCTACACGCCGGGCGTCGGTCGGGTCTCGCTCGCGCTCGCCGCGCACCCCGAGGACGTGCGCCGCCTGACCGTGAAGGGCAACAGCGTCGCCGTGGTGACCGACGGCTCGGCCGTGCTCGGCCTCGGCAACATCGGGCCCGGTGCCGCGCTTCCGGTGATGGAGGGCAAGGCCGCCCTCTTCAAGCGTTTCGGGGAGATCGACGCCTGGCCGATCTGCCTCGACACCCAGGACACCGACGAGATCGTGCGGGCCGTCGAGCTGATCGCCCCCGGCTTCGGCGGCATCAACCTCGAGGACATCGCCGCCCCGCGCTGCTTCGAGATCGAGGCCCGCCTGCGCGAGCGCCTCGACATCCCCGTCTTCCACGACGACCAACACGGCACCGCCATCGTCGTGCTCGCCGCCCTCACCAACGCCCTGCGCGTGGTGGGCAAGAAGCTCGAGTCGGCCCGCGTGGTCGTCTCGGGCGCGGGCGCCGCCGGCACCGCCATCGTGAAGCTGCTCCTCGCCGCCGGTGTCGAGGACGTCGTGGTGTGCGACCGCGCCGGCGCCCTCGTGGCCGGGGACGACGCCCTCTCCCCCGCCCACGCCGAGCTCGCCGGCCTCACCAACCCGTACCGCCGCGCGGGGCTGCTGCCCGACGTGCTCGCCGGCGCCGACGTGTTCATCGGCGTCAGCGCCCCCGGTGCGCTCAAGGAGGAGTGGATCCCGACGATGGCCGACGACGCCGTCGTCTTCGCCCTCGCCAACCCCGACCCCGAGATCGACCCGGCCGCCGCCGCCCGCCACGCCGCCGTCGTGGCCTCGGGCCGCTCGGACTTCCCGAACCAGATCAACAACGTGCTGGCCTTCCCCGGCGTCTTCCGCGGCCTGCTCGACGCCCGTGCCTCGGGCGTCAGCGTGGAGATGATGCTGCGCGCCGCCGAGGCGATCGCTCTCGTCGTCCGCGACGAGGAGCTGAACGCGAGCTTCATCATGCCCTCGGTCTTCCACCCCGAGGTGCACCAGGCGGTGGCGGCCGCGATCGCCGCGAAGCCGGAGGCGGCCTCGGGGGCCTGAGGGGCCCCGCCGAGGCGGTAACCTCTGCCCCCTGGCCCCCGTGGCGCAACTGGATAGCGCAGCGGGTTTCTACCCCGCGGGTTGCAGGTTCGAGTCCTGCCGGGGGTGCCACGTGCCCGATGCTGGGAGGAGAGGCGATGACCGAGCCGGAGTCCCTCGACGACCGCCTCGTGCGCCACGACGTGCCGACCCCGCGCGGCGTCGTCCTCCTGCTCCACGGCGGCGGCGAGGGCGAGGTCGACATGGCCGTGGCAGGAAAGTACGCCGCGTACGTGCGCATGGTGTCGCTGCACCGCTGGGTGCGCGGCGCCCTGGCGCGGCACGGGGTGTCGTCCTGGGTGCTGCGCAACCGCTACGTCGACTGGGGCGCGCGCCCACCCGGCCTCGTGGACGACGAGCCGCCGTCGGTCACCGATGCGCGCGAGGCGATCGCCCGCATCCGCGCGGTGCACCCGGGACGGTCGATCGTGCTGCTCGGCCACTCGATGGGCGGGCGATCAGGGCTGCGCGCGGCTGACGAGCCCGGCGTCGTCGGACTGGTCGGACTGGAGCCGTGGCTGCCGGTGGAGGAGTCACCGGCACCGCTGGCCGGTCGGCACGTGGCGCTCGCGGCCTCGCCGCACGATCCCGAGGTGCCGCTCGCCACGGTGCGCGCCTTCGCCCTGCGCGCCGAGGCCGAGGCCGCGTCGGTGCACGTGCGACGGATCGGCTGGAACCTCGGACCCCTCAACCGTGCGGCAGGGCACGGCATGACGACCGCGCTGCGCTCGTGGCACCGCTTCGCGACGATCCAGAGCGTGCGGATGGTAGACCGCGCCGAGGCGGCCCGCCGCGCCTGAGCCGGCTGGCACGGCCGCGCCCGACTGGGGCGTCATGACGCCGGGTACCCGGCGTCATGACGCTCTCCCACTCCCCCGTGGTCGTCGCCGCCGAGCCGGCCGCCGCTCTTGCCGGCACCGTGGCCGAGGCCGCCGACCTCGCTGGCCGCGGCTTGGCCGGGCTGACGCGGGCGCTCGGCGCGTTGCGACCTGCGGACAAGCCGCTGCATCCGCGGGGAACGACCTTCGCAGCCGAGCTCACCCGGCACCGCTCCTCGGACCCGATCGGCGTGCCGTGGCTGGACCAGGCCGGCACCGACCAAGTGCTCGTGCGCCTCTCCCGCGCGGTGGGGCTGCCGGGTCCACTCCCGGACGTCGCCGGACTCGCGCTGCGACTGCGCCGCGGGCAGACCCGCTACGCCGACTTACTGCTCGCGAGCACCGGATGGAACCCGGTCTCGCGCCACCTGCTGCTGCCGGCACTCGGCAGCGATGCGCCGATGACGAGCCTCCTGCCCTACCGCAGCCCCGCCGGACCTCTCGTCGTCGGCGCTCGCCCGCGACGCGACGACGCCACGCGCTTCACGCTCAGCTGGGCGATGGTGGGCGGACACTGGCACCCGTTTGCCGACCTGACACTCACCGACGAGTTGCGCGACGGCGCCGACGTGTCGTTCGACCCGGTGCTCAACCCGCTGCCGGGGCTGGAGCAGTACAACTGGGTCGAGCGGGTTCGCGGGCGGTCCTACGCCGCCGCGCGCCGCTCACGCTGACACGCGGGCCGACACCGAGCCCGTCACCCGGGCAACGGGCTCGGTGTCGGCGCCGCTCGCGCGACCCGGTAGGTCAGGGTGGCGGTCATCGACCCGGCCAACTCGCTCCCGCCCACGGTGACGCTCACACGGTGCCTGCCGACGCCGCTACGTGGCAGGAGTGTGCCCATGCTCGTCGTCAGCATCCCGACCACGCGGCCCTCACGCCGTGCGACCCGGCGGCCGTCGAGGCGCACGAGGATGCTGACGCGCGTCGTCCGCGACAGGCGTAGCCGCAGTGTCAGCGGCGGCTGGTCCTGCGGCTTCCAACTGGTGGCGGGCAGGCTGATCGCGAGGCGTCCCGCCACCGACGGCAGGGGCGCGAGCCTGTCCCGCTGAGCACCGGCGGGAGGGCTCAGTGGCGCGATCAGCGCGAGCGCCAGCACACTCGCGAGGGCGCCGGCGCGTCCGGCGCCCCGGACCCGTCGTCGCAGGGCACGGACACGGTCGCTGGCGAAGAGGGGCATGGGCACTCCTGGGGGTGGAGGTCCCGAGAGGGGGTGCCCCGAGTCTGGCAGATCCGCGCCCGCCTCAGCGGAACGCCTGCTCGCCCGTGAGCGCCTTGCCGATGACGAGCTGGTGCACCTCGGAGGTGCCCTCGTAGGTGAGCACCGACTCGAGGTTGAGCGCGTGGCGCAGCACCGGGTAGTCGAGGGTGATGCCGGCGGCGCCGAGCAGGGTGCGGCACTCGCGCGCGATGGCGATCGCCTCGCGCACGCTGTTGAGCTTGCCGAGGCTGACCTGCTCGGGGGTGAGGCGCCCGTCGTCCTTGAGGCGGCCGAGGTGGACGGCGAGGAGCAGGCCCTTGCCGAGCTCGAGCGCCATGTCGGCGACCTTGGCCTGGGTGAGCTGGAAGGAGCTGAGCGGACGCTCGAAGATCGACCGGTCGGCGGCGTAGGCGAGGGTGGCGTCGAGACAGTCCCGAGCGGCGCCGAGGGCGCCGAAGATGATCCCGAAGCGCGCTTCGTTGAGGCACGACAGCGGCCCGCGCAGCCCGGTCACCTCGGGCAGCACGGCGTCGGCCGGCAGTCGCAGCGAGTCGAAGGAGAGCTCGCCGGTGAGGGAGGCGCGCAACGAGAGCTTGCGGGGCACCTCCACCGCGGTGAAGCCCGGCGTGTCGGTGGGGACGACGAATCCCCGCACGCCCTCATCGGTCCGGGCCCACACCACGGCCACGTCGGCGACCGGGCCGTTCGTGATCCACATCTTCGACCCGTCGAGCACCCAGTCGTCGCCGTCGCGGCGGGCGCGGGTGCGCATCGCGGCCGGATCGGAGCCGGCGTCGGCCTCGGTGAGTCCGAAGCAGCCGATCGCCTCCCCCGCGGCCATGCGCGGCAACCACTCCCGGCGCTGCTCCTCGCTGCCCCACCGGTGGATCGCGAACATCGCGAGCGACCCCTGCACCGATACCAGCGAGCGCAGGCCGGAGTCGACGGCCTCCAGCTCGAGGCAGGCGAGCCCGTAGGCCGTGGCGCTCGTGCCCGCGCAGCCGTAGCCCTCCAGGTGCATGCCGAGCAGGCCCAGCCGTCCGAGCTCGGGGGCGAGCTCGCGCGCCGGCAGCGTGCCGGCCTCGAACCAGTCGGCGATGTGCGGGCGCACCCGGATGTCGACGAAGGAGCGCACGGTCTCGCGGATCGTGCGCTCCTCCTCGCTGAGCAGGGAGTCGATGGCGAAGAGCTCGGTCGGCGAGAGGGCCACGGCCGTCGTCCTCAGGCCTGGGGGGCGTGGGTCTGGGCGTGGGCGTCGATCTCGGCCAGCAGCCGCGCGCGCACGTCGTCCGGGGCGAAGGAGGCCCGCGCCGCGGCCCGGGCGAGCTCGGCCACCCCGCCGGCGTCGAGACCGAGCAGGTCGGCGGCCACCGCGTACTCCTGGTTGAGCGAGGTGTTGAACATCGAGGGGTCGTCGGAGTTGATCGTCACCGTCACCCCGGCCTCGACGAAGGTGGGCAGCGGGTGCTCGGCGAGCGAGGGCACCGCACGCGTGGCCACGTTGGACGACGGGCACACCTCGAGCGGGATGCCCGTCTCGGCCAGGTGGGCCAGCAGCTCGGGGTCCTGAGCGGACGACGTGCCGTGCCCGATGCGCTCGGCGCCGAGCTCCCGCAGCGACGTCCACACGGTGGCGGGGCCGGTGGTCTCGCCGGCGTGCGGCACCGAGCGCAGGCCGGCGGCGCGCGCCTGCGCGAAGTGCGGGATGAACCAGTCGCGCGGGACGCCGATCTCCGGACCGCCGAGGCCGAAGCCGACGAGCCCCTCGGGGGCGTGCTTCAGCGCGTACTCGAGGGTGGCGTCGGCGGCGGGGACGCCCGACTCCCCCGGGATGTCGTAGATCCAGCGCAGCACGAGGCCGAGGTCGCGCTCGAGCGCGATGCGAGCGTCCTCGATGGCCTCGGTGTAGGCCTCGATGGCCATGCCGCGGTCGGGGTCGTCGGGCAGCACGGAGGTGTAGGGCGTGCAGGTGAGCTCGGCGTAGCCCACCTGCTGGCCGAGGGCGAGCTCACGGCCCACCTCGTAGGTCAGGTAGCGCACGTCCTCGGGGGTGCGCACGAGGTCGACGACGGCGAGGTAGACCTCGACGAAGTGCGCGAAGTCGCGGAAGGCGAAGAAGTCGCGCAGCTGCTCGGGGTCGGCGGGGACGACGCCCGGGTGCCGCGCTGCGAGCTCGGCCACGATCGACGGCGAGGCCGAGCCGACGTGGTGCACGTGCAGCTCGGCCTTCGGCAGTCCGGCGATGAAGGCGGTCAGGTCGGTGGTGGACGAGGAGTTCGACACCCCTCAGGTCTACCACCGCCCGCGCGCTCACCGCGGCCCGGTCACTGCAGCTCGGCGAGGATGTTCTTCGCGATGTCGTCGATGGTGCGGCCGTTGTCGTAGACCTTGCCGTCGAGCAGCACGGTGGGCGTGCCGGTGACACCCGCCTTCTGCGCCTCGGCGGTCGCCTCACTCACCCAGTCCTTGCGGGCGACGTTGCGGATGTCGTCGCCGACCTCCGCCTCGTCGGCACCGGCCTCGACGGCGAGCTTGACGAGGTCGTCGTTGCTCACCGAGCCCGGGTCCTGCTCGGAGGGCTGGTTCTCGAAGAGCAGGTCGTGGAACTTCTTGGCGACCTCGGGGCCGGAGGCGTCCTTGACCACGGCGAAGGCGCTGGCGGCGCGGATCGGGTAGTCGCCGATCTGGCTCAGCAGGTCGAACGGGCGGTACTCGACGTAGACCTTGCCGTCGGAGGCGAGCTGCGCGAAGTCGTCACGGGTGGCCGCCTCGAACTCGCGGCAGAAGGGGCAGAGGAAGTCCTCGTAGACGATCACCTGGTGGGGCGCGCTCTTGTCGCCGATCGCGACGCCGTACTCGCTCGAGCCCGCGGGGGCGGCCACGACGTCCTTCTTGCTCGCCAGGCTCACCACCACCGCGCCACCGATGATGAGGACGACGGCCGCGACCACGCCGATGATCGTGAAGAGCCGGCGGCGTGCCTCGCGCTTGGCCTGGGCCGCGCGCAGCTCGGCGGCCTTCTGCCGCCGGTCGGCCTTCTCGTTCTTGGTGGAGGACATCAGCTTCCGGCTCCTTCGACGGGGGTGGGGTGGATGAGCGGGGCGGGCAGCAGCAAGGCCTGGAGGGCCAGCCGCGTGCGGCGCAGGGCGATGAGGGCGACCGAGCCGGCGAGCAGGGCGGCGTCGCGCGCCATCTCCCACGGGTAGGACGACGCGGCGCCGGCGTCGGCTCCACCGCCGCCGAAGCAGCCGCAGTCGATCGCGATGCCGCGCGCCCACACCGAGGCGATGCCGATGAGGAAGGCCACGAGCAGCAGCCCGGAGACCACGGCGGCGGCGCGGGTGAACAGCCCGACCACCAGCAGCAGTCCGACACCGATCTCGATCGCCGGCAGCACCGTGCCCACGGCCTCAGCGAGTCCGCCGGGCAGCAGCTGGTAGGCCCGCACGGCGGCGATGCTGGCGTCGGGGTGGGTCAGCTTGAGCGCGCCGGCCACCAGCCACACGGCGCCCACCACGATGCGGGCCGCCAGCCCGAACCAGGGGGCATCGTCGCGGCGCACGCCGACGGCGCGCGCGGCGGCGGGGGCGGTCGTGCTCACCCCTGCAGGCTAGAGGCCCGCGCTGAGCGGCACCTGAGAGCGGCGCGGCACGGGCCACAGGCCCCGCGGACGGCGGGACCTCCGTCGCTGTGCACGCGGGGCTCGGGCCACCCGCGCGTGGGCGTAAGGTGGCGCGTCGTGAACGAGAGACTGGTCTGGATCGACTGCGAGATGACCGGGCTGAGCCTGCAGAACGACGCACTCGTCGAGGTGGCGGCCCTGGTCACCGACTTCGACCTGAACGTGCTCGGCGAGGGCGTCGACGTGATCATCAAGCCGCCCGCCGAGGCGCTGAAGCAGATGATCGAGTTCGTCCGCAACATGCACGCCAACTCCGGTCTGCTCGACGAGCTCTCCGGGGGCGTCACCCTCGCCGAGGCCGAGGAGCAGGTGATGGCTTACCTGCGCGAGCACTGCACTCCCGACTCCCGCCCCCCGCTAGCGGGCAACTCGGTGGCCACCGACCGCGGCTTCCTGGCCCGCGACATGGCCGAGCTCGACGGCTTCCTGCACTACCGCATCGTCGACGTCTCCTCGATCAAGGAGCTCGCCAAGCGCTGGTACCCGAAGGCCTACTTCAACGCACCCACCAAGCGCGGCAACCACCGTGCGCTCGCCGACATCCAGGAGAGCATCGAGGAGCTGCGCTACTACCGCGAGACCGTGTTCGCCGCCGCCCCCGGCCCCGACTCCGACGCCGCGAGGGCCGCCGCCGCCAAGCACGGCGGGTCGATCACCGGCCTCGGCGCCTGAGGCCGCTTCGTCGATACCGATTCAACGTTCACCCGCCGATACGTCTACACTCGTGCCCGCTCGACCGCAGTCGGCCGAGCGATGGTGGGTGTAGCTCAGCTGGTAGAGCACCTGGTTGTGGTCCAGGTGGCCGCGGGTTCAAGTCCCGTCACTCACCCCACTGCTCCAACAGAGCGCGACGAGAGCCCCCGGCCATCGGCCGGGGGCTCTCGTCGTGCTGCGGGCGTCGCGCTCAGGCGCCGGCCGGCAGCCCGAAGCGCCCCTTCTGGAAGTCCTCGTAGGCGTCGATGACCTCCTGGCGGGTGTTCATCACGAACGGCCCCGCCCAGGCGATCGGCTCGCGGATCGGGCGGCCACCGAGCACCACCACCTCCAGCTTCGGAGCGCGGGTCTCCTGACGCTCGTCGGCGGTGATGGTGATGTAGTCGCCCGCGCCGAGCACGGCCGTCTGGCCCATGCGCACGGCCGCGCTCTCGGGCGAGCCGACCGTGCCGGCGCCCGCGAGCACGTAGACCAGCGCGTTGTGGTCGACGTTCCACGGCAGGTCGAGGCGGGCGCCGGGCTCGACGGTGGCGTGGATCATCGTCATCGGCGTGTGGGTCATGCCGGGGCCGGCGTGCCCGGCGACCTCACCGGCGATCACCCGCACCAGCGCGCCGGCGTCCTCGCTGGCGAGCAGCGCGACCTCGCCGGAGCGGAGGTCCTGGTAGCGCGGCGTGGTCAGCTTGGCCTCGCGCGGCAGGTTCACCCACAGCTGCAGGCCGTGGAACAGGCCGCCCGAGGCCACGAGCGACTCCGGCGGCGCCTCGATGTGCAGCAGCCCGCTGCCCGCGGTCATCCACTGCGTGTCGCCGTTGGTGATGGTGCCGCCGCCACCGTGGCTGTCCTGGTGATCGAAGGTGCCGTCGATGATGTAGGTGACGGTCTCGAAGCCGCGGTGCGGGTGCCAGGAGGTGCCCTTGGGCTCGCCCGGCGCGTACTCCACCTCGCCCATCTGGTCCATCATGATGAACGGGTCGAGGTGGCGCAGGTCGACGCCGGCGAAGGCGCGCCGCACCGGGAACCCCTCCCCCTCGTAGCCCTGCGGAGCGGTGGTCACCTGCCACACCGGGCGCGGCTGATCGCCCAGCCCGGGGCCGCTCACGCGGGGCAGCACGGTCAGGTCGTCGACGGTGATGGCGGGCATCGGTACCTCCGGGTGTGAGGGTCGCCGGCGATGCGGCGGCTCGGCGATGGTTGCCTTGTCAACCACTCTAGCGCACCCGGTGTTCCCGCCCCTCGGCCAGAGGGCCGAAGGTCCCCTCCGGCACGAGGACGTCGACCGTGGCCGACCTCCCCCGCGCACGCGAGGCTGGCGCCATGGACCAGGGACTGCTGAGCGACCTCCCCCGCGGTGCCGTCATCGTCGGCGTCGACGGCTCCCCTCCCGCCGAGCGGGCCCTCGACCACGCGGCAGCGCAGGCGGCGCAGGAGCGTCGTCCACTGGTCGTGGCGGCCGCGCGCGAGTGGGAGAAGCATGGCGCGGAGGCGATCACCGCCGACGCGGCGGGCCGCGCGATCACGGCCCACCCCGGCCTGAGCGTCACCACCCTCGTGGACGACGGCGACCCGCGCCTGCTCTTCCTCGACCTCTCCCGCCACGCGCACCTGCTCGTGCTGGGCTCGCGCGGACGCGGCCCCGTGCGCAGCCTCCTGCTCGGCTCGGTCAGCGCCACCACCGCCCGGATCACGGAGTGTCCGCTGCACGTGGTGCGCCCCCGCGACGAGCGCGACCCCGCAGAGGGGAGCCGCGCGGGCGTGCTCGTCGCCGCCGACGGAGCCCCCGAGTCGCGTCCCGTGCTCGAGCACGCCTTCGCCCAGGCCGAGCTGCTCGGGGTGCCGCTGCACGTCGTCCACTGGGCCTGGGACGCGGCCGCCGCACTCAGCGGCACGGACCGCCTCCGCGTCGCGGACACCGAGGAGCTCAGCCTGCTGCTCGCCGAGGGCATCGCCGGTCTCAGCGAGAAGCACCCCGACGTGTCGGTGACCCTCGGGGCGCGCCACGGCCTCGTGGACGCCGCCCTCGCCGCCGACTCGGCACGCTGGGACCTCGTCGTGGTCGGGCGCCACCCGCTCGACTCGCTGGCGCGACTGGTCACCGGCTCGGTGGCCACCGCCGTGCTCGAGCGTGCCCACACCACGGTGGCCGTGGTGCCGATCGGTCGCTGAGGCCCGCGCGCGGCCGCTGCGCCGCCACCACCTGCGGCGCGGCTAGGGTGCGGCCATGACCCGCTACGACGTCGTCGTCGTCGGCGGCGGCCACAACGCGCTCACCGCGGCCGCCTACCTCGCCCGCGCCGGCTGCTCGGTGCTCGTGCTCGAGCGCCTGGCGCACGTCGGCGGCGCCGCCGTGTCGGCGCAGGCGTTCGACGGCGTGCCGACCCGCCTCTCGCGCTACTCCTACCTCGTGTCGCTGCTCCCGCAGCGGATCGTGTCCGACCTCGGGCTCCGGCTCGACCTCGTGAGCCGGCCCGTCGCCAGCTACTCCCCCGTGCAGCGTGGCGGGCGAGCGACCGGCCTGCTCGTCGAGCGCGAGGAGGGCGAGGCGACCCGCGCCTCCTTCCGCGACCTCACCGGATCCGATGCCGAGTACGACGCCTGGCGCGCGTTCTACGCGGGTGTCGGCGACCTCGCGGCGGCGGTGGCGCCGACGCTCACCGAGGAGCTGCCGCTCGAGTCGAGCCTGCGCTCGCAGGTGGACGCCGATCTGTGGCGCGACGTGGTCGAGGAGCCCCTCGGCCGCGCGATCATGCGTCGGTTCCGCGACGACCTGGTGCGCGGCGTCGTGGCCACCGACGCGCTCATCGGCACCTTCGCCTCCCTGCACGACGCGAGCCTGGCCCAGAACCGCTGCTTCCTCTACCACCTCATCGGCAACGGCACCGGGGAGTGGCGGGTGCCGGTGGGCGGCATGGGCGCCGTCACCGACGCCCTCGCGAGGGCCGCGACCGAGGCCGGTGCCGAGATCCGCACCGGCGCCGGTGTCAGCGCGATCCGTCCCGGCCCCGACGAGGTCGAGGTCGCCTGGCACGACGGCGAGTGCGAGCACGTCGTCCACGCGGGCCACGTGCTCGCCGGCGTCGCGCCGTGGGTGCTGCAGATCCTGCTCGGTGGCGAGGAGGATCCCACCACCAAGCCGGTGGGCTCGCAGCTGAAGATCAACCTGCTGCTCTCGCGGCTCCCGCGGCTGCGCTCGGGCCTCGACCCCGCCGTCGCCTTCGCCGGCACGCTGCACCTGGCAGAGGCGGCCTCCGACCTCGAGGTCGCCTGGGCTGCCGCCCGGCGCGGCGAGCTGCCCGATCCCCTGCCCGGCGAGGTCTACTGCCACTCGCTCACCGATCCGAGCATCCTCGGCGACGTGCCCGCCGGCACGCACACGCTCACCTACTTCGGCCTCCACACCCCGGCCGACCTGTTCGACCGCGACCCCGGCCTCAAGGACGAGGCGGTTCGCCGCGCCATCGCCTCCCTGGACGCCGTGCTCGACGAGCCGATCGAGCCGCTCCTGCTGCGCGACGGCGAGGGGCGACCCTGTCTGGAGGCCAAGATCCCCCAGGACGTCGAGGCCGACCTCGCCATGCCCGGCGGCCACCTCTTCCACGGTCCGCTCGAGTGGCCGTGGGCCTCGGCGCACGCGCGCCTCGACACCCCGGCGGAGCGCTGGGGCGTGCAGACGGGCCACGACCGCGTGCTGCTGTGCGGCTCGGGGGCGCGCCGCGGCGGCGCCGTCTCGGGCCTCGGCGGCCACAACGCGGCGCACGCCGTGCTGGCTGCGCGGTGACGCCCCCTCGATTTCGTGTGACCCGGGGCCGCTGGTAACGTTTCCTCTCGCGTTACCGCAAGCGCCATTAGCTCAATTGGCAGAGCAGCTGACTCTTAATCAGCGGGTTCGGGGTTCGAGTCCCTGATGGCGTACCGCAGCGAAGGCCCCGCCGGACCAGTTCCGGCGGGGCCTTCGTCGTCCTGCGGGGAAGTGCCACGCGCGATCGTCAGTCGCGCCCGGCGCGGCGCGGGATGATCCCACCCGCGAAGAGCGCCGCCAGCACCAGCACCGGCTGGAAGAACAGTCGGATGAGCCGTGCTCGGTCGGTGTCGAGCCCGAAGGCGTCGACACCCTCGACGTACTGGGCGATGTTGCCCGGGAAGATCGCCACGTAGAAGGCGGCCAGCAGCAGCCCCACGCCGCGGCGGCGCTTCGGCAGCAGGAGCAGGGCGGCACCGAGACCGATCTCGGCCACGCCCGAGCCCACCACGACGACGTCCTCGTCGATCGGGATCCACGACGGCACCTGGGCCTGGAACTCCTCCCGCGCCGTTGTCAGGTGCAGCGTGCCCGCTGCCGTCATGAAGACACCGAGCAGGAGGCGCACCGCGTTCTGGAGGCGGGTCACCTCGTCAGCGTAGCCGCGCCGCCGGAGGCAGCGCGCGGACCGGCGCGGACCCGTGTCGTCCTACCCCGACGGGGTACTGCCGCAGGCGATCCGACGCACGTGAGGAGCAGCGAAGTGGCCGACAACCACGACGTCGCAGCGGCCCTGGCCGCGGCCGCGATGGACATCAACGGTCCGCGATCGCTCGAGGACACCCTCGACGCCATCGTCCACGCCGCTCGTGACACCGTGCCCGGCTTCGACCACGTGGGCATCTCGCTGACCCACCGCGACGGGCGGATCGAGACCCGCGCCGGCACCGGGAAGCTGGTGTGGCAGGTCGACGAGCTGCAGTACTCCCTGCACGCCGGCCCGTGCTACGACGCGATCACCAACGGCGGCGTCACGGTGATGGACGACGTCCGCACCGAGGAGCGCTGGCCCACCTACGTCGCCGAGGTGGCCGAGCTCGGCCTTCGCGCACAGATGGGCCTGCAGCTCGGGGACGACGACACCACGCTCGGCGGCCTCAACTTCTACTCCCTCTCCCCCGGCGTCGACGCCGACGCCGTGCAGCTCGCCGAGCTCTTCGCCGCCCACGCCTCGATCGCCCTCGGTCGCGCACGCTTCGAGCACCAGCTGCGCGAGTCCGTGGCCTCGCGGCAGGTGATCGGCACCGCCGTGGGCATCCTCATGGAGCGCTACCGCATCCCGGAGGACCGCGCGTTCCAGTTCCTGGTGCGCACCTCGAGCACCAGCAACATCAAGCTGCGCGAGATCGCGCAGGAGCTGGTGGCCACCAGCAGTGAGGGCTACCGCGAGCCCGACCCGGTCTGAGCGGCGTGGGCCCGCCCTCAGCTCGGGCGCACGGCCGCGACGTCGATCCACGAGGTGACGACGCGACCGGCGTGCTCGTAGGTGACGAGCAGGCGGTCGCCGTCACGGCCGGACCGCAGCACGAGGCCGGGCACGGCGCCGTCCTCGAGGTCGACGAGGACGAGGCTCTGGGGGTTCACAGGATCTCCGACCTGCAGGGCCCGGGGGCGGGGCCAGGAGCGGCCCGCGTCTTGAGCCGCACCTCGCCAGGCTAGGCACGCCCACCAAGGCCAGCTCCCGAGCGAGGTGCGATCAGCTCGAGTGGTGCCAGAACAGCTCGGCCGCGAGGACGACGTCCGCGGCGTGCAGCTCGGCCGGCTCCAGCACCATCGCCTCGGGCCCGGCCGCGAGCAGCAGCATCCCGACGCGTCGCTCCACCGGCGGCAGCAGGTCGACGTCGACGACCACCGACTCCTCGTCGTCCTCGACGAAGGCGACGTGCTCGGCGTAGAAGTCGGGCGCCCACCGTGCCGACTGCGGCAGCAGCAGTCGCACCCGCGTGGTGGCCCGCTGCTCGGCGAGCAGCCGCTCGAGGTCGTCAGGCCAGGCGACGACCTCGCCGTCGACGACCTCGGCCTCCCGCAGGTTCGACACCAGGTAGGTGCGCAGCCTGCCGAGGTCGTCGGGCGGCCCGGCGTCGACCTCCCACCCGCGGCGCGTCTGCACGAGCCGATAGGGGTGAACGACGCGCTCGGTGACGCCGTGGGCCCAGGAGCGGGAGTAGACGATGCGCACGGCCCGACGCTGCTCGACGGCCTCCCGCATGCGAGCGAGCATCTCGGCGCCCCCGCCGGCCGCCTCGCCGTGCGCGGCCGCACCGGGCCCGCTCTCGCCGAACACGCTCTCGCCGAACATGGTCTCGGCGAGCCCGTCGACCGCCTCGGCGAGATCGGTGTTGTGGGGCTCGACCTCGAGGAGCGCGAGCGCCGCGGTGTAGACCAGGCCAAGCTCGCCGGCGTCGACGTACTCGACGCCGAGGTCGGGGCGCTCGGCCACGATGCGCACGATCTCGGCGGAGTTGGGATCCTCCTCGGAGCCGTCGGGTCCGAGGAACTCGAGCACCTCGGGCCGAGCCAGACCCATGAGCCAGTCGACCTCGGCGGCGTCGGCGGCGTAGAAGGCCAGGAGGTCCTCGCGCAGCTCGGCGACGGGCACGCCCAGGTCGGCGGCCAGGCGGGCGAGCGGCACGCCCTCGGGCTCGCGGGCCAACCGCTCGAACACCGCCGGCAGTCGGGCGATGCGCGTGACGTAGCGCGGGGTGCTCACGACTCCCCCTCGGCCGGGTCGATGCCGGCGGCCGCGGCGAGCGAGGCGAGGATCTCGGCGCGGATCTCGGGCGGGCCGACGATGCGCACGCGACGTCCGAGCTCGTTGAGGCGCGCACGGAGAGCGGCGCGGTGCGTGACGCGGTAGCGCAGCCGGACGCGCTCGCCACCCTCGCCACTCCCGCCAGCCTCACCAGTGGGCGCGGTGGACGCCGGTGCCGCCTCGCGCGAGGCCCACGGGCCGAGCCAGCGCTCGACGTCGGGCACGAAGGCCGCCTCGGTCTCGAGCTCGACGTCGATCGGCTCGTCGACCTGCCAGGTCATCGGGTGCAGGCCGGGATGGCGGGCCACCTGCACCCGCTGCGCCGACCCCGGGCGATCGCCGACGGGGTCGCTCATCCGCGACACGACGAAGGCCTTGACCAGGGGGGTCACCGCGCCGTCCTCGAGCCCGCGCAGGTACCACGTGCCGTTCTGGTTGCGCACGCTCTCGGGGTGCACCACGCGCGGCGTGCCCTTGTAGCCGAAGCGCAGCAGGCGCTGCTCGCGCACCGCGTCGACCACCCGGCCGAGGCGTGCGGGGTCCACGAGGGCCGCGGCACTGGAGGCGGGGGCCTCGATGTCGGCGGGGCGCGCGTCGTCCGGGAGCCCGAGGCGCTGGACGAGGTCGGCACGGTCGGCGAGGAGCACGGCGCGGCGCAGCGCGGCCTGCTGCGGCATCGTGAGCCGCACCCGCAGCCGGTTGTCGACGGTGGTCATCACGTAGCGGGCCGCGCCCCCGCGCTCGCCGACGTTCTCGATGCGCCAGCCCTGGCTCTCGAGGTGGCGCAGCTCGCGGCTGAGCTGGGTGCCGGGGTCGGCCCCGGTGAACCCGGCGATCCGGGCGAGCGTCACGCCGTCGACGCCGTGGGTGCCGGCGTGCTGGAGCGCGGCCGCCACGCGGACGACGCGCTCCATCGGCCCCCGCTGGTCGCGCCCGGTCATGGTCCCCCTCCTCGCGCGGCGTCCCGGCGCCGCGGCGTCAGCCTAGTCAGCGCGGCGATCGGCGGACGTCGTCCTCACAGCCGACACTCCGGGCCGTGAGGAGTCTCGGAGCGGTCTCAGAGGTAAAGGCCCGCAGCCTCGTCGCCGAGCCGCTCCGCGGCCACGGCGTGGACGTCGCGCTCGCGCATGACGACGTAGACCTCACCGGAGACCTCGACCTCGGCCTTCTCCTCGGGGTCGTAGAGCACGCGGTCGCCGGTGACGACGGCGCGGCAGTGCGGGCCCACGGCCACCACGCGCGACCAGGCCAGGCGGCGTGCGCCCATGGCGGCCGTGGCGGGGATGACGATGCCGCCGGATGAGCGGCGCTCACCGGCCTCGCTGTCGGTCTCGCACAGGATCCGGTCGTGCAGCATCTTGATGGGTGTCTTGTCGGACACGCTGAGGCTCCGCGAGGTCGGTCGGGTCAGTCGGTGCTGGTGATCTTGCGGATCACCACGAGCGTGACCACGACGCCCGCCACGATGCCCACCGTCTTGAGGATGTTGTCGGTGCGCGGCTCGCCGGTCTTCTCGTCGACGTAGTACGCCTTCACCTGGGCGACCTCGCGCCCGACGATGGTCTTGGGATGCGAGCGGTAGAGCAGCTGGTCGATGGTGCCGGCGAGGCGCTCGCGCGCCTCCTCGATCTCGCGCTCGATCTCAGAGGGGTTGGTCACCGGGGCAGGCTATCAATCGCGATCGCGCGCGGGTCGAAGCCCCACGGAAGCTCCAACCGGTGGGCGCGCATGAGGGCGTCGTCGGTGAGGACGTCGTAGGTGCGCCCGTCGGCCACCACCCTGCCCCCACTGAGGACGACGGAGCGCGGGCACAGCTCGAGGGCGTAGGGCAGGTCGTGGGTCACCATGAGCACGGTGACGTCGAGTCCGCGCAGGATGTCGGCGAGCTCGCGGCGCGAGGCGGGGTCGAGGTTCGAGCTCGGCTCGTCGAGCACGAGGATCTCGGGTTCCATCGCCAGCACCGTGGCCACGGCGACCCGGCGGCGCTGGCCGAAGGAGAGGTGGTGGGGCGGCCGGTCGGCGAAGTCGGCCATGCCGACCTGCTCGAGCGTCCCCATGACCCGACGGTCGAGCTCGGCACCGCGCAGGCCGAGGTTGGCCGGGCCGAAGGCGACGTCGGCGCGCACCGAGCCCATGAAGAGCTGGTCGTCGGGGTCCTGGAACACGATGCCGACGCGGCGGCGGATCTCGGCGAGGTTCTTCTTCTCCACGGCGAGTCCGCTCACGGCCACCGTGCCCGCGCCGTCGCCGGTGGCCGCACCCAGGATGCCGTTGAGGTGGAGCACCAGCGTGGTCTTGCCCGCCCCGTTGGGCCCGAGCAGCGCGACCCGCTCGCCGCGGTGCACGTGCAGGTCGACCCCGAACAGCGCCTGGTGGCCGTCGGGGTAGGCGAAGGCGAGCTCGCGGACGTCGAGCACGGGCGTCATCGCGTCACTCCCTCACGGTGATCGGTGTGGCGGTGGTCGGTGGTGGGCAGCCGGCCGTCGTAACCCCTCGACAGCATGGCGAGGTGCACGCGCTCGCCGCGCTCGTAGGAGCGGACGAACAGCGCACCCAGGGTACGGGCCAGCGCCGGCCAGTGCCGCGGCGAGCGGGGGTCGACGCCGCGCGAGCGCATGGCGGTGAGCATGCGGGTGAGGTCGGCGCTCACGACGTCGAGGTAGCGCACCATGAAGCCCATGATCTGCACGAGCAGCTCGGGCAGGCGCAGGCGCTGCAGGCCGCGGAGCACCTCGGTGGGCTCGGTGGTGGCGGCGAGGGTGAGCGAGGCGAGCACGCCGAGGGTGCCCTTGACCGCGAAGCCCCAGGCGGCCAGCAGCCCCGGCTCGGAGACCAGGACCTCCCAGCCGAACGGCAGCGGCAGCGCGACCTGCGGGCCGTGCGCGACGAACGGCACGAGCGCGGCGAAGACCAGGAAGGGCACCTCGATCACCAGGCGCGGCAGCAGGTAGCGCAGCGGCACCCGCGCCAGCGCGATCACCGCGAGCAGCAGCACGAGGTGGGCGCCGAAGGCCCAGAACCACTCGCGCGGCGTGGCCACCACGAGGAGCACGAACGCCAGCAGCGCCAGGATCTTCAGGTGCGCCGGGGCGCGGTGCACCGGCGAGTGGCCGTGGAAGTGCAGCCGGTGGCCGTGCCCGGCACCCACGACGGCCCGCGCCTCAGCCGCGGCGCGCGGACGGGTCCGCGGGAGCCGACGAGGACGCCGCGGCGCCCTCGTCGTCCCGTGCTCCGGCGGACCCGCCGCGGCGCCGCAGCAGCAGGAACAGCCCGCTGCCGAGGCCGAGGGTGATCAGGACGCCGACCACGCCCGCGATGCCGCCGCTCAGCCGCTCGTCGTCCACCCCGCGGGTGGAGTAGTCGGCGAAGGGGCTGTCGGTGTCGACGGGGTCGTCGGAGGCGGTGTCGGCGAAGCCGGTCTTGCCGGCGACGTACTCGAGGCCGTCGGGGTGGCTGCTGGCGTAGTAGCTGCCGACGCCGGCGATCAGCAGCACGACGAGCAGGCCGACGGCGAGGAAGCGGCGCTGGCCGAGGCGCGTCATCGGGGCAGCTCCGCATCGAGGGCCGTGGCCGGGCCGGTGACGAGTGCGGAGCGCTGGCCGGCGACGTCGCGCGCGCCGCGCACGAGGTCGGGGCGCGAAGCCATCACGGCGCTCACGACGAGCCCGGTGACGGCGGCCTCGCCGATGCCGATCACCACGTGCCAACCCACCATCGCGCTCAGCACCGTGGAGAAGGCGATGTCGGCGTTGCCGCCTACCTCGAAGAGCAGGGAGAAGACGAAAGCGGCCGCGGGCACCGAGAGCAGGGCGCCGAAGGCGGCCGCCACGGGCACGCTGGCCGGTCGCTTCGGGAGCACCAGGCGGGCGAGGCGGAACAGGCCGTAGCCCACGAAGACGCCGACGAGGGCCATGAGGGTGATGTTGGTGCCGAGCGCGGTGAGGCCGCCGTCGGCCATGAAGAGGGCCTGCACCAGCAGGACGACGCTGATGCACAGGGCAGCCGTCCACGGGCCGACGAGGACGGCGGCCAGCGCACCGCCCAGCAGGTGCCCGCTGGTGCCCGCGCCCACCGGGAAGTTGATCATCTGCCCGGCGAAGACGAAGGCCGCGACGAGGCCGGCCATCGGCGCGGTGCGGTCGTCGAGCTCGGCGCGCGAGCGACGCAGCGCGACGCCCACCCCCGCAGCCGCGACGACCGCGGTGGCGATCGACGTCGGAGCGTCGAGGTATCCATCGGGCACGTGCATCGCAGGGGGCTCCTCACGGCCTCGGACGACGAGGGGCGCGTCACGGGGCGTGTCGTAGGTTGAAGGACGATCGACGTCCACCACCTTATTGCATGCCGGTTGCAACAGCATCACGGCCTCAGGAGCGAGTCATGAGCGAGCAGTCCCGCCTCTCCCCCGGCGACACCGCCCCCGCCGTCACCCTCACCTCCGACACCGGCGAGGAGGTCAGCCTCGCCGACCTCACCGCGCAGGGCCGCAAGGTGATCCTGTACTTCTACCCGGCCGCGATGACGCCGGGCTGCACCAAGCAGGCGTGCGACTTCACCGACTCCCTCGACTCCCTGCAGGCCGCGGGCTACACGGTGGTCGGCGTCTCGAAGGACGCCCCCGCCAAGCTGGCGAAGTTCCGCGAGCGCGACGGCCTCACGATCACCCTGCTCTCCGACCCCGAGCTCGAGGTCCACCGCGCCTACGGGGCGTTCGGCGAGAAGAAGCTCTACGGCAAGGTCGTCGAGGGCGTCATCCGCTCCACCTTCGTCATCGACACCGACGGTCGCGTCGAGCTCGCGCAGTACAACGTCAAGGCCACCGGCCACGTCGCGAAGCTGCGCAAGGACCTCGGACTCGCGGCCTGAGCACCCCGCCGGACACCTCCGACCCCGACGACGGCGCCCGGTGGTCCGCTCGGGCCCGCCCGTGCGGGCCACGGTGTCCGGGACCTTCGCACCGTTCGGTCCTCCACCCTCACCAAGGCCTCACCGATCGCTGGGCCGCCCGGCTCGCCACCCTCTACGCTGGACGACGATGACGGCGTCCACCACTCCCCCGGGCCCGCCGGCCTCACCCGCTCCCGCCCCTCGTCCCACGCCACCGAGAGGTGCTCGGCGCGCGGTCCGACGGCCTCGGCGGCGCGGCGTCCTGCCCGCGCTCATCGCGGTGGGCGTGCTCCTCGTCGGGGGCGCGGCCAGCACGACCTACGGCCTTCTCGCTGAGAAGCAGCGGGAGGAGGCCCAGGCGTCGTCCACGACCGGGGGCAGCGGGTCGGCGCCGGCCGCCGACATCGGCGGCCCCCGCCTGGAGGGTCGGGGCTACGTCGTCCAGCTGCCCGCAGGGTGGAACGACGCCACGGCGAGCTTCAAGCGCGAGAACCCCTCCTACGTCAGCATCGACCGGGTCGGGGCCTGGGGCGCCACCGCTGCCGACGCGCGGGCGAGCCTGCTCGTCGAGACCCAGTCCGCACAGGGCGTCACCGATCTCGACGTCCTCGCCGACCGATGGCGATCGGTGCTCCTCGGAGGCGATCGGACCGCGCGCATCACGGGCGAGCCGACCGCCGACATCGACGGGCAACCCGCCCTGAGCGTGCGCGTCACCCGCACCGTGGCCGGCGGGGTGAGGCTCGTGCAGCAGTCCCATCTCGTCGTCGCCGACGACGTGGCCTACTCCATCACCGCCACCGTGCAGGAGGGCGACGCCGACGCGCTCACCGCCTTCGGTCGCATCCTCACCACCTGGCGCTGGTCGGCCTCCTGAGGCGGCACGAGCTCCGCCCACCCTCCGCACCCCGCCGCCCGACGCCCCCTAGACTCGGCGCCGCAGCCGAGCCGGAGTGGTGGAACTGGCAGACACGCAGGATTTAGGTTCCTGTGCCTTCGGGTGTGCGGGTTCGAGTCCCGCCTCCGGCACGCTGCAGGACCTCCGCGGCCGACCGGGCGCGCTCAGGCGAGCAGATCGACCACGAGCGGGGCGATCTCGCGCAGTGCGCGCCCGCGGTGCGAGATCGCATCCTTCTCCTCGCGGCTGAGCTCGGCCGTGGTGAGGCCGGGGCGCTCGTCGGCCACGAAGAGGACGTCGTAGCCGAACCCGCCGTCGCCGCGCACCTCGCGGATCACCCGACCCGGCATCCGACCCTCGACCACGATCTCGCGGCCGTCGGGGTGCGCCACGGCGACCGCGCACACGAAGTGGCCGCCCCGCCGTTCGTCGGGCACGTCGTTCAGCTGGGCGAGCAGCAGCTCGTTGTTGCGCGCGTCGCTCTTGGGCGGGCCGGCCCAGCGCGCCGACAGCACGCCGGGCATGCCGTTGAGGGCGTCGACGCACAGTCCGGAGTCGTCGGCGATGGTGGGCAGCCCGCTGGCCGCCACACCGGCCCGGGCCTTGAGCAGGGCGTTGCCCTCGAAGGTCGGCTCGTCCTCCACGGGCTCGTCGTAGGGCGGCACGTCGTCCAGACCGACCACCTCGATCGCCGCGCCCCCGGCGAGCTGCTCGGTGAGGATGCGGCGCATCTCCTCGACCTTCTTGGCGTTGCGGGAGGCCACGAGGAGCCGACGGGCCTCACTCACCGGCGAGGGCCTCCTGCTGCAGGCGCGTGAGGTCGGCGCAGCCCTTGACCGCGAGGTCGAGCAGCGCGTCGAGCTCAGCGCGGTCGAAGGGAGCGCCCTCGGCGGTGCCCTGCACCTCGACGAAGCGGCCGTCGCCGGTCATCACGACGTTCATGTCGGTCTCGGCGCGCACGTCCTCGACGTAGGGCAGGTCCAGGCGCGGGACGCCGTCGATGATGCCGACGCTGACCGCAGCGACCGAACCCGTCAGCGCGTTCGGGACGCCGAGCTTGGCGCACGCGTCGGCGAGCGCCACGTAGGCGCCGGTGATGGCGGCCGTGCGGGTGCCACCGTCGGCCTGCAGCACGTCGCAGTCGATCTGGATGGTGTTCTCGCCAAGCGCCTTGTCGTCGATGATCGCGCGCAGCGAGCGCCCGACCAGGCGGCTGATCTCGTGCGTGCGACCGCCGATGCGGCCCTTCACCGACTCCCGGTCCGAGCGGGTATTGGTCGAGGCCGGCAGCATCGCGTACTCGGCCGTCACCCAGCCCAGGCCGGAGCCCTTGCGCCAGCGCGGCACACCCTCGGAGGCCGAGGCGGCGCACAGCACGCGGGTGCGGCCGAACTCCACCAGCACGGCGCCGGCGGGGTGGTCGAGCCAGTGGCGGGTCAGGCGGACCGGGCGCAGCTCGTCGTCGGCGCGGCCGTCCTCACGGGGGGTGCTCATGGGATCGGACCCTAGCGGGCGGCCGCGCGACGCAGCGCCCACGGGCCGAGGTCGCGGGCCCGTCGTCCGAGCCAGGGGGCGCCCTCGCCGACGATCCAGGCGGCGTCGTGGCGCCAACTGGGCGCTCGCCCGCCGCACGGCTCGAGGTCGGGCAGGTCCACGTCGATCCCGGCCGCGCGCACCTGCTCGGCCCACGCCCGAGCCAGGGCGCGGTGCCCCCGCTCGGAGGGGTGGAAGCGATCGATCGACCAGCTGCCGCGGTCGTGCACCTCGGGTCGCAGCCTCAGGTCGACGTGCAACCCACCGTGCACCGCGCGCACCTCGTCGTAGATCTCGTTGAGCACCGCGATGCGCTGCGAGAGCGGGCGAACGACGACCCGGGGCAGGCCCACCACCTCGGCGTGGTCGTGGTAGCTCACCGTCATCAGCGTCGCACCGACGGCCCGCAGCTCGCCCGCGATGTGCATCAGGTCGGCGCGCACCTGCTGCGGGCACCAGGTGCTACGCAGCGTGTCGTTGACCCCGACCACCACGGAGGCGAGGTCGGGGCGGTGCGCGAGCGCGGCGTCCAGCTGCCGGGCGCGCACGTCGGCGACCGTCGAGCCCGACACCGCGAGGTGACACAGCGACACCTCGTGGTGGGCGCGCAGGCCCTCGGTGAGCAGCCGCGCCCACCCGCGCCACCCGCCGTCCGGGAGGGGATCGCCGATGCCGACCGTCGTGCTGTCACCCAGTGCTGCGAAGCGCAGGTAGCCCACGCGGACGACGATGGCGGGGCCCGCTACGCGCAGACCCCGCCACGGTGTCGTGTCAGTCAACCCTCGGTGAAGGCTTCGTTCCCGCCTCTCTCGAGGGCTCAGTCGATCACTTGAACTCGATCCGCAGCAGCCGGAGCGTGCCGAGCACCAGCGGCACGACCAACCAGATCACGCCGGCCGTGGCGAACTGCGCCCACTCCTCGCCGGAGGGCTGGTAGTCGCCGGTGAACAGCGGCTGCTGCGCGGTGTTGAACTCGATCCAGGGTGCGATCTTGTCGAAGCCCTCGCTGAGCGCGCCCAGGATGCCGACGGCGATCGGCAGCACGAGCGTGTAGGCGAAGTAGATGACGATGCCGGCCGGGGTGTTCATCACCAGCATGGCGATTGCGAAGCCGGTGAGCACCCCGATCACGTTGGCGAGCAGGAAGCTGTTGAACAGCAGGGTGCCCTCGACCGACCACTCGGGCGCATCGCCCAGCACCGCGGCGATCCCGGTGAAGAGCACCGAGAGCACCACCGCGACCGCGAGCACGCCCACGGTCAGACCGAGCCCGGCCACGAACTTCGCGATGACGACGCGCGAGCGCCGCGGCTCCAGCGTGAAGGTGACCAACCCGTTGCGCTGCGACTGCTCGCTGGTGACGAGCATGATGATGATGATCGGCAGGAAGTAGCCGAGCACGGCACCCGACACCGTGAGCATGTCGCCGAAGTTCTTCGAGCCATCGGGGGCCACGAGCACATAGATGAGCAGGACGACGCTCACCAGCCCGAGCACACCGGCGTTGACCCAGAAGCCGGCGCGGGTGTCCATGGCCTTGCGCAGCTCGACCTGGGCCAGTCGGGCGAGGGGAACGGGAGGCGTGGCGCTGACGTCGATGGTCGTCATCGGGGATGCGTTGCTCATGCGGGCAGACCTCCGTTGAGGGGGGCGGATGTGCGGACACCGGGCACGGCTTCCCGCGCGGCGCCCGAGGTGAGCTCGAGGAAGAGGTCCTCCAGGCCGGCGCCGCCGGCGCGGAGGTCGGTGAGGACGATGCCGGCCTCGAGCGCGGCGCGGCCGACGTCCTCGGGGGTGGCGCCGACCCGCAGGCCGGCACCGGCGGGCTCGACCGTGAAGCCCCTGGCGCTCAGGCCCTGAGATAGCGCGGCGTTGTCGAGCGACACGACGAGCGCCGACGGGCCGCCGGAGGCCTGCGCCAGCAGCGTGGCGCGGTCGCCGCGGGCGACGATGCGGCCGCGACCGATGAGGATCATCTCGTCGGCGATCTGCTCGACCTCGTGCAGCAGGTGGCTCGAGAGCAGCACCGTGCCGCCGCGGTCGGCGTAGCTCTTGAGGAGGCCGCGCATCCAGCGGATGCCGGCCGGGTCCAGACCGTTGGCGGGTTCGTCGAGGATCAGCACGGACGGGTCGCCGAGGAGGGCGTGCGCGATGCCGAGGCGCTGCTTCATGCCGAGCGAGTAGTTGCGCAGGCGCCGCTTGGCCTCGGTGTCGTCGAGCCCGACCAGCTTCAGCATCTCGTCGACCCGGCTCATCGGCAGGCCCATCGTCTTGGCGCCGATGGTGAGGATCTCGCGGCCGGTGCGACCGGCGTGCTGGGCCGAGGCGTCGAGCAGGACGCCGACGTGGCGGCCGGGGTTCGGGATGTCGTGGTAGCGGACGCCGCCGATGGTGACCTGGCCGCTCGTGGGGAGGGTCAGGCCGACCATGACGCGCATCGTGGTGGTCTTGCCGGCGCCGTTGGGCCCGAGGAAGCCCGTGACCCGCCCTGGCTGGCAGACGAAACTGACGTCGTCCACGGCGGTGTAGTCGCCGTAGCTCTTGGTGAGTCGGTCCACTGTGATCATGGCTCCACCCTGCCCGACGGGTCGGCTCCGCGCACCGGCCTGCGGTCGAGACACGCCCCCGACCTAAGTAGGGGGTGCCGGCCGCCCGCCGGCGGTGGGAGGGGCGAGGCGAGCGCCCTAGGCTCGCGGCATGGAGTCTCGTCGCACACCGGCGCCCTACCAGCCGCGTCTGCGCTGGTACGGCCACCTGTGGCGCGACCTGCTCGCCGGCTCGTTCGGCGTCGTCGTGTGGCTCACGCTCGCACCGCGACAGCTCGAGAGCGCGCCGCTGCTCTTCGCGGCGGACATCGCGGTGGGCGTGCTGGCGCTCGCGGTGGTGCACCTGCGCCGACGCCACCCGCTCGCCACCGCCGTCGTCCTGCTGGCGCTGAACCCGCTCAGCTCGCTCTCCACCGGATTCGTGGCACTCGCCACGGTGTCGCTGGCCACCCACCGACGCTGGTGGCAGATCGGCATCGTCGCCCCTCTCCACCTCGCCGCCACGTGGGCCTACGAGCGGCTGCAGCCGACCCAGGGCGACCCGTGGTGGCTCACCACGGCACTCACGCTGCTGATCGTCTCGGCGATGGTGGCCTGGGGCATGTTCATCGGCTCGCGGCGCGAGCTGGTGCACACCCTGCGCCAGCGCGCCGAGACCGCCGAGGCCGAGCGCGACCTGCGCGCCGCCCAGGCGCGTTCGACCGAGCGCGCCCGCATCGCCCGCGAGATGCACGACGTGCTCGCCCACCGGATCTCCCAGATCAGCCTCTACGCCGGGGCGCTGAGCTATCGCGAGGACCTCACCGCCGACGAGGTCCGCGCCAGCGCCGGGGTGATCCGGGCCAAGGCCCACGAGGCGCTCGAGGACCTCCGCGAGGTGCTCGGCGTGCTGCGCGCCGAGCAGGGCGCGGCGGTGACCCCCCAACCCACCCTGTCGGACCTCCCGGCCCTCCTCGACTCCGCCCGCGCCACCGGCAGCTCGATCGAGCTGCTCGCCCCCCTGCCCGAGGACGACGCCCTGCCGGAGGCCGTGGGCCGCACCGTCTACCGCATCGTGCAGGAGGGCATCACCAACGCCGCCAAGCACGCGCCGGCGGCGACCGTGCAGCTCCGGATTACCGGCTCGCCTGATCGAGGGGTGGTTGTGGAGATCCGCAATCGCCTGGGCTTCGGGTCCGGCACTCCCGGCGCCGGTCTCGGGCTCATCGGCCTCGCGGAGCGCGCCGAGCTGCGCGGGGGCCGACTGACGCATCGCGTCGAGCGGGTGCCCGCCTCGGGCGGCCCGGGCACCTTCGTGCTGCGGGCCTGGTTGCCGTGGGAGTCCGCCGCCGGCGATCCTGACCTCGCGCACGCCGCGGCGGTCGCGCCGTGAGCGTCCGCGTCGTCGTGGTGGACGACGACCCGCTCGTGCGCTCCGCCCTGAGCCTGATGCTGGGCGGCCAGCCCGACCTCGCCGTGGTGGGCGAGGCCGGCGACGGCCGCGCGGGCGTCGGCCTGGTGCGCGAGCTGCGGCCCGACGTCGTCCTCATGGACATCCGGATGCCCGTGCTCGACGGACTGGCCGCCACCCGGCTGCTGCACCAGGAGCCCGCGCCGCCGCGCGTGATCGTGCTGACGACCTTCGACGCCGACGACCACGTCGTGGGCGCGCTGGCCGCCGGCGCCGACGGGTTCCTGCTCAAGGACACTCCCCCGCCCGAGATCGTCGCCGCCATCCGGCGCGTGGCCGACGGTGAGCCGATGCTGTCGCCGTCGGTCACCCGCACGCTCATCGAGCGGGTCCGCGCGGACGCCGACCCCCGCGTCGTCTCCGCGCGTCGCCGCCTCGACACGCTCACCGAGCGCGAGCTCGAGGTGGCCGCGGCCGTGGGCCGCGGACTGTCGAACGCGGAGATCGCGCGTGGCCTGCACCTGTCGATCCCGACGGTGAAGGGCCACGTGTCGCGGCTGTTCGAGAAGCTCGAGGTGACCAACCGGGTGCAGATCGCGCTCTGCGTGCGCGACGCCGGGGCGCTGCCCGACCCGGAGTGACGCGCCGACGGCGGCCGGGGCGGACGGGCTGTGCTCGCGCAGGACTCAGAGGTCGTAGACGGCGCCCTGGTGGGCGAGCTCGGCGGGGCCGTCGTAGGCCGCACGCGCCTCGTCGAAGATCTCCTTGGCCTCGTGCCACGGCGGCACGTGGGTGACGACGAGCTGCTTGGCGCCCGTGCGGGTGGCGAGCTCGCCGGCCTCCGCGCCGGTCAGGTGCAGGCTCGGCGGGTTGTCGTCGCACGAGCGGAACGAGGCCTCGCACAGGAGCAGGTCGGCGCCCGCGGCGATGCTCTCGAGGGACTCGGTGGGGCCGGTGTCGCCGCTGTAGGCGAGCACGCGGTCGAACGCGCTGATGCGCAGTCCGTAGGCGGGCACCGGGTGGTCGACCTCGTAGGGCTCGATCGTGAAGGGACCCACCGTGAACGGGTCGCGGTAGACCTTGAACATGAACTCCTCGCGCATGCCGGGCTTGCGGGGGAGGTCGTAGGCGTTGGCGAGGCGCTTGGCGGTGCCCTTGGGACCCCAGACGGGGATCCGGGGCTGGGTGCCGGAGGGGTGGTACTTGCGCAGCACGTAGTAGCTGGTCATGTCGACGCAGTGGTCGGCGTGCAGGTGGCTGAGCAGCACCGCGTCGACCTTGAGCGGGTCGACGTAGCGCTGCAGCGCGCCGAGCGCGCCGTTGCCCATGTCGAGCACGATGCTCCAGGTGCGCAGCCCGTCGCGGGCCTGCACGAGGTAGCAGCTGGCCGGCGAGTCCGGACCCGGGTAGGAGCCCGAGCAGCCCACCACCGTGAGGCGCACGCGACGCTCCTCCAGGGTGTCGCCCGGATAGCTGCGGCCCGCGTCGGATGCGTCGTTCACGCCGGCCCCCCGGTGAGGTTCAGGGGAGCCGCGACATCGGCGTCGGGTCGGTCCAGGCGCTGCACCCGCCCAACATTACGACCTCGCCCGGAGGTCGCACCGCATTCCGGGATCGAGATCACGTTCTCGCACCACGCCGACCCCGCCGCAGGACCCCGCGGGCGCGAGTCGGGTCACACCGGATCACGTGCCGCCGTCGTCCGCGAGGGCGACGTAGGGTGGCGTCCGTGGACACCTCACGCCGTGGAGGGCGGCTCGGGAGGTGGTCGCTCGGCGGCCTGCTCCTCCTCACCCTCGTCGCCGCGCTCGCCCTGACCGCCGTCGTCCGGCCGGGCGACGACCCGGCCGTGGACGACGCCCGGCGCACGTCGTCCACGACGGCTACGGCGCCCTCCTCCCCCGCCCCAGCGACCCGCGCGCGGGTCAACGGGCGCCACGTCGTGGCGATCTCGGTCGACGGCCTCACGCCGCTCGCGCTGAGCAAGCTCGGCCCGCGGCTGACGCCGAACATCCACCGGCTGCTGCGCAAGGGGGCGGGCACCACGAACGCCCGCACGCAGGTCGAGATGACCGTCACCCTGCCCAACCACACCTCCATGGTCACCGGACGACGCATCAGCGCCTCCCGGGGCGGCCACGGCGTCACCTGGAACGACGACTCCATCCCGCGTCCCACCGTGCAGCAGGCGGCCGGACGTGCCATCTCCTCGGTGTTCGAGGTGGTGAAGGCGGGCGGGGGCAGCAGCGCGGTGTTCTCGACCAAGACGAAGTTCTCGCTGTGGAAGAAGTCCTGGCCCGCGAGCGTCGACCGGCTCTACATCCGCAAGGAGGACGACACCGCCGTGACGAGGGCGATGACCGCCGACCTCGCCGCCACCCAGCGCGACTTCTACTTCCTCCACCTCGGCATCGCCGACCAGACCGGTCACGCGTCAGGCTGGATGAGCAGCCGCTACCTCAGCGCCGTGCGCCGCGCCGACGCCCTCGTGGGGTCCGTGCTGCGCACCATCGCCGCGCGCCCCGCGCTGCAGCGCACCACGACCGTCGTGTTCACCGCCGACCACGGCGGCCTGCCCGGCACCAAGGGCCACAGTGACGCCCGGCGCTGGCAGAACTACACCGTGCCCTTCGCGATCTACGGCGCCGGCGTGCGCGCGGTGCCGCTGTACCGGCTCAACCCGACGCGTCGCGAGCCCGGGCGCACGCAACCGGGCTTCTCGGCCGCGCGCCAGCCGGTGCGCAACGGCGAGGTCGCGAACGTGAGCCTGCGCCTGCTGGGGCTCGGACCGGTGCCGGGGAGCCTCTGGAACAGCCGTCAGGACCTGCGCTGGCGCTGACCCGGAGCGACGCGGCGGAGGGCGGTCACGCCCAGAGCTGGCCCTCGAGGCGGTCCTCGGCCTCGTCGATCGTGCCCTCGTAGGCACCGGTGGAGAGGTACTTCCACCCGCCGTCGCACACGATGAACGCGATGTCGGCCGCCTCGCCCGCCTTCACGGCCTTCGCGGCCTGGCCGACGGCGGCGTGCACGATGGCGCCGGTGGAGAAGCCCGCGAAGATGCCCTCGAGCTCGAGCAGCTCGCGCACGCGGCGCACGGCGTCGCGGGGGCCCACCGAGAAGCGGCTGTCGATGAGGTCGGCGTCGTAGAGCTCGGGCACGAAGCCCTCGTCGAGGTTGCGCAGGCCGTAGACCAGCTCGCCGTAGCGCGGCTCGGCGGCGACGATGCGCACCTCCGGCTTGGCCCGGCGGAAGAACCGGCTGACCCCCATGAGGGTGCCCGTGGTGCCGAGGCCGGCGACGAAGTGGGTGATCGACGGGAGGTCCTCGAGCAGCTCGGGGCCGGTGCCCTCCTCGTGCGCGAGCGCGTTGGCGTCGTTGCCGTACTGGTAGAGCATCACCCAGTCGGGGTGCTCGGCGGCGATCTGCTTGGCCACGCGCACGGCCTCGTTCGAACCGCCGGCGGCCGGGGACGACACGATCTCGGCGCCCCACATCCGCAGCAGCTGACGACGCTCCTCGGAGGTGTTCTCGGGCATCACGAAGACGCAGCGGTAGCCCTTGAGCTTGGCCGCCATCGCGATCGAGATGCCGGTGTTGCCCGAGGTGGGCTCGAGGATCGTGCAGCCGGGGCGCAGCAGCCCCTCCTTCTCGGCCTCCTCGACCATCCGCAGCGCGGGGCGGTCCTTGATGGAGCCGGTGGGGTTGCGGTCCTCGAGCTTGGCCCACAGGCGCACCTCGGGTGCTCCCGGCTTGTTGAAGGGTGCCGAGAGGCGCGGCAGGCCCACCAGCGGGGTGTGGCCGACCGAGGCGAGGAGGCTGTCGTAGCGGACCATGGTGGTCGGGGCGCGAGCGCGGAGCCGGAGCTCAGCGACTCAGCGGGCGCCGCCGGCGACGGCCGGCAGGATGACGACCTGGTCGCCGTCGGAGAGCTCGGCCTCGAGGCTGCCGATGAAGCGGACGTCCTCGTCGTTGATGTAGATGTTGACGAAGCGGCGCAGGTCGCCGTTCTCGACGAGGCGGTCCTTGATGCCGGGGTGGCCGGCCTCGAGGGAGTCGATGAGCTCGCTGAGGCTGGCGCCGTCGGCGCTCACGGCCTTCTCCCCACCGGTGTAGGTGCGCAGGATGGTCGGGATGCGGACCTCGATGGCCATGTCAGCGGTTCTCCTCGTTCGGGGATGCGGCGGTCGTGGCGCCGCCGGTGGGGTCGAGGATCTCGACCTCCTCCTCGGTGACGACACCGTCGATGATTCTGTAGGACCTGAACTCCACCGAGCCGGGGTTATTCCCGTGCTCACGCGTGCTGACGAGCACGTAGTGCGCACCTGGCTCGCCGGCGAGCTTGATGTCGGTGACGCTCGGGTAGGCCTCAGTGGCGGTGTGGGAGTGGTAGATCACCACCGGCTCCTCGTCGCGGTCGTCGAGCTCGCGGTAGAGGTGCAGCAGGTCGGTGGAGTCGTACTCGTAGAAGGTCGGGCTGCCGGCGGCGTTGACCATCTCGATGAAACGCTGGGGGGTGTCGCTGCCGATCGGCCCCGCGACCATGCCGCACGCCTCCACGGGGTGGTCCCGCTTGGCGTGCTCGACGATGGCGTCGTGGAGCTCTCGGGCGATCTTCAGCACCGCCCCAGCCTAGTGAACGACCGGTGGACGACCCAGCCGGGCCCGGGCTGCGGACGCCGGCGCGGCGAGCGTCGCGCGGCGGCGAGCGTGGTGCGGCTCAGCCGGGGAGGTCGGCGCGACGTGCCCGGTAGCGCCGCTGCGGGCGACCGGTGCCGCCGTACTGCAGGCGCACCTCGGCGATGCCGGCATCGACGAAGTGCTCCAGGTAGCGGCGGGCCGTGACCCGGGAGAGACCGACGGCCTGCGCGGTGTCGGAGGCGCCGACCTCCTCGGCCGCGCGGATCGCCGCGAGCACGAGCTCGGCGGTCTCGGGACTCAACCCCTTCGGCAGCGGTGTACCCGCGCCGCCTCCGGTCGCGGTGGGGCGCTGCGGTCCGCGAGCGGCTCCGAAGGCGCGGTCGATGGTGTCCTGGTCGGTCTCGCGGTCCCCGTCGGCGCGCAGGCTCGACAACGTCGCGGCGACCTGACGCAGCCGCTCGGCGAGGTCGTCGTACTCGAACGGCTTCACGAGGTACTGCAGCGCTCCCCCGTGCAGCGCCGAGCTCACCGCACCCGCCCCGCGCTCGGCGGTGACCATCACCACCGCCACGCGCGACCCCTCGCCCCGCAACTGCTCGAGCACCTCCAGGCCTGATCGGTCGGGCAGGTGCACGTCGAGCAGCAGCAGGTCGGGGGCGAGGGACTCGGCGAGCTCGAGCGCCTCGGCGCCGGTGCGGGCGGTGCCGGCCACCTCGAACCCCGGCGTCCGCTCGACGAAGCGGCTGTGGATGCGCGCCACCATGAAGTCGTCGTCCACGACCAGGACCCGCAGCGGCGCGCTCATGACGCACCATCGTGGACGACGCCCGTCGGCAGCGGCAGCCGGACCCGGAACTCCGCGCCGCCACCGCGGGCGGTGTCGCCGTGCGGGCGGGCGCCCGGGCCGGCCCCGTCGAGGACGACCTCACCTCCGCGCTGGCGACACAGCGACCGCACCAGCGCCAGGCCGACGCCCCGACCGCCGACGGCGCCCGTTGCCACGGGCTTCGTGGTGACGCCGCGCGCGAACACCTCGTCGCGACGGTCCGCCTCGACGCCGGGGCCGTTGTCGCGCACCCGCAGGTGCACCGCGTCCTCGTCGGAGCGCAGCCAGACCTCGACAAGCGGCTCGAGGCCGCCGGAGCAGGCCTCGATCGCGTTGTCGACCAGGTTGCCGACGACCGTCGTGAGGTCGGCCGAGAGGTCGCGCGGCAGCGCCGGAAGGTGCGAACCGGGGTCGAGCTCGAGCTGGACGCCGCGCTCGTCGGCCAGGGCGTGCTTGGCCAGCACGAGCGCGGCGACAGGGGCGTCGTGGAGCCGTGAGGTCACGTGCTCGGCGCTGGCCGCGCGGTGGCGGGCCAGGGTGCCGACGAGTGCCACCGCTTCCTGCACCTCCCCCAGTTGCAGGAGGCCGGAGATGGTGTGGAGGCGATTGTCGAACTCGTGGGTCTGGGCCCGCAGCGTGTCGGTGATCGAGAGATTCGAGCTCAGCTGTCCCTGCAGGGCGAGCAGCTCGGTGCGGTCGCGCAGCGTCGTCACGGTGCCGATGCCGCGCCCCTGCGCGGAGGCCGCTCGCCGGTTGAGCACGAGCACACGCGGCCCCACTGCGGCCAACGCGTCGACCACCTCGGCCTCGGGATCGGTGAGCAGCACGACCACGGCGGGGTCGAGACCGAGGTCGGCCACCAGTCGACCCTCGGGATGACCGTGGACGCCGAGGGCTTCGCGTGCGGCGTCGTTCATCACCGTCACCCGACCATCGGTGTCGACGCCGACCACCCCCTCGCGAATGGCGTGCAGCAGCGCCTCGCGCTGGTCGGCGAGGTGGGCCAGATCGCGGGCTCCCAGGCCGCGGGTCGAGGAACGGACCAGGCGGGCCACCAGCCAGGCGCCGAGCAGGCCCAGGACGGCCGCGACACCGACATAGGGCACGAGCGCCGGCCCTGCCTCGCTCAGCCGGTCGAACGCCGAGGGGTAGGCCTCCTCGGAGGAGACGATCGCGAGGGTCCTGCCGTCGGCGGCGATGACCGGGGCGTGGGCGGCGACACGTCGTTGTCCGTCCACTCGTACGTCGCCGGTCCATCCTCGCCCCAGCACGGCGTCGCTGGAGCCCAGGTCGGCAGGGCGACCGACCCGGCTCGGGTCGGTGGCTCCGAGGACGCGATGGTCGCCGTCGGCGGCGATGACCGCGACGTCGGTGGCGCCACCGAGAGACACGCCCCGGTCGGCGAAGGGGGCGAGGGCCGACGGCAGCGGTCCGGCCGGGTCCTCGCCGTCGACCACGCGACTCAGGGCGGCGCGCAGTCCGTCCTGGACGGCGATGTACTCCGCGACCGACCGCATCTGGGCGCCGCGCTGCTCGGCGAACTCGTCGGTGGCCTGGCGGACCGCGAGCACTCCGACCGCCGTGAGCAGCACCGCGATCACGCCCAGCTGCAGCAGCAGCACCTGCGCCGCGAGGGTGAGCTCGCCCGCGCGCAGGGGAAGACCGAGCCCCACGCGTCTCACGACCACAACGACCACAACCTCCGCTACGTCCGCAAGCGTGACGACCGCCACACTCCACTCCATGCTGACATGCAGACGCCTGTGAGGGCGCTCACCTTCGAAGCACCTGGAGGCTCCATGATCACCCGCCGCGCAGCCGCACGGCCCATCGCCCCGCTGATCGCCCTGGTGATGGCACTGACCCTGGCCGTGGCCACCGCCGGCTGCGGCGTCACGCGCGACAGTGGTGACGGCGAGGCGCGTCGACTGCGCCTGTTCATCCCGAACTCCCCGGGCGGCGGTTACGACCTCACCGGTCGCGCGGCCGCCAAGATCCTCCAGGACGACGGCCTCACCGGCCGCTTCGAGATCCGCAACGTGCTCGGGGCCAGCGGCACCGTCGCGATGCAGCGACTGCTCAACGAGAAGGGCGCCGACGACCTGGTCATGGTGATGGGGCTGGGCGTGGTGGGCGCCGTCTACAGCAACGGCTCGAAGGCGACCCCGCGCAAGATGACTCCGATCGCGCGGCTCGTGGAGGAGCAGGAGGGCATCCTCGTGCCGGCCGACTCCCCCTTCCGCACGGTCGACGACCTCGTCGCCGCCTGGCGCGAGGATCCGAGGTCGGTCACCGTCGGCGGCGGCTCGAGTCCCGGCGGCCCCGACCACCTGTTCCCGATGCAGCTGGCCGACACCGTCGGCGTGAAGCCCCGCGACGTTTCTTACATCCCCTACGACGGCGGCGGCCCGCTCACCGCGGCGCTGCTCGGCGCGAAGATCGACGTCGGCATGTCCGGCCTCGGCGAGTTCGAGCAGCAGATCGCCGCAGGATCACTGCGGGTCCTGGCCGTCTCGGGCGAGGAGCGGCTGCCGGGCATCGACGCACCCACCCTCACCGAGGCGGGCGTCGACCTCGTGTTCACCAACTGGCGCGGGGTGCTCGCCCCGCCCGACATCAGCGACGAGCAACGCGACTACCTCGTCGACATCTTCACCCGCATGCACGACACCCCCGAGTGGCGCGAGGCGCTCGCGCTCAACGGATGGAGCGACAACTTCGCGACCGGCAAGGAGTTCGAGGACTTCCTCCTCGAGCAGGACGCCCGCGTGTCCGACACCCTGAAGGAGCTGGGACTGGGATGAGCACCTCAACCGACCTCACCGAGCGCGTCTCGGCGGATACCTCACCGCGAATCGTCGACCGGGCGCAGTACGGCCTGGCCGCCTTCCTCGTACTGAGCGGCGGCTACGTCGTCTACGACGGCACCACCCTCGGCGACGCCTTCGCCGACCAGCCTGTGCAGCCCTGGGCGCTGTCGTATGCCGTCGGAGGTGTGCTGCTGCTGCTCGGCCTCGGGCTCGGCGCCGCCACCGCTCGCGGCGATCGCGCGGAGGCCGAGGACGGCGAGGACATCGACCTCTCGGGCAGCACCGACGTGCGCACGGTGGGGCTGCTGGCGCTCGTGCTCATCGCCAACCTCGCTCTCATCGATCGGCTCGGCTGGGCCATCACCGGGGCCCTCCTGTTCACCGGCGCCTGCGGGGCGCTCGGCAGCCGCACCTGGCTGCGCAACCTCGCCGTCGGCGTCGCGCTGTCGGTGGGCAGCTTCTACCTCTTCTACTCGGTGCTCGGCGTCCCGCTGCCCGCCGGCGTGCTGGACGGAGTGCTCTGATGGACCTCCTGCTGCAGGGCTTCGAGACCGCCCTGACCCCCGAGAACCTGCTCTTCGCGCTGCTGGGCGTGCTGCTGGGCACCGCCGTGGGCGTGATGCCGGGCATCGGGCCCGCCATGGCACTGGCGCTGCTCCTGCCCATCACCTACACCGTGGGCGTCGACAGCGCGATCATCATGTTCGCCGGTATCTACTACGGCGGCATGTACGGAGGCTCGACCACCTCGATCCTGCTCAACACCCCGGGCGAGTCCTCCTCGGTGATCACCGCCATCGAGGGCAACAAGATGGCCAAGGCCGGGCGCGCCTCGCAGGCACTGGCCACCGCCGCGGTGGGCTCGTTCGTGGCCGGCACCATCGGCACGGTGCTGCTGTGGGTGCTGGTGCCGTCGGTGGCCGACGTCGTCGTGCAGTTGGGTGCGCCGTCCTACTTCGCGGTGATGGTGCTGGCCTTCTTCGCCGTCACGATGGTGCTGGGCACCTCGCGACTGCGCGGCTTCATCTCCCTGTTCCTCGGCCTCGGCATCGCCCTCGTGGGCACGTCGACCGGTCAGGCCCGGATGACCTTCGGTCAGCCGCTGCTGGCCGACGGCATCGACGTCGTCGTCGTGGCCGTGGGCATCTTCGCGATCGGCGAGGCCCTGTGGGTGGCCGCCCACCTGCGCCGCAAGCCGCTCGAGATCATCCCCGTCGGCCAGCCGTGGATGAGCCGTTCGGACTGGAAGCGCTCGTGGAAGCCCTGGCTGCGCGGCACCGCGCTGGGCTTCCCGTTCGGCGCCCTGCCCGCCGGAGGGGCGGAGGTGCCGACCTTCCTCTCGTACGCCGCGGAGCGCAGACTCAGCAAGCACCCGGAGGAGTTCGGCAAGGGCGCGATCGAGGGTGTCGCCGGCCCGGAGGCCGCGAACAACGCGTCCGCGGCGGGCACGCTGCTGCCGCTGCTGACCCTGGGGCTGCCGACCACGGCGACGGCCACGATCATGCTGGTCGCCATCCAGAGCTACGGCATCCAGCCCGGCCCGCAGCTGCTCGACAGCGAGCCCGGCCTCGTCTGGGGCCTCCTCGCGAGCCTGGTGATCGCGAACGCGCTGCTGCTCGTGATCAACCTGCCGATGGCGCCGCTGTGGGCGAAGCTGCTCCAGATCCCGCGCCCGCAGCTCTACGCAGGCATCCTCTTCTTCGCCACCCTGGGCGCCTACACGGTCAACTTCCAGGCCTTCGACCTCGCGCTGCTCCTGCTCCTCGGCGTCCTCGGTTTCGCGATGCGGCGCTTCGGGCTGCCGGTGCTCCCGCTCATCGTCGGCGTGATCCTCGGGCCGACCATGGAGAGCAAGCTCACCGAGGCCCTGTCGATCTCGCAGGGCGACGTCAGCACACTGTGGAGCGAACCGGTCGCGGTGGTCGTCTACGCCGTCATCGCGCTGATGCTCGTCCTCAGCACCGTGCGCGGGGCCGGCGGACGCCCGTCGCCGGCCGCGGTGGTGCCCGACGGCGCGACAGGTCCCGACGGAATCCACGGGACGGCTCGCACCGCTTCGATCGACCGCGTCGAGCACGGCTCCGACCGGAGCATCGACGAGGCGACCGAGCCCGAGGAGAGCCTGCGATGACCGCACCCCACCCGACCGGGGGGATCGTGGACCCCACCTGCGTCGTGGCCGCCTACAGCGCCGACGAGTTCGGCCGCGCAGCCGTCGCCGCCGCGGCCGAGCTGGCGAGCGCGCGGGCCGCCCGACTGCTGGTCGTCAATGCGACCAAGGGCGAGGCCCTGGTCGACACCCGCTTCGCCGCGGACGACGAGATCGTGGGGCTACTCGACGAGCTGCGCGCCCGCGGGATCGACGTCGAGGTGCAGCGCGAGGTCGTGCTCGACGTCGCCGACGCCGTGGTGCGGGCCGCGCAGGAGGCGCGGGCCGACCTCGTGGTCGTCGGGGTGCGCCCTCGCAGCCCGGTGGGCAAGGCCCTGCTGGGGAGCGTGGCGCAGCGAGTCATTCTGGACGCCCACTGCCCCGTGCTGGCGGTGCGCCCGAGCTGAGCGCTCGAGGGGCTCGAGGGGTCAGCGCTCCAGCGAGCGCACGAGGGTCTCCTGCAGGAACCCGAGCCACTCGTAGACGCTGTAGGTGGCCGCTCGCGGGTCGTCCTCGGGCAGGGAGTCCCAGAAGTCCTCCTGGCCGTCCTCGATCTCCAGGCGCGTGCCCAGCGCGAGACGCAGGTCGGTGAGCGAGCGCAGCCAGACCAGGGCGGTCTGGGGTTCGAGCTCGACGTCGATCGTGATGTCGTCGTCGGTCGGGTCGTCGGGCAGGCCGGCGTCCTCGAGGACGTCGATGATGCTCGCCGCGGCCTGCGACTTGGAGTCGCGCAGCGCGCTCTCGGTGTAGCGGCGGAACTCGCCGGCCGACTCGTCGTCCTCGCGGTAGGCGTCGGGAAACAGCCGCGCGAGCACGGGGTCGCTGGGAGCGGTGGTGGGGCCGGAGAAGTCGAGCAGGGCCTCCAGCGGGTCGGCGTCGACGGCCGCGACCGCCGACTCGTTGTGCAGCAGCTCGACGAGCTGGCCCGCGAGGGAGCGCAGGAGGTCGGCCTCGAAGACGGTGAGGGTCGCGATGGCGCGCTTGCTGCGGCGGTGCCGCACGAATCCGGTGGTCATGGCTGCTCTCGGCTCGGGGTCGGCTGGTTCGGCGATCCTGCGCGGTGCGACTAGTCGGACTTGGAGAGCGTGGCCCACAGGCCGTACTCGTGCATCGCCTGCACGTCGCGCTCCATCTCCTCGCGGGTGCCGGTGCTGACGACCGAGCGGCCGTCCTCGTGCACCTCCATCATCAGCTTCTCGGCCTTCTTCTTGCCGTAGCCGAAGTGCTGCTGGAAGACGAAGGTGACGTAGGACATCAGGTTCACCGGGTCGTTCCACACGATGGTGACCCAGGGGCTGTCGGCCAGCGTGATCTCGTCGGTGCCGAGATCCTGCTCGACCCCCGGATCAGCGGTCACAGGGCTCGCGGTCGTCACGTCTCAATGGTGGCACAGCGCGGGGACCGCCCTCGTCACCACCATCACGGGCACCCTCACCGGCACCACAGGCCGGCGATCGTGGTGACGACGTTGACGTTGCGGTTGGTGGCCACGACGCCGAGGGTGCGCTCGATCCTGGCGGGATCGGCGTTCCCGGCCGTGTGGCCGGGACCGACGAGCACGTGCGCCGCCCTGCCGTGGACGACGACGTCGAACTCGCCGCTGCCGTCGGGCAGGCGGCCGGCACCCGTCGGTGGCGGCAGGGTCGCGAGGCGAGCGGCGTCCGGCTCGGACTTGAGCAGGTGGACGTAGTGCCGCTCGAGGTGCGCGCGCTCGGCACTCAGGGCCGCGGCGCGATCGGCGAGGGCGGCGAACTCGGCGGCGGTGAAGGCGATCACCGGCACGTCGAATCCCGCGTGCTCGGCGTAGGCCTCCTCGAGCACCTGCTCGACGCGCTCGCGCGAGCGCAGGCGCGTGGTGAGGCGGACGTTGCCGGTGTTGATGTGCGTGGCGACGTCCGTGGCGCCGGCGGACTCGGTGGCGGCGACGATCGAGGCCTTGGGGAACTTCCGGGTGGCGCCGAGGTTGATCGCGCGAAGGAAGGCGACGTAGGTGGGCACGGGGTCAGTGTGGCGTGCGCCACGGACACTCGATTTACATAGGTTACCTATGTAATGTGTGGCGGGTGCCCACACCCGATGCCCTGGCCCCCGTCGCGGGCGACCACCGACGCCGAGAGCTCGCCGAGGCGCTGACGGTGCAGGCGGCCCGGCTCGTGCGCCTCGCCCGACGCACCCACTCGCGCTCGGCCGGCATCCGCGTGCTGTCGATCCTCGACGAGACCGGGCCGCTGGGCATCGGGGCGCTGGCGCAGGCCGATCGCTGCTCGCAGCCGACCATGACCGGTCAGGTCAAGGACCTCGCCGAGCAGGGCTTCGTGGCCAAGCAGCCCCACCCGGACGACGCGCGCAGCACGCTCGTCGTCCTCACCGAGGCCGGGCTCGCCGAGCTGGCGCGCGTGCGCAGCCTCAACGCCGACCTCGTCACCGAGCGCCTCGCGCGCCACCCCGAGCTCGACACCGACGACCTCGCGCGGGCCGTCGCCGTGCTGCGGGCCGTCGTCGACCCGAGCGACCTGCCCTAGCGGGCAGGCCCCCTCCTGCACCGCCCACCCGTCACTCCCGGAAGGAATCTCGTGACCACCGTCCACTCCGCCCCCTCCACCACCGCCTCGACCGGCGGCTCCTCAGGAGCGCCCGACGGGCCCTCCGGAGGCGGGTCGCTCCTGCGTCAGCCGCGCGCGGTGTGGGCGGTGGCCTTCGCCTGCGTGATCGCGTTCATGGGCATCGGACTGGTGGATCCCATCCTCAAGGAGATCGCGAGCCAGCTCGAGGCCACCCCGAGCCAGGTGTCGCTGCTCTTCACCAGCTACATGGCGGTGATGGGTGTCTCGATGCTCGTGACCGGCGTGATCTCCACGCGCATCGGCGCCAAGCGCACGCTGCTCATCGGCCTGGCGATCATCATCGTCTTCGCCGCCCTCGCCGGGCTCTCCGGCTCCGTGGGCGCCGTCATCGGCTTCCGCGCCGGCTGGGGTCTGGGCAACGCGCTCTTCATCGCCACCGCGCTGTCGACGATCGTGAGCGCGTCCGCCGGCTCCCTGGCGCAGGCGATCATCCTGTTCGAGGCCGCCCTCGGCCTCGGCATCGCCTCCGGCCCGCTCGTCGGCGGTCTGCTGGGCGAGCAGTCGTGGCGCGGCCCGTTCTTCGGCGTCTCGGTGCTGATGACCATCGCCCTCGTGGCCACCGCGATCTTCCTGCCCGCCACTCCCCCGGCCGCGCGTCGCACCTCGCTGGCCGACCCCTTCCGGGCCCTGCGCCACCCCGCGCTCGCACTCGTCGCCGCCGTGGCGGTGGCCTACAACCTGGGCTTCTTCACCCTGCTCGCCGCCGGCCCCTTCGCCCTGCCGGACGCCGGCATCATGCAGATCGGCTGGATCTTCTTCGGCTGGGGCCTCCTGCTCGCCTTCACCTCGGTGGTCGGCGCCCCCTGGCTCCAGCGCCACATCGGCACCGTGCCCGCCCTGCTCGGAGCTCTGACCCTCTTCGCCGTCGACCTGATCACGATGGCCGTGCTCTCCGACGTCGCAGCGGTCGTCGTGGTGGGCATCGTCGTCGCCGGGGCCTTCCTGGGCGTGATCAACACCCTCGTCACCGAGGCCGTGATGGGTGCCGCTCCCGTCGAGCGCCCGGTCGCCTCGGCCGCCTACTCCTTCGTGCGCTTCACCGGCGGAGCTGTCGGCCCCTACGTCGCCCTCAAGCTCGCCGAGCACGAGGGCGCCGGCGCCCCCTTCTGGTTCGGCGGCACCGCCGTGGCCGTCGGCGTGGTCATCCTGCTCGCCGGCGCGGGACTGCTCACCCGCACCCTCCACGCCGCCCCCGCCGCCCACTCCCCCGCCGAGGCCGCGGCCGAGCTCGTCGGCGACGCCGGCTGAGCTGGCGGCGGGCCGGGGCAGTTTCACCGGCCGGCCGGTGAA
>NZ_CAXRAZ010000064.1:0-5168 GCF_964229035.1 Nocardioides sp. | reverse complement strand
CCCCCCCCCCCCAACCCTCCGACGGCCACGGCTCACCACCAGCCGCCGCGACGACATCGCCGCGGCCGGCGGTCGACGCTTGGTGGGAAACCGCAGGCCGAAGGGCCGAACTGTTGCGGTTTGGCGCCAAACCGCAACCTTGCGGCGACGCCGAGCCGCCTCCGAACGCCTCAGGCCGGGGGTCAGCGGATGGTGACCTGGCGGTTGGCGAGGCCGTTGCGGGCCGAGCGCTGCTCGGGGGTGAGGTCGGAGGTGTCGGCGAGGGCGGCGTCGAGCTTGGCCTTGAAGGCGGCGGCGGGCTCCTCGAGTGCCTCGGCGCCCGTGCCGACGGCGAGGTCCCACACGGGCACGAGCAGGCCGTGGGCGCGGAACATGCCGACGAGGCGGGCGTCGGGGACGATGACGTCGTCGCCGGTGACGTGGAGGCGGGCGAGGGCGTCGAGGAGGGCGTCCTCGGGCTCGGGCATCGCCCAGCGCAGGTGCTCCTTGGCGCCCATACGGGTCCAGTAGGCGGCCTCGACGCTGGTGAGGCGGTCGGTCGGGGCGGCCGCACCCTCGGCCTGCTCGAGGGCCTGGGCGAGCTCGGAGGTCTCCTCCATGTCGGCCACCCAGTAGTCGAAGCCCTCGTGCACCGTGACGGCGAGGGGGGCGGCGGGGTCGAGGAGGTCCTGGAGGCGCGGGCCCTCGCCGGGGGCGCTGGTGAGGCCGATCATGCCGGCGCCGGGCTCGGCCTCGAGGGCGGCGAGGAGGACGGCGGCGAGGTCGCGCGAGGGGTCGCCGAAGTTGTGCTGCACCTGCAGGCCCAGCCAGATGTCGCCGGAGTCGCGCACCATCGCGGGCGCGGCCATGGGCAGCAGGGTGCACAGCTGCACGGTGCGACCGGCGTGCTCGCCGACGAGGGTCAGCGGCACGGTGGCGGCGGGCACCAGCTCGCGCAGCGCCACGAGGTCGGGCTCGGAGGCGAAGCCTTCGAAGGGCCGCTTGACGAACACGGTGCCGCCGCCGGGGGCGCCGTGGCAGGCCTTGTAGCGCTTGCCGGAGCCGCACGGGCAGGGCTGGCGGGGGCCGACCCCACCCGGAGCGGGAGCCTCGGAGGCGGCCTGGTTCTTCGCGCGGTTCTTCTTCGCCATGACCCGCAAACTACTGGGCGAGCGAAGTCTCACCCGCCGCGGGGCCGAAGCGCTCCTCGAGCAGGTCGAGCATGTAGCGCGGTCGATCGCTGATCACGGCGCGCACCCCGGCGTCCAGGCAGAGCTGGAGGTCCTTCTCCTTGTTGACCGTCCAGACGTGGATGTCGCGCCCGCTGCGGCTGATCGACTCGGCCAGTCGCGGGTGCTCGCGCAGCAGCTTGATGCCGGGCCCGACGATCCAGTCACGCCCGATCACGCGGCGCAGCATCTGCCAGTAGTTGGGCTTGTCGACCAGCTGCACCAGCTGCACCTCGGGCGCCAGGCGCTCCACGCGCTGCAGGGCCGTGAAGGAGAAGCTCATCACCCGCACGGGCGCGCCGGCCTCGTGCCAGCCGAAGTCGCGCAGCATCTCGACCAGCCGCTTCTCCACGAGGCCGCCGTAGCGGGTGGGGTGCTTGGTCTCGATGGCCACCTCGACGCGGCGGTCGTAGTCGGCCACCGTCTCAAGCAGCTTGCGCAGCGTGAGGACGCCGCGGTCGTCGTCCTCGTGCTCGGCGGCCTCGTCGTCGAGCTCGGCCCAGGGGTTCTTCCAGGCGGCGAAGTCGAGGTCGGAGAGGTCGGCCAGCTCCATGGTCGAGACGAGACCCTTGCTGGACGCCGTGCGCTTGAGGTCGCGGTCGTGCACGCACACGAGGTGGCCGTCGGCGGTGAGACGGACGTCGCACTCCAGGCCGTCGGCGCCGGAGTCGAGGGCCTCGAGGTAGGCGCGCAGCGTGTGCTCGGCGAGCTCGTGGCTGGCCCCGCGGTGGGCGACGACCTGCGGGCGAGGGGACTGGGTGTCCACGGTGACGATTGTGTCAGCCTGCGCGTCGGCACGTCACGCGGTCCGGCGCGCAGCCGCGTCACGCCTGGCGGGCGGACCCCGCCACCGCGCCCAGCAGCGCGTCGAGGCCGGCGCGGTCGGCGCGTCGTCCTGACACCGACACCTCGAAGGACGCCGTGCCGTCGCCGCCGGCGACCCAGCGGAAGAAGTTCAGGCGCAGGCGACCCCGGGCGTCGAGGTAGCTGAAGTAGACCGCGTCGTCCGTGGTGCGGAAGACGTCGACCGAGTCGAGGTCGCGCGAGTCGAGGAGGGCGGCGCGCTTGGCGGCGACCGCTTGCGCCACCGTGGCGCCCGCCGGCACGCCGCCGGCTGCGTCGCCGGCTGGGTCGCCCGCTGGGTCGCCGGCGGCCGGGAGCACCCGCACGCGCAAGTTGTAGCCGCCGACGGCGGGCTCGTCGGCCGGACGCCAGCGCACCTGCGCCTGCCGGTCGACAGCGGCGCCCGTGAGCAGGCCGGCGTCACCGGAGTCGGCACTCACCGCCGAGGCCGCCCAGTCGGCCGGCGCCTGGTAGGTCCAGCGGCGGCCGTCGGCGCTGACGGTGTGGCTGGCCGACGCGGTGCGTGCGATGGCGGCGGTGAGGGCCGGGTAGTCGATGTCGGCGGCGGGCGCGGAGGTCGGGGACGTCGGGCTCGTGGACGCCGCCGGCGCATCCGATCCGCCGGTGGCCGGGGCGCTGGACGGCGGGCTGCTGGGGCGCGACGGCGTCGAGGCGGCAGACGACGGGCGGGCGGGTGCGTCGTCCGCGAGGAGGCGCACGGCGCCGAGGCCGGCGCCGAACGCGACCGCCAGCACCAACAGCGCGAGGACGGCGGTGCGCGCGCCGCTCCGCGACTCCCCAGCAGGCGCGGCGGCCGGACCGGCGAGCGCACGCTGCAGCGCGGCGACGAAGGTCGGGACGTCGGGCCAGCGGTCGGCCGGGTCGATGGCGAGCGCGCGGAGGAGCACGTCGTCCACCGCGGGCGGCACGGTGACCAGCCGGGAGGGCGGCGGCGGCAGCACGGGCGCGCCGAGCGCGGCCAGCCCGCCCTCGCGCACGGGTCGCCCGGTGAGGAGGTGGTAGGCGACGGCGGCGAGCGCGTGGACGTCGGCGCGCAGGTCGAGCCCCTCGCCGCGGGCCTGCTCGGGCGCCATGTAGGCGGGCGTGCCCACGACCTGCGTGAGGCCGCTGGCCTGGGCGATGGCCTTGGCCAGGCCGAGGTCGGCCACGAGCACCTGCTCGCCACCACCGGGGGCCGAGGCGAGGAGCAGGTTGCGGGGCGCGAGGTCGCGGTGGATGACGCCGCTGCGGTGGAGGGCGGCGACGCCGGCTCCCGCCTGGGTGATCAGGTCGACGACCCGGGCCGGGTCGAGCGGGACGCCCGGCTCGAGCAGGTCGGCGAGCGTGCCGCGGTCGGCGTAGGTCATCACGAAGTAGGGGGTCTGCTCGTGGTCGCCGATGTCGTAGACCCGCACCACGTGGTCGGCGTCCGCACGGCGCAGGATGCGCGCCTCCTCGACGAAGCGCTCACGGACGTCGAGACGCTGGGCCCAGTTGTCGGCCAGCGCCTTGACCGCGACGGGCGAGTCGAGATCGTCGTCGTGGTAGAGCCACACGGTGGCGAAGGCGCCCGCCCCGAGTCGCTCGACCCTGCGGAGCCTCCCGAGTCGTTCAGGCAGGGACACGCTCGGCATTGTGCCCCGCGACGCCCGGTCGACACGGGGTCGGCCGGGCGTCGGGGGCTCAGCAGGGTTCAGGTGCAGGCTCAGCGCGGGCCGCCGAGGACGCCGATCCCGCGGCCCGAGCCGATGGCGTGGCAGGCGCCGGTGAGCGTGCACGACGCCACGCTCACCCGCGGCTCGGCGGCCGAGCCGGTGTGCCGCAGCACCACGACGTGGCCGTCGTCGGCGAGGGTGAGGTCGCGGGCACCGCGCGGCAGGGCGACGCGGGCGATCACCCGCCCCGTGGCCGATGCACGGACGACGGCCGTGCGCTGCTCGGTGGAGCTGGGCTGCTCGCTTCCGCCGGCATCGGCGAAGGCGACCACGCGGGTGCCGTCGGGCGAGTAGGGAGCTGAGGCGGCGAGGGAGCCGGGCGCCGTCCACCCGGGGGAGGCAGCGGTGCCGTCGGTGCTGGTGCGGCCCCCGGCGATGCCGCCCTCAGCGCTGGTGTCGGCGCTCGTGGATCCGACGAAGAAGGAGCGGCCGGCGCTGAAGCGGGCTCCTGCGACGCCGCGGGCGAGTGGCGCGGCGTGGCTGCCGTCGAGGTTCGAGCGGTAGTAGACCGTGGCGGCCGGGCGGGTGCTGGGCAGCGGCAGCCAGGCGGTGATCAGCTCGGTGCCGCGGGAGCCGGCGAACACCGCGGTGCCCTCGGCGGCGAGGTCGCCCGCGGGCGCCGGCACCAGCCGCTCGCGACCCGTCGCCAGGTCGACCACCTCGTAGTGGGCGTCGTCGCGGGCGCGGCTGACGTAGCGGCTGCCCGAGGCGTCGAAGGCACCGCCGCGCGTGCCGAGGGCCGCCTGAGTGGTGCGACCGGCCGCGGTGACCTTCAGCAGCCGCACGTACGGTCCGTCCGCCGGCACGTCCTCCACGACCCAGCCGCTGCCCGAGCGGTGCACGGCCGCCACCTCGGTGACGCCCTGCAGCCGGACGACGCGGGCGCCGTCGTGGATGGCCGTGTCGCTCGCCCACAGCAGGGGCGTCGCGGAGCGGGGGGCCTGGGCGGCGGGGGCCTGGGTGTTGGGGGCCTGGATGTTGCCGGTGCTGGTGCTGGTGCTGGCGGTGCTGCCGGCACTCGAGCGCCGCGCCATGACGTCGGTGGCATCACCCGCACGGCCGGCGTCGGTGCTGCGGAGGGCCGTGCCCGCGGCGGAGGGCGTCTGCGCAGTGTGGCTCTGCGCCGCGGGCGCGTCGCCCGTCGCGTGGGCGGCGAGGGCGGCGCCCACGCCGCCGGTGAGTCCCACAACCGCCGCGGTGGCGAGCACCAGCCGGGCGCGGGCGCCGGCCGAGCGGCGGGCGGGGCGCTGGGGGAACTGCTCGAAGCGGGGGGTCTGGTTGCTGTTGATCTCGTTCATGCCCCGTGTGACGCCGGTTCCGGCCGGCTGGTTCTCGCGCGGGCCGACTTTTTCTCCTGCGGCTCTCCCGGGGCCGCCGGAGGGTTGGGGGGGGGGGGGGGGGG
>NZ_CAXRAZ010000063.1:0-34503 GCF_964229035.1 Nocardioides sp. | reverse complement strand
CCCCCCCCCCGCCCCGGCACCACCCCCGAGCGGGCCACCACCCCTCACCCTGAGGAATTCGCCCCCAATGCGTACTGACACCCACCACGCCCGACCGGAGAGCCGGCGGGCACGCCTGCGCGTCCGGCTCCAGTCGCCGGTCGTGGCGCTCCTGGCCACGCTCGCCCTCGGGTTCGGCGTGGCGAGCACCGGCGTCGCCGGAGCGGCGCCGAGCCCCTCACCGAGCCCCTTACCGAGCGGTTCGTCGTCCACGACGCCCTCGGAGCCGGCATCGCCGCGCGCCACCCAGAAGCCCGAGGACGACACCAGCGTCCCGCAGGCGGACCCCAAGAAGCTCACCTTCGGTATCGGCCCCGCCAACGACGTCCCGAAGGAGCAGAACGTCGACGGCCGCCCGTACCTGCAGTACCTGGCCACTCCCGGTTCGACCGTCCGCGACTCGATCGCGCTGGTGAACCTCGGCGACAAGCCGCTGACGCTGCGGGTCTACGCCGCCGATGCCCAGCAGGGCGTCGACGGCACGTTCGGCCTGGCCCCCGGAGACGCCACGCCCACCGAATCGGGCTCGTGGTTCAAGCTCGACGTCCCGGCGTCCGGAAAGGTCAAGGTCCCAGGGCGCAAGGGACGCACGCTGGGCAGGATCGTCGTCCCCTTCGAGGCTCGTGTCCCTGCCGACGCCCAACCCGGCGACCACGTGGCCGGCGTCCTGGCCGCCCTCGAGACCGAGGGCAAGAACACCGACGGCACGAAGCTCCGCTTCGACCAGCGCATCGGCGTCCGCGCCTACTTCCGCGTCGCCGGCCCGATCAACCCCGAGCTGAAGGTCGAGAACATGCGGCTCGACTACGGCTGGTCGCCGAGCCTCAAGGGCCGCGACGGCGTCACCGTCACCTACGACGTGCGCAACACCGGCAATGTGCGGATGAACGCCACCCAGCTCATCAATCTCGACCGCCGCTTCCACAGCGAGCAGTTCGGACGACCGAAGCCGATCGACGACCTGTTGCCCGGGAGCTCGGTCAAGGTCACCCAGTCGATCGCTACGACCTTCTCCGCCCTGGACGTCGACGCCCTGGTGTCGGTGTTCCCGACCCCCGTCGACCCCGAACTCGCCGGACCGGTCACGTTCGTCCAGGGCAAGGACTCGGCGATGGCCTGGCAGTGGCCCGTCGCGCTGCTGGTCGCCGTCCTCCTGCTCGTTGCGCTGGCCTTCGGGCTGCGCTGGGCGTATCGACGCTACGAGCAGCACCGCAACCGTCCCGGTGCGCCCGGCAGTCGTCGCAGCGAGAAGAAGCGTCGTCTGCCCCGCCTGCCCGGTCTGCGTCCTGCGGCTGCCGAGCGCGTGGTCGCTCTGGTCGGCGTGCTCGGCCTGGCAGTGTGTGGCGCCCTCGTCGCTGCGCCGGCTCACGCCGACGTCAGCCAACCGGACGGCGGCAAGATCTTCCTCGAGGGGGGAACGGTCTCCGGCGACCCGACCCGTGCCATCACCGACGGCGTGTGGGGCCGTGAGGGCAAGGACGGCAAGGGCGCGACCTTCGTCTCGGGCGACTTCACCGACAGCTCCGGCGCGGTGACCGATCCGGCGCAGGCGTTCTGGCTCAAGCGCTTCGGCGTCGACGACTTCACCAAGCTCGGCGTCGCCTTCGTGCGCGCGAGCGAGGACGGCTCCGCGGAGCGCCCGCGCGTCGGCGAAGGCAAGAACGCCGGCGAGGTCTTCGAGTGGTTCTCCGGCATCGGCGTCACGACGGGCATGGCGGCCGGCGGTCAGCGCTACAACGACGCCGTGCTCGTGGTGCACACCCTCGATGAGTTCCGCGACTGGGTGCGCAACGGAAAGCCCGAGCAGGTCTTCGACGACAATCTCGTCGCACGGGACGCCCTCGTGCCGGGCCTCCCGGTCTCCGCGCACCCGCAGGGCAAGTCGATCCAGAACCGCTGGAAGGCGGGGGAGCGCATCAGCCTCGTCGTCTTCGGGATCGACGGCTTCGACTCCGACGGCGTGCCGATCGTCAACGTCGACGAGGAGGGTCGCGCCCGGACCGCCTGGCTGACCTTCGAGACCGAGGCGGGCCCGAGGGCCTCGAGCATCCGGACCTCCGGCGCCTACCGGGTGCTCAGCGCCAGCGCCCTCCCGAAGGCCCCCGATGAGGTCTCCGACGATCCCTCCGCCGAGGTCAACGGCTCGGGCGGCACCGCCTCGGCAGGTGCCGGCGCGTCGCCCTCCGCGGGTGCATCGGCGAGCGCCGGCGCCGATCCTGCCGCGCAGGCCGCGGCCGACGCAGAGGCGGCCGACGCCGACGCGAAGGACGAGACCTCCGGCTTCGGCACGCTGTGGACCGGGTCCGGTCTCGCCTGGCCCGTCGCAGCGCTCGTCCTGCTGGCTGCCGCACTGGTGGCTGGGCGCGTCTACCTCCGTCGCTCGCAGGAGTCGTCATGACCCTGGGCAGCGACCCCACGAATCTGCTCCCGCCGCACCACCCGCCCCAGCGGCCGTCCGCCGGCCGTCGTCACGTCGCCCTGCCCCAGCAGCGGCGTCACCTGCTCCACCTGATTCGCCCGTCGCACCACCATCTCGAGAGGCACACCATGTCCGTACTCACGCCCCACCGTCGCCGACGTCTCGCCGTCGGCGTCCTCGTGGGAACCGTCGTCGGCGCCGTCGCCACGACGTCCGCGCTCGTCGCCGCACCCGCGGCCCAGGCGGCCGCACCGACCGGCTCCGTCTACGAGCTCTTCCTGGAGCCCGGCCCGGTGACCGGCGATCCCGCCAACGCGATCACGGTCGGCAAGTGGGGTCACGAGGGCAACAACCGCGACCTGGGCACTGGAATCTCGGCCGACCTCGGCTCCGACGCCTCGGGCGCCGCGATGCTGGAGGCCTTCGGCACCGACGACTTCAACAAGCTCGCCGTCGTCTTCACCACGACCTCCGCCGACGGCAGCAACGAGGCACCGACCGTCGAGGCCGGGCAGAACATCGGCGAGGTCTATCCCTGGTTCACCGAGATCAGCGCCCTGACGACGATCGCGGGAACCCCGAACACCCCGACCACCGACGAGGTCCTGAAGGTCTCGACGCTCGCCGAGTACCAGGCGTGGATCAACGACGGCAGGCCCGACCAGCTGATCAACACCACCGACTTCGTCTCCCGCGACGCGCTGCGCGCCGGTAACCCGGTGTCGGTGGCCCCCAAGGGCAAGTCGATCCTGAACCGCTGGGCGGCCGACCAGGAGATCAGCATGGTGCTGGTCAAGACCACCGGCGCCACGGACGCCGACACGGGGCTGCCGATCGTCGACCGCAACGAGGACGGCAAGGCCACCGCTGCCTGGCTGACCTTCCGCACCGGCCTCGACGCCAGCGTCGGCAACGGCACCCTCGCCACCTCCGGCGCCTACACCGTGACGAGCGCACTCACGACGCCCGTCGTCGAGCTCACCAACGGCACCGTGGGCGCCACGACCACGCTGACCGCCACGATCAAGAACGAGTCCGGAACCGCGCTCACCGACGCGGCCGGCTCCGTCCAGTTTTCCGCGCTGCCCAAGGGCCAGAACGAGGGCGAGTTCACCGACCTCGGCGAGCCCGTCGCGGTCTCCGAGGCCGGCACCGCCACGTTCGAGGTCAGCGACCTCGCCGCCGGCGAGTTCCGCCGCTACCGGGCCGTCTACACCCCCTCGGGCGAGGCCGCCGGTCGTTACGCCTCCGCCACCAGCAACCTGCGCACCGTGACGCGTGCGGCAGCCGCGACCACCACGTCGCTGACCGTCACCGGCACCCGCGTGGCCGGCGCCCGTCAGACCCTCTCGGCCACGGTCGCCGCCGGCGACACCGTGCCCACCGGTTCGATCCGCTTCCTCGACGGCAGCGCCGTGCTCGCCACGGTCCCCCTGGCCGCCGGCAGCGCGACCGCCACCCGAATCGCCGCCCTGACCGCGGGCGCCCACAGCCTGCGCGCCCAGTTCGTGCCGGCCACCAGCGCCTTCGCGACCTCGACCTCGGCCACCTCGGCGGTCACCATCGCCCGGGCCCGCGCCCTCGTCTCGGCCAAGGTCTCGCCGACCTCCGTGCGGGTCAGGACCAAGCCGAAGTTGGCGATCACGGTGAAGGCCACGGGCCTCGTGCCCACCGGCAAGGTCACGGTCAAGGTCGTCGCACCCGGCAAGCGGGCGGTCTCGGTCGTCGGCACCCTGCGCAACGGTGTGGTCACCGTGACGCTGCCGGCCGCCGTCAAGGGCACGACCAAGCTCACCGTCACCTACGGCGGCAGCACCTCGGTGCTCCCCGCCACCGTCGCCGCGAGCTACAAGGCCCGGTGACCGTGCGAGACCTCCTCACCACCATGTCGGTGAACCGCGTCCGGACCGGTCGGGCTGCTCAGCAGCCCGGCCGGTCCGGCCGGGCGCGGATCGCCGTGGCGCTCACCGGTCTGGTGATCGCCGGGACCGGCTTCTCGGGAATCGGCACCGGCTACGCCGGTGCCGCGCCGCCCGTCACCGATGGTTCCGACTGGGGCGCCCAGGGCGTGCTGTCGAGCGACAGCGCCGTCACGGTGCGCTGGGACAACCAGGGCAACGCCCCGGAGAACACGGTGCCGCGCAACGGCCAGCAGGTGATCCCCCACACCGACAACAAGACCTACGACGACGTGCCCGCGCGCATCGCCGACCCGTACGCCGCGAACTTCGGCGCGGGTAACGGTCTGGGTGGTCTGGAGGTCTCGGTGTCACAGACCCGCGGCCTGGTCAACCAGGCCGTGACTATCGGTATCCGCGGCGCGAAGGGTGGCATCAACCCGGACACCCAGCAGTTCTCGACCTACTTCCAGATCTTCCAGTGCTGGGGCGGCCTCACGGCCTCCGGGCGGCCGGCGCCGAACGCCTCCTCGCCCGACCCGGCCACGTGCCAGATCGGTGAGCACGGCCCTGACAGCCTCAGCGTCGGCGGCAACGTGCGCAGCGAGGAGCGCAGCGTGGTGGGCGATCCGCTCACCGTGAGCGGCGGCGACTGGCGCCAGTACTCCACCCAGGAGGGTGGTGCTGTTCCGTTCACCTCCATCGCGGGTGTCGAAGCCGACGGCACCAAGGGGCAGAACAAGTTCTTCAGCAAGGACACCACCAACGAGCTCTCCCGGGTGGTCGCCGGCAGCAACGGCGCCACCAGTCGCGAGTTCGAGGTGCAGACCAGCCTCGAGTCGGCCGGCCTCGGATGTGGCAAGCGCAGCGACGCTCCCAGCACCTCGCAGTGCTGGATCGTCGTCGTGCCGCGCGTCAGCGGCGTCCTCACGACCTCGACCGGCCCGATCTCGCCGAGCCTGTGGGCCCAGCGGCTCCAGGTGCGCATCGCCCTGCGCGACGTCCTGACCGGTTGTCCCTCCGGGCAGTCGCGGTCGCTCCTCGGTGGCTCGGAGATGCTGTCGAACGCGGCCGCCTCGTGGACGCCCGGCGTGTGCAGCGACCGGAAGATCGCCCTGGGCTACACCCAGCTCGGTGACGAGGTGGCGCGCAACCAGTTCGCCGCGGGATCCAACCGTGCGATCCTCACCACCCGCCGCACCTCGGGGGTCACGAAGACCACGCCGGTGCCGTTGGCGCTGTCGGCTCCGGTCTTCGCCTACCAGCTCGTGTACCAGCCGCGCTGTCGCTGGAAGGCCTCGGACACCGAGGAGACCGCGAAGGATTGCGGTTACGACAGCCTGGCGGAACTGCGTGCGGACGCCGACCGCGCCGGGACGCTCATCAAGGGGATCAAGCTCGACGCCCGCCTCGTGGCGAAGCTGCTGACCCAGAGCTACCAGTTCGCGATCTTCGACCGCACCGGGTTCAGCCGCCTTGCGGCCCCGTGGATGACGCAGCGGCCGACCAACCTCGGCAACGACCCTGAGTTCCGTCGCCTCAACCCTGATCTGCGCCACCTGAACCTCAAGGACGCGGCGAGCCAGGCGATCGACCACCTCATCGTCGAGTCCCTGCGCTCCGACGGCGCGGCTGCGGTGTGGGACTGGCTGCTGGCCGACCCCGACGCCAAGGCCTTCCTCAACGGCTGCCCGGACGAGAACGGCATGGTGATCAACCCGTTCTACTCCACCCGCACCTACGAGGGCTGCTCCGACCAGAAGGTCGCCCTGGCCGCGGCCGCGGCTGCCGCGCGCACGGCGACGCCGATCGCCAACGGCTACGTCGACCAGCCGCTCAGCTACCCGCCCGACGGCTCGCCCTTCCCCCTGCCGACCTGGCAGGAGGCCCGAGATGACGACCTGCCCACCTACGGCGTCGTCGACCACCTCCCCCGGATGGACTCGATGGCCGCGACCGGTCGTGGTGTCGGCATCGGCTACGCGCCGGCCAACAGCCAGCTCTGCGCCAACACCCCGCAGGTGCCGAACGACGACTGCGGCCCCCAGCCGGGCAAGTGGACGGACCCGAAGACGCGCCAGAGCGCGTCCCAGGTCGGTCTGATCGCGATCACCGACACGGCCACCGCCGCCCGGTGGCGCGTGCCGACGGCGATCCTGTGCAACACCGAGGGCGACAAGTGCGTGGAGGCGAACTCCGCCTCGCTGCGCAAGGCGGCCGACCGGTTCTCCAGGGACGACGACGGCTGGGCCTCGCCCGGTCCGACCGACTACGCCTCGGGCGCCTACCCGCTCACCCTCCCGATCTACGGCGCGGTCGACCTGACCCTGCCGCAGTCGGACCGAGCCGGCTACGCCGACGCCTTCGACTACCTGATCGGCAAGGGCCAGAAGCTGGGCTTCGACGAGGGCAACCTGCCCCCGGGCTACGCCCCGCTGACCGACACGCTGCGCCAGCAGGCCGTCACGGCCATCGCGCAGCTGCGCAAGGCCGTGCCCGACACCGGCGCCAACGGCGACGGCGGTGACGGCGGTGGCACCAACGGCGGCGCCGACGGGGGTGCCGGCGGCGGAGGCCTCGGTGGTGGTGCCGCCGGCGGAGCGGCGTCCACGCCTGACGCGGCGGGTGCCTCGCCCGGCGCGGCCGCCTCGCCGGGCGCTCAGCCGACGGCGACGGCGCAGGTCGTCACGGTCGCGGCGAGCACTGAGTCGTGGCCGGGCTGGATGATCCCGTTCGGTCTGCTGCTCGCCCTCGTCGCCGGCCTGAGCGGCCCCGTCATGAGCTTCACCCGGAACGTGAGGATCACCCGATGAGCAGCACCGTCCTTCCCGACTACCCGGAGGCGGGGGCTGAGGACGCACAGGCGCGTCCGATCCCCGTCATCCACGCACCGACCGATCGGATCTTCCGCGAGATCAGCCGTGGGTCGGGCACCTTCGTGCTCGCGATCATGGTGCTCGTCGGCCTGTTCCTCACGATCAACGCCATCGACGCCATCTCGTCGGTGGGCGTGATCGACTTCGTCACCACCGAGGAGTGGGCGCCGGAGACGAACAACTTCGGCATCGCGGCTGTGCTCACCGGCACCGTGATGATCGCGGTGGTCGCGCTGATCGTGTCGATCCCGCTGTCGATCGGCGCCTCGCTGTTCATCACCGAGGTCGCGACCGGCCGCGTCAAGCGGGTCATGACCTCGGTGATCGACCTCATGGCGGCCGTGCCGTCGCTGGTCTTCGGGCTGTGGGGCCTGGCCTGGCTGCAGAACCACATGGTGCCGTTCGCCTACTGGCTCTCCACCTACTTCGGTTGGATCCCGTTCTTCAAGGTCGACGGGGCCGATCCGTCCAACCCCCTGCCCGATCCCGCGCTCTACACGTCGTCCACCTTCATCGCCGGCATCGTCGTGGCGATGATGATCGTGCCGATCCAGACCTCGATCATGGTGGAGTCCTTCTCCCGCGCGCCCCAGGGCGAGCGGGAAGGGGCCTACGCCCTCGGGGCCACCAAGTGGGGCATGATCCGCTCGGTCGTGCTGCCCTTCGGCAAGGGCGGCATGATCGGCGGCGTGATGCTCGGCCTCGGCCGCGCACTCGGCGAGACCATCGCGATCTACCTGATCATCTCGCCGCTCTACGAGATCCGCTTCAACATCCTCGAGAACGGCTCCAACTCGGTGGCGGCCATGATCGCGCTGCGCTACGGCGAGGCGAACTCGTTCTCCATGTCGGCCCTCATGGCTGCGGGTCTGGCCCTGTTCCTGCTCACCATGGCGATCAACTTCACCGCCTCCACGATCATCGCGCGCTCTCGTTCCGGCGCGGACAGCGAGGGATGATGACCACCACGCACCCGGCACCGCCGCCGGTCTCGCCCGCCCCGTCGTCCGACACCGGACGCACCCCGACCACCTACCTCCCGCGACAGGCCCTGCCTGCGCAGGAGGTCGAGCCGCCCCGCGTGCGCTTCGGCGCCTCGCCCCACGAGCGCTACTCGCTGCCCGGCGCCGTCGTCAGCTCCGTCTCGCTGGCCCTCGTGCTGGGCCCGGTCACGGGGATGATCCCGAACGGCTGGGTGCCGATCAGCGCGTTCCTGCTCTTCCTCGCCGCCTACGCGGTGCTCATCGGCCTGGACGCCGACGGGCGCGCGATGCGCGACAAGGTGGCGCAGGTGATGCTGTGGTCGGCCGGCGTCCTCGTGATCACGCTCGTGCTGCTCGTGATCGGCTACGTGTTCTTCCGCGGCTGGGACGTCTTCCGCCAGGTGCCCTGGCTCGACTGGGGCAACAACTTCATCACCACCGACATGAGCCTCACCGGCCCGCTGCGGCCGATCAGCGAGGGCGGCGTGCTGCACGCCATCGTCGGCACGTTGCAGCAGATCACGATCGCGCTCATCATCACGGTGCCGCTCGGCACCGCCACCGCGCTGTTCCTCAACGAGGTGAAGGGTCGCTTCGCCCGCTTCGTGCGCACGGTGGTCGAGGCGATGACGGCCCTGCCGTCGGTGGTCGCGGGTCTGTTCATCTACGCCACCGTGATCCTGCTGTTCACCAAGCAGTACAACGGTTTCGCGGCCTCGCTCGCGATCACCGTGCTGATGCTGCCGATCATGATCCGCTCGGCCGACGTCGTCCTCCGCCTGGTGCCGGGCAACCTGCGCGAGGCCGGCCTGGCCCTCGGCGGCGGCCAGTGGGCGGTGGTCAAGCACGTCGTGCTGCCCACGGTGCGCTCGGGCCTGGCCACCGCGATCATCCTCGGCACCGCGCACGGCATCGGCGAGACCGCGCCGGTGCTGCTCACCGCGGGTGTGACGTCGAACATGAACCTGAACCCCTTCGACGGGCCCCAGGTGTCGCTGCCGCTGGCGGCGCTCGAGTTCGTCAAGGCGCCGCAGCCCGACATGAAGGCCCGCGGCTTCGCCACCGCGGCGCTGCTGCTGATCATCGTGCTCATCCTGTTCGTCCTGGCGCGCCTCATCGGCGGTCAGCGAGCCGGTGAGGTCACGCCTCGTCAGCTGCGCCGCCGCGCCGCCCGCTCGCGTCGCGACCAGGGCCGCGTCGAGCGCAACTACGAGGCGATCCGTGCCGAGCTCGCCTCCCTCCGCGTCGCACCCGCCGGCGCCGTCCCCAGCTCGGGCGCACCGGATGCGCCCACGACCTCTCCAGGAGATCACCGATGAACCGCCATCCGCGTCTGCGCGCCGCCCGCAAGGTCGGCATCCTGCTGTCGCTGCTGATCGCCTTCGCCTCCGCTCCCGCCGTGGCTGCCGGCGAGGGCACCGCGCCTCAGCCGGCGTACAAGGCCCCCACCGCCCGCATCAGCGGCTCGGGTTCGTCCTGGGCCGGCAACGCGGTCGAGGACTGGCGCGCCGCCGTCCGCTCCCAGGGCGTGACGGTCGACTACAACAACACCGGCTCGTCGAAGGGTCGCAAGGACTTCGCCCAGGGTCTCGCCGACTTCGCCGTCTCCGAGATCCCCTACACCGGCGACACCTCCGACCCGCAGGACACCGTGCGGCCGAACTTCAAGTACGGCCTCCTGCCGGTGGTGGCCGGTGGCACCGCGTTCATGTACAACCTCAAGGTCGGCGGCAAGCGTTTCGAGAAGCTGCGGCTCTCGCAGCAGGCGGTGGCCAAGATCTTCACCGGCCAGGTGACCCGCTGGAACGACCCGATCATCAAGCAGACCAACCCCGGTGTCGCGCTGCCCGCCCAGCGCATCACGGTCGTCGTCCGCTCGGACGGCTCGGGCGCCACCGCCCAGTTCACGCTGTGGATGCTGCGTCAGTTCCCGTCGGACTACGCCGCGCTCTGCCGCAAGACCAAGTGCAACCCGAAGTCGGCCACGTCCTACTTCCCGTACCAGGGCCTCGACAACTTCACCGCCCAGTCGGGCTCGAACGGTGTGACCACCTACACCGCCAACACCGAGTACACGATCAACTACGACGAGTACTCCTACGCCCTCGGCGTGAACTTCCCGGTGGCTCAGGTGCAGAACGCCGCCGGCTTCTTCACCCTGCCCACCGACACCGCCGTCGCGGTGGCGCTGACCAAGGCCAAGATCAACCAGGACAGCAAGTCGGCGAACTACCTCTCCCAGGACCTCTCGCAGGTGTACACCTACAAGGACCCGCGCACCTACCCGCTGTCGGCGTACTCCTACATGATCCAGCCGAACCAGACTCGCGGTAACTTCGACACCGCCAAGGGGCAGACGCTGGCCTACTTCGAGCAGTTCGTGCTCTGCGAGGGCCAGCAGACGATGGGTCGCCTCGGCTACTCGCCGCTGCCGATGAACCTGGTGCTCTCCGCCCTCGACCAGGTGCTGAAGGTGCCCGGCATCGGCGCCGACACCAAGAAGAAGATCCTCGCCACCAAGAGCGGCGTGAAGTCGGGCTCGGGCAACCCGTGCAACAACCCGACCTTCCGACCGGGTGAGAGCCCCGACCGCAACATCCTCATCGACAAGGCGCCCTTCCCTGCCGAGTGCAACGCCGCCTGCCAGGCGCCGTGGATCGGCAAGTCCGTCGCCGGCGGCGGCCAGGCGCCCGGCACCACCGCGGGCGGCGGCGCGGCTGCGGGCGGTGGCGCGGCTGCAGGCGGGGGATCCGCGGCTGCCGGTGGCGGCACGACCGCCGCGGGCGGCGTGGCGGCGCCCGGCGCGGCCGGTGCCCCGGGCACGGGCGGCGCGGCCGCGTGCGACCCCGACACCGGTCTGTGCACCGGGCAGACGACCGCGGCCGCCGGTGGCGGCGACGCCAGCGCTGTGGCGACGCCCTACAACCTGGCCGGCTCGCGCACCTGGGGCACGCCCCAGCTCGCGCTGCTCATCAGCGTGCTCTTCGTGGCGCTGCTGGTGCTCGGCCCGCCGCTCGTGTCGCGTGCGCTCGACCTGCGGCCCGCCGCGGGTGCGATCGCGGCCGGCGGTGCGGTTGCGTCCTCGCCTGCGGGCCCGGCCGCGCCCAGCGCTCCGAGCGGTGACGCCGGCCCGCCGGCGCCGCCGATGGACCCGACCGGACCCGGAGGCACGCAGTGACCGTCGCACCGCACCGTCCCGGCCCGGCAGGCTGGCTCTCACGCGCCGGCGGCGGCGACCGCCCGAGCCGACCCGTGTGGCCGGCCGGCCTGCCGCGGCTGCAGCGGGTGGAGCAGCCTCCGCCGCCGCAGTGGCGCACCACGCTGACCACCTCGGCCCTCGGCCTGCTCTCGCTCGTGCTGCTGGTGCTGCTAATGAACCTGACCGTCGTCAGCCAGCTGCAGCACTGGAACTCCCAGCGCGACCTCTACAGCAAGCTGCGCCTCGGGTTCGCCGAGGGCTCCTCGCCGATCGGCCAGCTCGACATCAACGGCAAGATCGTGGAGTCGGGCACCCCGATCGCGCTGCTGCGCATCCCGCGTCTGGGGCTGCGCGAGGTCGTCGTCGAGGGCACCAGCTCGCGGACGACGAAGCTCGGCGTCGGCCACCGGCGTGACACGCCGTTCCCCGGCCAGCCCGGTGTGGCGATCCTGATGGGCCGTGCTGCGGCCTACGGCGGTCCGCTGGGCGGCATCGGCGAGCTGCAGCGCGGCGACAAGATCAGCGTGTCGACCGGCCAGGGCATCGCGCAGTACGAGGTGATCGGTCCGCGCAACGGCGCCACTCAGCTGCCGGTGCTCGGCCCCAGCGACGGTCGCCTCACCCTCATCACCGCCGACGGTCCGCCGTTCGCCCCGACCAGCGTGCTCCGCGTCGACGCCAAGCTGATCTCGAAGGCCCAGCCGAGGCCCCCGATCGCGATCGCGCCGGGAGTCGTGGCCGACGAGGACCAGGCGATGTCCGGCGACTCCGAGCGCGCGTTCTCGCTCTCGTGGCTCTCCGAGCTGCTGCTCGGGCTCTCGCTCGCGGCCGTGTGGGCGTGGAAGCGCTGGAACCGCCGAGCGGCCTACGTGGTCTTCCTGCCCGCGCTCACGGTGACGGCCTTCGCGTGCGCTGACCGCGTCATCGACCTCCTCCCGAACCTCCTCTGAAAGCGAACCCGCGATCATGACCCAGCACCACGCCGACGAGACCCTCGTCGACCTCCCTCCCATCAGCGACGACGCCCCCGGGCGCCGGCGCCGTGCCCTGGGCGGCGGCCTGTTCCGCCGTCGTCCCGCGCTCGGGGACGGCGGCGTCTCGCCCGCCCTCGCCTCGCGCGTGGGCGCCATCGGCCCCGCCGAGCTGCGGGCCGACAACATCACCGCCTGGTTCGGCGAGCGCAAGGTGCTCGACCGCGTCTCGCTGACCATGCCGGCCGGCGAGGTCACCGCGCTGATCGGCCCCTCGGGCTGCGGCAAGTCGACCTTCCTGCGCATCCTCAACCGCATGCACGAGCTCGTCCCCTCCGCCTCGCTGTCGGGCGAGGTGCTGCTCTCTGGCGAGGACATCTACGGCACCGGCCAGCGCGTCACCGACGCCCGCCGCCGCATCGGCATGGTGTTCCAGAAGCCGAACCCGTTCCCGGCCATGTCGATCTACGAGAACACGATCGCCGCGCTGGCGCTCTCGGGCATCGAGGCCTCGCAGGCCGAGAAGGACTTCCTCGTGGAGGACTCGCTGCGCAAGGCCTCGCTGTGGGACGAGGTCAAGGACCGCCTCCACCAGCCGGGCGCCGGCCTCTCGGGTGGTCAGCAGCAGCGTCTGTGCATCGCCCGCGCGATGGCCATCGCCCCCGAGGTGCTGCTGATGGACGAGCCCTGCTCGGCCCTCGACCCCACCTCGACGCGTCGCGTGGAGGAGACCATCGCCGAGCTGCGCGGCCAGGTGACGATCGTCATCGTCACGCACAACATGCAGCAGGCCGCGCGCGTCTCCGACAAGTGCGCCTTCTTCCTCGCCGCCCACAACACCCCGGGTGTGATCGTCGAGCACGGCGACACCGAGGCGATGTTCAACAACCCGCTCGACAGCCGCACGGCCGACTACGTGCATGGTCGGTTCGGCTGAGCCGACGATGACCGAGCAGGAGGTGGCCCGGGCGACAGCGTCGTCGTCCGGGCTGAGCGCGAAGCTGGTGGCGAAGCTCTCGCCCCACGTCGCGCGCTGGGTCGACGGCGGGCCGGCGAGCGACTGGGAGCCGGTGCACAGCCGGTTCGCCAAGCCCGTCGGCACATCCGACAAGCGGCCGCAGCTGGTGTTCACCCGGGTGCCCTGCCCGCCCACCGAGCCGGCGATCGAGCGCTGGCTCGACCTCGAGCGGCAGCTGGTGGTGCCGCGCGAGGTGCCTGAGGACGGCGCACTCGTCTTCACCCGCCTGGCGGTGGGACGGCGTGCGTTCGCCATCGCCGCCCACCCGCGCGCCGACCTCGCCGCCGCCACCGAGCGCGCCAAGCGCCTCGTCAACCGCGCCGGTCGGCTGCAGGTCGCGCTCGGCTTCCTCGACCGTGAGCTCGCCCCCGCCTGGGTGCTCCACGACGGCAACGACCCGGTGATGATGGGCCTGCCGCAGCACCACCTCGTGCCGACCCGCGATCCCTCCGCCAGCCTCGTCGCCTTCCTCTCCCGCGCCCGCGTCAAGGCGCAGGCCCACGACGTCACCGCCGACTGACCCTCCCCTCCCGGCCGAGGTGGGCTCAGCCGCGTGGGTTCAGCCGCGCCGCCAGCCGAGCAACGGCCCGAGGTGCGTGGCGAGATCGGTGAGGATCTGTCGGTAGTCGGGCTCGTCGAAGGTGAAGGGGAGGGCGAAGGCCACCTCGTCCACCTCCGCGAAGCCCGGGTCGGCGTGCAGCCGCTCGGCCAGCTCCGCCGAGGGCCCGACCAGGTCGGCGGCGAACAGCAGGCGCCCCGGCCCGTGCGGCACGCCGACCCTCGCCGCGCGTCCCTCCGCATAGTCCCGGTAGCGCCGCTCCTGCTCGAGCGTGGCCGAGTCGGTGGGGATGACGACGAGCCCCTGCGACACCCGCGCGTCGTCCCCCCGCGGGTGGGCGGCGCGGAACGCCCGGATCTGCGCCTGCTGCACTGCGGCGAAGTCGTAGGTGCCGTCGTCCAGCGGCTCGCCCTCGGCACGCACCACGCTGCTGGTGAGCAGGTTGAGGCCCTGCCCGGCCGCCCACAGCGCGGACGACGTGCTGGCCGCGCCGTACCAGCAGCGGTCGATCAACCCGGGCGAGTGCGGCTCCACGCGTTCCGAGTACGTCTCGATGCCCTGCACGCCCGAGAAGTTCGACGCCCGCTCGCCGCGCAGCAGCGCCAGCACCCGCTCGGCCCGCTGGTGGCGGAAGTCCTCGGCGTCGGCGGTGTCGGGGTAGAGGCTGCCGCGCACGTGCTCCCACTGCATCGGCGTGCCGACGCTCATGCCCGGGTTCAGCCGGCCGCCGCTGAGCACGTCGAGCGTGGCCCAGTCCTCGGCCACCCGCAGCGGGTTCTCCCATCCCAGCGGGGTGACGGCGGTGCCGAGCTCGATGCTCGTCGTGCGCTGTGTCGCAGCCGCGAGCACGGCTACCGGGGAGGAGATGCCGTGCTGCAGGTGGCGGTGGCGCAACCAGGCCGAGTCGAACCCGAGCTGCTCGCCCAGCTCGATGAGGCGCAGCGTCGACTCGTGCCCCGGTCCAGGATCTGCGGGATCGAAGAGGCCGATGGTCAAGAAGCCGAGGCGCCGCAGCGGGCGTGAGGACGACGGATCCACGCGTCCCATGGTGCCCACCCGTCGTGTACCGGGGGAGAGGCGGCGCGCCAGGCGTCTCCTGCCACCCCACGCCGGACCGCCCCCTCGGCGCACCATCCCTGCCACGTCGGCGCACCACACCTGCCACGTCGGCGGGGGGAGCGGGGTGGGGGAGGGGCACCGATATCCTCCGGGGGTGAGCGACATCGAGATCGGCCGCGCCAAGCGGGCCCGGACGGCGTACTCCTTCGACGACATCGCGATCGTGCCCTCGCGGCGCACCCGCGACCCCGAGGAGGTCAGCGTCGACTGGCAGATCGACGCCTACCGCTTCGAGCTGCCGATCCTCGCCGCGCCGATGGACTCGGTGATGTCGCCCGCCACCGCCATCGCCTTCGGTCGCCACGGCGGCCTGGGTGTGCTCAACCTCGAGGGGCTCTGGACCCGCTACGCGGACCCGGAGTCGCTGCTCGAGGAGGTCGCCGGCCTCGAGGGCGAGGAGGCCACGCGCCGCCTGCAGCAGATCTACACCGAGCCGATCAAGGCCGAGCTGATCACCGAGCGGCTGCGCGAGGTGCGCGAGGCGGGCGTCACGGTGGCCGGATCGCTCTCGCCGCAGCGCACCAAGGAGTTCGCCCGCACCGTCACCGACGCCGGCGTCGACCTCTTCGTCATCCGCGGCACCACGGTGTCGGCCGAGCACGTGTCGAGCCAGGCCGAGCCGCTGAACCTCAAGGAGTTCATCTACGAGCTCGACGTGCCCGTGATCGTGGGCGGCTGCGCCACCCACCAGGCGGCGCTGCACCTCATGCGCACCGGCGCCGCCGGCGTGCTCGTCGGCTTCGGCGGCGGCGCGGCTCACACCACCCGCACGGTGCTCGGCATCGCGGTGCCCATGGCGAGCGCGGTGGCCGACGTCGCCGCGGCCCGCCGCGACTACCTCGACGAGTCGGGCGGTCGCTACGTGCACGTCATCGCCGACGGCTCCATCGGCACCTCCGGCGACCTCGCCAAGGCCGTGGCCTGCGGCGCCGACGCCGTGATGGTGGGCTCGCCCTTCGCCCGCGCCACCGACGCCCCCGGCCGCGGTTTCCACTGGGGCGCCGAGGCCCACCACGCCGAGCTGCCCCGTGGACGACGCGTGCAGTTCGAGCAGGTCGGCACCATCGAGGAGATCCTCTTCGGCCCCTCCCGCGTGGCCGACGGCACGATGAACCTCGTCGGCGCGCTCAAGCGCTCGATGGCCACCACCGGCTACACCGAGCTCAAGGAGTTCCAGCGCGTCGAGGTGGTCGCGCTCTGACCTCCGCCGCGCCCCGACGCCGGGGCGCGGGGCCGCGGGCGCCCCGCACCTGTTGACACCTAGAACACGTTCTAACAGGCTGGGCGCCAGCGCGCCCGCCGTCGGGTGCGCTCCCACCAGGGAGGACGCCCGTGACCGCTCAGCCGCCGCCGGCCGACATGACGCTGCAGCGCTCGAGCCGCGACGCCGGCGCGGCCGCGGCGAGCCTGACCGCCTGGCTGCGCGAGCAGCTGCCGGAGCAGGCCGACCCGGCGGTCGTCGTCCACGAGGGCGTGCAGACCAACGGCATGTCGAGCGAGACGCTGCTGCTGGCCGTGACCACCACGGAGCCCGGCACCACCGGCGCCATCGAGGCCCCCGAGCGTCGCACCCGCGAGTACGTCGCCCGCGTCGCACCCGACCCCCGCGACCTCCCGGTCTTCCCGGTGTACCGGCTCGGTGACCAGTACGACGCGATGCGCCTGGCCGGAGAGCTCGCCGGCGTGCCGACGCCGCCGCTGTGGTTGTCCGAACCCACCGGCGCGGTGCTGGGCACCCCGTTCTTCCTCATGCACCGTCTCGACGGCGCGGTGCCGCCGGACGTGCTGCCCTACCCCTTCGGTGACAACTGGATCTTCGACGCCTCGCCCGAGCAGCAGCGCCACCTCCAGGAGGCGAGCGTGGAGGTGCTCGCCCGCCTCCACGCCGTGGACGGCGCCCGCTTCGCCTTCCTCGACCCTGCCCTGACCGGCCACGCGGGTGCCACCCCGCTCGCCCGCAACCTCGCCAAGACCCGCGCCTGGTACGACTACGCGGTGCAGCAGGGCGGTGCCCGCAGCCCGCTCGTGGAGCGTGGGCTCGCGTGGCTCGCCGCGCGCCTGCCGAGCGAGGACGATCCCGTGCTCGTGTGGGGCGATGCCCGCATCGGCAACATGATGTACCGCGACTTCACGCCCGTGGCGGTGCTCGACTGGGAGATGGCCACCCTCGGCCCTCGCGAGCTCGACGTCGCGTGGATGGTCTTCGCCCACGAGGTCTTCCAGGAGATCGCCGTCATGCTCGGCCTGCCCGGGATGCCCGACTTCCTGCGCGAGGACGACGTGGTGGCCGCCTACGAGCGGCTCTCCGGCGTAGCGCTGGGCGACCTCACGTGGTTCCGCGTCCACGCCGCCGTGAGCTGGGCGTGCGTGTTCCTGCGCACGAGCGCTCGTCAGATCCACTTCGGCGAGATCGAACCACCGACCGATCCGGAGGCCGTCTTCCACCACCGACCGCTGTTCGAGCGCCTGCTCGACCAGGTGGGCGCGTGAGCGCCCACGACGAGTACGTCGGTCTGGGGCCGCTCGACGAGTACCCGATCCACCAGGTGCCGCGGCCGGTGGCCTGGCCGGCGAGCACCGATCGCCACTTCTACGACCGCTGCTACCTCAACGCCCACGACCGCACCGGCGAGCTCTTCGTGATCACCGGCCTCGGCTTCTACCCGAACCTCGGCACCAAGGACGCCTTCGTGCTGCTCGCGCGGCGTCGCGACGGGGCCGACGGGGCCGGAGCCATCGAGCACACCGTGCTGCACCTCGGCGACGCCGCCGACCCGCGCGGCGGGGACAGGCTGCAGCAGCAGGTGGGCGCCTACCGCATCGAGGTGCTCGAGCCGCTGCGCCGGCTGCGGCTGGTGCTCGAGGAGACCGAGGGCATCGCCCTCGACCTGACCTGGGAGGGCTCCTTCGCCCCCGTGCAGGAGCTGCCCCACGTGATGCGCCGGGGCGCCGGCACCGCGCTGGAGGCCCAGCGCTTCGCGCAGGTGGGCACCTGGGCGGGCGTGATCAGCATCGACGGGGGCGACCTCGAGGTGACCCCGGACCGCTGGGTGGGCACGCGCGACCGCTCCTGGGGCATCCGCCCGGTGGGGGAGGCCCTGCCCGCCGGCCGCCCGCACGAGCCTGCTTTCGAGGGCATGTGGTGGCTCTACCTCCCCCTGCGCTTCGACGACTTCTGCGTGGTGCTGATCGTGCAGGAGACCCCCGACGGATTCCGCACGCTCAACGACTGCACACGCACCTTCGCCGACGGCCGCGTCGAGCAGCTCGGCTGGCCGCGGGTGCGCATCCGCTACGCGCCGGGCACGCGCGTGCCCACCGGGGCGAGCATCACCTGCACGACGCCGGCGGGCGACGTCCTCGAGCTGGAGGTCGACTCGCTGCTCGCCGCGCCGCTGCACGTCGGCGCCGGCTACGGCGGCGACCCCGACTGGGGCCACGGGCAGTGGCGTGGCCCGGGCTTCGTCGAGCGCCTCACCTACGACCTCGCCGACCCCGCCGTGGCCGGGCGCGTGATGTTCGGCGTGATCGACCACGTGGGCCGGGCGGTCGCGCGCGGCGCCGGGCTGCCCGCCGACGGCGTCGTCGGCTGGGGCCTGTTCGAGCACGCCGCACTCGGTCGCCACGACCCCAGCGGCTTCGCCGACTGGTTCGACCTCGCCCCCTGACCTCCCGCACTCCCACCCGACGGAAAGGCACCACCGTGAGCCACGACCTCGATCGCGACGCCCTCCTCATCGGCGGCCGCTGGACGACGCCCGCCACCGACGCCCGCCTCGAGGTCGTCTCGCCGCACACCGAGCAGGTCGTCGCCCGCGTGCCGGAGGGCTCGCCCGCCGACATCGACGCCGCGGTGGCCGCCGCACGTCGCGCCTTCGACGACGGCCCGTGGCCGCGGATGGCGCCGGCCGAGCGCATCGAGGTCGTGGAGCGGCTCTCCGCGCTCTACGCGGCCCGCCTCGACGAGATGGCGCAGGTGATCTCGCTCGAGATGGGCTCGCCGATCTCCTTCTCCGCGCTCGCCCAGGCGCCGGCTCCGTGGATGCAGATCGAGGCCTTCCTCGCGATCGCCCGCGACTTCGCGTGGGAGGCCACGCGGCCGGGCGCGCTGGGGGGCGACGTCCTCGTGCGGCACGCGCCGGTCGGCGTGGTGGCGGCCATCCCGCCCTGGAACGTGCCGCAGTTCACCGTGCTCTCCAAGCTCGTCCCGGCCCTGCTTGCCGGCTGCACGGTCATCATCAAGCCGGCGCCCGAGACCCCGCTCGACTGCTACCTGCTCGCCGAGATGCTCGTCGAGGCGGGCGTGCCCGAGGGGGTCGTATCGATCGTCGCGGGCGGCCGCGAGGTGGGCGAGCACCTCGTGCGTCACCCCGGCGTCGACAAGGTCGCCTTCACCGGCTCCACGGCGGCGGGCCGGCTGATCGGCTCGATCTGCGGCGAGCAGCTCAAGCGCGTCTCGCTCGAGCTGGGCGGCAAGTCGGCCGCCATCGTGCTGCCCGACGCCGACGAGGCCGCCGCGATCGAGGGCCTGAGGTTCCTCGGCGTGATGAACTCCGGCCAGGCCTGTGTGGCCCAGACCCGCGTGCTCGTGCACCGCGAGCGCCACGACGCCTTCGCCGCCGCCCTCGCCGAGGCCATCGCCTCGATGCGCGTGGGCGACCCGCTCGACCCGGCCACCGAGATCGGCCCGATGGTGGCGGCGCGGCAGGCGGCGCGGGTGGAGAAGTACATCGCCCTCGGGCAGGAGGAGGGCGCCACGATGCTCACGGGCGGGCTCGGGCGCCCCGACGGGCTCGACGCCGGCTGGTACGTGCGGCCCACCGTCTTCGCGGGCGTCGACAACCGGATGCGCATCGCCCGGGAGGAGATCTTCGGGCCGGTGCTCTCGGTGATCGCCTACGACGACGACGCCGACGCGGTGCGCATCGCCAACGACTCCGACTACGGCCTCGCCGGCACCGTCTGGACCACCGACCCCGACCGGGGCCTGCGGGTCGCGCGCGGGGTGCGCACCGGCACCTTCGGCGTGAACACCTACACGATGGACTTCGCCGCGCCCTTCGGCGGCTTCAAGGCCTCCGGCCTCGGCCGCGAGTTCGGCCCCGAGGGGCTCGCCCAGTACACCGAGACCCAGTCGGTCTACCTGAGCGCGCCGACGCCCTGAACCGACCGCGGGCCCGTCCTGCGGGTGCCCTTCGACCTCCCGGGACGGCTGCGAGGGCCTTTGACAGCCGCCGAGGGTGTGTAAAGCAGCACAATCGCTACCGATCAGTAGCGATCAGTGACCGCGCTCACCTACCCTCGAGGCATGAGCGATGCGATGCCCGGTCAGCCCAGCGGTTCCGGACCGGTCGTCGAGGGGCCGCACGACCCCGAGCACGACCCCCGTGCGGCCTACGTCCTCGAGCCCGAGGTGGTCGCCCGCCTCACCGACCGGATCCTGTCCACCACCGGCACCACGGTCCAGGTCTCCTCGCCGATCGACGGCGCCCCGGTCGCCAACATCCCGCAGTCGAGCGAGGACGACGTCGCCGAGGCCTTCCGTCGCGCGCGCGTCGCTCAGGCCGCGTGGGCGCGGGTCTCGATCGACGAGCGTGCGCGCATCCTGCACCGCCTGCACGACCTCGTGCTCGCCCGCCAGGACGAAATCATGGACCTCATCCAGATCGAGTCTGGCAAGTCGCGCAAGCACGCCTTCGACGAGCCGATCCACATCGCGCTCACCGCGCGCTACTACGCCCGCACCGCGCACCGTCACCTCGACCCGCGCAGCGCGCCGGGCGTCGTCCCCGTGCTGACGCGCATCGAGGTCAACCAGATGCCCAAGGGCGTCGTCGGCATCATCTCGCCCTGGAACTACCCCTTCACCATGGCGCTGTGCGACGGCCTGCCCGCGCTGCTCGCCGGCAACGCCGTGGTCACCAAGCCCGACGCGCAGACCATGCTCACCGCCCTCTACGGCGCCCAGCTCCTCGAGGACGCCGGCTTCCCGCGCGACCTGTGGCAGGTCGTGGCCGGCCCGGGTCGCAAGCTCGGCACGCCGATCATCGAGCGCTCCGACTACGTCTGCTTCACCGGCTCCACCGCCACCGGCAAGGTCATCGCCCGCCAGGCCGCCGAGCGCCTCATCGGCTGCTCGCTCGAGCTGGGCGGCAAGAACCCGATCCTCGTGCTGCGCGACGCCGACGTCGAGCGTGCCGCCGAGGGCGCGGTGCGGGCCAGCTTCTCCAACGCCGGTCAGCTCTGCGTCTCCACCGAGCGCATGTTCGTGGCCGACCAGGTCTACGACCGCTTCGTCGAGCGCTTCGTGGCGCGCACCAAGGCGATGAGCCTGGGGGTGGGCCTCAACTGGGACGCCGACATGGGCGCCCTCATCTCCGAGGACCAGCTCGAGGTCGTCACCCGTCACGTCGAGGACGCCGTCGCCAAGGGCGCCCGCGTGCTCGCCGGCGGCCGCGCCCGCCCGGACCTCGCGCCGTACTTCTTCGAGCCCACCGTGCTCGAGGGCGTCACCCCCGACATGCAGTGCTTCGGGGAGGAGACCTTCGGCCCGGTCATCTCGATCTACCGCTTCCACGACGAGTCGGAGGCGATCGCCCGCGCCAACGACGGCGAGTACGGCCTCAACGGTGCCGTCTACACCCGCGACGTCGCCCGGGGTCGCGAGGTCGCGCGCCAGATCAAGTGCGGCACGGTCAACGTCAACGAGGCCTTCGGGGCCACCTTCGCCAGCATCGCGGCGCCCATGGGCGGCATGCGCGAGTCCGGCATGGGACGCCGCCAGGGCGCCGAGGGCATCCACCGCTACACCGAGACCCAGTCGGTGGGCACCCAGCACGTGCTGCGCTTCGGTCCGATGCTCGGCATGTCGGATCGCGCCTACGCCCGCTTCATGACCGCCTCGCTGCGCGTCATGGACAAGCTGGGCCGGGCCTGAGACACCGCCGACGGTAGAACGGAGAACCACCATGACCGATTTCGACTACGACGTCATCGTCATCGGGTCCGGCTTCGGCGGCTCGGTCACCGCGCTGCGACTCACCGAGAAGGGCTACCGCGTGGCGGTGCTCGAGGCCGGTGCCCGCTTCGAGGACGCCGACTTCGCCGACAACTCCTGGGACCTCAAGAAGTACCTCTACGCCCCGGCGGCCGGCTGCTACGGCATCCAGCGCATCGACATGGTCAAGGACTGCCTGATCCTGGCCGGTGCGGGCGTCGGCGGCGGGTCGCTGGTCTACGCCAACACCCTCTACGAGCCCCTCGAGCCGTTCTACCGCGACCCGTCGTGGTCGCACATCACCGACTGGAAGGCCGAGCTCGCGCCGTACTACGACCAGGCCAAGCGGATGCTGGGCGTGGAGACCTACCGCGAGATGACGCCGTCCGACGAGGTCATGAAGGCCGTCGCCGACCGGATGGGTCGCGGCGACACCTTCCACCCGACTCCCGTGGGCGTCTTCCTCGGTGGCCCCGACCAGGCGAAGGGCGAGGAGGTGGCGGACCCCTACTTCGGCGGCGAGGGCCCGCGCCGACGCTCGTGCACCGACTGCGGCGAGTGCATGACCGGCTGCCGGCACAACGCCAAGAACACCCTGGTCAAGAACTACCTCTACCTCGCCGAGCAGGCGGGCGCCATCGTCCACCCGCTCACCACGGTCACCCGCGTGCGGCCGCTGGCCGACGGTGGCTACCAGGTCGACACTCGGTGGACGAAGGCCAAGCTCTCGCGTCGCAGCGCCACCCGCACCTTCACCGCCGAGCAGGTGGTCTTCTCGGCCGCCGCGCTCGGCACGCAGAAGCTGCTGCACAAGCTGAAGGCCACCGGCGATCTGCCGAAGATCTCCGACCGCCTCGGGCACCTCACCCGCACCAACTCCGAGTCGCTGCTCGGTGCCATCGCCCCTGCCGAGGCCGGAACCGACTTCACCCAGGGCGTGGCCATCACGTCCTCGTGGCACCCCGACGAGCACACCCACGTCGAGCCCTGCCGCTACGGCCGGGGCAGCAACGCCATGTCGCTGATGCAGACCGTGCTCACCGACGGCGACGGTGACATCCCGCGCTGGCGCACCTGGCTGAAGGAGATGTGGAAGCAGCGCCGCAACGTCAAGGACCTCTACGACGTCAAGCACTGGTCCGAGCGCGTCGTCATCGCCCTGGTGATGCAGTCGCTCGACAACTCCATCACCACCTTCCCGAAGAAGATCGGCGGGCAGTGGGTGCTGTCGTCGAAGCAGGGACACGGTGCGCCCAACCCCACCTGGATCCCGGTGGCCAACGACGCGGTGCGCGAGATGGCCGACGTCATGGGCGGCATCGCCGGCGGCACCGTGGGCGAGCCTTTCAACCGCCCGCTCACCGCGCACTTCATCGGCGGCTGCACCATCGGCGACAGCGCCGAGACGGGCGTGGTCGACCCCTACCAGCGCGTCTACGGCTACCCGGGTCTGCACATCGTCGACGGTTCGACCATCTCGGCGAACCTCGGCGTGAACCCCTCGCTCACCATCACCGCCCAGGCCGAGCGGGCCATGGCCTACTGGCCCAACAAGGGCGAGGACGACGCCCGCCCGGCCCTCGGCGAGGCCTACGCGCGCCTCGAGCCGATCGCGCCCAAGGCGCCCGTCGTGCCGGCCACCGCGCCCGGCGCGCTGCGCCTGCCGATCGTCGGGGTCAGCTGAGCCTGCGCCGGGTCGGGCGCCGTTCCGCAGGCACCTCCGATTGCTCCAGAATCTTGTGGAGCAATCTGCGCGGACCCGGCGTAACCTTCACGGAGCGGATCTCGTTGATCCGGTGAGCCCGGGAGTTCACGCTCCCTCCCGAAGACCCGGGCTCGGTCCAGGCACTGTCCATCAGCTGCGTGGACGGTCAGGGCCCGGCCACCCTCCCTCCCCGGCCGGGCCCTGATGCCTTTTTCGCAGCGAGTTCCGCAGCGAGTTCCGCAGCGAGTTCCTCCGCGGGCCCCTCGATGGCCGAGGATCGCCGAACCGCTGCCGGGTGCGCGTCCGCCGGTGGCGGCGGGGGAGGACGCCGCCTCGCCCCTCGATACGATGCGCGCATGACCGCGCCGGGCACCACGCAGCATCCAGAGGACTCCGAGCACGACCTGGTGCTGGTGGTCGACTTCGGCGCTCAGTACGCCCAGCTCATCGCCCGTCGTGTGCGCGAGGCGCGGGTCTACTCCGAGATCGTGCCCCACACGATGAGCGTCGAGGAGATGCGCGCCAAGAACCCGAAGGCGATCATCCTCTCCGGCGGTCCGTCGTCGGTGTACGAACCCGGCGCCCCGGCTCTCGACCCCGCGATCTTCGAGGCCGGCGCGGCCGTGTTCGGCATGTGCTACGGCTTCCAGTTGATGGCCCAGGGCCTCGGCGGCACGGTGTCGGCCACCGGCGCGCGCGAGTACGGCCGCACCCGCGTGCACGTGGGTCAGGCCGGCACGCTGCTCGGCGGCATCCCCACCGAGCACAACGTGTGGATGTCGCACGGCGACTCCGTCACTGCGGCGCCCGCGGGCTTCGAGGTGCTCGCCTCCACCGAGTCCACCCCCGTCGCCGCCTTCGAGGACGTCGACCGCGGCCTGGCCGGCGTCCAGTGGCACCCGGAGGTGTTGCACTCCGAGCACGGTCAGCGGGTGCTCGAGCACTTCCTGTGGGACATCGCCGGCTGCCGCCAGACCTGGACCATCGGCAACATCGCCGAGGAGCAGATCGAGCGCATCCGGGAGCAGATCGGCCCCGACGGTCGCGCCATCTGCGGTCTCTCCGGCGGCGTGGACTCGGCGGTGGCCGCCGCGATCGTGCAGAAGGCGATCGGCGACCGGCTCACCTGCGTCTACGTCGACCACGGCCTCATGCGCAAGGGCGAGACCGAGCAGATCGAGCGCGACTTCGTCGCCTCCACCGGCGCCAGGCTCGTGGTCGTCGACGCCGAGCAGCAGTTCCTCGACGCCCTGGCCGGGGTGAGCGACCCCGAGACCAAGCGCAAGATCATCGGCCGCGAGTTCATCCGCACCTTCGAGGCCGCCGAGCTCGACATCATCAAGGATGCGCCGGAGGGGACGAAGGTCGGCTTCCTCGTGCAGGGCACGCTCTACCCCGACGTCGTCGAGTCGGGCGGCGGCGCGGGCACCCACAACATCAAGAGCCACCACAACGTCGGCGGCCTGCCCGACGACCTCGAGTTCGAGCTCGTCGAGCCCCTGCGCACCCTCTTCAAGGACGAGGTGCGGCTGGTGGGCGAGCAGCTCGGTCTGCCGCCCGAGATCGTGTGGCGCCACCCGTTCCCCGGCCCCGGCCTGGGCATCCGCATCATCGGCGAGGTCACCCGCGAGCGTCTCGACATCCTGCGCGAGGCCGACGCGATCGCGCGCGCCGAGCTCACCGCCGCCGGCCTCGACCGCGACATCTGGCAGTTCCCGGTCGTGCTGCTCGCCGACGTCCGCTCGGTGGGCGTGCAGGGCGACGGCCGCACCTACGGCCACCCCGTCGTCCTGCGCCCGGTCACCTCCGAGGACGCCATGACCGCCGACTGGGCCCGGCTGCCGTACGACGTGCTCGAGAAGATCTCGACCCGCATCACCAACGAGGTGCGCGAGGTCAACCGCGTCACCGTCGACATCACCTCCAAGCCGCCCGGCACGATCGAGTGGGAGTGAGCGGCCATCGCGGGGCCAGCCTGGTATCGGGTTGATACCATCGCATCATGGCGATGACACTGCGGCTCTCCGAAGAGCAGGACCGCGCACTCGAGGCGCTGGCGCAGGCTGACGGCGTGAGCAAGCAGGAGGCGGCCGTGCGAGCCATCACCGACGCTGCTGCGCGTCGTCTGCACGAGCACCGCGTTCAGGAGCTCTCAGCGTCGGCCCGCGAACGGTACGCGGACCTGCTCGACCGCCTGGGTCGGTGACGATCCACCTGACGCTGGAGGACCTGCTCACGCTGGTCGCGGACCTCGGCGTGGGCCCCCTGCGCGACCTCGGCCTGCTCGGCTCCGCCGCGCATCGCCCGACGACGGTGCTGTACGGCAACGAGGCGTATCCCGATCTCCACACCAAGGCGGCGGTGCTCCTCGAGTCGCTCGTGCGCAACCACGCGCTCGTCGACGGCAACAAGCGGCTCGGCTGGCTGGCCGTCGTCGTCCTGTACGGCCTCAACGGACGCGAGTTGGAGGCTCCTGACGACGATGCCTACGACCTGGTCGTGGGCATGGCGGCCGGGGAGGTCGACGTCGCCGAGGCCGCTCGCGCGCTCGGGTCCTGGTGCCGCTGACACGATGGGCGGTCGGTAACCTCCGGCCATGGGAGTGACCATCCGCCGCGGTGCGGCCCGCGTCCTGCTGCGCGCCGCCCGCTGGCGCACGAGCGGCGAGGTGCCGGACTCGGCGATCCTCGTCGGCGCCCCGCACACGTCCAACTGGGACTGGGTGCTCACCCTCCTGCTCGCCTGGGACTCCGGCGTCACGATCCGCCTGCTGGTCAAGGACTCGCTCTTCAAGGGCCCGATGGGGTCGATCCTGCGAGCCACCGGCGCGGTGTCGCTCGACCGCGACAACCCCAAGGCGACGATCGAGGCGCTGCTCGCCGAGCAGGCGTCGTCCGAGACCTTCCTGCTGGGCCTGGCGGCCGAGGGCACGCGCTCGCGCGGGGAGTACTGGAAGTCGGGCTTCTACCGCCTCTCCCAGCAGACCGGCCTGCCGATCACCCTCGCCTTCCTCGACGCCCCCTCGCGCACGGTCGGGTGGGGGCCGACCTTCCACCCCAGCGGCGACCTCGTGGCCGACATGGATCGGGTGCGTGAGTTCTACGCGCCGATCACCGGCATCCGCCCCGAGGGGTTCACGCCGCCGCGGTTGCGCGAGGAGGACGCGGCCGGCTGAAGGGTTGCGGTTTGGCGCCAATCCGCAACATTCACCCGGTTTCGGTTGCGGTTTCCCACCAATCGGCGCCTCCGAGCGGCCACCTGAGAGGGCCCGATTCCGCACGGCCGCGCGCGCCGGCGATGCTCAGGAGCACTGCCAGGTGAACGACACCGTCGCCAGCGGGTCCTCGTCGCCGCCGGGGCGCCCCAGCCAGTAGAGCGTGCCGACATCGCCCCACATCATGGCGCTCGCATCGTCGCTGTCGATCTGCAGCAGCAGCGACCACGCGAGGACGTCGTCCACGCGCCCCGGCTGCTCGGTGGCGCCGAAGGTGAACGCCTGGTCGGGGGCGGCGTGCGCGACCTCGGCCTCGACGGGACCCTGCTGGGGGTCGGCCCAGCCGCCGATCTGGTGCAGCGGCTGGCCGGCCCGCAGATCCCACAGCGCCTGACCGAAGGCCTCACCGTTGACCGGGTGCGCCATCCATTCGCGGTGCGGCAGCCCCTCCGCGCCGAAGGCCCGGACGAGGGCAGGATGCTCCCAGCCCGCGAAGGTCAGGGTGGATCGGCCCGTCAGCGCCTGCTCCCCGAACTCCTCCACCCGCGGCGGGGTGGCGACGGCGGCGCACTCCTCCCGCGCCTCGCGCACGTGCACGAGCCGCGCGCCGGCCAGCGTCTCGGGGTCCCAGGTGCCCACGATGCCGGCGAAGTCGTCGTAGGAGCCGTCGAAGTAGAAGGCCAGCAGGCGCCCGGACGACGGCAGCGCGACGTCGAGCGGAAGGCCCGCGGCGTGCAGGGCGTCGAGGTCGACCTCGCCGATGAAGGCGAGCGGACCGTGGCCCTCCCACACCGGCCACTCGAAGCCTTCGGGGACGACGGGCGTGCCGCCGAGGCGGGCGATCACCGGGTCGCTGGCCGCCGCGCTGTGCAGGCGGACCGCGGGGCGCAGGTGGCCCAGCCACACCTGGGCGACGTCGGGCGGCAGGTGCGCCGCGGCCAGGGCGCGCATTGCCTCGAAGTCGGATCCGAGCGCCTCGGGCTCGCGCGGGGCCGCGACGGTGGCGTCACCCTGTGCCGGGGCGGGGGCAGGAGCGGGTGTGGGCCTCGAGCGCTGCCACGGCCATCGGCGGCCCACCTCAGCCCGCCTCCTCACCGGGGACGCCGCCCGCTGCGCCGCGCTCGCCGAGCGCGAGCCGCACGTACAGCAGCTGCTGCAGGAAGCGCGTGCGCAGCTCCTCCTCCACCGCCGGCGGGAGGGCCCGGTACGCCTGGGCCACGTAGAGGGTGCGGCCACCTCGGGCGCGGATGGCGGTGGCCTCCGTGACGACCCCGGCGAGAGCCCCGCCCTTCGTCGCGAAGAAGTCGAGAACCTCGGCGTTCGCCGGGTCCTCCAAGGGCCACGACAGCACCCGCTCGGCCAGCTCGAACGCCGCATCGCCCGCCCGCGCGCCCTCGTCGATGCGCCGCATCAGCTGTGCCCAGTCGGCCATCGAGCCGCGGACGGAGGCGAGCGCGAGGCGACGCTGTGCGCGGACGGTGGGCAGAGCGACGTCCACCGGACCGCGCGAGGCGGCGGCGAGTCGGGTGGCGAGACGTTGACGCTGGACCGGGGCCGAGTGCAGCCAGCGGACGGGATGGCTGCTCCAGGCCAGGAACTCGCCGCGCAGCGACCAGATCGGATCCTGGTCGTGCAGCCCGAGTCGCCGTGTCAACCGATCGACGACGCGCGGGCCGCCGACCCGGTCGAGCACCCAGTCGGCGGCGGCGTTGTCGGACTGCACGATCATGGCCCTCAGTGCCGTCTCGACGGTCCAGTCGTCGCCGTAGGCCGCCAGCGCCGCGGGGTGTGCGCCGCCGTCGGTGCCCGGGAGGTACCAGCGGTCAAGGGCGGCCTGAGGCACGCGGTCGGTGAGGCGCAGGCGCCCGGTGGTCACCTGCTCGGAGGCCGCGAGCAGGATCAGGACCTTGCGAGTGGAGGCCAGCGGCATCCGCCGATGGGCCCCGAGCGAGATCACCGGGGTGCGATCACCCGCGCGCAGGACGACGATCGCCGACTGCCGCGGATGGGTGCGCGCCCACTCCAGCAGCTCGTCGGGCGTGGTCGGCACGGCGGGTGCGGCAGCGGCGGCGGGGGGTGTGGCCGGCCGGGCGCCCGCGGCGGCCGGAGCGAACGCAGACGGCGCAGCCGTCGCGGTGGCGAGTGCCGCGAGCGCGGCGGTGATGACCAGACGTGTGCGGATCATTCGACCTCCCGAGTGGACGACGTCCTTCACGCTAGGCGGGAGGTGGGCGCCGGGCAATGTCGGTGGGCGCCGAGGGTTGGGGTTTGGCGCAAAACCGCAACATCTGCCGGGGTTTTGTTGCGGTTTGGCACCAATCGACGCACCCGCAGCTCCCTCGCGAACGCACCGCCGCGCCGCCGCAGCGCCAGCTCAGCCGAGCGCGGGGTCGATCATCGTGATGCCGGCGACGTCGGCACGGTCGAAGCCGGGCAGGAGGTCGGCCGCCTCGTCGAGGGAGACCGTGCGCTCGACGAGCAGGTCGGGCCGCAGGGCGCCGGAGGCGACGAGGGCGAGCAGCTCGGGGTAGTCGCGCGCGGCCATCCCGTGGCTGCCGAGGAGGTCGAGCTCCCAGCCGATCACCCGCGACATCGGGACGCGGGGATGGCCGTCGACGGGCGGGAGCAGGCCGATCTGCACGTGGCGACCGCGGCGCCGCAGGCCCAGGATCGCGTCGGCGGCGGCCTGGGGGTGGCCGACGGCGTCCACGCTGACGTGCGCGCCGCCGCCGGTGAGGTCGGTGATGGCGGCGGGGACGTCGACGCCGTCGCCCCCCAGCACCGTCGCCTCCGCGCCGAGTGCGCGCGCGGCCTCGAGGGCCCGCTCGTTGCGATCGACCACCACGACCCGTGCCCCGAGCGCCCGCGCGATCATCACCGCGCTGAGGCCCACCCCGCCGGCTCCGACGACGACCAGCCACTCGTCGTCCACGAGCCGGGCGCGGGCCACCAGGCCGCGGTAGGCGGTGGCGAAGCGGCAGCCGAGGGCGGCCGCGGCGGGCATGGAGACCTCCTCGGGCACGGCGACGAGGTTGGTGTCGGCGGCGTGCAGGGCCACGAGCTCGGCGAAGGAGCCGTCGTGGGTGAAGCCGGGCTGCTGCTGATCGGGGCACACCTGCGCCTCGCCGCTCGAGCACCAGACGCAGCGTCCGCAGCCGCACACGAACGGCACGGTGACCCGCTGACCCACCCTCCAGCGCTCCACGCCGGCGCCGACGGCCGCGATCTCGCCCGCCAGCTCGTGGCCCGGCACGAACGGGAACCGGACGTCGGAGTCGTGGCCGGCCCAGGCGTGCCAGTCGGAGCGGCACAGGCCGGTGGCCAGCACCCGCACCACCACGCCGCCCTCGGGCGCGGGCGGAGCGGGCCGTTCACGCACCGCGGGTCGGGCGCGTACGTCGTCCACCACGATGGCTCGCATGCCGGGCATCGTGGCACGCCGGGCCCGCGGGGCGGAGACCTCTCACCAGAACCTAGAACACGTTCCTGTTTTTCGGTAACGTCCGGCCATGAGCAAAGGTGCTTCGCTGGCCCGCGTCGGGCTCGTCTACGCGGTGGCCCTGGCCGCCGCCACCGCCTGGCTGGTGCTGGGCCCCGACACCGGGCGGCTGTGGCTCGACGCGCTGCTGGCCGACCTCGTGGCCACGGTGGTGGTGTTCGGCTTCAGCCGCTACTTCGGCAACTCCAGCTGCTACGACGCCTACTGGAGCGTGCTGCCGCCCTACCTCGCCGCCTACTGGTGGCTGGCCTCCGACACCCCCGGCGTGGACGACGCCCGCTCGGCGCTGCTGCTGATCGTCGTCGCCGTCTGGGCGATCCGCCTCACGGGCAACTGGATCCACGACTGGCCGGGGATGCACCACGAGGACTGGCGCTACCCGATGCTGCGCGACGGCGCCGGTCGGTGGGGGGTGGCGGTGGACTTCTCCGGCATCCACCTCGTGCCCACCCTCATCGTCTTCGGCGCGCTGGTGCCGGCCTGGGCGGTGCTCGACCGGCCGGGCGGGTCGCTCAACTGGCTCGACGCCGTGGCCCTGGTCGTCGGGCTGGGCGCACCGGTGCTCCAGTTCGTGGCCGACGCGCAGATGCGCGCCGTCATCCGCGAGCGCCAGCCCGGCCAGGCGATGCACCGCGGGCTGTGGGCGTGGTCGCGCCATCCCAACTACTTCGGCGAGGTCAGCTTCTGGTTCGCGCTGTCGTTCTTCGCCATCGCGGGCAGCCCCGGCGACGCGTGGTGGCTGCTCATCGGCCCGGTCGTCATGCTGCTGATGTTCGAGTTCGCCTCCATCCCGATGATGGACCAGCGCAGCCTCGAGCGGCGCCCGTCGTACCAGCAGATCATCGACACCACGCCTCGGCTCATCCTGCTGCCTCCGGGCACCTTCCGCTCCCGCCAGCGCGGCGCACGCGTGGCCACCGGCGCGTCCTGAGCCCGTGTCCCACCCCTCGCGCACGCGGGTGCTCGTCGCCGGCCTCGGCGACACCGGCGTGCTGGTGGCCGGTGCGCTCGCGCGACGCCGCGACCTCGCGGTCACCGGCGTCACCACCCGACCCGGCCTGGTGAGCGGGCAGGAGCTCGGCCTCCGGCTCGCCCGGCCCGAGGCGTGGGCGCGCGACTACCGGATCGAGCACGAGCGGCTGCGCCGCCTCGACCGGGTGCGCGTCGTCCACGCGCGGCTCACCGGCGCCGACCTCGAGAACGGCACCGTCACCGGGCGCGACGCCACCGGCGCCGAACGCAGGCTCGCGTGGGACCTGCTCGTGGTCGCCACCGGGGTGGGCAACGGCTTCTGGCGCACCGGCGAGCTCCTCACCCCCGCCCAGGTGGACGACGACCTGGCCGCGCGCCACGCCCGCCTGGCCGTCGCGCGGTCGGTGCTCGTGGTCGGCGGGGGAGCGGCCGGGGTAGGCAGCGCGCTGCAGATCGCGCTGCGCTGGCCGGCCACCACGGTGGCACTGGCGTTCCCCGGCGAGCGGGCGCTGCCGCAGCATGCCGAGCGCACCTGGTGTGGAGTGCGGGCGCGACTGGAGGCGGCCGGGGTCGAGCTGCTCGCCGGGCACCGGGCCGTCGTCCCTGCGGAGACCGACAACCTCGGGCCGGGCGTCGTCCACTGGCACGGCGACCGCACGCCGCGCGAGGCCGACGCCGTGCTGTGGACCATCGGCCGCGTCCGCCCGCACACCGACTGGCTCCCGCCCGAGGTGCTGGACGACGCCGGCTTCGTGCGGGTGGCGCCGACCCTCCAGGTGCCCGGTCGCCCCCGGGTCTTCGCGGTCGGCGACGTCGCGGCCACCGACGAACTGCGCACCTCGGCGCGCAACCGGGCCGATCGCCTGCTGGCGCGCAACGTCGGCGCGTGGCTCGACGGCCGCGACCCGGCGACCTACCGCCCGCGCTCGCGTCGCTGGGGTTCGGTGCTCGGCCCGGAGCCCGACGGCCTGCGGGTCTACAGCCCGGCGGGGCGCAGCTACCGCTTCCCCGCCTGGAGCGTCGAGCGCCTCCTGCAGCCGCTCGTCGTGCGACGCGGCATCTACGGCGGCGTGCGCGACGCACACGGGCCCGGCGTCCGCGCCTCGGCCGACCGGGTCGGCGACGATGCGTGATCGTCGCCCCTCCGACCGGACGAGGAGCGGGCGCCGGGCCCGTGGGGAGCTGCGTGATCCGCGAGCGGATCAGTGCTGGGTGCGCTGGATCGGTTGGATCAACTGAAGATGCTGACGCCGCCCGGGCCGACCAGCAGACCCACGACGATGAGCACGATGCCCCACAGCAGGTCGCGCTGCACGAGGCGCACGATGCCGAGCACCACCAGCACGACGGCGATGAGCCACAAGATGAAGTCCACGGTTCCTCCTCGGATGTCGGGGCCGTCCGGCCCGCGCACGAGGTACCCCTGACCTGCGAGAACACACCCGTGTCATCTCCGGTGCGGGCACCGCGCGCCCGCGCGGCGAGGGCGACGGTTTACCTCGCGTTCACCGGCGCGTCGTCCACGCGATCGCGCGACGGCGGAGCCGTGTGCCTAGGGTGGCGCGGTCCGTGGGCCGCCGGCCCGCCGGGCCCGACCACCGCCCCAACGACCCTGCTCGGAGGATCGTCCATGCGACGTCTGTCGTCCCGTCCCGCCCACGCCCGCTCACGCGGCGCGGCCGTCCTCGCCCTCGCCGGCGCCCTGTCGCTCGCGGCGCTGGGCGCACCGTCGTCCACCGCGGCGACGCCGTCGAGCGGGACCGCCGGCCCCGACCGCGCCGAGCGCGCCGGCGTCGCCGACCGGGCTGTCGTCCACGTGTCTCGCGGCGGGGGAGTGCGCTTCGCGACCTTCAACGCCTCGCTCAACCGCAACGCCGCCGGCGACCTCGCCCGCGACCTCGCCTCGGGCGAGGACCCGCAGATCCGCAACGCCGCCGAGACCCTGCAGCGCCTGCGCCCGGACGTCGTCCTGGTCAACGAGTTCGACTACGCGCCCGGCACGGCCGACGCCTTCCGCCGCAACTACCTCGAGGTCGGCCAGCGCGGGGCGAGGCCGCTGCGGCTGCCCTACCGCTACGTGGCCCCGGTCAACACCGGCGTCGCCTCGGGGCTCGACCTCGACAACGACGGCGCTGTGGGCGGCGGCAACGACGCCTACGGGTTCGGCCTCTTCCCCGGCCAGTACGGCATGGTCGTCTACTCGCGCTACCCGATCGACGTGCGCGGGGCGCGCACCTTCCAGCACTTCCTGTGGAAGGACATGCCCGGTGCGCTGCTGCCCGACAACCCCGCCACCGAGGCCCCCGCCGACTGGTACTCGCCCGCCGAGCTCGAGCGGGTGCGGCTGTCGTCGAAGTCGCACTGGGACCTCCCGGTCCGCATCGGGCGCCGCACCGTGCACTTCCTCGTCTCCCACCCCACGCCGCCGAGCTTCGACGGCCCCGAGGACCGCAACGGCCGCCGCAACCACGACGAGATCCGCTTCTGGGCCGACTACGTGGGCGGCGAGCGCCGGAGTCGCTACATCTACGACGACCGCGGACGACGCGGCGGCCTGCGCAGCGGTGAGCGGTTCGTGATCGCCGGCGACCAGAACGCCGACCCCGTGGACGGCGACTCGGTCGCCGCCGCGATCACCCAGCTGCTCGACCACCCGCGCATCACCGACCCCCGACCGCGCTCGGCGGGTGCCGCGGAGGCGGCCGCACAGGGTGGTGCCAATGCGAGCCACCGCGGGGACCCCTCGCTCGACACCGCCGACTTCTCCGACGTCCCCGGCCCGGGCAACCTGCGCGTCGACTACGTGCTGCCCTCGCGGCGGCTGCCGGTGCTCGGTGCGGGCGTCTTCTGGCCCCGGGCCGCCGACCCGCTCGCCCGCCTCACCGGCGTCTTCCCCTTCCCGACCTCCGACCACCGCGCGGTGTGGCTGGACGTGCGGGTGCGCTGACGCCGCGGCGGGCGCGCCGGCGTGCAGGAATCGCCGGTCTACCGGCGATTCCTGCACCTGGCACGCGTTGCAACACGTGCCAAGTGCC
>NZ_CAXRAZ010000062.1:0-12296 GCF_964229035.1 Nocardioides sp. | reverse complement strand
GTCGGGGTCGAGGAGGTCGAGCAGGTTGGCCTCGACCGAGACCGAGGCGTACTTCCCGCCGGACGCCTGCGACCACTTCGTGCACTCGGGGGAGGCCCAGAGGATGTCGGTGGTGGGGAAGTAGCGGGGGTCCTCCTCGTGGAGGTCGACCGCGGCGTGGTCGGCGTCGGGGTGGTTGGCGTTGTGCACGGCCACGGCGAGGTCCCAGTGGTTCGCGGCCATCACGACCTCGACGCCCGGGACGTCGACCATGCCGGTCGACGAGCCGCCGCCCCCGCAGAAGATGTCGGTCACGGTGAGGCTCATGCCACGTCCCCCAGCCCGAGCATCGGCGCCAGGTCGAGCGCGTCGTGGCGGCGCAGAAAGGCGAGCGCCGCGGGCGCGTCGTCGGCCATCAGTGCCTCGGAAGCGAACGCCGAGGGCAGGTCGCCGGTCTGCATGAAGGAGCCGCCAGACATGGGGCGGGAGGTGTCGGCGCTCATGGCTCCACGACCTCTCCGACCGCGACGTCGGCGTCGGCGGTGAGCGCGTCCAAGACGGCGGCCGCCTCCGCCCGCGAGAGCTCGTTGCGGCTGGCGACCTCGCGACCGATCACGTCGGCGACGTAGGCGAGAGCGGCCTCGCGCTCGGGCAGGCCGACCTCCTTGAGCAGTGCGCCCATCTTGCGGAGCTGTGCGGGAGTGGGGCCCTCCCCGGCGCTCGCCGCTCGATCGCCCTCATCTGCCGGGAAGGAGTCGGCAGGGGGCGTGGCAGGCTCGACGGCTGTTGGCGCAGCCGGCGCCGGGGAGGGGTCGACGCGCTCGGCCATGACGGCGCGGAGGCCGCCGCCGGTCGGGCGCTGCTCGGGGGTGTCGGCGATCTCGTCGGGCGTGTAGGAGACGCCGTAGAGCGCCTCGGGGCAGGCGAGTCGCGCGACGGCGGTGATCGCCCGCCACTGCAGCATGGTGAGCGGCTGCTTGCGGTAGTTGTCGTTCCGGTCGAGACCCATCGACTGCGCCCAGGCCAGGTCGCGGGTGACCTCGAAGGAGAACTCGGGGTCGTCGGCGCGGACGATGATCGCCTTCACGCTCTTGGCCGCCTCGTCGGTGAGCACGCGCAGCTTGTGGCCCGCCTTGCGGACGTTCGCGGCGATCAGCTCGGCGGAGGCAGTCGGCTTCCCCTTGATGACGGCGATCCGGTAGAGCGACTCGGCGGGCGAGAGGCCCATCGACTGGCCCAGGCCGACCGCGAGCATGATGTCGGCGGGCTTGCCGCGGTAGGCGTCGGGCAGCATCGAGGCGCTCGAGACGACTCGGGCGTAGTCCATCTGCACGGACAGGTCAGTGGCGGGCGCCTCGTCGGCGCGGACGAGCTCGGTCATGCTGCGTACTCCTCGGTGTAGGTCGGTCGGTCGAGCGAGAGGACGGCCCAGCTGTCAGGGCGCACGGGTCCGGGCCACTCGCCGGAGGCGGTGCAGGCGGCGAAGATGCGCAGGGCCTCGGCGTTGCGGTCGCGGGCCTCGTAGAGCTCGCTCTCGGGGACGAGCGCGACGGTGACGTCGTAGGGCGCCGTCTTGCTCTGGAAGATGAAGGCGAAGTCCTCGGCCGGGTGGCCGTGGTCGCGCAGCAGGTCGAGGTACCAGGCGACCTGCTGGTCGTAGTGGAAGCGGCGCACCGTGCCGTAGCGCCCGGCGAGCGCCTTGGGGTGGACGGTGCCGGCGGTCGTCTTGTAGTCGACGCACATGGTCGGGTGGAGCCAGTCGACGCGGCCGCGGCGCAGGACGCCGGTGGCCGAGTCCTCGGCGTAGATGCTGACCTCGGGCTCACCCTCGGCCAGGAGCCGCATGGCGGTGGTGTGCTCGCGCAGCTTGGTGGCCATCGCCTCGACGACGGCCCACTCGTCGGGCAGCAGCAGGATGCCGCCGCGCTCGCGGACCTCGGCCTGCTGCTCCTTCCAAGCGCTGGTGGCGCGGGGCGACTTCACCTTGGCGGTGTCGTACTCGTGGACGACGATCTCCGCGCCGACGCCGAGGACGTGCTTGTGCGCCGCGTGGCCGAAGTCGAAGGCGTCGGAGACGCGCGGGTGGTCCTGCTGCCAGCGGAAGGCGGCGGGGCCCTCGTCGAGCAGGATCTTGGCGCCAGACTGCGAGAGGCTGGTGCGGTCGGCGTGGTACTCGTGCTCGGGGATGTCGCGGCGGATCATGCGGCACCTCTCAGGTCTCGGTCGGTGTCGGGCGCCATGTCGGCGATGAGCGCGTCGAGGCCGTCGAGCCAGGTCGCGGCGAGTGCGCGGGAGGTGTCGTCGTTTGACGACCAGGAAGTCATGTCGCTGTCCGGCGACAGGTCGAGGTATTCGCGGGGGTCGTCGATGTCGCCAGGGACGCAGGAGTCACACATCGCGGTGCTTTCGTCTCAGGTGATCGCAGGCGGCGCGCATCGCGTCGGCGTGCGTGCGCTTCTCGGTGACCGGGACGAAGACGCCGCGCGCGCCTTCTCGGCAGCCCTCGCAGTCGACCCACCACGGCGTTACATCCTCGCCGCCCTGCTTCCAGACGTAGACGCGGGGAAGTCGGCGCGGCTTCATCGCTCGTCCTCGCGCTTCTCGCATCGCAGGCACCGCGCGCCGTCGTCGGGGTGGATGACGTGGCCGAGGGCGCAACGAGTCCGGTAGCCCATCTCTCGCAGCCGCTTCTCCAACGCCACCTGCGCGACGATCAGCCGAGCGCGAACACTCATCTCGTCGGCGTCGGGGTGGTTGCTCAGGTCGGCGCTCACGAGATGTCCCCCAAGTCTGTGTCGATCTCGAAGATGTAGCCGCAGTCGTCGGAGACCTCTCGGGCTTCGACGGCACGCAGCGGGAGGCCCACGGCGTCGGCAAGCGAGGCGGCCAACATCATCGGGTGGACATCGCGCAGGCTCACGGCCACTGGAGCGTCGTCGTGCGCGTCGGCGAGGAGAGAGCGCAGTTCTCCCACCGTCATCCCCGGGGCGCTCACCACTGCAACCAGCCCATCTCGGCAGCACGGCCAGCGGCGGCGAGGAACATGAGCGCGGCCAGCAGCACGTAGAGCACCTGCACCGGCACCGTCCGAGCACGCTCAGCCGAGTAGACCCAGAAGCAGGCCACGGCGACGTTGAACAGCATCCACAGCGCGCTCACGAGTCACCACCGACGCCGTGCCAGAGGATGCCGTCCTCGGGAATGTCGAGGTCGTCCCAGGCGTGCCACACGTAGTGCTCGTTGCACCACGGGGCAGCGTCGTCGTCCACGCGCAGCCACACCGCGCCGTCACGATCCCGCACGCACGCGCCGAACACCTTGGGCTCGTCGGGCTTGGACTGCGGCGGGTTGGCGATGTGGGCGAACAGGGCAGCGAGGCCAGCGCGGGCGGCGTCCTCGACCCCCCACAACGTCTGCCACACTTCGCGGAACACGTTCACCCACTCGTCGGGGATCGGCTGCTCGGGGTCGACGACGGCGAGGGGGCGGGCGGCGCGGGCGGCCATGCTGAGACGGGAGTACCACATGCCGTTCGCGTCGATCGCTGACAACGTGTGGTCGCTCGGGTCGGTGGCGATGAACACGCGCCTGCCGTCATTGAGGATCGCCACGTCGCCCGGCTGCCACTCGCGGCTCATCGCGCACCCCCGACCACGAGCACCACGACCAGCAGCAGCGCACCGAGCGCGGCAGCGGGCAGCAGCAGCGCGGCGAGACGCTGGCCGGCGGAGTCCTCGGCGTCGTCGCACAGGATGCCGTCGAGCAGCGGCAGGCAGTCGTCGCAGTGGATCAGCGCGCCGTCGACCAGCGACGAGGCGGGCACGGACCAGCCGGAGCCGCACGCGCAGACGGCGCGGACGAGGCCGATGTGAAGGTCAGCCACGGCGGTCCACCTCGCTCTCGAGCCAGATGACGCGCGCGCGGAGGCAGTCGATGGTCTCCCGGGAGGCGTGGGACTCGATCACCCATAGGGCGACGACGAGCACGAGGGTCACGATCAGGACAGCGGTCATGCGGCTCGCCTCCCGAGGATCGCGCTGCGCTCGATGTTGCGAACGACGTCGGCGAGCACGGCCGCCCCGGCCTCGTCGTGGATCTGCGAGAACGCCTCGTGCAGGCCCGTGTAGGCGCGCTCGGTGTTCGCGGGCAGGATCGCCAGGACCGCGCGGGAGGCGGCCTCGACGGGGCTCACGCGGTCACCGCCAGCTCGCGCAGGGCGTAGGGGAGACGCTTGGTCTCCTGCTCGCCGTCGGGGTCCATGAAGAACCGCGGGGCCATGAACTCGACCGTCGCGACCATCTGGCCGCTGTGGTTCTCGAGGCGGGTGATCGTCCCGACGCGGCCGCCGTGGGCGCCGGTCTGGATGGTGACGCGGGTGCCGACCGCGAACCGTGGTGGTGTGGGCATCGGTATGCTCCTTGGTGTCGGTGGCGGCGCCCGTGCTTGCAGGCGGAGGGCGTCGCCGCTGGTGTTTGGTGGGTCAGGCCGCCGTGTCGGGAAGCGACGCGGCGAAGCGCTGGACGGACTCGCGGACGACGAGGCGCCGGCGACCGAAGTAGCGGGACTCGATCTCGCCGCTGTCGAGCAGGCGGTAGATCGACCAGGTGGTGATGTTGAGCACCGCTGCGGCCTCGGCGGCCGAGATGAAGATGCGGTCCTCGAACGGGACGTCGGCGGTCATGTCCGGCCCTTCTTGCCCGCGAGCACCGCGAGGCTGTCGGCGATGGAGGCGAGGGCGCAGAGGGTCGCGTAGCCGATCGTCTGCTCGCGGGACTCGTCGATCCGCCCGGCGAGGTCGCTGATGATCGGGTCGACGTCGGCCATGAAGGCGTCGGCGGTGCCGTAGTCGTCGGGGAGCTGCATCACTTCGGCTCCGGGATCGGGATCATCCCGCCCTTGGCGGAGTTGATCTTGAGGATGCGGAGCGGCTTCCCGTCGCGCCGATAGTTCCATGCGCGGTAGATCCCGCTGAGGAACTCGGAGCGCGTCAGGGGCTGGCGATTGCGCCGCGCCTCAGCGAACCGGTTGGTCATGGCGATGACCGGGTCGCCCTCGCGGAGGCCGATCTTCTCCGAGGCGGCGTTCCAGAAGTTGGCCGCGTCGAACACGTCGATCTTGGCCAGGCGGAAGTGGGTGTAGGCGACCATCGAGCGGGGGCAGTCGGTGTTGCGCGACCACGAGCGCGACAGCTCCGCAGAGCGGACGATCCCGGGGTTGGCGTCGATCCACTCGTAGATCTCCGAGTGGGTCGGGGCGAAGTTGTTGCCCCAGTCGCCGCGCTCGACCTGCAGGGCGAGGCGCCCCGTCGCGGCCAGCGTGCTGGTGTGCTGATGCCCGCGGAAGCCGAGGCCGTCGGAAGCCGTCCGCGCGGTGCCGGTGTCCATGACGCTCTGAGCGGACTCGGACACGTTGCGGATCACCAGCATCATCACGGTGGTGTTCGCCTTGACGATGGCGTGGAGTCGGTGCTGGCCATCGAGCAGCTTCCCCTCGGGGGAAAACTTGATCCCCTCGCCTGTCATCTGCCAGTTGCCGCCGGCCATGTCGCGGGCGAAGCTGGCCACCTTGGCGTCACGCAGGCCGCGGTTGCTGTAGTTGCGACCGAGCCACCGCTTGGCGGTAGCGGGGTCGACGGGGACGAAGGCCACCTCGGGCTTCGCGCTCGGGTTGGGCAGTGCGCTCATCGGTTATGCTCCTTCTCAGGCAGTGAGTTGATGACCTGTTGCACCAGGTCGTTGATCCGAATGAGGTAGTGGCGATTGCGAGCCGCTACCTCTTCGGCGTTCTTGGGCCAGCGGTCGTCGGCGACCAGGCGGGCGAGGGCCTCGAGCTTCTTCTCGGCGTCGTAGGCGGCGTCACGGAAGGCGTCGGGGAGCGGACGACGACGCCGCGCGGGGGGCTGCTGCACCGGTGCCGTGGACGGCGTCGGGCGCTGGCACTCGATCTCCGACTCGGGCGCAGGCTTCGGCGGCAGCGGCTTGCCGACGCCGTTCGCTCCGATGCGGACCTCGGACTGGGGAATTTCCCCAGTCGCCTCAAGCTCGGCTCGGCGCACGCCCACGGTCTTGTGGTCAGCCCCAGTCCGCTCGGCGTGCTGACGGTCCGAGAGGTGCGGGTCCGCCTTGATGCTGGCGAGCACCAGCGCGCGCTTCTGCTCGCGGGTCAGGTGGCGCCGGTCGAGGTTGAGCGAGAGCGCGAGCGTGCGCTTCTGCTCATCGGTGAGGTCGGCAGCGGTGCGCCGGGGGCAGTCGATCCCGAGACGGTCGGCGATCTCCTTGCGGTGGTGTCCGTCGATCACCGAGGCGTTCTCGTCCACGACGATGGGGACCTGGATGCCGTGCTCCTGGATGGACTTCTCCAGTGCGGCGTACTCGTCATCGGCGAGGCGGGGGAGGAACTGGAAGAGCATCAGAGCGCCTCGTGCTTCCGCAGGAACTGGAGATAGCGGTCTGAAACCAGCTCGGTCCAGATGACCGCCGGCAGGCTCGACGACTGCCTGTTGTGCCGAGGGGCGAACTGGGCGATGCACTCCTTCTCGAGGCGCAAAGCGGTTTCCCAGTTCTCGGTCCTGTAGATCTCGACGCCAGCCACGTCGCTCCACCACGGCTTGGACCGGTGCTCCCGGATTCGCCGTGCCACGTCTTGGGTGGCGCCGACGTAAAGAGCGCGCTCGTCGGGGTCGTGCAGCACGTAGACGGCAGGATCGCCCCCCGGCGCTCGCCCTGACTCGTGGTTGACGATGGTCAAGACGCCATCCTCCGGACGTTCTGCCGCGTATCGCCGGACACCCTGGGCACGAAAATGAGATCGACGGGCACCTGAAGCAAGTACGCGAGCTTGACGGCCGCGTCGGGGGTGACCGAGCGAACCTGACCGTTCAGCACGCGGTTGAGGTACGAGTGCGACGACCAGCCCATGTCCCGCGAGATCCGCCGAGCCGTCAGGCCCTTGGACTCCATCAGCCGCCTGATGAGGTCGGCATCTTTCACCAGCATGTAGAGCTCCGTGATCGGGTGGTTGTTGATCCCCATGGTGGCATTCCGCCTTACGTAGTGTCCAGCACTTCGCGACAAGACTGGGGCGATCAGTGTCCATCTGTCAAGCACCTGGCGGCAGAAAACCCGCCGTGACCTGCGATTACACCGATGTAGTTCGTTACGATCTGGTGTCCGCAAATCTGGGCGTCGCGGCGTGTCGCGGTGCCCGGCCACGTTGCACCTGACCGAACGGAACGCCGAGCATGGTCGCCATGAAGTCCAGCCGCGTCTGGCAGATCGTCGAGCAATGGCTCGACGTCGTGCCCTTCCCGCCCAATCAGTCGAAGATCGCCGAGCACATCGGCGTGACGCGCTCGGCGGTGTCGGACTGGAAGTCGGGCAAGACCAGGCCGGCGCCGGAGCACCTCCGCGCGTTGGGCCAGATGATGGCGCCGCAACTGGGGCCGGATGTTCACGTCCGACTCTCGGTGGCACTCCTTGAGGACATGGGCTACCCGGTCGACCTTGGAGTGAAGGGCGTGCTGAAGGTGGTCCTAGACGACACCGCCAAGGCCGCTTTCAGCACAGAAGGCGTCGAGCCCGAGCACTTTCAGGAGGGCGTCGAGATCCTCCTGCAGCACTGGGGTGAGACCGGCCCCCGCAAGCACCAAGGAGGTGATGGACATGACCACGACGACGAACGCCGACCCGGTGCCGCCCCCATGAACCCGCCGAACTCGGGTCCGGACGACGACAACCCGATCCGCCGGCTGCCGACGATGGGCAGCCGCGAGCGCAAGGTGTCGCAGGTGGCGAAGGAGGCCGCGCGCGACGAGCGAGGCGATCGGGACCGGGACCGCTAGCCGTGGCCGAGGAGTCGCTGCTGAACCTGCTGGCGTCCAACGCCGCGCCCCGCGCTGAGTTCGCCTACATCGACGACACCGGCGATCCAGGAAGGAAGGAAGGCTCGTCGACCACGTTCGGCCTCGGATGCGTGCTTGTTCCGACCGATCACTGGACGTCGCGGCTGGATCTGCTGACGGAGCTGCGACGGGACTTGAAGAAGCGCTACGGCCTTCTGCAGACGCAGGAGGTCAAGGGGGAGTGGATCTCGGGGGTCAAGAAGCACTTCCGCGATCTGGGCCTTGGCGACGGCCAGCTCCGCGACATCTACACCTCGCACCTCAAGGCCACGCAGGTGGTCTCGAGCGGCTCCTTCGCCGTGATCATCCAGAAGGACAAGGTCATGAAGCGGGACCTCGACATAGAGGAGTGGGCCTGGAAGATGCTGTTCCAGCGGTTGCGCCTCCGCTCGCGCGCGACCAACGCCCCGATCGTCGTCATCCACGACAACGGCAGCCGCAACGATGCGATCCGCGCGCACCTGAGGCGCTTTCGTCGCTTCGACTGGGTCGCTGGCGCCGCGCACGATGCGCCCCTGCTGATCGAAGACGCGAGCCCGCGCGACTCGCAGCAGTCCTACTTCGTGCAGCTGGCCGACCTGGCAGCCTTCTCGGCCTCGCGGCGAATCACGCCCGCGAAGGGCAAGCGCGGCAACATCTGCCACCCCGGGATGTGGAACGAGCTCGGCAGCGCGCGACTGGCCGAGGTGTCCCCGCGCGGGGACGGGATCGTGGCCTGGCCGTAAAAAGAAGGGCGGCCCCCACACAGGAGGGCCGCCTTGACGGCGAACCCAGGGGCCCGCATACGCGGGTTGGGCTCGCAGCGCAACTGTTGCACATGGGCGCATCCATGCCCACCATCCCCGAGTGGGTGCGGGCGTGTTGCATCGGAGGGTCGGTCTACGGTCCCCGCATGACCCCCCACCCGTGGCGGCGGCTGCGGGCACTCGTCGACTGGACGTTGTGCTCGCACGCGCCGGCCGATGATGAACGCATGGGCGTGACGCGGCACGCCGAGAAGGAGATCAGCCTGCGGGCGGACCTCACCTGGGCCGAGCGCCGCTGCACGGTCCTCCACGAGTGCCTCCATGCCGAGCACGGGCCCGTGCTCGTGGCGCACCTCGACCGCCACGAGCAGGCCGTGCGCCGCGACGCCGCGCGGCTGCTGTTGCCGGACGTGCGCGCGATGGGGGAGGCGCTCGCGTGGGCGCTCTCGCCCGAGGAGGCCGCCGACGAGCTCGGCGTCGACCTGGGCGTGCTCGAGGACCGGGTGCGGTGGCTGCATCCGGCCGAGCGGCACTACCTACGGCGCCGGCTGACTGACGAGGCCGCGGACGACTGACTTCCGATTGGCAGTCACATAGTCAGTCAACGCCCCACCCGCTCGGACCCGATTCGGGACGTTCTCGCAGGTGGGGCGCGGTAGGGCGGGTGGGGCTCGAACCCACGACCCAAGGATTATGAGTCCTCTGCTCTGACCGACTGAGCTACCGCCCCGGGAGGTGGGCACACCCTAGTGGCGTGCCCGGTTCCGACCGGCGCTGAGGTCACCCGTGGATCGTGAGACCCGTCCCCGGAGCGCCGCGTCAGACAGGACGCGCGGTCGCGCCGGCGATCAGCAGTGAGTCACCCTGCGCGACGAGGCGCAGCGTGATGTCCTCGGTGATGCTGCGACCGTCGCGCAGGTAGCGGTAGCGGTACGACACCGAGAGCCGGTCGGGATCGGCCGTCACCGAGAGGATCCGCGGTGCGCGGATACCGCGCCACACCTCTGTGTAGCGGGGACTGCTCGACTGGTACTCGGGGGTCAGCATGCGAAAGCCTGCGCGGGGGTCGCGACTGGCCGTCGCCACGTACCGTCGCGCGAACGACTCCAGCCGGGCGGCCGTCACCACCGGTGCAGTGGCGGTGGCACTCGGCACGGTCGTCGTGGACGCCGACGGGGCGGGTGTCGAGCGCGAGGTCGCGGCGGCCGGCGGGGCCGTGTCCTCCCCGTCGCGCATTCCCGGCAGGAACAGCAGCGCGCCTCCCACGGCGGCCAGCAGGACGACGCCGCCGACCGCGAGCGGCACGACCGCGCGCCGGCGCCTCCCCTCGTCCTGGTCGCTGCCGGACGCCGCCGACGTCGGTCCCCGCAGGTACTGGGCCACCTCGCCCATGGTCGGTCGCTCGCGGTCGTCGACGGCGAGCGCCAGCTCGAGCAGCGGTGTCAACCACCCCACGAGTCGTGGCTGCGGCGCTCCCACCGGGGGGCGTCCGGTGGCCGTGTGCACCAGCAGCGCGCCCATCGCCCACACGTCGTCGGTGGCCCGAGGCCGCCACATGCGGTCGGACCCGGGTTGCAGGAAGGCCGGGTCGGGGACGACCGCCGTCCGCGGCAGGATCCCGGCCGTCCCGTCGGTGCCGATGACGATCGCGTCCGGCGAGATCGCACCATGTACCTCGCCCCGGTCGTGGACGACGGCCAGCGACTCGGCCACCGGGAGGAGCAGGCGCGCGGCAGCGTCCGCGCCGAGAGGGCCCTGGGCACGCAACAGATCGCTGAGTCTCGGGAACTGCCCGTCCACCGACTCAGGCTAACCGTCGAGGGCACCGGATGGAGGCGATCGTCCACGTCTCCCGGGACGAACCGCGCCCGCGGGTGTGCCGGGCCATGGGGCAGGCTTGGCCCAGATCCCGACCCGCGCCTGCGGCGCAGCCCATCGAAAGGAACGACGTTGTCCGTCGACCCCGCTCTCCCCGACGATCTCGAGTGGCGCGGCCTGCTGGCCGAGTCCACCGACCGCGACGCGCTGCGCGCTGCGCTCACCGAGGGCAGCGTGCGGTTCTACGTCGGCTTCGATCCCACGGCCCCGAGCCTCCACATGGGCAACCTGGTCCAGATCGTCACTGCGATGAGGCTCCAGCGCGCCGGCCACACGCCGTTCGCCCTGGTGGGCGGCGCCACCGGCATGATCGGCGACCCCCGCGACTCCGGCGAGCGCACGCTCAACTCGGCCGAGACCGTGGAGGAGTGGACCCAGCGGGTGCGTTCGCAGATCGAGCCCTTCCTCTCCTTCGAGGGCGAGAACGCGGCCACGATGGTCAACAACCTCGACTGGACCGGCCCGATGTCGGTCGTCGACTTCCTGCGCGACGTCGGCAAGCACTTCCCGGTCAACCGGATGCTGGCGCGCGAGACCGTGCGCCGCCGCCTGGAGTCCGGCATCAGCTTCACCGAGTTCTCCTACGTGCTCCTGCAGTCGATGGACTTCCTGACCCTCTACCGGCGCCACGGCGTGACGCTGCAGTTCGGTGGCTCGGACCAGTGGGGCAACCTCACCGGAGGTGTTGAGCTGATTCGGCGCTCGGACGGCGGCAGCGCCCACGCGTTCGCAACGCCGCTCATCACCAAGGCCGACGGCACGAAGTACGGCAAGACCGAGGGCGGCGCGCTCTGGCTGGACGCCGGCCTCCTGGCCCCCTACGCCTTCCACCAGTTCTGGCTGAACGTGGAGGACGAGAAGGTCGGCGAGCTGCTGCGCGTGTTCACCTTCCTGCCGCGGGAGGAGATCGAGGCCCTTGAGGCCCGCCATGCCGAGAAGCCCTTCGCCAGGGAGGCGCAGAAGGTCCTGGCCGACGAGGTCACCACGCTCGTGCACGGCCAGGAGGAGACGGAGGCCGCCAAGGCGGCCGCGAGCGCCCTGTTCGGCGGCGGCGACGTCACGTCCCTGCCCGGCGCGACCCTCGCCGCGGCTCTCGCCGGTGCGGGCATCGCCGACATCGATGGGGGAGCGCCGCTGCCCGACGTGGTGGAGCTCCTCGTCCTGGCCGGCCTCGCGTCGTCCAAGGGCGAGGCGCGGCGCACCGTCGCCGAGGGCGGCGCTTACATCAACAACGTCCGCGTCGACGACCCCTCCCACGTCCCCGCTGCCACCGACCTCGTGGACGGCGCGTGGCTGGTCCTGCGTCGGGGCAAGAAGCGTTTTGCTGGGGTGCGTGTGGGCTGACGACGCGGGTGCGTGGAGAGCCGCTGCGGGCGGCTCTCCCAGCAGGCCGGAGGGCGGTCCAGCGCTCTGTGGCCCGGGTCACGTCGTCTCGATTTGTGCGATCTGCGGGGGATGCGTAATGTTCTCTTTGTCGCCGGGAGCGACGGGGGGCAAGACGCCGGTCAGGCGGAGGGCCCCCGGATCCCGCGGCCGTCTCGCACCGACACGGTGCCGGTCAGAAAAGCAGCCCTTGCGGGGCTGGCACAGACCGGAGCCTCACAGGTGCGGACCATCAGCGTGAGGACCGACCGGCAACGGGAAGCCTCGGAGCGTGTGATGTTTGAGAACTCAACAGTGTGTCATGCATAGATTGTTGTGATGTTTGTGTGCAGCAGCTTGTGCCTTTGGGTGTGGGTTGTTGTGTGTTTTCGGCAATTGATGATTCTGGCAAGTTTCTTGCTGGTGGTTGT
>NZ_CAXRAZ010000061.1:0-44872 GCF_964229035.1 Nocardioides sp. | reverse complement strand
CCCTCCCCCCCCCCCCCCCAACCCCCTGACGCCCGGAACCAGCCCCCAGCCACCCCCGTGACCACCGTCACATTTCTGCACTCCTTTGAATGATGGTGCAAGATTGCACTCGTGACCGAGCAGTGCACACGCCGAGAGACGAAGCGCCACCAGACCGCGCTCCGTCTGCAGCAGTGCGCCGTGCGCCTCACGCTCGATAAGGGCTTCGACGGCTGGACGATGGACGACCTCGCCGTCGAGGCCGACGTGTCGCGGCGCACGGTGTTCAACTACTTCGACGCCAAGGCCGACGTCGTCCTCGGGCCGATGCCGGAGCTCTCCGCCGACCGCCTCGCCGTCTTCGTCGACGGTGGGCCCACCGCCAACCTCCTGGACGACGTGATGGTGCTGGCCCGCGACATCGTGGCCGAGCAGGCCAGCGACCAGGAGGCGATCGCGGCCGGCCGCGCGGCCATCCTCGGCGACTCCCGGCTGCTGGCGATGGTGCACGAGCGCTTCGAGGAGCTCAGCGCGACCTTCGTCGAGCACGTGCGCGCCCGCGAGGGCGCCGACTTCCCGACCGCCCGGGCCCGTCTGATCGGGCGCCTGGTGGCGACCTTCTTCGATGCGGCCCTCGAGCGCTTCGAGGCCGACCCCGACCTCCCCTTCGCCGATCACCTCGCGGGCGTCGTCGCCGACGCCCGCCTGATCGTCACCTGATCCCACCTCCCGACCCCCGCCCGGCGGAGATCCCGCCGCCTCACCACCAGGAGTCCCCACCATGGCCCGCCTGCTCTACCGTCTCGGCACCACCGCCTATCGGCGCTGGCCCGTCTTCATCGGCGGGTGGCTGCTGCTCGCCGTCGTCGTCGGCGGCCTCGCCGGCGCGATCTCCAAGCCCTTCTCCGACGAGTTCTCCATCCCGGGCATCCCCTCGGAGAAGGCCGCGACGCTGCAGAAGGACCTCTTCCCCGCATCCGGTGACGCCTTCGACGACGCGAGCGTGAACGTCGTCCTCGCCGCCCCCGAGGGCAGCACGCTGGACGACGCCACCTACGGCCCCGTCGTCGAGAAGCTGATCAGCGACATCAAGGCGCTGCCGCAGATGAAGGCCGACACCCCCGAGCAGCCGGCGAACCCGCAGCTCGGCAACCCCGTCGAGCTCGCCGCGCAGCAGCAGAAGCAGTTCGTGGACGCCGCCACCTCCGCCGGCGGCGACGTCGCCGCCGCGCGCACCAACGCCGCCGCGGTCTCGCCGTCCGCCGAGGACGGCCGCGTGGGCGTCATGAGCTTCTCGTGGGACGTCAAGACCCCCGCGGACGTGAAGGAGAGCTCCGTCGAGAAGCTCGACGCGGCGCTCGACACCGCGCGGGAGGCCGGCCTGACCGCCGAGATCAACGGCGCCGGCTCGAAGACGCAGCCCAAGCTCGGCCTCACTTCCGAGGCGATCGGCATCGGCGTGGCGCTCGTCGTCCTCGTGCTCACCTTCGGCGCCCTCGTGGCCGCCGGCATGCCGCTCGTCACCGCCGTGCTCGGCGTGGGCATCGGCCTGTCGGGCGTCACCGCGCTGACCGCGGTGATGGACCTCAACTCCTCCACGACGATCCTCGCCTCGATGATCGGCCTCGCCGTCGGCATCGACTACGCGCTGTTCATCCTCGCGCGCTACCGCAACGAGCTGCAGCACACCGACGACCGCCAGCACGCGGCCGGCATCGCGGTGGGCACCGCCGGATCGGCCGTGGTGTTCGCGGGCCTGACGGTGCTCATCGCCCTCGCCGCCCTGTCGGTGGTCAACATCCCGTTCCTCACCGCGATGGGTCTGGCTGCGGCGGCCACCGTGCTGGTGGCCGTGCTCGTGGCGCTCACGCTGCTGCCCGCCATCCTCGGCATGCTGAAGACCAAGGCGTTCGGCGGCACGGTGCGCCGCTACCGCCCCGCCCGCGACGCCGAGGGCCACGTGCTCAACAACGGCGTGCGGTGGGCACGCCTCGTGGGCAAGCAGCCGCTCGCCTTCGCCGCGGTCGTCGTGATCGCGCTCGGCGCGCTGGCCGTGCCGCTCAAGGATCTCCAGCTGGCCTTCCCGACCGACAGCACCGCCGCTCCGGACACCACCCAGCGCAAGGCCTCCGACCTCATGAGCGAGTACTTCGGCCCCGGTCGCGAGGGCCCGCTCGTGACGGTGGTCGACGCCCGCGACGTGCCCGAGGGCCAGCGCGACCAGGCCTTCGCCGACGTCGCCGCCTGGGCCGGTGAGCAGGACGGCGTGGCCAACGCGCAGGTCCTCGCCACCAATGCCGCGATCGACCCCGCCACCGGAGAGGTCACCGGCCCCGCGACCGGCGCGCTCGTGCAGATCACGCCCTCGACCGGCCCCGACGACACCGCCACGCAGGACCTCCTGCTCGCGCTGCGCGACGGCCAGGGCGGTATCGAGGCCAGCACCGGCACGACGATCGGCATCACCGGCCTGACCGCCATCACCACCGACATCTCCGACCGCCTCAGCTCGGCACTGCCGATCTACCTGGCGATCGTGATCGGACTGGCGTTCATCCTGCTCATGCTGGTGTTCCGCTCGATCCTCGTGCCGCTTACCGCCACCCTCGGCTTCCTGCTGTCGGTGCTCGCCACCCTCGGCGTCACGGTCGCGATCTTCCAGGAGGGCACCTTCGGCCTCTTCGACCCGCAGCCGATCGTCAGCTTCATGCCGATCTTCCTGATCGGCCTCGTCTTCGGCCTGGCGATGGACTACCAGGTGTTCCTGGTGACCCGCATGCGCGAGGCGCACGTGCACGGCATGAGCACCCGCGAGGCCGTCATCGACGGCTTCCGCAACAGCGCGCGCGTGGTCACCGCGGCGGCCACCATCATGATCGCGGTCTTCGCCGCCTTCATGCTGCAGAGCGAGCCGATCGTGCAGTCGATGGGCTTCGCGCTCGCCTCGGCGATCGTCTTCGACGCCTTCATCGTGCGCCTCGTGCTCATCCCGGCCCTGCTGTTCCTGCTCGGCGAGAAGGCCTGGTGGCTGCCGGGCTGGCTCGACCGCATCCTCCCCAACGTGGACGTCGAGGGCACCTCGCTCGACCGCACCCCGCTGTCCACGCGGGAGGCGGGCAGCGACCGCGGCGACGGTGCCGGGGGCGTCGGCAGCCCGGAGCTCACCCGGGTGTGACCCGGCTCCGGTCCTGATCCGGAACCGCTGACGACGGGGCCGCTCCTCTCGCTCGGACGAGGGGGCGGCCCCGTCGCTCGTCCGCGGGCGTGGTGCGTCGTCCGCGCGGGAGCGCCGCGAACAGCACTACGCCGAGGAGGCCGAGCGCGGCTAGGAAGTAGCCGTTGCCGGGCACCTGCTGCGCGAGCGTCCAGCGGAGCTCGACCCCTCCGCTCTCGGGACCCCACCACACGCAGGCCGATGCGAAGACGGCCACCCAGCTCGCGATGGCGCCGATGCGCACCGCACGGTCCCGGTGCCGCAGCGCGCTCAGGAGCGCGAGGGCGGTGGGCACGCACCAGACCCAGTGGTGGTCCCACGAGATCGGCGAGGCGAGGAGCATCGCGGTCGCGGCCAGGCACAGGCCGAGGGCCGGCTCGCCGCGGCGGTGGAGCAGCACGCCGAGGAGCAGCGCCGCGCCGGAGAGCGTCCCCGCCACCAGCAGCCACACCCAGGACGCCGGCTCGCCGCCGCCCCAGCGGGTGAGCACGCCGAGGGTCGACTGGTTGCCGGCGTAGGCCACGCCCCCCACGCGGTCGGCGTCCCACATCACCCCGGTCCAGTAGTCGGTGGCGGAGCGCGGGTCGACGGCGAAGCCGATGGCGACGGTGCCGGCGAACGCGGCCGTGGCCATCGCCGCCGCCCGCAAACGGCCGGTGAGCACCAGGTAGGGGATGAAGATCAGCGGGGTGAGCTTGATGCCGGCGGCGATGCCGATGCCGACGCCCGCCCATCGCTGCGAGGCGCCGACGGGGCGCAGGGCGTCGCCCACCACGAGGGCCAGCAGGAAGAGGTTGACCTGCCCGAACGACAGCGTCGACCACACCGGCTCGAGGGCCAGCGAGAGGACGACGACGACCGGCACCACCGTGCCCCGACGGCGGGGCGGGACCCCGGTGACGGCCAGGACGCGACCCACCACGAAGGCCAGGCAGAGCACGCCGGCCGCGGTCCACAGCACCACCAGCGCTCCAAGCGGCACCTGGGCGAGCGGCGCGGTGAGCGCGGCCGCGAACGGCGGGTAGGTGTAGGGCAGTCCGTTGGACGGCAGGGCCAGGGAGTAGAGGTCGCCGTGCCCGACGCCCGCACCGCCCATGCGGTAGACCTGCAGGTCGACCAGCGACCGGCCGGGAAGACCCCGGTCGACGAGGCGGAGGCACCACCACCCGACGACGGCCGCGACCGCGAGCACGACGACGCGGTCGGCCCCGATCGCCGCGAGTCGCCCGCCCGTTCTCCCCGCAGCGGTCTGCGCATCCATGTCCCACCTCCCGACGCCCCGCGGCCGCCCCGCGGGACGCTAGAGGGGATGCGGTGGGGTCCGGTGAGGCTGCGATGAACGCACGCCCAGCCCCAGGGGAACAGTCGGCGGCCGGCGCACCGGCCACGGACGCGCGAGGGCCCGGCGTCCACCGTGACGGCGGAGGCCGGGCCCTGTGCGAGTGCGATGACTACTGGGCGGCGAGCGCCTTCTCGACGTCCTTCGAGATCTTCTCGGGCTTGGTGGTCGGGGCGTAGCGGTCGATCACCTGGCCGTCGCGGCCCACGAGGAACTTGGTGAAGTTCCACTTGATGCCCTTGCCGGTGAGGCCGCCCTTCTGGTCCTTGAGCCACTTGTAGACCGGGTGGGCGCCGTCGCCGTTGACCTCGATCTTGGAGAACAGCGGGAACTCGACGCCGAAGTTGCGCTCGCAGAAGGAGGCGATCTCGTCGTCCGCGCCCGGCTCCTGGTGGCCGAACTGGTCGCAGGGGAAGCCGAGGACGACGAGGCCCTGGTCGCTGTACTTGTCGTAGAGCTCCTGCAGACCCTTGTACTGGGGCGTGAAGCCGCACTGGGAGGCGGTGTTCACCACGAGGACGACCTGCCCGCGGTACTCGGAGAGGTCGACCTCCTTGCCGTCGATCGAGGTGGCGGAGAAGTCGTGCAGCGTGGTCATGCCTTCAGTCTCCCAGGCCGGTCCAGCCCGTAGCCCTCGCGAGCGCTCAGCCCTCGGCCGGCGTCCAGGCCTCGCCCCAGCGGTCGCCGAACGCGATCTCCCCCAGCGGACGACGCACCCGCTCGCGCTGCTCGCGCTCGGCGTCGCGCGGGTCGACCTCAGCCGCGTCGCCGCGGCGCCCGACCGCGATGCCCGCCAGCACGAGGGCGTCGTCGGGTACGCCGAGCGCGGCGGCCACGGCGGCGTGGTCGAAACCGGCGAACTGGTGCACGTGCAGGCCCATCGCGTGCGCCTGCAGGGTGAGGTGGGCCGTGGCCTGGCCGAGGTCGTGCAGCGGCACGTGCAGGTCGCCGAAGTCGTTGCCGTCGGCGCCCCGGGCGATCGTGGAGACCAGCAGCAGCGAGGCGCGCGGCACCCAGCCGGCGTTGCCGCGCGAGAGGTGCTCGACGAGCGCGGCATGCCCGGCGCTGCCGCGGGGCAGCACGAGGTAGCGCCACGGCTGCCGGTTGCCGGCGCTCGGCGCCCAGCGGGCGGCTTCGAGCAGCAGTTCGACGTCCGCGGCCGCGATCTCGTGGGCGGCGTCGAAGACGCTCGGACTCCAGCGCGAGCGCAACGGTTCGGCCAGGTCGGGGTGGTTGATGCGCGCGGGCTGCTCCATGCCCCGAGTATGTCGGCACGGCCGTGCGACGCCGCCCGGATCGCCTCCGCCGACGGCGCGCGGCCCCTACGATCGCCTGCGTGGATGCCCCTGCCGACCAGCCCCCCGCCGTCCTCGTCGTCGGCGAGGCGCTCGTCGATGTCGTCCGCAGCGCTGAGGGCGCTGAGGGGAAGGAGGTCGCCCACCCCGGCGGATCGCCGCTCAACGTCGCCATCGGTCTGGCGCGCCTCGGCGTGCCAGCGCTGCTGCACACCCACCTCGCCGAGGACGACGACGGGCGCGTCGTCCTCGCGCACCTGGCCGCCAACGACGTGCCGCTCACCCCGACCTCGCTCGAGCCGGGCGGCACCACGAGCCGGGCGGTCGCCACCATCGGCGCCGACGGCGCGGCCACCTACGACTTCGCCATCACCTGGGCGCCAGCACCGCTGCCCGCCGGCCTCGCGGCCGCCTCCCGCGCGCTGCACCTCGGCTCGATCAGCGCCTACCTCTCCCCCGGCGCCCGCGTGGTGGACGACGCCGTGGCCGCCGCGGCGGCCGCCGACGTGCCGGTGAGCTTCGACCCCAACGTGCGCCCCGCCCTGCTCGGGCCCGCCGCCGAGGCCTGGGCGCGGGTGCTCGACCTCGCGCGGCACTGCACGATCGTGAAGCTCAGCGACGAGGACGCCGACTTCCTCCAGCCGGGCCGCGACCCGCTCGACGTCCTCGACGAGCTGCGCGGGCTCGGCCCGGCGCTGGCGGTGCTCACGCGAGGCGGCGAAGGATTGGCCGGTCTGGTCGCGGGCGCCGCGGTGGAGGTGTCGGGTGCCGTCGTCACGGTCGCCGACACCATCGGGGCCGGCGACACGATCTCCGCGGCTCTCCTCGCCCGTGTGCTCACCCACGGTGTGCCGGCGGATGCGGCGGCGCTGCGCGTCGTCCTCGAGGCCGCGGCGGAGGCCGCCGGGGTCACGGTGTCGCGCCCGGGCGCCGACCCGCCGCGGCTCGCCGAGCTCGGCCCCGCCTGGCACTGACGTTCCACCTCGGCGCACGATCCCCGCCCTCTCGGCGCACCAACCCCGCCCTCTCGGCGCACGATCCCCGCCCCCTCGGCGGTCAGTCGGGGCGGCCGACCACCAGCACGTGCCAGGGGGAGAGGTGGGCGTCGGCGAGGGGGGCGGAGGCGTGGAGCACGGGGGCGCCGACCACGCCGGCCTCGTCGAGCAGGCGCGTGGGAAGCGGCACCGGGCTGTCGCTGAAGCAGCCGACCACGAGCACCGGGTGGGCCGCGGGGTGGTGGCGCACGAAGGCGAGCAGGCGCGGGTCGCCGGTGTCGAGGAAGCGCAGGTCTGCGTCCCCCCGCAGCGACGCCGACCGCGCCCGCAGCGCCACGAGGTCGCGCAGACCCCGCTCCACCCGCCCGGCCGCGCCCTGGCGGAGCTCGGCGAGGTCGTCCCACGGGAACCGGGGGCGGTGGATCCAGCGGTTGTCGTCGCGGTGGCCGGGTTCGTCGGCCCAGGCGAGGTCGTTGGGCAGGGCGAGCTCGTCGCCCATGTAGACGAGCGGGATGCCGCCCAGGGTGAAGGCGATCGCGTGGAGCAGGTGGAGCCGGTCGACGGCCGCCGCCACCCCGCGTGCGTCGCCGCGCACCACCGCCTGCTCGAGCCCGGCGAGCGAGGCGGCTGAGCCCGACGTGCGCACCGCTCCGGTGACCGGGTCGGGTTGGAAGTCGAGGCCGCGCGCGAAGCTGCCGGGGTGGCGACCGGCGTAGAAGTCGGCCAGGAACCGGCGGTGCGCCTCGGGGTCGAGGCCCACCGAGCGGGCGTCCTCGTCGGCCACCGCCCACCCGATGTCGTCGTGGCAGCGCACGTAGGTGACCCACCCCGTGCCCGCCGGCGGACGACGCCGCCGGCTCAGCGCCGCCACCGCGAGCCGGGTGTCGCGGGTGGCCAGGGTCGACCACAGCATCACCATCAGCTGGTTGTCGTAGGCGAGGTCGCACTCGGCGCGCACGGGCTCGTGGCCGCCGAGGTAGCGCACGAGCTCGTCGGGCCCGACGATCGCCTCGGCCTTGAGCAGCAGACCAGGGGCGGCCACCCGGCTGAGCGCCCGCAGCACCTGCAGCAGGCGGTGAGCCTCGGGCTCGCCCTGGCACACCGTGCCCTCCCGCTTCCACAGGAACGGTACGGCGTCGAGGCGCAGCACGTCGACGCCGCGGTTGCCCAGGCGCAGCAGGGTCGCCAGCATCTCCACGAGCACGTCGGGGTTCGACCAGTCGAGGTCCCACTGGTAGTCGTGGAAGGTCGTCCACACCCAGGCGTCGGCGTCCGGAAGGAAGGTGAACGAGCCGGGCGCGGTGGCCGGGAAGACGTCGACGAGCGAGCGCTCGTAGCGGTCGGGCCCCTCCCGGTCGTCGAAGAAGCGGTAGAAGGCGCGGTACCGCTCGTCGCCGGCCCGCGCCGCGAGCGCCCACGGGTGGGTGTCGGCGGTGTGGTTGAGCACGAAGTCGATGCACAGGGCGATGTCGCGCTCGTGCAGGTCGTCCGCCAGCGCCTCGAGGTCGGCCATCGTGCCGAGCCGCGGGTCGACCTGCTCGTAGGAGGCCACCGCGTAGCCGCCGTCGTTCTCCCCTTCCCGGGGGGCCAGCAGCGGCATCAGGTGGAGGTAGCGGACGCCCAGCGAGCTCAGGTGGTCGAGCCGCCGCCGCACGCCGCCGAGGTCGCCGGCGAACCGGTCGGCGTAGGCCACGTAGCCCACCATCTCGGGCCGCAGGAACCACGCGGGATCGATCTCGCGGCGGCGATCGAGGCGGCGCAAAGGCTCCGGGCGCGCCGAGGCGGCCGCCAGCGCCACCTCGAGCAGGCGGTCGAGCAACGCCTCCCCGCCGTCCGGGTGGACGACGCCGAGCGCCTCGCGCAGCGCCGGCTCGACGAGTCGCAGCCGAGCGAGCCAGGCGTCGCCGTCCGCGGGGCCGAGGGCCTCGAGGACGGCGCCCGCCCACCGCTCAGGAAGAGAGTCGCTCACCGCTGGCCGCGTCGAAGATGTGCACCTGCTCGGGGTCGGCGGCCACCCGCACCACCTCGCCCTTCGCCGGCGCGTGCCGACCGGGCACCCGCACGGTGAGATTGACCTCCTCGCCGGCGAGGTCGGAGGTGCCGTAGACGAAGCCGTCGGCGCCGAGCTCCTCGACGACCGTGACGGAGATCGGCAGCCCCTCGCCCTCGCCCACGAGGCGCCAGGCCTCGGGGCGGATGCCGACGACGACCCGGCCGTCGCTCGGCACGGCCGAGCCCGCGGGCACGGGCACCTGGAGACCGCCGAGGTCGATGCAGCCGTCGATCACGCGGCCGGGCAGCAGGTTCATCTGCGGGGAGCCGATGAAGCCGGCCACGAAGAGGTTGGCGGGCCGGTCGTAGAGGTTGAGGGGGGTGTCGACCTGCTGCAGGCGCCCGGCGTCCATCACGGCCACGCGGTCGCCCATCGTCATCGCCTCCACCTGGTCGTGGGTGACGTACACCGTGGTGACGCCGAGCTCGCGCTGCAGGCGGGCGATGTCGGTGCGGGTCTGCACGCGCATCTTGGCGTCGAGGTTGCTCAGCGGCTCGTCCATCAGGAAGACCTGCGGCTTGCGCACGATCGCGCGGCCCATGGCGACGCGCTGGCGCTGGCCGCCCGACAGGGCCTTCGGCTTGCGCTCGAGGTAGGGCGTGAGGCCGAGGATCTCGGCGGCCTCCTTGACCCGCACCTCGCGCTCCTCCTTGCTCATCTTGGCCATCTTGAGCGCGAAGGCCATGTTGTCGGCGACGCTCATGTGCGGGTAGAGCGCGTAGCTCTGGAAGACCATCGCGATGTCGCGGTCCTTCGGCTGCATGTCGGTGATGTCGCGGTCGCCGATGAAGATGCGCCCGTCGGTCACCTCCTCGAGGCCGGCGAGCATGCGCAGGGTCGTGGACTTGCCGCACCCCGAGGGGCCGACGAGGACGACGAACTCGCCGTCCTTGATCTCGAGGTCGATGCCGGGGACGGCGGGGCTGTCAGCGCCGGGGTACCAGCGCTGGGCCTTCTCGAAGCGGACGGTTGCCATGTCAGTTCTCCTCCACCGGCAGGTACGTGCCGGACGATCCGTCGTGGATGGATGAGCCGGTCGCGAGGGCCGGCAGGCCCGCCCGAGCGGGGCGTTCGTGGGGGTGCCAGGCCGGGTCGCCGTCGACGAGCGCGGGGGCGTCGTCCTCGGCGCAGGCCAGGCGCAGGGGGTCGGTCAGCCGGCCGCCGAAGCGGCCGTCGGCGTCGCGGTCGACGAAGGCGATGAGCCGCAGCTGCTCGAGGGACAGATCGCAGCGCTCGGCGTCGGGCGCCGCGACGGGATCGGCCGGCACCAGCCGGGCGACGTAGAGGCGCGCAGTGGTGAGGCGCACCGCGGCGTCGAGGTCGACCGATCGGCCCGGGCCGTCGCACGCGACGATCCAGGTGCCACCGGCGTCCTCGATCGCAGCGTCCGGCCCGCCCAGCTGGTCGCCCAGGCAGGAGAAGAGCAGCCACCAGCGGCCGTCGATGCGGTGGAAGGACACCACCTCGGCCCAGCCGAAGCGTCGGCTCGGCGCCGAGAGCGGCGGCTGCACCTGCCAGGTGAGGAGGTCGGCCGAGGTCGCGTGCGCGATCACCGCGGCGGTGGAGCCCGCCGCCCGCGCGGTGGCGTGGAGGTGCCAGCGACCGTCGTCGCCGCGCACCACCCAGGGGTCGCGCCAGTGGGTCTCGTCGGCACCCGCGGCGCCGAGCACGGCGTACCAGCGCGGGTCTGCCTCGAGCACCCACCGCGGCTCCCCCCAGGGGCCCTCGACCCGCTCGGCGGAGCGGCCTCCGATGCGCTGCACCCGTCCGCCCTCGGCCCGCGAGAGCCCCGAGGTGATCAGGTGCCAGGTGCCGGCGTCGTCGCGCACCACGCACCCGGTCCAGGTGGCGAGGTCGTCGAAGCCCGTGGACGACGCCCGCACCGCCGTGCCGCTCGATCGCCAGTGCTGCAGGTCGGTGCTCGTGGCGTGGCCGATGCTCGCGGCGTGGTGGCGCAGCGCGGGGTCGCCGAGGCTGCGCGGCGCCTGCAGGTGGAAGGCGTGGTGGCGCCCGTCGGCGCGGGTGTACCAGGTGTCCCACACCCAGGCGTCGGCGAGCTCGAACACGGTCGCTACCTGCTCACGACACCGACGCGCCGGCCTGCACCGGCATGTCGACGAGCACCTGGGACGGCGGGTCGGGGTCCAGCACGAGCTCGACGGCCCGGCGTCCCATCGCGGCGAAGGGCAGCTCGACCGAGACGACCTTCGGGCGCAGCCAGCCGGCGAGCTCGGAGCCGTCGAAGGACACCACGGCCACGTCGCCGGGGATGGTGAGGCCGAACTCGGCGAGCGCCTGGTAAGCGCCCATGGCGATGCGGTCGTTGAGGCACACGAGCGCCCGCGGCCGCCCGCCCGCCGCCAGGTGGGCCGACACCGCGGCGAAGGCCTGGTCGACCGTCCAGTCGCAGTCGAGCACCGCGGCGATGCCGACACCGGCCTCGGCGAGGCGACCCGAGATGCCCTCGAGGCGGGCCGGTCCCGCGATCGCGTTGGGGGTGGGGTCGACGCCGACCACGACCACGCCGGCGCGCACGCCGGCGTCGAGCAGCACCTGCGCCGCAGCGCGCCCGCCCGCAACCTCGTCGGGCAGCACGGAGGGCACCGCGCGGGCGTCGTCCACGCAGTTGAGCGCGACCGTGCGGTCGTCGGGCAGCTCGGCGGGCAGGGTGAGGCGCAGCGAGGTGCGGGTGACGAAGAGGAGGCCGTCGACGCGGCGATCCAGCATCTCGCTCACCAGCAGCTGGGTGACGCGGGGATCGCCGTCGGTCTCGCCGATCACGAGCACGTGGTCGGCGGCGAGCGCCGCGGCGTTGGCGCCGGCGAGCATCCGCGAGGAGAACATGCCGGAGGCCACGTAGTCGGTGATGACGCCGATGGCGGCCGTGCTGGAGGTGCGCAGCGAGCGGGCGTTGCGGTCGGGGCGGTAGCCGATCGACTCGGCGGCGGCGCGCACGCGCTCCTCTGTGTCGCCCGCGATGCGCATCTGCTGGGCGCGGCCGTTGAGGATGTAGGAGGCTGTGGTGGCGGAGACGCCCGCGGCCTGCGCCACGTCGCTCAGCGTCGCGCGACGCGCGGACCCCGACTTCGCCCTGACCACGACTGTTGACCTCCGAACCTGCCTGCTGTGACGATTCAGCAGTGACCGACGCCACACATTCGCACGTCAGTTCCGCGCCGTCAAGCGCCCCGGACGCACGGGGTCCGGCGGGCTCGCCCTGGTGGCGGCGCGCGGTGATCTACGAGATCTACCCCCGCAGCTTCGCCGACGCCGACGGCGACGGCACCGGCGACGTGCGCGGCATCATCGCCCGGCTGCCGTACCTGCGCGACCTCGGCGTCGACGGCGTCTGGATCGCCCCCTGGTACCCCTCGCCGCTGGCCGACGGCGGCTACGACGTGAGCGACCACCGCGGCATCCACCCGGCCCTCGGCACCCTCGAGGACGCCGCCGAGCTCATCGACCGCGCCCACGAGCTCGGCCTGCGGGTCGTGCTGGACGTCGTCGCCAACCACGTCTCGCACGAGCACCCGTGGTTCGTCGAGGCCGCGGCCGCCGCCCCCGGCTCGCCGGCTCGCCGGCGCTTCCACTTCCGCCCCGGGCGCGGCCCGGACGGCGACGAACCGCCCAACAACTGGCAGAGCGCGTTCGGGGGCCCGGCCTGGACCCGGCTCCGTGAGCCCGACGGGCGCCCCGGCGAGTGGTACCTGCACACCTTCGCCCCCGAGCAGCCCGACCTCGCCTGGGACCTCGAGGAGGTCGCCGCCGAGTACGACGAGGTGCTGCGGCACTGGCTGCGCCTCGGGGTCGACGGCTTCCGCTTCGACGCGGTGCCCGCGCTCGCCAAGCGACCCGGGCTCCCCGACGCCACCGCGCCGGCGGCCCACGACGGCGCCCAGGGCCCCTGGCTCAACGACACCCACTGGGACGTCGACGAGGTGCACGCCGTGCTCCGGCGCTGGCGCGGGGTGCTCGACGAGGGCGAGCGGGCCACCGGCCGCTCGCTCGTGAGCGTCGCGGAGGCCGTCGTCCGCACGCCCGAGCGGCTGGCCCGCTACGTGCGACCCGACGAGCTGCACACGGCCTTCAACTTCGACCTGGTGCACGCTCCCTGGTCGGCCCGCGCGCTGCGGGAGGCGATCGAGGGCTCCCTCGCGGCGCTGGCCTCTACCGGCGCTCCGCCCACGTGGTCGCTGTCGAGCCACGACGAGACCCGCCACGTCACCCGTTTCGGCCGCCGCCCCGACGGCACCCTCGACCTTGCGCTCGGACGACGCCGGGCCCGCGCCGCGGCCCTGCTCCTGCTCGGGCTGCCCGGCAGCGCGTACCTCTACCAGGGCGAGGAGCTCGGCCTCGAGGAGGTCGAGGACCTGCCCGACCATCTGCGCCAGGACCCCGTGCACCACCGCTCGGGCGGCACCGTGCCCGGCCGCGACGGCTGCCGCGTGCCGCTGCCCTGGTCGGGCGCGAGCGCCCCCTTCGGCTTCGGCCCGCCGGGCAGCACGCCCTGGCTCCCTCAGCCGGAGCGATGGGCGGGGCTGACCGCGCAGGCGCAGGCCGACGACGCGTCGTCCATGCTGGCGCTCTACCACCGGGCCCTCGCGCTGCGCCGCACCCACCCCGGCTTCGCCGGCGACGGCTTCGCCTGGGTGGGCCAGGACGACCCTGACGACCAGGACGCCGTGGTGGCCTTCCGCCGCGACGCCGGGGTCGCCGTGGTCGTGAACCTGGGTGAGCGACCGGTGGAGCTTCCGGGCGAGGTCCTGCTGACGAGCGCTCCGCTCCTCGACGGCCGTCTCCCGGGCGATGCCGCGGCATGGGTCGTCGCCAACCCCGCGTAACGCCCGCCCGCCGGCCCCGGCTCATCACGCCCCGTGATCGCGACACCGGACGGCCACGCTCAGGCAATTCTCACGAAACGCTTGACAGCCCCCGGGCAGGAGGGCGCATGATTCCGCTGATTCGATTCAGCAGTGACACCGGTCACAACGATCGGACGCTCCCGTTCCCCCGGGCCGGGCCGGTGGACATCACACCCCACGAGGAGAACCCATGAACGCGCGCAAGATCATCGCCGCGTCGGCACTCGCCCTGGCCGCGACCGGCCTCACCGCCTGCGGCAGCGGCGACAGCGACGCGAGCGGCGACGGCCCGACCACCATCAAGGTCTGGATGAGTGTCGACCAGCCGATCGTGGACGGCTTCCAGACCTGGCTCGACGAGAAGTCGAAGGGCTCGGGCGTGAAGGTCAAGCTGGAGAAGGTCGAGAACATCAACCAGCTGATCATGACGAAGATCCAGGCCAAGGACACCCCGGACATCGCGCTGATCCCGCAGCCCGGCGTCGTGGGCGACATCGTCAAGCGCAACGCGGCGACCCCGCTGGACGACGTCGTCGACGTCGACGCGCTGAAGAAGACGATGATCCCCGGCACCCTCGAGACCGGCACGGTCGACAAGAAGCTCTACGGCCTGCTCGTGCAGATGAACGTCAAGAGCTTCGTCTTCTACAACAAGGCCGCGTGGGAGAAGGCCGGCTACCAGGCCCCGACGACCATCGACGAGCTCAACGCGCTGACCGACCAGATCAAGGCCGACGGCGGCACCCCCTGGTGCATGGGCATCGAGTCCGACACCGCCACCGGCTGGCCGGCCACCGACTGGTTCGAGGACCTCATCCTGCGCTACGGCGGCGTCGACGAGTACGACAAGTGGGTCAAGCACGACGTCAAGTTCGACTCCCCGGTGGTCAAGGAGGCCGCCGCCGAGTTCGAGAAGCTGATGTTCACCGACGGCAACGTGCTCGGCGGTCGCAAGTCCATCGCCAGCACCGGCTTCGCGAAGGCCGGCTTCCCGATGTTCGACAAGTCCGGCCCCAAGTGCTGGATGTTCAAGCAGGGCTCCTTCATCCCGAACTTCATCACCGAGGGCACGGGCGTCAATCTGAGCGACATCGGCCTCTTCGGCTTCCCGGCCGCCAGCGCCGGCGGTGAGAACCCCGTCCTCGGCGGCGGCGACCTCGCCGTCCTGCTCAACGACTCCAAGAACGCCCGCCAGGTCATGAAGTGGATGTCGGACCCCGAGCTCGGCGTCGACGCCGCTCCGAAGAGCAGCTTCATCTCGCCCCACACCACCTTCGACCTCAGCCTCTACCCCGACGAGCTGACCTCGCAGATGGCGAAGGTGGCCTACGACGCCACGGCGTTCCGCTTCGACGGCTCCGACCAGATGCCCGGCGAGGTGGGTGCGGGCACCTTCTGGAAGGAGATGACGGCGTGGATCAGCGACCAGCAGTCGCTCGACGACACGCTGAAGAACATCGACGACAGCTGGCCGTCGAACTGATCGAGGCGATCGAGCCGGTCGAGGCGAGCTCGGCCGCGTGATCCAGGTCCGCTCGCGGACCGGTGCCGGGGGCGGGTGATCCCCACCCGCCCCCGGCGCACCGCTCCCCGGTGCACCGGCGCTCACCGGTCGCCACCACCCGACTTCGAATCGAGGGCCCCCGCCCATGATCAAGCTCGTCACCGCGCTCCTCACGGTGCTCGCCGGCATCGGCTTCGCCGTCGCGCTCTACTTCGTGCTCAACAAGCTGGCCGAGCTGCTCCCCGGCCGCTGGGAGCACCGCGTCAAGCCCTACCTGTTCGTCGCACCGGCCTTCCTGGCCATCGGCGTCTACCTGCTCTACCCGGCCACCGCCACGGTGATCGCCAGCTTCAAGGACGCCGCCGGCGTCGAGTGGGTCGGGTTCGACAACTACACCGACCTCTTCGACGACAAGGACTTCGTCTCCGTCACCCTGCTCAACTCGCTGCTGTGGGTGATCATCGTCCCCGCCGGCACCGTGGTGCTCGGACTCGTCGTCGCCACCCTCGCCGACCGCCTCGGCCCGCGCTCGGAGAAGCTCAGCAAGACCATCATCTTCCTGCCCATGGCCGTGAGCGCCATCGGCGCCGCGGTGGTGTGGCGCTTCGTCTACGAGGCCAAGCCCGAGGTGGGTCTGCAGAACGCCGCCATCGGCCTCCTCGGCCGCGACCCGGTCTCCTGGCTGGAGCAGAGCGGCTTCCGCGTCAACTCCATGCTCCTGATGCTGGTGCTGATGTGGATGCAGGCCGGATTCGCCATGGTCCTGCTCTCGTCGGCCATCAAGGGCGTGCCGGCCGAGACCCTCGAGGCGGCCCGCATCGACGGCGCCGGCGAGCGTGCCATCTTCTTCCAAGTGGTGCTGCCGCAGATCAAGGGAACGGTCATCACCGTCTTCATCACCGTGACGATCGCGGTGATGAAGATCTTCGACATCGTCTACGTGATGACCAACGGCAACTACAAGACCAACGTGCTCGCCAACGAGTTCTGGAACCAGCTCAGCACGTACTTCAACAACGGCAAGGCATCGGCGATCGTCGTCCTGCTGATGGTCGCCGTCCTCCCCATCCTCGTCTACCAGGTCCGCCACTTCCGGGCCGAGGAGGCAGCACGATGACCGCCGTCGTCCCCACCCCCGCGAAGCCCGCCCGCCGCCGCAACGAGAAGGGCGAGGCCGTCCAGGGCCGCCGCGCCCGCAAGTCGGCCACGCACTTCGATCCCAACCCGGCCCGCGCCGGGTGGTTCGCCCGCATCGTGCTCACGGTGCTGTGCCTGCTCTGGCTCACCCCGATCCTGGGCACGCTCATCACCTCGTTCCGCCCGCTGCGCGACGCCGAGAACACCGGGTGGTGGACGGCGCTGGTGGGCGAGAACGCCTTCCAGGGCTTCACCTTCGACAACTACAAGGAGGCGTGGAACGGCGCCGACATGGCCGGGGCGTTCGTGAACAGCCTCGCCATCGCGCTGCCGGCCACCGTCATCCCGATCCTCATCGCGGCGTTCGCGGCGTACGCGTTCACCTTCATGAGGTTCCCGGGTCGCGACGCGCTGTTCCTGGTGATCGTGAGCCTGCTCGTCATCCCGAACTTCGTCGCCTTCGTGCCGCTGCTGCGCATCTACGGCGACCTCGGCATCAACGGCACCTTCCCGGCCGTGTGGCTGGCGCACATCGGCTTCGGCATGAGCCTGGCCGTCTACATCCTGCGCAGCTACATGGTCACCCTGCCCGGCACGGTGATCGAGTCGGCCAAGATCGACGGCGCCTCGCACTTCCAGACCTTCTGGCGCCTCGTGCTGCCGATGTCGATGCCGGCGCTGGCCTCCTTCGCCATCCTGCAGTTCCTGTGGGTCTGGAACGACCTGCTGGTGGCGCTGGTGTTCATCGGCCCCGGCGAGAACGAGCCGGTCACGGTCAGCCTCACCAGCCTGCGCGGGCAGCTCGGCCAGGGCTGGAACCTCACCACGGCCGGCGGCTTCATCACGATGGTCCTCCCGATCTTCGTGTTCCTGACCATGCAGAGGTTCTTCGTGCGCGGCCTCACCGCCGGCGCCGTGAAGGGATGAGCTCCTCCGGCGTCACCTGGGGAGCGGGGGCCGTGACCGGTCACGGGGGTGACCGCACGGCGCCCCGCTCCCCGCTCAGCAGCCGCACGGTGCTGCCGCTGGTGCAGGCGCGCGATGGTGGGGGCGCGCGCCTGCACCTCAGGGCGGGCGCACTCGAGCTGGCACCGCTGCGGGCAGGCGCCACGGTCGCCGGTGCCCTGCCGGCCGGGCGCGGCGCCACCCTCCTGCTGCTCGGCGAGCACGCCCACGGGCTGCTCACCCGTCCGCACCTGCGCGGGCACCGGCGCCTGCCGGCCGCCGCCCCCGACCACGGGTGGACGACGCGCTTCACCGTCGTCTCCACCTCCACCACCACCCGCGAGTGGCGCGCCCGACTCGAGGACGACGCCGCAGGGCTCGCCCTCGACGTCCGCGCCACCGCCGAGGCGGGCGGGCTGCTCGGCGTCCGCTACGAGCTCACCAACATCGGCGAGGGCGACTACGCGCTCGACGGCCTCGAGGTAGTGCTGCCGGTGGCGGACTGGGCGGTCGAGGTCGTCGACTTCACCGGGCGCCACGAGCGCGAGCGCAGCCCGCAGCGCAGCACCGTGACCGACGGGCTCTACCTGCGCGAGGCCCGCGGCGGCCGACCCGGGCTGGAGGGCACGGGCCTGGTGTGCGTGGGCTCGCCCGGCGTCGACACCGACCGCGGTCGCGTGGCCGCCGTGCACGTGGCGTGGGCCGGCAACACGGTGCACCGTGTCGAGCGCGACTCCGCCACGCCGGCGACGATCGGCGGCGGCGAGCTGCTGCTGCCCGGCGAGGTCGTCCTCGCCCCGGGAGCCTCCTACGCCACGCCCCTGGTGCTCTTCGCCGTCAGCGACGACGGGCTCGACGGCATCGCCCACCGCTTCCACCTCCACGAGCGCGAGCTCGCCGCACACCCGGGGCGTCGCGGCCACCAGCCGGTCACCCTCAACGTGTGGGAGGCGGTGTTCTTCGACCACGACCTCCCGCGGCTGCTCGCCATCGCCGAGCGCGCCGCTCGGGTCGGCGTCGAACGCTTCGTGCTGGACGACGGGTGGTTCCTGCACCGCCGCGACGACCACGCCGGGCTCGGCGACTGGGAGGTCGACCCGGCCGTGTGGCCCGACGGGTTGGCTCCCCTGGCCGACCGAGTGCACGAGCTGGGCATGGAGTTCGGGCTGTGGTTCGAGCCCGAGATGGTCAACCCCGACTCCGACCTCGCCCGGGCGCACCCCGAGTGGATCCTCGGACCCGTGCACCGCGACCCGCTGCTCGAGCGCCACCAGCAGGTGCTCGACCTGACGGTTCCGCAGGCCTGGGCGCACGTGCACGACCGGATGGACGCCGTGCTCGCCTCCGCGAGGATCGACGCGGTGAAGTGGGACCACAACCGGCCCCTCGTGGAGGCGATCAGTCGCGGCGCCGGCGGCCGCCCCGCCGCCCGCGAGCAGACCCTCGCCTACCGCCGGCTGCTCGACTCGCTGCGCCGCCGGCACCCGCACGTGGCGTGGGAGTCGTGCGCGTCGGGCGGCGGACGCATCGACCTCGACACGCTCACGCGGGTCGAACGCGTGTGGACCTCCGACATGACCGACGCCCACGCGCGCGTCTCCATCCAGCGCTGGGCGCTGCAGCTGGTGGCGCCGGAGTACCTCGGCGCGCACGTGAGCGCGCCCCGCTCGCACACCACCGGGCGCACCTGGGACCTCGACTTCCGCTGCGCGGTGGCGCTCCCCCTCGCCCTCGGCATCGAGTGGGACCTCACCACCGCCTCCGAGGAGGACCTCGACGTGCTGGCGCTGTGGGTCGGCGAGCACCGGCGGCTGCGGCCGCTGCTGCACGGCGGGCGCACGGTGCGGCCGTCGTCGTCCGATCCTGCGGTGGTGCTGCACGGTGTCGTGGCACCCGACGGCCGGCGGGCCGTGCTGAGCCACGCCCAGCTCGACGAGTCGACCCACAACCGCGGCGTGTGGGTGCGCGTGCCCGGGCTGGAGTCCGCCGCCTCGTTCACCGCGCGCTGGGTGGGGCGCGTCGAGCGGCGCGAGGTGTCGAAGAGCGCCCCGCTCCCGGCCTTGGGGCCGATCGGCGAGGACACGGTCACCGGCGCCGAGCTGGCCGAGCGCGGCCTGTGGCTGCCGCGTCGTCCGCCCGGCACGGCGTGCGTGATCGAGCTGCAGGCACGCTGAGCCGGCCTCGTGTCAGGGCCGCACGCGGATGCGGCGCAGCACCACCACCCCGAGGACGACGGCACCGGCCATCGCGGCCCAGCGCCAGATCACGCGCGGGTCGCGCAGGCCCTCGCGCTCCGGCGGGTCGACGAGCGGTGCCTGCCACAGGTCCGCGGCGTAGATCGGGGTGTTCAGCTGCTTGCCGCCGCCCGCGAGGTCGATGGTGCGCACCGACCCGTCGCGGACGTCGACGACGTCCAGGTCGCGGCGGAAGTGGTCGACGACCACGTGGTCGGCGTCGCGCCAGCCCACGATGCGCCCGGGCGGGCCGTCGGCGAGCGCGACCGTGGTCGTGCGCGCGGCGGCGACGTCGCGGCCGACGTGGAGCACCGAGTCCCCGCCCTTGCGCGGCGCGGCGATGTAGGCGAAGCCGCTTCCTTCCGGTGCCCAGGACGCGTCCACGACGTCGGTGGCGAAGCGCGTCGTGGTCCCCGCACCCGTGACGCCCTCGCGGCGGACCACGTCGCGCCCGCGGATCAGCACGACGCCCTCGGGCGACGACCCGTAGACCACACCGGATCGCTTGCCGGGCCGCTCGAGCCGCACGTACCGGCCGGTGGCGACGTCCCATGCGGCGTCGGTCGTCAGGGCTCCACCGGCGCCGGTGGTCTCGCCGTTGCTCGCCAGGAGGTGGCGGGAGTCCCCCGAGAAGGCCAGGCCGGTCATCGCCAGGTCGTACCGCTCGCCCGCAGGCACGGCGAGCTGCCGATCGAGGCCGCTGCGGGTGTCGAGCAGCGAGAAGCCGTCGGCCGCGGGAGGGACGTCCTCGTCGTCGGTCATGGGGTCTTCGCCCTGGTCGGGATCGTCGCCGAAGAGTCCCTCCGCCGATCCCGAGGGCGCGGGAGTCGTGCGGGCCCAGGCGACGTAGCGGCCGTCGGGTGAGAGGGCGAGATCGTCGAGGGACGCATCGGACGCGGGCAGCCAGTAGGAGTGGCCGTCGGTGGCCGAGACGGCGAAGAGGGCGAGACGCTCCAGGTCGTCGGTGAGTCCGCGCGGCTCGCGGCGCATGGCGATGCCGACGGCGGCGATCGGCCCGTCAACGGTCTCGTCGTCCGACCACGGCCCGGGCGCGTTCACGCGCGTGGGCAGGTGGGGTCCGACCGGCTTCGTCGCCTCGGAGGCCACCGGCGGCGCGAGCACGGCGAGAAGTGCTGTCACCGGCACCGTGAGGAGGAGTCGCCGTCGCGGCCCGATGGGGAGCATGTCGGCATCATCCACCGTCGACTCTCGACCGTGCAGACATCCGGGCGAATGACCGCGCGGCGTCGGTGGCGCAGCGAACGGGACCGGCCCCCGATCCGGCCTGGGGTTGGTGTCGGATCGGGGGCCGGAGCTCCTCCGCGGCGGGGACCGGGGGACCGGTCCCGCTCGGCGCTACCTGGTGACGGTCACCGTCACGACGCGGCTGTAGACCACGCTCGCGCCGGGCTGCGACACCTTCAGCCGGTACTGCCAGCCGCTGCGCGCGAGGAGGGCCTTCTTCTCCGTCAGCGTGGACGACGTGCCGGTCACCGCGCTGCCGGCGTTGCGCCACTTGCCGTCGGAGCCCTTGACCTCCCACCGCAGGCTGGGGGCCGGGTCGGCGTCGACCGAGGCGCTCAGCGAGAAGGACCCACCGGCCGCGACGGTGACGGACTCCGGCTGCGCGGTGAAGGTCACCGCACGCAGCGGCACCACCTTCACCGAGGCCGTGCGGCCCGCACCGGCGCCGTTCACGGCCGCCACCGAGAAGGTGTGGAGCTTGCCGTTGGTCAGGCCCTCCACCGTGCACCCGAGGGTGGCTCCCCCGGGCACCAGGCACACCGTCTTCGAGCCCTCGGCCGTGGTCTGCACGACGACGTAGCCGGTGGGGCGCTGGGGGTTGTTGGCGACCGACGGCGGCGCCCAGGTGAGCGAGACCGTCCCGTCGCCGCGCACGGCCTTCAGGTTCTGCGGGGCCCGCAGCAGGCGCGAGACGCGCAGGGTGGCTGCCTCGGACCGGACGGTTCCGGCGGAGTTCGTGACGACCGCGCGGTAGCGGGCGCCGTCCACCTGGGCCGATCCGGTCACGCTGAGCGTGGCGGAGTCGGCGGTGGTGAGCGTCGTCCACGGGCCGTTGCCGAGCGAGCGCTCCCAGGTGACGGTCGGGACCGGGGTGCCGCTGACCTCGACGGTGAACTCGGCGACGCGGCCGTCCATGACGTCGGCATCCTTGGGCTGCGTGGTGACCTGCGGTGCCACGGCGGGCACCGCGGGGGTCACGGCGACCGATGCCTCGGACGCCGCCGAGACGCCCTCGGCGTTGGAGGCCGTGACCGTGAAGGTGTACGCCTGACCGTTGATGAGGTCGGGCACCGCCAGCGAGAGTCGGCCGTCGGAGCCCGGCGTGAACGGCGGGAGGAGGTCGAGCGCCGTGTCCTGGCCGACCACGGTGACCGTGTACTGGGTGATGCTCGTGCCGCCGTCGGAGACCGGGGGCAGCCAGGACACCGTCGCGGAGCCGTCGCCGGCCACCGCCTGCACGCCCGTGGGGGCGCCGGGGACGGTGGTCGCCTTCGCCACGACTCCGGCGCTGGCGGTCACCGAGGTGTCGGTGTAGCCCGTCTTCTTCCCGATCACGCGCACGCTGAGCTTCTTGCCGATCAGGTCGGCGGTGGGGGTGAAGCTCGCGCTCGTCGCTCCGGAGATCGAGCTGTTCGCGGTCGCGTCGATCCACTGGTAGGAGTACGTCACGTCACCCTGCGTGGCGTCGCTGACCTGAGCCGTCAACGGCAGACCCGCCTTCGGTGCGGTCGTCGAGGGCGTCACCGTGAAGCTGAACGTGCCGAGCACCGGCCCCACCGCGGTGGAGTACTTCGTCACGTCGGGGTAGCCGCTGGCCTTGTAGGTCACGCCGAGTCGGTAGTAGGAGCCCTGGACGGCGTTGGCGAGCCGAACCGGCGGCGGGGGAACCGGCGGGAAGGTGATCTGGAACCCACCGGGTCCACCGGACGACGTGCTGCCCGCGCTCGCGCGCACCACTCCGGACGCGCCCGACACGTCGGTCCACGCGGTGCCGTCGGTCGAGACCTGCCACTGGTAGGCCTGCTCGGCGTTCTGGACCGGTCCCGGCACGCCGAGCATACCGACGATGGCCGCTCCGGCGACGCCGTTGGGGCCGTACGGCGACGGGCCGCTGGCGAGCGGCTCCGGCGTCACGGTCCACGCGGACAGCGGGGTCACAGCGGCGGAGGGCGCGGACGGCACACTGCCGCCGACGCTGTTCAGGGCTCCCACCTGGAAGGTGTACGACGTACCCGGGGTCAGCCCGGGCACCACGCAGGAGGTCTGGGTGGGCCCGGTGGTCTCACAGCGGTTCATGCCGGGCGAGGACACCACGACGTACTTGGTGATGGGCGAGCCGCCGTCGGAGGCGGGCGGCGTCCACGACACGGTGGCCGAGGCCGCTCCGGCCACCGCCGACACGCCCGTGGGCGAGCCGGGCGCCGTGGCGGCCGGCACCTGGGGAGCGGTGGTGAGGCGGATGTAGCCCACCCCGCTGTTGAGCCCGAGGGTCGACTCGGTGGCGATCGAGCCGGTCAGGCCAGCGGAGTAGCCGTAGCCGCCGGTGCTGGCGAGGGACTGCACGCCGCCGTCGCCGCCGAAGTAGCCGCCGCCGCCACCGCCGCCGAGGCGCTGACCGGCGGAGACCCCGGGGTCGCCGCCGTTGCCGCCCAGGCCCGGGGTGATGGCACCCGCGGAGGTGATCGTCGCGGGCCCGGTGCCGAAGTCCGGCGGAACCGTCGAGGTGCCCGCGCGCGAGGCGCGGGTCTTGCTGTAGTAGATCTCGGGCTTGGGTGCCCCGGTGCCGTTGCCGCCGACCGCAGCCGGGTTGCCGCTGTTGCCGCCGCCACCGCCTGCGGCGGCCACGATGGTCTTGGTCGAGGTCAGGCCGAGGAAGGTGCCGCCGCCGCCGGTCTGGTCGCCCGCGTTGACGCCCTTCGCGCCGCCGCCGCCGAAAGCTCGCCCACTGGTCGCGTAGTTACCGGGCGCGCCGATCACGAACACCAGCTCCTTGCCCCCGGCGCCCTTGAGGACGCCGCGGACCTTGCCGCCCTTGCCGCCGCTCGTGCCGAGGCTGTCGGCCGAGGCTCCGGCCACCTCGACGGTCACGTCGCCCACCGACGACGGGAGGGTGAACGTCTCCTGCTTACCGGCGTACTCGAGATCGAGCACGCAGACGTTGCCGTCGAGAGAGAAGCTGGTCGGGCAGGCCGCGGCCGCCCCGGCGGGCGATGCCCCACCCACCGCCGCCAGGCCGGCGAGACCGGCTGCCGCAGCGACGGCCGCGGCCGTCGTCCTGCGGGTCGAGAACCTGATCGAGAACCCCATGTGTCACCCCTGTGTGAACTGCTGATCGCGCACCGATGCAGAGCCGAGATGCCGACGCGGGCGCCTGGGAGCAGACGCGTGGGTCATTCAGCACCATCGATGCATCGGTCCGCAGCCGATTCCGAAGATCGGGCGCCAGATGAGCCGAAGTCCCATTTCGGGGAGATGTCGTGCGCGCTCACGCACCGGGGCAGGACTGATCGAACGATCAGTCCTGCGTGGGTCGCGGCGGGGCATTCGGGGCGATCCGGCGAGCCCATGGGACTCTTCTGTTCGGTTTACTGATAAAGTTGAGTGAACTACTGTCTTTAGGGAGTCACCATGACGCGCCGGCTTCGCGATCTGCGGATCGCCCTCCCCCTCGATGCCGATGCTCTCGGATCGCTGGCCGACGGTTCCACCCGCGCGACCCCGCCGCCCGCCGCGGCCCTCCCGTCATCGAGCACCGAGCGGCCCAACGTCCTCATCATCACGATCGACGACCTCGCCAGCATCGACATGCCCTACCTCCCGCGCGTGCGGCGGCTGATGGAGAGGGGCGGCGTCGCGTTCAGCGACGCACTCGCACCCACGCCGCTGTGCGCGCCGTCGCGGGCCTCGCTGCTGAGCGGGCAGTACGCCCACAACCACGGCGCGCGCACCGTCAACGGACCGAACGGCGGCTTCATCGCCTTCGACGACCGCGACACCCTGGCCACCGCGCTGCAGGGCGCGGGCTACGACACCCTCTTCACCGGCAAGTACATCAACGGCTACGGGCGCGAGGACCGCACGCACGTGCCGCGGGGCTGGACCGACTGGCGCGCCACGGTCGACCCGTCCACCTACAACTTCTTCGACCCCCTGATGAACATCAACGGCGCCGTGCAGCGCTCGCGCGGTTACACCACCGACGTGATGACGCGGCACGCGCAGGAGATGATCACCGCCGAGCGCGGCGAGCGCCCCTGGTTCGCCTGGGTCAACTACGTGGCGCCGCACGTGGGCGGCCCCGCCGGGCCGGGCGATCCGCAGACGCTGTTCCCCGACAGCCCGGCCGGTCGCTTCGAGACCACCGTGCCGGCGCCGAAGGACCGCGACCGCTACCGTCGCGTGCCGCTGCCGCTGTTCCCGAACTCCTTCCCGGACGGCGACCCCACCGTCCCGGCGCACGCGCCCGCGAACACCCAGCGCTTCGACGCGCTGGAGAAGCGGGCCCTCGGCATCGTCTACCGGCGTCGCATCGAGGCGGCGCGCGGCCTCGATCGCGCGGTCGCAGCGCTGTTCCGCACCCTCAAGCGCTCCGGGCAGCTCGACCGCACGCTCGTGATCTTCCACTCCGACAACGGCTACGCCATCGGGCCGCACAACCTCAACGGCAAGCGCTTCCACTACGACGAGGCGCTGCGGGTGCCGCTCTACCTCCGCGGCCCCGGCCTGCCCCGCGGGGTGGAGGTCGACACGGCCGTCACCGTGCCCGACCTCGCCGCCACCGTGTACGCCGCCACCGGCGTGCCCCCCGCCCGGCCCCACGACGGCATCGACATCCGCCCGCTGGTCGGCGCGGCGCCGCAGGTGCGCGTCGTCCCCATCGCCGCGTGGTCGGCGGTCGGGGCCCGCAAGGAGGCGCGGGAGATCTTCGCCGGCCTGCGCGTGGGCGCGTGGACCTACGTGGAGTACCGCCGCGGCGGCGCCGAGCTCTACGACCGGTCCACCGACCCGTTCGAGATCCGCAACCTCGCCGACCTCCCGGAGTACGCCGACGTGCGCGCCACGCTGGCGCAGCTCACGCTGCGCTACCGCGACTGCGCGGGCGACACCGCACCGAAGGACCTCCACGACGCCTCGTCGCTCAGCGGTCCGGACACGACGGTCGCTCCGTCGTCCACCGGCTCGGCCCGCCGCCTCGCCCGCCGCTGACCCCCGCACCCCGGGCGCGGATGCTCGGCGGTGGAGCGGGTATCGGTCGACGTCGGTGCCACAGCGAGCAGGAGACGTGCGATGACGAGGTTCGGCTACACCCTCATGACCGAGCAGAGCGGGCCGCGCGAGCTGGTGCGCTACGCGCAGGCGGCCGAGGACGCCGGCTTCGACTTCGAGGTCTCGAGCGACCACTACTCCCCCTGGCTCACCGAGCAGGGTCACGCCCCCTACGCGTGGACGGTGCTCGGTGCGGTCGCACAAGCGACCTCGCAGGTCGAGCTGATGACCTACGTGACCTGCCCGACGCTGCGCTACCACCCGGCCGTCGTGGCCCAGAAGTCCGCGACGCTGCAGATCCTGGCCGAGGGTCGCTTCACCCTCGGGCTCGGCAGCGGCGAGAACCTCAACGAGCACGTGGTCGGCGCGGGCTGGCCGGCGGTGCAGGACCGCCAGGCGATGCTCGTCGAGGCCATCGAGATCATCCGCTCGCTCCACACCGGCGACCTCGTCGACCACCGCGGCGAGTACTTCCAGGTCGACTCCGCGCGCGTCTGGGACGTGCCGGAACAGGGCGTGCCCATCGGCGTCGCCGTGGCCGGTGACCGCGGCATCGAGCGCTTCGCACCGCTGGCCGACCACCTCATCGCCGTCGAGCCGAAGTCCTCGCTCGTCGAGAGCTGGAACGGCGTGGACGGCGCCCCGCAGATCGGCGCGACTGGCTCTGCCCGCGCGATCGGGCAGATCCCGATCTGCTGGGACCCCGACCGCGACGCCGCGATCGCGAAGGCCCACGAGCAGTTCCGCTGGTTCGCCGGCGGCTGGTCGGTCAACGCCGACCTCCCCACCCCGGCCGGCTTCGCCGGCGCCACCCAGTTCGTGCGCCCCGAGGACGTCGCCGACTCCATCCCCTGCGGCCCCGACCTCGACGCCGTCGTCGCGGCCGTCAGCGCCTACTGGGAGGCAGGCTTCACCGACATCGCGCTCGTGCAGATCGGGGACGACGGCCAGGACCGCTTCCTCGACGAGGCCGCCGGGCCGCTGCTCGAGAAGCTGCGCGCGGCAGCCCCCGACTGACGAGCCTTCCGGCGTTCCGTTCTTGACTCGTCCTCGGCCTCGAGAACGGCGGCACCTGCGCCTGCCAGCGCGGCAGTGCTCACCCGATGCGTTGGGTCACCCACGGCTCGACGTTGTCGACGAGCCGAGCGATGGTGGGGCTGTCGTAGCGGGCGACGTCCGAGCTCGCGGCGGCCTCGGCGACGGCCGCGGGGAGTTCGGCTGCCTGCCTGTCGATCTCGGCGAGGAGCCAGTCGGTGTCGACGTGCAGGGCCCTGGCGGCGCGCTTCCACGTGCTGACGGTGACGCTGGTGGCGCGGAAGGTGCCGTCAACGCTCATCGACAGGTCTGTGCCGCTGCCGTTGGCGTAGGCGAGGTGGCTGTTGAGGTCGTAGAGCGGGGAGAGACGGACGGTGTCGCCGGACAGCAGCAGGGAGTAGTTGCGGGCGTGGGCGTCGGTGCCGCAGGTGAGCCAGTTGAAGATCAGGGCCTGGGCGAACCGCCGGGTGTCCTCGGCTGGCCTGCTGCTCGTGGTGTGGATGAGGTCGGCGACACGGACGGCGTCCGGCCCACCCTGGCTCTCGTACTTGCGGCCGGGCCACTCCGCGAGCGCCTGGCACATGTCTTCTTGATGGACGCGCACGAAGCGTTTGCCGTCACTGGTGCGGCGCCGGTCGTAGCGGGTGACGACGATGGCGCGCTCATCGTCGAACTCCTCGATGGCCACCGGCGCGGCCGTCAGCTTGAGGGCTCTGGCGGTGCGCATCGTGACGGCTTCAAGGAGGTCCTGGTCGTCCATGCCGGGGATGGCGGGCTTCAGGATGTGGGTCGACGGGACGGCGCCCGATGGGTCGGACCAACCATCGCCGGGGCCGCCGGTGCGATGCAGAGCGATCTTGGCTCGGGCGCCCGCGAGGGAGAACTTGCCGACGGCGTCGTCGTCGAGGCTGACGGGCATGTTGGCCTTCGCGCGCCGCAGCATCTCGGCGATGTCGGCGTCGGTCAGGGGTTTCAGGACGCCACCCCCACCTCGGACGACGTCGAGCCGGTCGGGGCGCACGAACTGGGCCGCGCCGGCCACGTCTTCGCCGACGTGACGCAGGAGCGCGAATGCGCTCAGGTCGTCAGCGATGCCGAATCGCCTTCGCCACTGGTACAGCGTCTCGGGCCGGTCGGGCAGAAGTCCTTCGAGCCACGGGGTGAGTGCCTTGTCACGGTACCGCTGGGAGCGGTCCGTCATCGCCACTGACAGTGGCGTCGGGCCGGGGTCGGTGTCGTAGCGCAGTCGGGTGGCTTTCGGGCCGGTCCGTTGAACCTCGCCGACGACGCGACCGTTCATGACCACGTGCAGGACGAACTCGTCTGCGGACCTATGCCTGGCCGTCACGACAGGTCATCCAGTAGCGCGTCGAGGTCGACGACCTCCTCCTGCTCTGCTGCGGTGGGGGCGAGACCTGTCTCGGTGGCATGGGAGGGCACGAGCGCAGTTGCCTTGCCGCTGGCGTTCGGGCTGGCGTCGAGGTTGATGCTCACACCGAGGGCAGCCGCGACGCGCATGACCATGTCGATCGGGGCGGTGGGTTTGTCGCCCATCTCGAAGGCGTTGAGCCACTGGCGGCCCACGCCTGCAAGGTTGGCCAGGGCCGACTGGGTGATGGCCTCGGCCGTGCGGACGTCGCGCAACGCCGGGCCGAGGTCACTGGCCCTCCGAACGCGCACTGTCGCCATACGGCGACACTAGCATTTGTCGTTGTTCGGCGACATTTCCAGGAACACCGAGAATGCGAAACAGCCGACGGCAGACGGCGATGGTTGAACCAGTCGACGAGTTCGGCGGCCGACGGCGAACTCGTCGTTCGCGCCGAACAGAGCCTCGCCGACCGAGGAATCCCCATCCCTTCGCCCGAGCGGTAGCCCAGCAAGACATCCGACGACGCGCGCTCGTGCAGTCGCGGACGACGGCCAGGACCGCTTCCTCGCCGAGGCGGCCGGGCCGCTGCTGGAGGAGCTGCGCGCCGCCGCACCAGCCTGACCGTTACCGGCGCACGCACCGCACCACCCGGTCGCGGTGGCCGACCCGGTCCACCGCTGTCACCTCGAAGCAGGTACGACCTCCGTCACGCCCCAGGCGGACCGAGGTGGTGGCAAGGTGGCGCCACTCCGACGGCGCGATCCAGCGGGCCGCGTTCGCCCCCCTGCGGTAGCGCACTGAATAGTGGCTGATTCCGAAGTGGTCGCTGGCACGGAAGACGAAGCCGAGCGTTCGCAGCCGTGAAGTATCGATCGTCGCCCGAGTGACCTCTGGATCGCGTCCGTCGACGCTGGTGCAGCGGCTTGGGGACCACGCCGACAGGTTGCCGGCAAGGTCACGCGCGCGGACCTGGAAGCAGGCGGTCCACTCGTCGGCGTACGAACGCCGCACGGAGCGCTGCATGGGGGCGGAACGGATCGTCGACCACGCAGACAACCTTCCGGTCGGGCTCAGGGTGCGGACCCGGACATTGTAGGAGGCGACACCCGCAGGCACGGCTCCGCGCGGAGGAGACGGGTCGTCGAACCGCCAACCGAAGGTGAGTGCAACCGAGCTGCCGGACACTCCTTCGCCAGGCACGTAGCGTGCCGATCCCGTGGTCGCGACCAGGCTCGGCGCGGTCTGGTCGGCGCCGAGGTGGGGAGTGGTCAGCCAGTCGAGGTCGGCGCGGTGGACACGCCCGAAGGCATCCGACCAGACCAAAGATTGCGCGCCAGCATCGTCATCGGCGACGCGAGCGACCCCCCCTACCGACGTAACTCGTCTCGTGCCCGACGTCGAGAGAAGTGACCTGGATCGAGTCGTCGGGCCCGACGTTCGGCGCGTACACGAAACCGGCGCCAAGGTGCCATTGATTTGCTCCGAACCTGGTGTCGGGGAGCTTGTAGGGCGCCACCACGCCGTCGAGATCGAAGACGACAGGTCCGTCGTGGCAACGGGCCAGCACCCAGCGCCCACGGACGACTACGGTGGTCCAGTAGGCAGCGCACCCCGGTCCGAGGTCGAATCGGCGAACGGGAGCTCGCCCGGAGGTGTCCATGCCCTCGAGGGTCCGCTGGTCGACCACCCTCCAGAACCACGTGCCGCCAGCACTGCCGTCAGCGCTCAATCGGCTGGGAGTCGATTGAACCGATCTCGCCGGGTGTCGCCGCCCAGATTTGCAAGCGCACGCCGCTGCCGCCGGGCGACTCCGGTCCTTGCGGCGCTCGGGCCAGGCTTCACAGGCAGGCGCCACGGTTCGGAATCCCGCCCCCGGGCAGTCGCTACGTGGGGCGTTCGGCCACCTCGTCAAGCACCGGCAGGACCACCTCCGCGACCTCGTCCATTCCGTAGCGCGAGACCAGGAGTCGCACGATCTCGTGAGGCGACTCCCCGGTCCGCCGGGACGACATCTGGCAGATGGCGCGCGCTGCGAGTTCGGGACTAACGTCGGCCGTGTTGGCAGCAAACTCCTTCGCCGTGAGGACTTGGATGTTTGCCGGCACGCAGTCGACCGGGAAGTGCTTGAGGTTCTCGGTCACGATGGCACCAGCGCCGCCCACTACGGCGGCCGCAACCACATGCTCATCATCAACGTCAGGCAGCCCGTAGGAGCCCTCTAGGGGCTCCCAGCCGACTACGAGTGCATCATCGAAATGCTCACGCAGGTTACTCAGCAACTTGTCGGCTGCGATCAGAGCTACAGCCGCGTCGGTGCCGCGGTCGACGAGCTTGCGCTGTTCGTGGCGGTGCAGTTCCTCGAGAATCGCCTCGCTCCACAGCGGACGGTACAGGCCCTCGATAGCCATCGACATCAGGAAGTCTCGCTGGACGCTCGGCCAGAGCACGCAGGTGTCGAGGATGGCGGCGAACACGCCGCCATCCTCTCAGCCCTAACGATCCAGGCGCTCTACTTTGCCGCGCGTGCCCGCCGTTCCGCCGCCACCTCGGCGCGAATCCGCCGGAACCGTTCCTCGGCCGTCTCTGTGTCCTCGGGTTCCTCGGCATAGTCTCCGGAGGTCTCCAACAGCGCCCGATACTGCGCATCACGGCGCCGCTCGCGATAGGCCAGCAGGTCGTGAAGCTTCACCATCCGACGCCGGGTGCCTGGAGTCTCCGCGGGCAGTTCTCCGGCGTCAATCAGCTTCACCACCGTAGGCCGACTGACTCCTAGGAGGTCGGCCGCCTGTTGAGTCGTTAGGAGCTTGCTCTGAGGCGCCACCGTCACGGCTCTCCCGGCCTTCATCGCCTCCAGGACCTGCAGCAAGACCCTATGCGCCGACGCGGGCATCTCCACCTGGTCATACTCACCGGCTCCGGCAAGGAAGTAGCGAGGCTCCGGCCGAGCACCTGCGCGATCCTCATGTGCTCTGAGGAAGCTCAGTACCGATGCCATCTGCTCGGTCTGCTCCGGAAGGTAGGTGTGCTGCTCAAGTGCCTGCGATGTCACGGTGACCAACTCCTTCGTTACGAAAGAAGCATACGCTCTTTCGTTTCGTTCGTACACACCCTACGATGTGGATCTGTACCCACGAACCCGGTTCGGGGAGGACGTCCGAACCACTGATAAGCGAGCGTGCCTCTCGGACTCTCAGAGAAGGGCCCGCTTGTGCGGCTGATCTCCTTTCACGTCAAGACGTTCCGCAACGTGCTCGATTCGACCGAGGTCAAGGTCGACGACGTGACCTGCCTGGTCGGTAAGAACGAGGCTGGCAAGTCTGCGATCCTCCAGGCTCTGCATGCCCTCAATCCCGCGAACGCCGCCGAGCCGCTCACCCTGCTCGAGGAGTACCCGCGCTGGCTGAAGAAGGAGCACGAGGTCACCGGCGAGATCAAGGACGCCGTGCCCATCACCGCGACCTTCGAGTTGACTGAGGACGAGGTCGCGACCTTCACCGACCGGTTCGGTGCCGAGGTTCTCACCTCGCCTCGCTTCACCGCCTCCCGCTCCTACGCCAAGCCGGACAAGATCGAGATCGGGGCTCAGATCGACTACGGCGCATTCGTAGGCGCCTTCGTGGCCACCTTGTCCGACAAGCTGGGCAAGGCGATCGGAAAGCCTGCGAACTCGACCGACCTCATCAAGGCGCTCCGCGGCCTGGCCGAGGCCGCGCCTGCCGAAGACACCGAGGCAACAGCGCTCGCCACCGACGCTGGTGACGCCCTCAAGCGTCTGTGGGATATCACTGGCGCCGAGGGTCGCGGTCTGAGGGGCGCCGTCGACGCTGCGCTCAGCGACGCGCTTCCGCGGACGTTCTACTTCAGCACCTACTCGCAACTGGGGGGCCGTTACAACCTCGAGGAGGTTATCGAGGCCGTCTCCGAGGGCAGCGAAGACGACTCCATCCAGGCGGCCGCCGACTTCCTGCGCATCGCGCGGGCGGTGCCAGAGTCGATGGAGGACGCGGACTACGAGCAGTCCAACTCCGAGCTTGAGGCCACCTCGAGCTTGTTGACCAAGCGGGTCCGGGAACACTGGAAGCAGAATGACCACCTCAAGCTTCGGGTGGCGATCGAGGCCCAGACCTACACCATCCAGGGACACGAGCGGATCCGACGGTGGCTGCAGTTCCGCGTGGAGGACCAGCGCCACGACTTCAGCAACCGGCTTGACCGCCGGTCGACCGGCTTCCAGTGGTTCGTCTCCTTCCTCGCTTCCTTCCTGGAGTTCGAGGCCGACCAGAACCTCATCCTGCTGCTCGACGAGCCCGGGCTGTCCCTGCACGCCCGAGCTCAGATGGACCTCTTGGACGCGATCGAAAGCAAGCTGGCCCGCAACCGGCAGGTCCTCTACTCCACCCACTCCCCCTTCATGGTCCGCTCCGAACACCTCAACTACGCCCGCGTCGTCGAGGACCGCGGCCCCGAGGTCGGGACGGTCGTCGACAACGACGCTGGCGCCGTGTCCGACCCCGACACCCTCTTCCCGCTCGAGGCCGCCCTGGGTTACGACATCGCTCAGAACCTCTTCATCGGCCGACGCAACGTCCTCGTCGAAGGTGTCTCAGACTTCATCTACCTCACCGCGATCTCGGGCCACCTCACCAGCAACGGCAAGCCCGGACTCCCGATCGACTGCCGCCTCATCCCTGCCGGCGGCGCAACCAACATCCCGACATTCCTCGCGCTTCTCGGCACCCATCTCGACGTCGTTGTCCTACTCGACGGCAACACCAGCGACCAGCGGATCCAGAACTCGATCGCCGCCGGCCGGGTGAAGGAAGCACGCATCCTGTCGATCGCGTCCTACTGCACCGTCCCCGGCGCGGACATCGAGGACCTCTTCGAGCCGCAGGAGTACCTCGACCTCTACAACGCCACGTATGGCAAGAAGGTCAAGATGACCACTCTCAAGGGCACCGACCGGATCGTGAAGCGGATCGCCCGAGCCGAGGAGGAGTTCGATCACGGCGAGGTCGCCGCGCACTTCCTTCGCAACCTCGAGGGCTCCCTCGATGCCCTGTCGCCAGCCACCATTGAGCGATTCGCCACTCTCATCGCGGCCATCACCGCGGCCCTCCCGCCGCAGGGCTAACTGAGGACTCCTCGATCGCGCTGGCACGGCGAGTTCGTCATGTCCGAGCCCACGAAGGGGCCGGAGATGCATACCGGCTGTCCCTCCTCCATCGTTGATGAGTCGAGCGAAGAGCTCTCGGCGCTCCTCTCCCAGGGGCGTGCACCCCGAGGGGTGCACGGGGTACTGGCAGATCGCGTCAAGAAAGCTGCCACGGATTGATCGCCCGCGCCTACCGCCGCGACTTAGGTGACTGAGACGACGACGCATACCCACACGAGGAGGACGACGCCGCGGCAACGGCGGCAACTAAACATCGGGCATACCGACCCCGACCGGGCGACGTCAAGAATGACAAAGCCCCGAGTCCGAGACCCGGGGCCGGTCACTCACGTGCGCGAGGGGGGAGTTGAACCCCCACGCCCTTTCGGGCACACGGACCTGAACCGTGCGCGTCTGCCTATTCCGCCACTCGCGCGTGAAGCCCCGCAAGGTTAGCCCAGTCGCGCCGAACCACCCAAAACCCCACCGAACCACCGCCCGAACAACATCCGCGGGACAGCGGCGACGACCCGACCGGGCACGCCGCGTCCCGGGTGCGGAGCACCGCCCCCGATACGATCGCGGGGACCCCTGCCCACGGGTGGGGCATCCCACGCGGATGCCTCGCGACGTCCTGGGCACCACCGTGGGGTCACCGACGTTGATCAGGAGACGGGCACCGCGGCCGTCGACGACCACACGGAGAAGAGGAGGGACACGTGAGCGGACTCCAGCGCTTCGAGCAGCGGCTCGAGCAGGCCATCAGCAACGTCTTCGCGCGCACCTTCCGCAGCGCCGTGCAGCCGGTCGAGATCGCTGCCGCCCTGCAGCGCGAGCTCGACAACAAGGCGCAGGTGCTCTCACGCCAGCGCCGCATCGTGCCCAACAGCTTCGTCGTCGAACTCTCGGCCGGCGACCTCGAGCGCATGGCGGGCTTCGACTCGGCCCTCGAGGCCGAGCTGCGCCAGCAGCTCGACGAGCACGCCGCCAACCAGGCCTACGTCTTCCCCGGTCCCGTGCGCATCGCGCTCGAGCCAGCCGACGACCTCACGACCGGCCGCTTCCGCGTGCGCAGCCACGCCGAGGCCGAGGTGAGCAACCAGGCGCGGCCCAGCGCCCGTCCGAGCGCGCAGCGCACCCGCGCCGTCCTCGAGGTCAACGGCACGCGGCAGCCGCTGCAGGCGCCGGGACTCGTGGTGGGCCGCGGCAGCGAGGCCGACCTGCGCATCAACGACCCCGGCGTCAGCCGGCGCCACGCCGAGTTCCTCGTCACCACCGACAGCAGCGGCGCCTACGCCCCCGGCGAGGGCCCGCTGCAGGTGGAGGTGCACGACATGGGCTCCACCAACGGCATCCGCGTCGACGGGCAGAAGGTCGCCCGCGCGGTGCTGCGCGACGGTTCGCGCGTGCAGATCGGCCACACCTCGCTGGTGCTGCGCCTCGTCGACGCCGCCAGCCCCAGCGGCGCCATGAACGGAGGCACCGGTGTCTGAGCTGACCCTCTTCCTCATCCGCATCGCCTTCCTGGCGATCCTGTGGATCTTCGTGCTCTCGGCGATCTCGGTGATCCGCTCCGACATGTTCGGCGCTCGGGTGCCCACCGCCGCAGCCGCCGGCAAGGGCGCCAAGCCCGCCAAGACTCCCCGCAAGGCAAAGGCGGGCAAGGCTCCGAAGGCGCCCTCGCCCAAGCGCGGGCAGCCCACGCAGGCGGTCGTCGTCCAGGGCGTCAACACCGGCATCGTCGCCGACCTCGCGCTCGCCCCGGTGCTCATCGGCCGTGGCAACGACGCCGCCATCCGCCTGGACGACGACTACGTCTCCACCCGCCACGCGCGCATCGTGAGCTCCGGCGGCCAGTGGTACGTCGAGGACCTCGGATCGACCAACGGCACCTACCTCGGCAGCCAGCGCCTCACCCAGGCCGTGCCCATCGGGCTCGGCTCGCAGATCCGGGTGGGCAAGACCATCGTGGAGCTGAGGAAGTAGATGTCGGCATCGACTCCCCTCGACGACCAGGGCGGCACCGGCGCCGCAGGGTCGCCCGGAGCGACCGCGCGCGCCCGGCTCGAGCTGGCCTACCACGCCGTCTCCGACGTGGGCCGCGTGCGCAAGGACAACCAGGACTCCGGCTACGCCGGTCCGTGGCTGCTCGCCGTGTGCGACGGCGTCGGCGGCGCGGCCCGCGGCGACATCGCCTCCTCCACCGCCGTCAACGAGCTGCGCCACCTCGACGAGCCGCCCGGCCCCGTCGACCTGCTCGCCCGCGTCAGCGACGGCATCCAGGAGGCCCACGTGGCCATCGGCGCCCAGGTGGACGCCGACCAGAGCCTCAACGGCACCTCCACCACCGCCACGGTGGCCCTCTTCGACGGCGGACGCCTCGCGCTGGCGCACGTCGGCGACTCGCGGGCCTACCTCTACCGCGAGGGCGAGCTGTCGCAGCTCACCAACGACCACACCTTCGTGCAGAGCCTCATCGACGAGGGCCGCATCACCCCGGAGGAGGCGCGGGTCCACCCGCACCGCAACCTCATCCTCAAGGCCCTCGACGGCATCCACGACGTCGACCCCGACCTCTTCGCCCTCGAGCTCGTGCCCGGCGACCGGCTCTTCCTGTGCAGCGACGGCGCCTGCGGCGTCCTCGAGGACGACGAGATCGCCGCGATCCTCGCCACCGGCACGCCCGAGGCCAGCGCCACCGAGATGGTGCGTGCCAGCCTCGATGCGGGCAGCTCCGACAACGTCACGTGCGTGGTCGCCGACGTCGCCGCCGCCGGCACGCTGCCCGCCGAGGAGCACGCCCAGGTGGTGGGGGCTGCAGCGGACCCGCGGCAGCGGCGTCGTCCTCTCTTCAGGAGCCACCGCGACACCGGCGAGCTGGAGCCGGTGACCGCCGAGATCCCCGAGGGCGTCGACTACGCGATCCCGAGCGACCCGATCCTCGACCCTGAGGCCGCGCGCTACGCCCCGCGCCCGCCGCGGCGCTTCGGCCTGGCGCGGCGACTCTCGGCCCTCGCCGTGGTGCTCGGCCTGCTCGGCATGGGTGGGGCGGCGGCCTACTGGTGGAGCCAGCAGCAGTACTACGTGGGCCGCGACGGCGATCGCGTCGTGATCTACCGGGGCGTGCAGGTGCCGGGGCTGTCGGAGGTCTACCGCGTCTCGAGCCTGCGCTTCGCCGACCTCAGCGAGGTGGAGCAGACGCGGGTGAGCGACGGCATCGAGGTCGACGGCCTGCCCGAGGCGCAGAACACCCTCGACAACCTCGGGCGCGACGCCGGCAGCGACGACCCGCGTCCGGGCGACCCGATCGATCCGAGCCCGACGCCGACGCCCACCCCGTCACCCTCGGCCACCTCCGCCGGTTGAGGACCGTGACCGCCTCCGACGGACCGCTCGCCGCGACCGACAGCCGCCACCACGACAGCAACGGATAGGACAATGGCCACCAACTCCGCCCTGATGGGCTTCGTGCACCGCCGTCGGCGGGGCGCCGAGCTCTTCTTGCTGATCCTGGCGCTGGCCGTCGGGATCGGGGCGTACGCGGCCGTGGGTCTCGGCGTCAACGGCGAGGTGCCCACCAACCTCGTCGGCTACGGCACCTGGCTCACGGTGCTGATCGTGGCCGCCCACATCGTCGTGCGGGTCGTGGCCCCCTACGCCGACCCGGTCCTGCTGCCCGTGGTGGCCGCGCTCAACGGGCTCGGTCTGGCGATGATCCACCGCCTCGACCTCGCCAACGACAAGAGCCTCGCGCCGCAGCAGCTCACCTGGATGTCGCTGGGCGTCGTCCTCTTCGTGGTGGCGCTCATCGTGCTGCCCGACCACCGCAACCTTGCGCGCTTCACCTACACCTGCGGTCTCGGCGCCATCGCGCTGCTGATCCTGCCGATGCTGCCCGTCATCGGGCGCACCATCAACGGCGCCCGCATCTGGATCGCGCTCGGCCCCTTCAGCTTCCAGCCCGGCGAGGTCGCCAAGGTTCTCCTCGTCATCACCTTCGCCGGCTACCTCGTCGTCCACCGCGACGCCCTCGCCCTGGCCGGACGACGCGTGCTCTTCGTCGACCTGCCCCGCGGTCGCGACCTCGGCCCGATCCTGTCGATGTGGGTGGTGAGCCTCGGCATCCTCATCCTGCAGCGCGACCTCGGCTCGAGCCTGCTGTTCTTCGGCCTGTTCCTGGTGATGCTCTACGTGGCCACCGAGCGACCGGGCTGGATCGTTGTCGGCGCGCTGATGTTCTTCAGCGGCGCCGCGGTCGCGTTCCGGCTCTTCGGCCACGTGCAGAACCGCGTCGACATCTGGCTCCACCCGTTCGTCGATCCCTCCGGCGCCAGCTTCCAGCTGGTGCAGGGGCTCTACGGCTTCGCGTGGGGAGGCCTCATCGGCCGCGGCCTCGGCGAGGGCGCCCCGCAGCGGGTGCCCTACGCGGAGTCCGACTTCATCATGGCCACCATCGGTGAGGAGCTCGGCCTCACCGCCGTCATGGCCGTGCTCCTGCTCTACGGCGTGGTGGTCGAGCGGGCCCTGCGCGCGGCTCTCATCTCGCGCGACGGCTTCGGCAAGCTCGTCGCCACCGGCCTCGCGGCCGTCTTCGCGCTCCAGGTCTTCGTGGTGATCGGCGGCGTCACGCGTCTCATCCCGCTCACCGGCCTCACCACGCCGTTCCTCAGCTACGGCGGCTCGTCGCTGGTGGCCAACTGGGTGATCATCGCGATCCTGCTGCGCATCTCCGACCAGGCGCGTCGTCCTCTGCCCGCTCTCGAGGACGACGCCGACGACCCCGACGACCAGCAGACCCAGATCGTGCGGGTCGTCACCGAAGAGGGAGGCGTGCGGTGAACAAGCCGATCCGGGCCGTCTCGATCTTCTGCATGGTGCTGTTCCTGGCCCTCATGGCCAACGCCACGTACCTGCAGTTCATCAAGGCCGACGACTACAACACCGACCCCAAGAACGTGCGGGTCGTCACCGAGGCGTTCAGTCGCGAGCGAGGGCTGATCCTCGTAGGCGAGAACCCCGTGGCACGCAGCGACCCGAGCAACGACCAGTACAAGTTCCAGCGGGTCTACCCCGGCCGCCAGGTGTTCGCGCCCGTCACCGGCTACCTGCAGCTCGGCTCGCAGACCGGCATCGAGCGCAGCCAGAACGAGATCCTCTCCGGCGAGGACCCCCGGCTGTTCGTCAACCGGCTCGTCGACCTCCTCAAGGGCGACACCAACCAGGGCGGCAACGTCGTGCTGACCCTCAGCTCGGCGGCGCAGCGCGCGGCCTACCGCGCCCTGCGCGACACCGTCGGCCCGGACGGCGAGGGCTCCGTCGTGGCGATCCAGCCGAAGACCGGCAAGGTGCTGGCGATGGTCAGCTACCCCAGCTACGACCCCAACGACCTCGCCTCGCACAACGCCAAGGAGCGCGAGGCCGCCTACAACCGGCTCGAGGCCGACGACCGCCAGCCGCTCCTGAACCGCGCCATCCAGACCCGCCTCTTCCCGGGCTCGACCTTCAAGGTCGTCACCGCGGCCGCGGCGATCGAGAACGGCGACTACCAGGCCGACGACCGCGTGCCCGCGGGCGCCACCTGGCAGGCGCCGGGCACCCGCGGCGAGCAGAACGTCATCGACAACGAGGGTCGCGTGGGTTGCAACCCGGCGCAGATCACCTTCGCCGCCGCGATGGAGGACTCCTGCAACACCGCCTTCGCCAAGATGGCGGTCAAGGTGGGGCCGGAGAAGATGCGCGAGCAGGCCGAGAAGTTCGGCTTCAACAGCGACTACCTCAAGGACCTCACCAACCAGGCGGTGTCGATCTACCCCAAGAGCGTCGTCGACACCGTGGACGGCGTGAAGCAGCCGCCGCGCGAGCTCAACGACGCCGAGACCGCCCGCACCGGCTTCGGGCAGTTCGACGTCCAGGCCACGCCGCTGCAGATGGCGATGGTGGCCGCCGCGCTGGGCAACAACGGCAAGCTGATGCGCCCCTACCTCGTGCAGGAGCTGCAGTCGGCGGCCTTCGAGGTGCTGAAGACCACCGAGCCCGAGGAGCTGCGCCAGGCGGTGTCGCCCGGCACCGCCCAGCAGGTCACCGACCTGATGGTCTCCACTGTCGACAACGGCACCGCCTCGCCGGCGGCGATCCCCGGCGTCCAGGTGGCCGGCAAGACGGGCACCGCCCAGCGCGGCGTCGAGGGCGCCCCGCCGTACGGCTGGTTCGTCTCCTACGCGCCGGCGCGCAACGCGCAGGTCGCGGTGGCGGTGATGATCCAGGAGGCACCGGGCAAGGAGATCGCGGGCGGCCAGCTCGGTGGCCCGATCGCGAAGGCAGTGATGGAAGCGGTGCTGAAGCAGTGAACGACCAGACTCCCTTCGGCTTCGCCGACACCGCGCACCGCTACCGGCTGGACTCCCGCATCGCCACCGGCGGCATGGGCGTGGTCTGGCGCGCCACCGACACGCGCCTCGACCGCCAGGTCGCCGTGAAGGTGCTCAAGACCGAGTACGCCGACGACCCGGCCTTCCGCAGCCGCTTCGAGACCGAGGCCCGCAACGCCGCCGCGCTGCACCACCCCGGCATCGCCGGCGTCTACGACTACGGCGCGGGCGAGGAGGATGTCCTCCCGCCCTACCTGGTGATGGAGCTCGTCGACGGTCAGCCCCTCTCGGCGCTGCTCGCCGGTGCCGCCGCTAACGGCCGGGTGCTCGACACCGCCGTCGTGCAGGACCTCCTCGCCCAGGCCTCCGACGCCCTCGGCGTGGCCCACCGCGCGGGGATCGTTCACCGCGACGTCAAGCCCGCCAACCTGCTGGTCACGCCCGACCGGCAGGTCAAGATCACCGACTTCGGCATCGCGCGGGCCGCCGACTCCGTGGCGCTCACCCGCACCGGCTCGGTGATGGGCACGCCCCAGTACCTCAGCCCGGAGCAGGCCCGCGGCAACCCGGCGGTGCCGGCCTCCGACGTCTACGCCCTCGGCGTGGTGGCCTACGAGTGCCTCACCGGCCGTCGTCCGTTCGACGCCGAGACACCGGTGGCCACGGCGCTGGCGCACCTGCAGCAGCCGGTCCCCCCGCTGCCGGCCTCCGTGCCGCCCGGCCTCGCGAGCGTGGTCACCCGCGCGCTGAGCAAGGAGCCCGAGCAGCGCTACGCCAACGGTGCGGCGTTCGCGGCCGCGCTGCGCGATCCCTCCGTCGGCCCGCCGCCGGCCACCGGTGCCGCCACGCAGGTGATGCCCGCGACCTCGGTGTTGCCCCCCGTCGTCCCCGCGCCGGTGCCGGTGCCGGGCACCGCGCCGTTCCAGCGTCTCGACTCCCCCACCGCCTACGCCGGCGAGGAGGAGGAAGAGCGTCGCCGCTCCCCGTGGCCGCTCGCGATCGCCCTCGTGCTGCTGCTGGTGGGCGGCGTGCTCGCCGCGGCCCTGCTGCTCAACAACGGCGAGGACGACGCCACCACGGCCGCCGACGACCCCACCAGCGCCGCATCCACCCCCACCGAGCAGAGCTCGAGCGCCGAGCCGACGCCCAGCGAGACGGCGCCGCCCGAGCCCACCACGGTCGAGGTGAACGAGAACGACTACGCGTGCCGCGAGGACTACCAGCGCGCGGTCAACGATCTCGAGGACGCCGGTCTGCAGGTCACCTGGGAGCAGGACGACACCCCCAACGACGGCACCTGCGACGAGGGCACCGTGTCGCGCTTCTCGCGCAACGGCACCCTCGAGGAGGGTGACCAGATCACCGTCTTCTACTGGGGTCCCGTGGTCGAGGAGACCCCCGACCCGACGCCGAGCCAGCAGCCGGACAACGGCAACGGGAACGGCAACGGTGGCCCGGGCAACGGCGGGCCCGGCAACGGCGGTCCGGGCGCCGGCAACGCGACTCCCCCAGCACCCGGAGGGAACTGATGACCAACACCGGCGAGGGCACCACCGGCCCCGTGGTCGGCGGGCGCTACCAGCTCGGCGAGCTGCTCGGGCGCGGCGGCATGGCGGAGGTCCGCAAGGGCACCGACACCCGCCTCGGGCGCGTGGTCGCGGTCAAGCGACTGCGCACCGACCTCGCCAGCGACGCCACCTTCCAGGCGCGCTTCCGCCGGGAGGCGCAGTCGTCGGCCTCGCTCAACCACCCCTCGATCGTGTCGGTCTACGACACCGGGGAGGAGCGCACCACCCAGCCCGACGGCAGCACCGAGATCGTGCCCTACATCGTCATGGAGTACGTCGGCGGCCGCACGCTGCGCGACATCCTGCGCGAGGGCCGCAAGATCCTGCCCGAGCGGGCTCTGGAGATCACCAGCGGCGTGCTCTCCGCCCTCGACTACAGCCACCGCGCCGGGATCATCCACCGCGACATCAAGCCCGGCAACGTCATGCTCACCCCCGCCGGTGACGTGAAGGTCATGGACTTCGGCATCGCCCGCGCGATGAGCGACGCCCAGTCCTCGATGACCCAGACCGCCGCCGTGGTCGGCACCGCGCAGTACCTCTCGCCCGAGCAGGCCCGCGGCGAGACCGTCGACTCCCGCTCCGACGTCTACTCCGCCGGCTGCCTGCTCTACGAGCTGCTCACCGGCCGCCCGCCGTTCGTCGGCGACTCGCCCGTGGCGGTGGCCTACCAGCACGTGCGCGAGCCCGCCGTGCCGCCGTCGCGCCACGAGGACGACCTCACCCCCGACATCGACGCGATCGTGATGAAGTCGCTCGCCAAGCGCGTCGAGGACCGCTACCAGTCGGCCTCGCAGATGCGCGCCGACATCGAGCGCTACCTCGCCGGTCGGCCGGTGCAGGCCGCGGCCGACGGCCCCGTGACCGCGCCGACGGCCGTGGTGGCGCCCGTGCCCGTCGTCCAGCCCACCGCCGCGACGGCCACCACCTCCGGCGGCCGCCGACGCGCGGACGACGACCGCCGCAACCGCGCCGCGCTCTACACCGTGCTGGCCGCCGTGCTGGTCGCGCTGATCGTGTTCGGCGCCTTCGTGCTGCCCAGGCTCTTTGACGACACCCCCACCGACGTGCTGGTGCCCGGTGTCATCGGCCTGACCCTGGACGACGCCCGCCAGCAGCTGGGCGAGGCCGGCTTCAAGGTCGACAGCTCCGCCTCGGAGTGCAGCGGGCAGCAGGAGGCCGGGCGGATCGTCAAGCAGGACCCGGGGGCGCGCGACTACAAGGCTCCGGGCACCACGGTGAACCTCACCATCTCCACCGGAGCGTGCGAGTTCCCGATGCCCTCGGTCACGGGCCAGCTGCGCGAGGCCGCCGTCACGACGCTCACCCAGTCCGACGTGCGCCAGGGCAACATCACCGTGAAGCCGTGCGACGCCGACGACCCGCGCGGCACGGTGGTCGAGCAGACGCCGCAGCCGGGCACCTCGATCGACACCACCACCCAGATCACCCTGTGCGTCTCCGACGGGCCCGAGAAGGTGCCGGACGTGCGCGGCAAGACCCGCGCCCAGGCCGAGCAGCTGATCAGGGAGGCCGGCTTCAACCCGGTGGCCCGCGACGCCGACCCCACCGACTCCAGCCAGCCCAGGGGCCGCGTGACCGAGCAGGTGCCGAACCCCGGCGAGACCCGCGACCAGGGTGCCGACGTCGTCTTCTTCGTCTCCACCTACGTCAAGCCCACCCCGCCGCCGGACGCCGACGGCGACGGGCTCTCCGACACCGACGAGGCCAGCCGCGGCACGAACCCGAACAACCCCGACTCCGACGGCGACGGCATCCCCGACGGCACCGAGGTCAGCCAGGGCACCGACCCGCTCAACCCGCTCGACCCGGTGCCGACCCCCTCCGCGACGCCGACTCCCTGACCCCGGGTTGCGCCCGGCTCCCGCGAGGGGTGCCGGGCTCAGCGCAGCGGGCGGGCGTACTGCAGGTCGATCACGCCGCGGAAGGCGGGGGCGTCGACGTCGTCGCGACCCTCCATCGCCCAGCCGATGCCGATGAGCGGGTCGGCGGCGTCCTCGCGGTAGCCGGCGACCAGGCGGTCGGCGTCCACCGAGGCCTCGAGGACGGCGGGATCGCCCACCGCCTCGATCACGTAGGGCTGCGGGTAGGGCACGCCCTGCAGCTGCACCGCGTTGCCGCGGCACTTGATGCCGGTGGTGGAGATGACGCGCTGCCCGGCGATCGTGACCGCGCTGGCGCCGCCGTTCCACAGCGCGTTGACCACGGCCTGGATGTCCTGCTGGTGCACCACGTAGCGGTTGAGGTTGTCGGACTTGGCCGCCACTGCGGCGTCGAGGAGATCCTCGGGAGCATCGGAGAGAGTGATGCGCACGCCCGGGCCGCGCCGCGGCGTAAGGCCCGCAGGGTCGCGCAGCTGGTTCGCCGAGCGCCGCGCCTCGACGACCTTCTCGTCGCCGGTGCCGGCTCCGAGGCGGTCCACCTCCGCCGACAGCGAGGTGAAGCGGCGCTCGACGCGCTGGTAGTCCTGCGCCTCCGCCTTCACCAGGCCCGCCAGGTCGGTGTAGCGGCCGGGGCGCAGGTCGGTGCCGTCGCTGTTGGCCGCCGACACCGCCAGCAGGCCGCCGCACAGCAGCACTACGGCCGGCGTGGCCACCCGCCACGCCAGGGGTCGCCTCCGCTCGGCCTGGCCCGGGGCATGGCCCCCGCCCTGGCCGGTCGAGTGGTCGGCGTGCGAACCCGTCATACTGACCAGTGTCCATGACCGGCCCACCGCCGGTCGACGTACACTCCGCCCGGCGGGGCGACACGCGCCCCCCGACGCACGTATCCGACCCGAGGAGCCCTGACGTGGCGAAGCTGCCCCGCCTGTCCAAGAGCAAGGAGAGCGACCCCTTCGCCGACCCCGTCCAGGGACCGGCGGTGAGCGCCCGCTTCGTGATCGCGCTGCTGCTGATCGTGGCGGGCATCGCCTGGATCGCCTACTACTACATCGGCGTGCGCCCCACCGACGGCTTCGGCAGCCTCAACTCGGCCGGCAAGCCCAACCAGCCCACGGGCCCGGGCTTCATCGCCGACTTCGAGGGCAAGAACTACCTCTTCGGCTTCATCGCGCTCTTCCTCGGCCTCGTCGTCGCCGCCCACCCCTCCACGCCCCTGGGCCGCGGCCGCGGCGTCGTGGCGGCGATGCTGGGCTGCTTCATCGTCGGGCTGATCTGGATCTGCGTGTTCTACATCTTCCTCACCGGCGACAACCCGAGCGACGTCCCGATCTTCAACGACCTCGGCCAGAAGAACCTCTTCGTCGGCATCGGCTTCATGGCCGTCGGCTTCACCTTCGCCACGCGCTGGGAGTAGGCGCTTCTCCTTCTCCCGCTGCTGCAACGCGCCGCCGGCGTCCTCGACAGGACGCCGGCGGCGCTGCTTTTCCACAGGCTTTTCCACCGCTGGGGATGAATGACATGCGTGTAGTTCTCCACATCGGTGGAGAACCCTGGGGAAATCGGCGGCGCTCGGGTTGGGGGGTTGGGGGGGGGGGGGGGGGGGGGGGGGGGGGGGGGGGGGG
>NZ_CAXRAZ010000060.1:0-47695 GCF_964229035.1 Nocardioides sp. | reverse complement strand
GGCCGGCCGCCCCGGGCGGGGCGACCGGCCGTCGAAGCGGTGGTGCGGGGCGCCTCAGGCACCGACCTCGAAGCGCGCGAAGCGCTTCACGGTGGTGCCGGCGGCGTCGAGGACGGCCTTGACCGTCTTCTTGCTCTCGGTGACCGACTCCTGCTCGAGCAGCACGATCTCCTTGAAGAAGCCGCCCAGGCGACCCTCGACGATCTTGGCGACGGCAGCCTCGGGCTTGCCCTCCTCGAGCGTCTTCTTGGTCAGGACGTCCTTCTCGGCAGCGACGACGTCGGCGGGGACCTCGTCGCGGGTGAGGTACTGCGGACGCAGCGCGGCGACCTGGCGGGCGGCGCCCTTGGCGGCCTCCTCGTCACCCTCGTACTCGACGAGCACGCCGATGGCGGGGGGCAGGTCGGCGGCACGCTTGTGCAGGTAGACCGCGACCGGGCCGTCGAAGTAGGCGACCTGGCCGAGCTCGATCTTCTCGCCGATGGTGATGGCCAGGCCCTCGACGACCTCGCCGACGGTCTTGCCGTCGAGCGGGAGCGCCTTGGCGGCCTCGGTGTCGGCGGCCTTGCCGGCGTCCACGGCCTCGGCGATCTTCTGCGCCGCGGCGATGAAGTCGTCGTTCTTGGCCACGAAGTCGGTCTCGGACTTGAGCTCGATGAGCGCGCCACCCACGTTGGCCACGAGGCCGGCGGAGGTCTCGCGCTCGGCGCCGCGCGCGGCGGCCTTGGCGGCACCCTTGACGCGGAGCAGCTCGACGGCCTTGTCGAAGTCGCCGTCGGTCTCGTCGAGCGCCTTCTTGCAGTCCATCATCCCGGCGCTGGTGAGCTCACGGAGCTTCTTCACGTCGGCGGCGGTGAAAGCCATGGATCCTCCCTCGGATCTGATCTGGTCGGGTGGGTGGGTGACCGGGCCGGATCAGGCCTCGGCGGCCTCGGTGGACTCGGCCTCGGCGGGGGCCTCAGCCGGCGCCTCGGCAGCGGGAGCCTCGGCGGAGGGGGCCTCAGCGCCCTCGGAGGAGGCACCGGTGGCCTCGGAGGCGGGGGCGTCGCTGGAGGCGTCACCACCGGTCGCGTCGACGGCGACCTTCTCGGCCTCGCCCTCGAGGAGCTCGCGCTCCCAGGCGGCGAGGGGCTCCTCGGCGGCACCCGAGGTGCTGCTGGCGCCCGAGCGGGCCAGGAGGCCCTCGGCGGCGGCGTCGGCGATCACGCGGGTCAGCAGGCCGACGGCGCGGATGGCGTCGTCGTTGCCCGGGATCGGGAAGTCGACGTCGTCGGGGTCGCAGTTGGAGTCGAGGATCGCGATGATCGGGATGCGCAGCTTGCGCGCCTCCTCGACGGCGAGGTGCTCCTTGTTCGTGTCGACGATCCACACGGCCGACGGGGTGCGCGCCATGTCGCGGATGCCGCCGAGGGTCTTGTCGAGCTTGTCGCGCTCCCGCTTCATCTGCAGGAGCTCCTTCTTGGTGCGACCCGAGCCGGCGACGTCGTCGAAGTCGATCTCGTCGAGCTCCTTGAGGCGGTTGATCCGCTGGTGCACGGTCGAGAAGTTGGTGAGCATGCCGCCCAGCCAGCGCTGGTTGACGTAGGGCATGCCCACGCGGGTGGCCTGCTCTGCGATGGCGCCCTGGGCCTGCTTCTTGGTGCCGACGAACATGATCGAGCCGCCCTTGGCCACGGTGTCCTTGACGAAGGCGTAGCTGCGGTCGATGTAGGCCAGCGACTGCTGCAGGTCGATGATGTAGATGCCGTTGCGGTCGGTGAGGATGAACCGCTTCATCTTCGGGTTCCAACGACGGGTCTGGTGTCCGAAGTGGACGCCGCTCTCAAGGAGCTGGCGCATGGTGACGACAGCCATGATGGTGTCTCCTGTGGTGGTTTCCAGTTGGGCCTGTCGTGCTGCGCGCGGCCCGACCCGCCGGCGCACCGGAGGGACTGGGGGCTGCGCCCACGCGCTGAGGACCTGGAGGTCCGGACGTGGCGTGCGGCACGAGCGAATTCCGGACCGAGACGGACCGGTGGGCCCAGCGTACGGCCCGGCGCCCCTCGCGTACCAATCCCGGTCGACCGGCGTCCACAGCCTGGTCGGCCGCACCTCGTCGTCCCCAGGCTCCCGGCACGGCCGGGCCGCCGACGGGCCGGACCGCGCAGGCTGCTGCTGTGCCCAGACCTCCCGCCACCGTTCCCGGCCGACGGGCCACTCGCCGATGCGCTGCGGCGCTGACCGTGCTGGCCGTCGCCGGCGCCACCGTGGTCCCGGGGCGTGCCGCAGCGGACACCGACCCCGTGGGTCGCTGGCCTCTGTCCCCCGCACCACGCGTGCTCCGCGGATTCGAGCCGCCTCCCGCGCCGTGGGCCGCCGGCCACCGCGGAGTCGACCTGGTCGGGCGGCCGGGCCAGGAGGTGACCGCTGCCCTCGCGGGGCGGGTGGTGGTGAGCGCGGTCATCGCCGGGCGCGGCGTCGTGGTCGTGGGCCACGGCGACACGCGCACGACCTACGAGCCGCTCGAGTCGCGCGTCGAGGTGGGCCGGACCGTGGAGGCGGGCGCCCGCCTCGGCCTCCTCTCCCCCGGCGGCTCCCACTGCGCGCCGGCGTCCTGCCTGCACTGGGGGTGGCGCCGCGGCGAGCGCGGCGACGGCGAGTACCTCGACCCGCTGCGGCTCGTCGGCCCGCGCCGGGTGCGGCTCCTCCCACTGGACGACGCCCTGCCAGTCGGCAGCGCGCCGGCTCACAACCGAGGGGCGAGCGCCGTAGGCGACCTCAGGCTCGCGGATGTGCCTGGCGGTAGGCGCGTCGCAGCCGTTCGGTGGTGACGTGGGTGTAGCGCTGGGTCGTGGCGAGCGAGGCGTGCCCGAGGATCTCCTGCACCGACCGGAGGTCCGCGCCGCCTTCGAGCAGGTGCGTGGCGGCGGTGTGGCGGAGTCCGTGCGGGCCGAGGTCGGGAGCGCCGGGCACGGCGGCGAGGCGGCGGTGCACGAGGGTGCGCACCGCGCGCTGGTCGATGCGGGCGCCGCGCGCTCCCAGGAACAGGGCAGGACCGGAGCCGAGGACCGCCAGCGCGGGGCGTCCCTCGCCGAGCCACCGGTCGAGCGCCCGGGCGGCCGGCCGGCCGAAGGGCACCGCGCGCTCCTTGCGCCCCTTGCCGAGCACCCTGATGACCCCACGGTCGTGATCGATGTCGTCGACGTCGAGACCGCACAGCTCACCGACCCGGATCCCGGTGGCGTACAGCAGCTCGAGGACGGCGACGTCGCGGTGCCCGATCGGCCCCTCCTCCTCCGCCGCGCGGGCGGCCTCGCGCACGAGATCGCGGGCGTCCTGCACCCGCAGCACCTCGGGCAGCGTGCGGTGGGGTCGCGGGGAGGCCAGCGACGAGCCGATGTCAGCCGGTATCCGGCCGGTGCGCGCCAACCAGGCGGTGAAGACCCTTGCGGCCGTGGCGCGTCGGGCGAGCGTGGTGCGGGAGAGGCCGAGGCTCTGCTGCGTGGCCAGCCAGCTGCGCAATCCGCGCAGGTCGAGGCCGTCGGCGTCGACGACGCCCCGTCGGCCGGCGTGATCGAGCAGGCTCTCGATGTCGCCGAGGTAGGCGCGCACGCTGTGGGCGCTGAGGTCCCGCTCGCTCACTAGGTGGCGCTCGTAGTCGGCCAGCAGTCGCGCGAACGCCTCCGACAGCGGCTCCTCCTCCACCGCTCGAGTGTCTCAGCCCAGGGCGCTCGGACGAAGGCGCCACCCCGCCGGGGTGCGCTCGGCCAGGTCGACGCCCGCGAGGCCGTCGAGCAGCGTCGCGACCTCCTCGGGCGCCAGGCCGGCCACCCGCGCCACCGACTCCACGGGCGCCGGTGCCGCCACCGGGAGGGCGTCGAGCACCTGGCGGGCGCGCACGCTGAGGCCGTCGCGCGCGTCGAGCGGCGCCCGCGGTTCGGCGACGACGTGGTGCCCCGCCTCGCTCACGAGCTCGAGCACGTCGTCGCCGCCGGTGACGAGCGTCGCCGCTCCACGACGGATCAGCTGGTGCACGCCCTGGGAGGCGGCACTGGTGAGAGCACCGGGCGTGCCCATGACGGGCCGATGCAGCCGTTCGGCCCAGTTGGCGGTGTTGAGGGCGCCGCTGCGCAGCGCCGCCTCCACGACCACCGTTCCACCGGTGAGCGCCGCGATCACCCGGTTGCGAGCCAGGAAGCGGATGCGGAAGGGCGAGGCTCCGGGAGGGGCCTCCGACACGAGGGCGTGGTGCTCGGCAAGGTGCTCGAGCATCGCGCGGTGCGCAGCCGGGTAGGCCCGGTCGACCCCGCACGCGAGGACGGCGAGGGTCGGGCCGTCCGCGCTCAGCGCGCCCCGGTGGGCCGCGTGGTCGATGCCGAAGGCGCCGCCGGAGACGACCGGCCGGCCCGCCCGGGCGAGGTCGGCGGCGATCCCCGCGGCGACGTGCTCGCCGTAAGTGGTCGCCGAGCGGGACCCCACAATCGCCACCGCCTCCGCGAGTCGATCGAGGCGCAGGGGGCCGCGCACCCACAACCCCACGGGCACCTCCCCCCGGTCCTGCAGCACGCCGGTGTCGGCGAGGTCGTCCAGACGGGTGGGCCATTCGGCGTCGCCGGGGATGACGAAGCGGATGCCGCGGCGCCGTGCCGCCTCCAGCACGGGAAGAGGCTCCACCTGGGCGAGCCGACCGGCTGCGGCCCCCAATTCGGGTCGCAGGTCGGGGTGGTGGACCAGCAGGTCGAGGAACTCCTGGGCACCCAACCGGCGCGTCAGGCCGAGGATGCGCGCGTCACCGGGCTCGGCGACGAGGCTGAGCGTGGCCCTGGCCAGTCGTTCGGGATCGACGGTCGCCGAGTCGGCGGTGCTCGGCGCGGCGATCGAGGGAGCCGCAGAGGGATCGGGGCCGCTCACGACGCGACCTCCCCCGCCACGGGTCGACGTCGCACCGTGGCGCTGTCGAGCGGCGTGCCGGAGCGCAGGCGGAGGGCGACCTCGACCGCCTCGACGCCGGGCGGGCGATCGACGGCGACGGCCCGGCCGGCGTCGACGGCGCGGAGGTCGGCGACCGTCCACGCGAGGCGCTGCACCCGCACGACACCGCGCGCGCTGAGGCGCCCGGCGCCGGCCGCGGCGTCGATCAGACGAGCCGCGCCGGGCTCGAGCGGCCAGTCGTGCTTGAGCCTCGGCCCCGGGACGTGGGCGTTCAGGCGCCAGCCGCACCCGTCGAAGCGTGCGGCCTGCCGCGCGCGAGCAGCCGCCACCCGCTCGCGCACCGCGGCGGAATCCTCCGCGGGTGCGAACGGATCGACGTCGGCCGGCGACATCGCGCGCACGTGGCGCACGATGTCGATGCGGTCGACGATCGGCCCCGACATCCGCGCCTCGTAGACCCGGCGCACACGGTCGAGGCAGCGGCACCGGTTCGTGCTGGCCTGCGCCGTCCAGTTGCCGCAGGGGCAGGGGTTGCTCGCGAGCACGACGAGGGCGCGGGCCGGCAGCGTGACCGACTCCTCGCGCCGGGCGATCGTGATCTCGCTGCTCTCCAGCGGCTGGCGCAGCGCCTCGATGAGGTCGGCGCGGAAGAGCGGGAACTCGTCCAGGAAGAGGACGCCGCAGTGCGCGAGACTCAGCTCGCCCGGCCTGACCCGACCGCTGCCCCCGCCGATGACGCTGACCTTGCTGGCGTCGTGGTGCGGCGCTGCGAACGGTGGACGACGCGCCAGCCCGGCCCCCGGCGCGACCGCGCCCGCCAGCGACTGCAGCGCGGTGAGCTCGAGGGCCTCCTCCAGAGCGAGGTCGGGCAGAAGGGTGGGCACCCGCTCGGCGAGGCTGGTCTTGCCGCAGCCCTTCGGCCCGGTCAGGAGGATGGCGTGTCCGCCCGCGGCGGCGACCTCGACCGCGTACTTCTCGTCGGCCATCCCCGCGAGATCGGCGAGGTCGACCTCGTCGAGGCGATCGGCGCCGCGCCACTGCACCAGCTGGGCCCCCGAGAGCTCGGCGACGGGTGGCGCGAGCGGAAGCTCGTCGGCCCCGGAGACGACGGCCGCCACCTGGGCGAGCGAACGCACGCCGATGACCTCGAGGTCGGGCACGAGCTGGGCCTCCTCGCACTGCGGCTCGGGGACGAAGATCCGGCGGATGCCTCGCTGCGCGGCCGCCAGCGCCATCGGGAGGACGCCGGGGGCGGGTCGCAGCCCTCCCGCGAGGGTCAGCTCGCCGATGAAGGCCGAACGCTCGAGCAGCGCTCGATCCACCTTCTTCAGCTGCTCGGTGGCCAGCAGCACGCCGATCGCCATGCTGAGGTCGAAGTGCGGCCCGCTCTTGGGAAGATCGGCGGGCGAGAGCAGGAAGGTGGTGCGCCGCGAGCTCGGCCACTGGAACTCGCTGTTCGTCACGGCCATGCGCACGCGGTCGAGGCCCTCGCGGATGGCGGCGTCGGCCCGGCCGACCACCACCATGCCGGGGGTGCCCTGCGACACGTCGGTCTGGATGTCGATGAGGTGCCCGAGCGCGCCGTCGAGGGCGACGCCGTGGGTGGTCGCGAAGCTCATCAGAGCAGCCCCGCCACGTGCTCGACCACGGCCGGCCCCCGACGCGGCCGGAGCACGGCCACCAGGTCGATCCGCACGCCGCTGGGACGCACACCGGACTGCTCGCACCAGAGCTCACCGAGCAGCTTCAGGCGCTCGAGCTTGGCGGGCGAGACGGCCTCGTGGGGCGACCCGGCGACCAGGCTGGTGCGGGTCTTGACCTCGCACACGACGAGGTCGTCGCCGTCGCGCAGCACGAGGTCGATCTCACCGCTCGCGCACCGCCAGTTGCGATCGAGCAGCACGAAGCCGCGGTCGAGCAGGTGGCGGAGGGCGACGTCCTCGCCGTAGGCGCCGAGCGCCTGGCGGGCATGGGCTGTGGTGACCATGGACCCACCCTCGCCGTCGCGGCGACACCGACCGCCCTGCGTACCCGGTCCCTGTGGAGGGGCGAGCGTCGTCCACAGCCGGACGCCACTGCACCGCGGGCTGGAGGGAGCGGAGGGGCTCGTGGGAGCCCGCCGGTCAGCCGACGAGTTTCGGGATGCCGCAGTCGGCCTTGGGGCGGGCGTAGACCTCGGCACCTGCGATGTTGATGCCGAGCGCCTTCAGCAGCGGTGACAGCACGCCGTAGTCGAGGGCCGTGAGGATCGGGTTGAGCACGACCGACACGAGCGGGGTCACGACGCCGTTGACGATGCCGCCGAGCAGCGTGTTGACCAGGAAACCGATCAGCGGCACGTTGGGCAGCACCGCCAGGTTCGAGTCGGGCGTCAGGTTCGGGATGCCCAGCGAACCGTCGCCGGTGCTGAAGGGTCCCGTGCCGGCGTAGTTCTCGTCGGTGACGGTGATCGAGCCCGCCTTCGTGTCACCGCCCTTGGGCGAGGTGTAGAAGCGCACGTAGCCGTTGATGACGTTGATGCCCGTGACCTTGACGCTGAGGGCGTTGAGATTGGTGGTGCTGCCGACCACGATGTCGAGGCTCAGCAGGCCGTTCGTCACCAGGAAGTCGAGCTTCTTGGTGGCACTCATGCACGTGACCTGGCTGAGGGCCGCCGCGCTCGGCGTGAGCCTCAGCTTGATCGAGATCGGCGCCGAGATGACGCCGACGCCGAGGTTCACGTTCGCGAGGTTGCCCGAGATGTCGAGGTCGACCTGCGAGGAGCGGCCCACCACCACGTTGGGACGACCGCACACCAGCGTGGGGCGCTGCGCGACGGTCAGCCTGGTCGTGAGCGAGCTCAACCCCGCCACGTTGACGTCGAGGTTCGGCACCGAGACGGCGTTCGTCCCGTTCGCCACGAAGGCCGTCGCAGTGACGAGGTCGAAGAGGTTCACCACAGCGTCGAGCCCGGCGGCCCCGGTGGTGTCGAGCCCGACGATGTCGGCGACCCGCACCACGACGTCCTTGGCTCCGACCGTGGCCAGACTGTTGAGCAGCGCGACCTGCGCGGCGTTGCCGCCCTGGGCGCCGATCACCTGGGCCAGCGCGAGGTAGAAGCGTCCGACCGTGACGCTCGAGCTCAGCAGCTGGTCGAAGCCTCCCGCCACGAGGTTCGTGCCGACGAGGTCGATGAGCTTGACGTCGATCCCCGCCAGGCCCTGGGCGTCGAGCACGGTGATCGGGATAGTGGTGCCCAGCGCGCTGAGCAGTGGGCCGAGGATGTAGCCGTCGCCGAGGTTGATCCGGGCGGCGTAGCTGCCCACGGAGTAGCAGGCGCCCATCGAGGCCTGGCTGATCGCCGTGCGAGCCGCGCCACCGCTCGACCTCCCGAGCACGCCGCCGAAGGCGAAGCCGACGTCGGTGCGCGCCACGACCTTCACCGCGGTCGGGACCCCCGAACCGGTCACGGGCGTGAACACGTTGTTCTCCAGGCGACCGAGGTCCCAGGTGAGTCGCGGCGTGGTGCCGACGCTGCCTGCATTGCGGGCCAGGCTCTTGGCCAGCTGGGCGTCCATCACCGAGGCCAGCGCGCTGCGGGTGCGGCCGTCGAGCTGGCGGGAGAGGTCGAGGGCCACCACGTCGGCGATCGCCTGCATGTCACGGCGCGCCGCGCGCTGCACCCCGAGGTCGACGGCGAAGGCCGCGCTGCCCACGAGCACCAGCGTCATCAGCAGGGCCACGATGACCGCGGCCGCGCCCCGCTCCCCCCGTGGACGACGCCCGCTCGCCGCGCCACGCAAGGCCGCGCGCCACCGCCGCCCCCTCGACGCCATCGTCAGCTCACCCGGGCGACGGAGCTGTACCGGAGCTGCTGCGGCAGCACGATGCCGATGCCCGGAACGGGCACCAGCGGGTTCGCGCGGTAGCTGTAGTTGAGCGTCACCGTCACGCAGCGGACGCTCGCAGCCTCGCCCGCACAGGTGGCCACGCCGATCGCGCACGAGCCCACCGTCGTGGCGCCCTTGACCAGGGCGGTGCCGCTGCAGGTGACGCCGTAGGAGTCGAGCGACTCGTTGACGGCCGCGCGCGCCTTGGTGACCCGGTCCGCGTCGGTCTGCGACACCGCGGCCGCGCGGGCGCCCTCGGCGGCGGCCTGGCTGATGCCCTGGCGGAAGCTGAGCATGTAGCCGTAGCCGATGATGCCGAAGACCAGCAGCAGGAGGATCGGGAGCACGAGGGCGAACTCGACCGCGGCCGCGCCGCGCTCCCCCGTGCGGGCGCGCGACAGCGTGCACGCACCCCTCCAGCGCACACGCTCCCGCATCGCCTCGACCTCCCGTTCGCCCTCCGCCGCGCCCGTGGGCGCCGCCGGCCCAAGGTAGCCGCGGATCCGGGTGCCGAGCAGCCGATCCGGGTGGACTCTGACCGCCCGGTCGCGCGGGCATAGCCCGTCGGGACCATCGTCCTCGGGACACCGCCGGGTCCAGGGTCGCGGACCGGCGTGGATCAGCCGACGAGTCGGGGGATTCCGCACACCGCCCCCACTCCGAAGACGTCGGCGCCGGCCAGCCGCAGTCCGATCATGCGCGCCACCGGCCCGATGAACTCCTGATTGATGTTGTCGATCAGCGGCTGGAGGGACTTCTCGAAGAAGCCCTTGCCGCTGGTGACGAGCTGGTTGACCACGAGGCTGGTGAGCGCGGTGACGGCTGAGGGCAGTGCCTCCTTGCCGCCGATCTTCACCGACGTCACCGTGCCGACCACCGTGCTCGGGTCGAGGTGGATCGTCGAGCCGGTCGACACCGGGGTGGTGTCGTTGGGGGGCACCGAGAGCGACGCCGTGCCGGAGCCGCCAGCGACACTCGCCCCGACCGAGAGCCGCACGTTCACCTCGACCGAGAGGTTCGAACCGAGGAGCAGGAGGTTGCCGAGCAAGCTGGTGATCACGTTCGTGAGGCCGAGTCCCAGCAGGTCGGTGAGCTTGAGATCGCCGCCCACGGTGACGTCGGCGTCGAGCCGGAAGCTCGCCGCGTTGGTGGTCACCGCCACGGAGAAGGTCGACGGATCCGCGGCGGTCTGGGCGCCGCACCGCACGGCCGGCGGAGCAACCAGCCGCCCGCGACCCGAGCCGGCGTCGATCACCAGCGAGCCGGTGCCCTTGGGTGTCTGCAGCGTGCCGAGACCGGCGAGGTTGATGCTCGGGAGGTTCGTGAACGCGATCCCCACGGTGCCGGCGAGCTGAGCGGTGTCGGCCTGCGCCACGTTGGGTGCGCCGCAGGCGAGCTCGGCGGCCGAGATCAGGTTGAGCCCTCCGGTGAAGGAGAAGCCCACACCGGGCACGTTGGACTGCAGCTTCGGGATGCCCACGAAGTACTGCCCGTCGGCCAGACGCGCCGAACCGACGATGTCGAGCGCGCTGAGCCCGACCTCGAGCGCCGCGCGGTCGGTCGGGGCCACGTTGAGCACGTTGCCCAGGCGGATCGCGCCGACGGCGAGAGCCGTGGAGGAGTTCGCGATCCGCGTGAGCGCCGTGATCGCCGCCGCGTTGCCTCCCTGCGCGCGCAGCGCCTCGGCCATGGCGAGCACGAGATCGGAGTAGCGGATCGTCCCACCCAGCAGGGCCTGGGGTGAGCCGATCGATGCGAGAGCGGTCAGCTGCGAGAGCCTCAGGTTCGCCGCGGCGAGCGCCTGGTAGGAGACGAGGTCGAGCGAGACGCCCAGCAGGTCGTTGAGCGGCGCGAGCACCGTGCTGTCACCGCTGCGCACCGCCGCGACGAACGTCCCCAGCCGGAAGCAGGCCGTCGAGGAGCTCTCCGCGGACGCCGTGCGCTGCGCCGCGCCGCTCGAGCGTCCGGTGACGCCGGCGAAGGCGAAGCCGACCGAGGCCCGCGCCTGGACGCGCACGGCACTCGGCACCCCGCTGGTCAGCACCTGGAAGCCGGTCGCGGTCGTCGTCCCGAGGTCGACGACGAGGGTGACGCCGCCGGTGCGCAGAACGTCGGCGTTGCGAGCGAGTGTGCGCTGCGAACTCGCGGCCACCACCGGCGTCAGCTGGGCCACCGTGCGGCCGTCGAGGTCGCGCGCCAGATCGAGGGCGACCACGTCGGCGACCGCCTGGAGGTCGGCGCGGGTGACGCGCTGCAGGCCCAGGTCGACCACGAAGGCCGAGGAGAGCATGAGGATCGACACGATGAGCGCGACCAGCAGGGTGACGGCGCCCCGTTCGCCCCGGCGTCGCCGTTGCACGGCACGGCGGAGAGCGCCGAGCGCGACGACGGCGGGCAGCCGTCGACGACACGCTGTCGTCGTGTCCGAGCGATCCACGAACGACCCTCCCCCCGGTGGTCGATGCACGGGCGAACCCGTGCTCCGGCCAGTCGGTCGGGGCGGATGGCTCCTGAGCACTACCGCGAGAGTCGGGACCCGGTCAGGGACCCGGGCGGGACCGTCCTGGGAGCCCGATCGGCCAGCGCGGCGAACCGGGCCCGTGGAGCGACGGGGTCAGGACTTCGGCAGCTCGAGGTCGGAGCCGGCGAGCTCCTCGACGTTGACGTCCTTGAAGGTGAGCACCTTGACGTTCTTGGCGAAGCGGGCCGGGCGGTACATGTCCCACACCCAGGCGTCGGCGATGGTCACCTCGAAGAAGACGTCGCCGTTCTCCGAGCGAGCCTTCACGTCCACGGAGTTGCACAGGTAGAAGCGCCGGTCGGTCTCGACGACGTACTTGAAGATGCCGACGACGTCGCGGTACTCGCGATAGAGGTTCAGCTCCTGCTCGGTCTCGTACTTCTCGAGCTCCTCGGCACTCACGACGCCGACTCTAGTCCCCCGGCGGCCAGCGCCGAGGCGGCGCCGTCGGGGACGACGCCCGGCAGGCGCCACGAGCGCCGGTGCTGCGCGCACGGGCCGAGGCTGCGCAGCGCCTCGAGGTGGTCGGGTGCCGCGTAGCCCTTGTTGACGTTCCACCCGTAGCCGGGGTGCTCGTCGTGCAGGGCGATCATCAGGGCGTCGCGCTCGGTCTTGGCCAGGATGCTGGCGGCGGCGACGCCGGAACAGCGCAGGTCCGCCTTGATCCGCGTGACGACCGGCGGCACCTGCGGCAGGAGGTCCGCGTGCGCCGCACCCTCCCCGGGCGCCTCGCCGTCCGCGCCCTCCGGGCCGACGCGATGGCGCAGGTAGTCGTGGTTGCCGTCAAGCAGCACGAGGTCGGGGCGGACGTCGAGCCCCGCGAGCGCCCGGTGCCCCGCCAGGCGCAGTGCCGCGACGATGCCGACGGCGTCGATCTCCGCAGCGGTGGCGTGCCCCACCGCGTGGGCCACGGCCCAGCGCCGCACCCGCGGAGCGAGCCGCACCCGGGCCTCGGGCGTGAGCAGCTTGGAGTCGCGGACCCCCGCGGGGGCCGTGGGCGTGTCGAGGCGCATGACGACCATGCCGATCGTCACCGGCCCGCTCAGCGCTCCGCGCCCGACCTCGTCGGCGCAGGCGAGGTGGACGACGCCCTCGCGCAGCAGCGACCGCTCGAAGCGCAGGCTCGGACGCGACCCACCCGCGGACGGACGGGCCGGGGCGCCCGGACGACGGGGAGCGGGAGCAGCCACCGACCTCAGCGCTCGGCGAGCTCGGCGGCGCGCTTGCGCAGGTCGGCCGGCGGGTCATCGGGCACGTCGGCGAAGGCGTCGGCGGTGCCGATCCAGCGCCAGCGGCTCTGCGGCCAGATCAGGGTGAACACCTTGCCGACCACCAGCGAGGTGTCGACCCAGGGGCTCTGGGTGCACGGATCCTCACCGGGGGCGCACAGGTGGGCCCGGGAGTCGGCGGAGTTGGCCCGGTTGTCGCCGAGCACGAACAGCTTGCCCTTCGGCACCGGCCCGATCGTCCACCGGCACGGCTTGCCGAGCGGCGACTCGTCGTCGGTGAGGAAGTCCTCCAGCGACGCGTTGCACTGGCCGGGGTCCTTCGCGAGGTACTGCGACTCGTCGATCGGCTTGCCGTTGACCATGATCCGGCCCTGGGAGTCGCAGCACGAGATGATGTCGCCCTCGGTTCCGATCACCCGCTTCACCAGGTGCCCGCCAGTCGGGTAGAGCCCGACCTTCGAGAGCAGGTTGGCCAGGCCGCGCGGGCCGGCGTCCTCGGCGCCGGTGAGCCAGTTGCCCGGGTCGGCGAAGACGATGACGTCGCCGCGGTCGGGGGATCCGCCGAACCAGTACGACGGCTTCTGCACGAGGATCCGGTCGTTCTGGACGAGGCCGGGCTCCATCGATTCGGACGGGATGTAGAAGGCCTGGACGAACAGCGCCTTGATCAGCACCGCCAGGCCGAGCGCCACGGCGACGAGCAGGATGCTCTCCTGCCACACCGGCAGGTGGCGCTTCTCCTCCGCGCCACCAGCGCTCGCGCCGGCGCCGGACTCGGTGGCAGCGCCCGCGGTGTGCTTGCCCCCGCCTCGCTCGCCCTCGCCTCCGACAGGGCCGGCAGGGACGTCGTCGGGCTGGTCGGTGCTCACGAGGGTCGAGTCTAAGCAGCCGCCGACCCGATCCCGTCACCCGCCACTCCCCGCGTCAACGGACGTGCCCAGTTGAACGCCACGGGGGCCCGACCGTGACGGTCGGGCCCCCGTGGAAAGCGCTGGAGCGGGAGCGATCAGAGCTCGCGACGCTCCTTGATCTTGGCGGCCTTGCCGCGCAGGTTGCGCAGGTAGTAGAGCTTCGCGCGGCGGACGTCACCGCGGGTGACGACCTCGATCTTCTCGAAGATGGGCGAGTGGAGCGGGAAGGTGCGCTCGACACCCACACCGAAGGACACCTTGCGCACCGTGAAGGTGCGGCCGATGCCCGAGCCGTGGACGCGGATGACGACGCCCTGGAAGACCTGGACGCGGGCGCGGTTGCCCTCGACGACCTTCACGTGGACCTTGACGGTGTCGCCGGCACGGAAGGCGGGGACGTCGTCACGCTTGGCGGCGTTGCCGAGCTCGGTGACGAGGGCGGGGCTGGGGTTGGTCATGGTTCTCCTCGCGAGTGCCACAGGTCAGCCGCGGACGTGGGTGGATGCGACGCGGTGCGCGGTCGACGGTTCCCCTGTGGCAGAAGCGTCCGCGAACACCGACCCGTGATCATCCCACAGCGGCGTGGCGCGATAGAAATCTGCGACCTCCCCGTCGGAGGAGGCTGATCTGCTCGGTCGGGCAGCCGGGCCGATCCACCCGGACCCACGACGCGCTGCGGTCGTTCCCACCGGGTCACGGTGTCACCTTGGTCACGCGGGTCCGCTGATCGATCATTTGACTCGGCTTTGTTCTGTTCTAACTAGGGCCGCACCGCGCTCCCTCACGACTCCCGCCCCGACGCGCGCGTCGCCCCGGCGACCCGCATCGCCCCGTGCCCGGTCGACCTGGTCGAGGGCGGACCCGAACGCAACGCCGGCGGTCTGCAGTCGCTCATCCCCTTCGCGCCCGCCTTCGGCCCCTTGTCCTCCGAGGCGTTCGCGGCGGCGGCCGCCTACCCGCCGGCGGTGCAGCTCATCGGGCCGATCCTCAGCCAGTACCCCCGCTACGAGCAGCAGCTGGCTCCGCTGGTGACCCCGCTGATCGCCGCCTCCGCCCAGGGCGGTACCACCCTGTGCGACCTGCTGAGCCCGCCCTGCGCGCCCTACCGCACCCAGGTCCTGGAGGCCGAGGCGGCGCTGGCCGCGGGCATCGCCCCGCTGACGCAGCAGCTGGTCAACACCCCGGTGGGCGGTTGCGTGATCGAGCTCCAGAACGCACTGCTCGCCTCCGCCGGCTGATCACCGCGCCGCCCCGGCGTCGGAGTCGTTCTCCGACGCCTGGGCGGTCGCGTCCGGGACAATCGGGCCATGAGCGCGCGCCTCGACCTCGACTGGCAACCGCACCGCTACGAGGTGCGGCCCTGGCAGCAGCGCTCGGCCCGCGGGCCGAGGATCGACCGGACGGTGCGCGAGATCCGGGTGAGCCTGCCGCCGCTGATCCGCGACCTCGACTACCCCATGGACCGGCCGCTCGCCGCGATGACGCAGGCCTGCGCCGGCGACCTGGGCCACCTCGACCTGGTGCACGGGCGCACCCTCAGGGCGCTCAACCACCTGCAGCTGCGCACCGAGTCGGTCGACTCCTCGAAGATCGAGAACGTCGACGCCAGCCTGGCCGACTACGGTCGCGCGCTGCTCGGCGTGGGCGCCAACGCCTCGGCGATCTCGATGGCCTCGGCCACCGCCGCCCTCACCCGGATGATCCGCGACGCCGACGCCACCCGTCGCATCCGCTCCGAGGCGATCCTGGCCGCCCACCACGACCTGTTCCGGCGCAACGCCTCCGAGGCCCACCGGGCCGGCACCTACCGCACCACCCAGAACTGGGTCGGCGGCAGCGACTACTCGCCGCGCGACGCCCTGCACGTGCCTCCCCCGCCCGAGACCGTGCCGGACTACCTCGACGACCTCTTCGCCTTCGCGAACCGCGACGACCTGCCCCCCGTCGTCCAGGCCGCGATCGTGCACGCGCAGTTCGAGTCGATCCACCCCTTCATCGACGGCAACGGCCGCATCGGACGCACACTCATCCACGCGGTGCTGCGGCGCCGCCGCGCCACACGGCACCTCACCGTGCCGATCGCCTCGGCCCTCGTGGCGCATCGCGAGCGCTACTTCGCCGCCCTCAACGACTACCGCGCCGGCAATGCGCGCACGATCGTGGCGATGCTGGCGGTCGCCATCCGCATCGCCACGAGCGAGTCGTGGAAGGCCGCCACCGACGTGGTCGAGATCCGCGAGGCGTGGGGTGAGCGCGCCGGGTCGCCGCGTGCCGGCACCCCGCTCTTCCGGCTGCTGGACCTGCTCACGGAGGAGCCCATCGCCAATCTCGCCCTCGTGCGCGAGCGCCTCCACCTCGGCGAGGACGACGCCCGCGCGGCCCTCGCGCAGGCGCTCGATGCCCGCGTGCTCGTGAAGGCCCCCCGCTCGCGCCGCGCCCCGGTCTGGCTGGCGCGCGACGTGCTCGACGAGGTCGAGGACCTCAGCACCCGCATCGTCGCGGGCAGCCGGGCGCTGCGGTCCGACTGACGTCCGCCGGGGAGGGACCCGGAACGCACCTCAGGCCCGCCCCGCCGAGCGGCGGGACGGGCCTGAGGACCGGGTGTCAGCGGCGGGAGCAGGCCGCGACGGGGGTGTCAGTTGATCGCGTAGCCCTCGCCGTGCAGCGCGAGGTCGATGCCGGCGATCTCGTCCTCCTCCTTGGCGCGGAAGCCGATGGTCTTCTCGATGACCGTGCCGATCACGAAGGCCATCACGAAGGAGTAGGCGGCGATCGCGACGGCCGGGATGGCCTGGACGATCAGCTGGTCGATGTTGCCGCCGGTGAACAGGCCGGTGTCGATCGCGAAGAAGCCCAGGTAGAGGGTGCCGATGAAGCCGGCGACGAGGTGGATGCCCACGACGTCGAGGCTGTCGTCGATGCCGATCTTGTACTTCAGCTCGATCGTGACGGCGCACACGCCACCGGCGACGAAGCCGAGGACGATGGCCCAGATCGGCGAGAGGTTGGCACAGGCCGGGGTGATGGCGACCAGACCGGCCACGATGCCCGAGGCGGCGCCCACCGCGGTGGCCTTGCCCTCCTTGAAGTGCTCCACGACGATCCAGCCGACGAGCGCGGCGGCCGGGGCCACCATGGTGTTGACGAAGATCAGGCCGACCTGGCCGTCGGCGGTCGCAGCGCCGCCGTTGAAGCCGAACCAGCCGAACCACAGGATCGCGGTGCCGATGAGCACGAGCGGCACGTTGTGCGGCTGCGCCTCCTCCTTGGAGAAGCCGACCTTGCGCTTGCCGAGCACGATCGCGAGGGCCAGGGCCGCGGCGCCGGCGTTGATGTGCACCGCGGTGCCACCGGCGAAGTCGATGGTGCTGACGTCGAAGCCGAGGTGTGCACCGAGCTGCCCCACCCAGCCGGTGAACGTGGTGGAGCCGTCCTCGTTGACCACGAAGGCGAAGACCCACGAGGCGACGGGGAAGTAGACGAGCGTGGCGAACACGCCGGCGAACAGCATCCAGGGCCAGAAGCGGGCGCGGTCGGCGATCGAGCCGGAGATCAGCGCGACGGTGATGATCGCGAAGGTCGCACCGAAGATCGCGCTGGCGAGCACGACACCGGCGGCGGCACCGCCGTCACCACCCTCGAACGCCGCCTTCGCGGCGTCCTGCAGACCGAAGTCGGAGAACGGGTTGCCGAGCACCTCGGGGATCCAGTCGTTCGACGTGCCGTCGACGAAGGCCTGGTTGAAGCCGTAGAGGACCCACAGGACCCCCACGAGTCCGATGGATCCGAAGCTCAGCATCATCATCGAGATGACGCTCTTGGACTTGACGAGGCCGCCGTAGAAGAACGCCAGGCCGGGCGTCATGAAGAGGACGAGGGCCGCGGTGAGCAGCAGCCACATCACAGGAAGGGTCATCGAAAGGAACTCCTCGGGAGAGACGGGTCTGACCTCGACCCACCAGCTGAGGCCGCCGCCATTGGCGGCCCGCGTCTGGTCCCGAACTCTGACCGCCCGCCGTTTCGCGCAGCCGAGCCGTTCGTTTCGCGGGCGTTACAGGTTGGGCCAGGGTGTGACGTGGCGGTGAACACCTCGGCCCGCCCGCTCGCCGCCAGGCTCCCCGAACGTCATCGACGGCGGGGTTTGGTGAGCACGATCGCCCCCGGCGGCGCCTCGAGGTCGGCGCGCACCCGGAACCCGGCGCGACGGTAGAGCCGCTGGTTGTCGGAGCTCGCGGCCCCTGTGAACAGCACGTAGGACGACGCCTCGGCGGGCGCCACGGCCTGGATGTGCTCCAGGAGCCGCCGCCCGAGTCCTTCTCCCTGCAGGTCGGGGGCGACCATGAGCCGCCCGATGTCCCAGGCGCCCGCGGTCGGGCCGTCGTCCAGGAGCCGACCCCGCACGGCGCCCACCAGGCGGCCGGAACGGCGCAGCACCCAGGTCTGCCACGTGCCCAGCCAGGCGCGGACGTCGTCCAGGCTCTCATGGAGGGCCGGGATGTCGAGCCGGTCGTTGGCGAGGGCCTCCTGCATCCAGCAGGCCCGCTGGAGCACGAGCAGCTCGGGGGCGTCGGAGGCCGTCGCGGGGCGCAGCACCTCGTCGTCGGCGAGCACGCTCGGCGCCAGCAGGTCGGGTCGGCGGCGGGCCGTGCGCTCCACCGACTGCTCCCGACGCCAGCGGGCGATCCGACCGTGGTCGCCCGAGCGCAGGACGTCGGGCACCGCGCGGCCCCGCCACGTGGCCGGCTTCGTGTAGACAGGGTACTCCAGCAGGCCGCCCGTGCCGGCCGCGTGCGACTCCTCCTCCAGCGACGCGGCGTTGCCCATGAAGCCGGGCAGCAGGCGCACGACCGCCTCGGTGACGGCCAGCGCCGCCACCTCGCCGCCGTTCAGCACGTAGTCGCCGAGGCTGATCTCGACGACGCGGGCGCGCTCGCCCGCCTCGTCGATCACCCGCTGGTCGATGCCCTCGTAGCGCCCGCAGGCGAACACCAGGTGCTGCTCGCCGGCCAGCTCGGCGGCCAGGGCCTGGTCGAAGCGGCGTCCGGCGGGGCTGGTGACGACGACGACCGAGGCGTCGGTGAGGAGCTCGTCGAGCGCCTCCCCCCAGGGCTCGGGCCGCATCACCATGCCGGCGCCTCCCCCGTAGGGCGTGTCGTCGACCGTGCGGTGGCGGTCGTGGGTCCAACCGCGCAGGTCGTGGACGCCGAAGCTCACCAGACCGCTGTCCGCCGCGCGCCCCGGCAGCGAGAGCTGCAGCGGGGCGAAGAAGTCGGGGAAGATCGTGACGTAGTCGAGCCTCACGCCCGGCCCTCGTCGGCGTCGGCGTCGGCGGCGGCGGCGTCGGCGTCGGCGGCCTCGTCGGGGAACGGCGTCACGAGCCCGGGGCGGTCGGCCACCACCACGCGGCCACCCGCCAGGTCCACCTCCGGCACCAGCGCGCTCACGAAGGGCACGAGCGCGTCGCGGCCGTCCGGCGTGCGCACCCGCAGCAGGTCCTGGGCACCGTGGACGACGCCCGCGACCACGCCGAGGGCGCGCCCGTCGACGTCCACGACCGCGAGGCCCTCGAGCTGGTGGTCGTAGAACTCCTCGGGGTCCTCGGGGCGCTCGTCGACCGGCACGTCGAGGGCCAGGACGACGCCGCGCGCGCCCTCGGCCGCGGTGCGGTCGGCGAACTCCTCGAAGGTCACGAGCAGCACGCCCTGGTGCCAGCGGGTGCGCCCGACGGTCAGCTCGTCGAGCGCGAAGGCGGCACCGCGCGGGGGGCGGGCCCGCAGGCGGGCGCCGACGGCGAACCGGCGCTCGGGCTCGTCGGTGCGCACGTCGATGGTGACCTCGCCGCGTACCCCGTGGGGCTTGCCGATCCGGCCCACCACGACCTCCAGGCTCTGCTGCTGCGAAGGTGGCTGCGGAGGTGGCTGCGAGGAGTTGTCCACGGGGCCGAAGCGTACGCCGAACCCGCTCGTGGACGACGAACGGGCGCCCCCCGGTGAGGGGGACGCCCGTTCGCTCACCTCACGCCGTGCGGTCGGCGCGGGTGCCGCCTCAGCGGCGGTCGGTGTCGACGAAGTCGACCCGGGTGGTGCTGTTGCCGGCGATCGCCGCGATCACGGTGCGAAACGCCGTGGCCGTGCGACCGCCGCGCCCGATCACCTTGCCGAGGTCGTCGGGGTGCACCCGGACCTCGAGGATCGAGCCGCGCCGCAGCTGCTTGTCGCGCACCACGACGTCGTCGGGGTGGTCGACCACGCCGCGGACGAGGTGCTCGAGCGCGTCGGCGAGCATCGGCTCAGGCCTCCTCGGCGGCGGGCGCCTCGGCGGTGGGCTCCTCGGCGGGGGCCTCGGCCGGCTTCTCCTCGGCGGCGGGCTCCTCGACCTTCTTCTCGGCCTTCTCCTTCTTGGCGGTCACCGCGGCGCCCTTGGGCTCGTTGGCGGCCTCCTTGAGGGCCTCGTTGAAGATCTCGAGCTTGTCGCGCTTCGGCTCCTTGACCTTGAGGGTGCCCTCGGCGCCCTCGATGCCCTTGAACTTCTGCCAGTCGCCGGTGACCTTGAGGATGGCCTCGACGGCCTCGCTCGGCTGCGCGCCGACGCCCAGCCAGTACTGCGCCCGCTCGGAGACGACGTCGATGTACGACGGGTCCTCCTTGGGGTGGTACTTGCCGATCTCCTCGATCACCTTGCCGTCGCGCTTGGTGCGCGAGTCGGTGACGACGATGCGGTACTGCGGAACCCGGACCTTGCCCAGGCGCTTGAGTCGGATCTTGACGGCCACTTGAGTGGTGTCTCCTTGAGAACTGGTGATGGGTGGGACCGGGATGGCCTGGGTGGGGAACACCGGCCGCCGGCCCCGGTTGGCGCTGCACGGGCGGATGAGAGGGATCTACCCGCGCAGAACTCAGCGCCCAAGCATGCCAGAGGTCGGCGGCACGCCCGAAATCCGCCGAGGGGTGCCGCGCGCCGGCCGGACGGGCCCTGAGAGGTGCGCCCGTCACCGCGACGAGGAGGAGACGAGGAGGAGCGACGTCCCAGGGACGGGGGTCCCGCCGGCGTGGTCGCTACGGACCCGTGCGGACGGTGCGCGCGAGGGTGCCGACAGGTGGCTCCGCGCGGCGAGGATGGACGCGTCGACCAGGAGGTCGACGCTCCCGGCCGCTCCTCCCGGAGCGGCACAACCGTCCACGGAAGGACACCGCCATGCTCCGTCTGCGCCGCAGCACCGTCGCCGCTCTCGCCGCCGCCAGCCTGCTCGCCACCCCCGCCGCCACGGCGCTCGCCGCCGGCACCGCCAGCGCCGCGCCCCACGCCGCTCACGCCGCCCACGCGGCCCACGCCGCCCACGGCAAGGCCGCCCAGCGCGGACCGGGCGCCCGCAGCGTCCTGCGCGAGATCGCCGCCAAGGACCGCTACCTCACCCGCCTGGCCTCCTCCCGTGCCCTCAAGCGGCTCGCCGACGACCAGGAGGCGACGCTGACCGTCTCCATCACCGCCGATCGCTCCATCCTCGACGCCCTCGCCGACGCGGTGAAGGCCGGCACCACCAGCGTGCGGGAGGCCCGCACCCAGCTGCGCGCGCTGCGGGTGGAGAACTACCAGCGCGCGATCGCACTGCTCAACGCCGCCAGCCGCCTGCTCGCCCAGTCGCCGGCCGACGCCAACCTCGAGGCGATGGTCAAGGACCTGGTCACGGCCGCCCTGGGCATCGACGCCAGCAGCACGCGAGCCGATCTCAAGGCGGCGGGCTCGCTGCTGGACGCCGCCGCGGACCTGCTCGACGGCCTGCTCGGCGCCCTGCTGGGCGGCGGCGGCGCCGACGGCTCCACCACCGCCTGAGCCAGCACCACCCTCACCGGCGACCGCCGGGCGCGCCGTCGGCACCGCGCGCCCGGCGGTCCTGTGCCATCAGGTCCAGCCGATCAGATCCAGCCGATCAGGTCCAGCCGATCAGGTCCGCGCCACCACCCGTCCCCTGAGGACGACGCACGCCGGCTCGGCCAGCACGGTGAGGTCGAGGCGCGGATCACGGGGGTACACCACGAAGTCGGCGGGGTCGCCCTCGTCGAGACCGCCGGGGAAGCCCAGCCAGGCCCGTCCGCGCCAGGTGGCGGCGGCGAGCACCTCCTCGGCCGGCAGCCCCATCGCGTGCAGGGCGAGGATCTCCTCGTGCAGAACGCCGTGGCGCGTCGTCCCGCCGCCGTCGCTGCCCACGTAGAGCGCGATCCCGGCCTCGTGCGCCTGCATCAGCACCTCACGGCGCCGCCGGTGCAGCTGCTCCATGGTGGCGGCGTAGGCGGGGAACTTCTCACGGCCGGCCTCGGCGAAGCCCGGGAACTTGTCGGTCTGCAGCACCGTGGGCACGAGCGCGACGCCGCGCGACGCCATCGCCTCGAGGTGCTCGGGGGCCAGCCCGGTGCCGTGCTCGATGCAGTCGATGCCCGCCTCGAGCAGCGGACCGATCGAGGAGGTGCCGAAGCAGTGGGCGGTGACCTTGGCGCCTGCCGCATGCGCGGCGGCGATCGCCGCCGCGACGGCCTCGGCGGGGAAGGACGGCGCCAGGTCGCCGTCCTCGCGTGAGATCCAGTCGCCGACCAGCTTGACCCAGCCGTCCCCGGCAGCGGCCTGGCGGGCGACCTCGTCGGCCAGCTGCTCCGGCTCCACCTCGTGGGCGTAGCCCCGGATGTAGCGGCGGGTGCGCGCGACGTGGCGCCCGCAGCGGATCAGCCGCGGCAGGTCCTCGCGCTCCTGCACCCAGCGGGTGTCGGCAGGCGACCCGCAGTCACGGGTCAGCAGCACCCCGCTGTCGCGATCGGCCAGGGCCTGGCGCTCGATCTCGTCGTCGGGCACGGCTCCGCCGTCCTCGAGGCCGAGGTGGTTGTGGGCGTCGACGAGGCCGGGCACGATCCAGCCGCTCGCGGCCAGCTCGGCGCCCGCGGGGCGTTCGTAGGTGACGGTGCCGTCGACGACGAACAGGTCGCGGCTCTCGCCGCTCGGAAGGACGGGGCCGGAGAACCGCAGCGCGCTCACCCGGCGGACGCTACCAACGACCCGCGCTATTCAGAGCTGCGACAGCAACCAGGTGGGCGACAGCGTGGTGGCCCCGACGCCGTGCACCCGCGCGTCCAGCGCGCGGTCGGCCGTGACGACGACCGTGCGGTGCCCGCGCTCCACCGCCCGCTTGGCCTCCTCGACGATGGTGCGGTCGCCGTCGCGCGCGGCGTGCACGGTGCGCACGTGGGCGTCGCGTCCGGCCCGCACACCGCCCTTGGCCTGCCCTTCCAGCACGAGGACGACGAACTCGAAGCCCACGTCGGCGATCAGGAGCTGCTCGTGCAGGCGCTGGGCGGCCCCGGCGCGGTCCTTCCACCAACCGTCGGGGCGCGCGCCGACGACGTTGGCGGCGTCCACCACCAGTGTCGTGACCATCGGCTCCTCCTCGCGGACGTGCGCCTACTTGAGGAACTTGGAGAAATCCTTGGGCAGCTCGAGGTTCTCCGCGGCCGCCTCGTAGTCGATGTCCTGGCCGATGCCGAACGGGTTCGGGGTCGCCGCCGCCGCGCGCTCCTTGGCCGCTGCGGCCTCCTGCGCCGCCTTCGCCGGGTTGCCCGAGCGGCGCTGACCGCCCTTGCCCTTGGCCTTCGCCTTCTGCTTGGCGTTCGCGCGCTTGCCGCCGCCGGGGCCGCCCATCCCCGGCATTCCGGGCATTCCGGGCATTCCGGGCATGCCTCCGCCGCGGGCCATCTGCATCATCATCTTGCGCGCCTCGAAGAAGCGGTCGACGAGCGTGTTGACGTCGGCGACGGTGCGACCCGAACCCTTCGCGATGCGGGCGCGACGCGATCCGTCGATGATCTTGGGGTTGTCGCGCTCGGCCGGGGTCATCGAGCGGATGATCGCCTCGACGCGGTCGATCTCGCGGTCGTCGAAGTTCTCGAGCTGCTCGCGGATCTGCCCCATGCCGGGCAACATCCCGAGGATCTTCTGCATCGAGCCGAGCTTGCGCAGCTGCTGCATCTGGCTCAGGAAGTCGTCGAGGGTGAAGTCGCCGCCGGTGATCTTCTGCGCGGCCTTGAGCGCCTCCTCCTGGTCGAAGGCCTTCTCGGCCTGCTCGATCAGGGTCAGCACGTCGCCCATGTCGAGGATGCGCGAAGCCATCCGGTCGGGGTGGAAGACGTCGAAGTCGGTCATCTTCTCGCCCGACGAGGCGAACATGACCGGGCGGCCGGTGACCTGGCGGATCGACAGCGCCGCACCACCGCGCGCGTCGCCGTCGAGCTTGGTGAGGACGACGCCGTCGTAGCCGACGCCGTCGAGGAAGGCCTGCGCGGTGCTCAGCGCGTCCTGGCCGATCATCGCGTCGACGACGAACAGCACCTCGTCGGGGGAGATCGCGTCGCGGATCCCGGCGGCCTGCGCCATCATCTCGGCGTCCACGCCGAGGCGGCCCGCGGTGTCGACGATCACGACGTCGTGCAGGCGGCGCTTGGCCTCCTCCACCGAGGCGCGAGCCACCGACACCGGGTCGCCCACGCCGTTGCCCGGCTCGGGGGCGTACACCGGGACGCCGACCTTCTCGCCGTTGACCTGCAGCTGCTGCACGGCGTTGGGGCGCTGGAGGTCGCAGGCGACCAGCAGCGGCGTCTTGCCCTGCTCCTTGAGCCACAGCGCGAGCTTGGCCGCGAGGGTGGTCTTGCCGGCACCCTGCAGGCCCGCGAGCATGATGACCGTCGGACCGGTCTTGGCGTAGCGCAGACGACGCGTCTCGCCGCCGAGGATCGTGACGAGCTCGTCGTTGACGATCTTCACGACCTGCTGGGCCGGGTTGAGGGCGCCGCTCACCTCCTCGCCGCGGGCCCGCTCCTTGACGGCGGCCACGAAGTCCTTGACCACGGGCAGGGCGACGTCGGCCTCCAGCAGCGCGATGCGGATCTCGCGCGCGGTGGCGTCGATGTCGGCCTCGGAGAGCCGACCCTTTCCCCGCAGGTTCTTGAAGGTCGCGCTGAGCCGGTCGGAGAGTGTGGCGAACAAGAGCGTTGCTTCCTCGTGGGAATCGTCGGTGGTGTGCGGTAGAAGTGGTGGTGCTCGACCGCCGATCGTATCCGCTCAGGGTCGTACCCCCAGCGGCAGCGACGCCCCGGCCGAGACTACTGCTCGGGTGCGGGTGCCCGGGCGGCGGTGGGCGGCCATCGGGGGCACCCACCAGGAGCGAGGAGGCTCCCCCATGGCGACCGACACCGCACCCACCCTCATCGGCCCTCCCCCGCCGCCCGCCCCACACGCCTCCTCGGCGCTCTCGATCGCCGCCTGGGTGGCCGTCGCCGTCGTGGGCGCGGTGTGCTGGAGCGTCCTGGCCCTCGCCCGCGGCGAGGAGGTCTCGGCGCTCTGGATCCTCTTCGCGGCACTGTCGTCCTACGCGATCGCCTACCGCTTCTACGCACGCTTCATCGCCCGCCGCGTCCTCCAGGTGGACGACGCCCGCGCCACGCCCGCCGAGCGGCTCGAGAACGGCCGCGACTTCGAGGTCACCGATCGCCGCGTGCTCTTCGGCCACCACTTCGCCGCCATCGCCGGCGCAGGGCCGCTGGTCGGCCCCGTGCTCGCCGCGCAGATGGGCTACCTGCCCGGCACGATCTGGATCATCGTCGGCGTCATCGCCGCGGGTGCGGTGCAGGACATGGTGGTGCTGTTCTTCTCCATGCGCCGCGACGGCCGCAGCCTCGGGCAGATGGTGCGCGACGAGATCGGCGTCGTCGGCGGCACCGCCGCGCTCGTCGCGGTGTTCGCGATCATGATGCTGATCCTCGCCGTGCTGGCGCTCGTGGTGGTCAACTCGCTCGCCGAGTCGCCGTGGGGCGTGTTCTCGATCGGGCTCACCATCCCGATCGCGCTGTTCATGGGCGTCTACCTGCGCTACCTGCGCCCCGGCAGGGTCAGCGAGGCGACCGCGATCGGCGTCGTCGCGCTGCTGCTTGCGATCGCCCTCGGCGGCTTCGTCGACGGCACCGCCCTCGGCGAGGCGCTCACGCTCTCCCACGAGACGCTCGTGGTGGCACTGGTGGTCTACGGCTTCGTCGCCTCGGTGCTTCCGGTGTGGCTGCTGCTCACCCCTCGCGACTACCTCTCCACCTTCATGAAGGTCGGCGTCATCGTGCTGCTCGCCGTGGGCCTGCTGCTCGCCCGCCCGGTGCTGCAGGCCGACGCCGTCACCTCCTTCGCCACCGACGGCGACGGCCCGGTCTTCGCCGGCAAGCTCTTCCCCTTCGTGTTCATCACGATCGCCTGCGGTGCGCTCTCCGGCTTCCACGCCCTCATCTCCTCGGGCACGACGCCGAAGATGATCGCCAAGGAGAGCCAGGTGCGCATGATCGGCTACGGCGGGATGCTCATGGAGTCCTTCGTCGCCATCAGCGCCCTCATCGCGGCCTGCGTGATCGACCAGGGCCTCTACTTCGCGATGAACTCCCCCGCCGGTGCCACCGGCGGCACCGCCGAGTCGGCAGCCCGCTTCGTGGGCACGCTCGGCTTCACGGTCTCCCCCGACGTGCTCACCCAGGCGGCGGCCGCGGTGCAGGAACCCAACCTGGTCTCCCGCACCGGCGGCGCGCCCACGCTCGCGGTCGGCATCTCCCAGGTCTTCACCGACGCCTTCGGCGGCGGGCTCGCCGCCTTCTGGTACCACTTCGCGATCATGTTCGAGGCGCTGTTCATCCTCACCGCCGTCGACGCCGGCACCCGGGTGGGTCGCTTCATGCTCCACGACTCGATCGGCAACGTGTGGCCGCGCTTCGGCGACACCTCGTGGCGACCTGCCGCGTGGGGCGCGAGCGCGGTCGTGGTGGGCGTGTGGGGCTACCTGCTCTACGTGGGCGTCAGCGATCCCCTCGGCGGCATCAACCAGCTCTTCCCGCTCTTCGGCATCGCCAACCAGCTGCTGGCGGCCATCGCCCTGTGCCTTGCCACCACGCTGCTGATCAAGCACGGCCGGGCCCGCTGGGCGTGGGTCACCCTCGTCCCGCTCTCCTGGGCGCTCGTCACCACCATGTCGGCGAGCTACCAGAAGGTCTTCTCCGACAACCCGGCCATCGGCTACTTCGCCCAGGCCGACAGGTACCGCACCGCTCGCGAGGCGGGTGAGGTGCTGGCACCGGCCGCCGACGCCGGCCAGATGGGCACCGTCATCACCAACTCCACCACCAACGGCGTGCTGCAGGCGGTGTTCGCGAGCCTCGTCCTCGTCGTGGTGCTCAACGCGGTCGTCGTCTGGGTCCGCGCGCTGCGCGCTGGCGGCCTCCCCACCACCGAGGTGCCGGCCAGCCCGTCGTCCATCGTGGCGCCCTCGGGCTTCCTGGCCACGGCGGCGGAGAAGGAGGCCGTGCGCGCCTGGGAGGCCGAGCGCGAGGCCGCGGGCTCGGGGGCTCGGCGATGAGCGGGCTCGCTCCCCTGCGGCGGGCGACGGCCGGTCTGCGCTGGTACGTGCGCGAGTTCACCGGAGAGGCGCGCTGGGACGACTACCTCGCCCGGTGCGCCCGCGACGGCGAGCACCCGCTGGATCGGCGCGCCTGGGAGCGGCGCCGTGCCGACGACCGGGAGCACAGCCGTCAGGCGCGCTGCTGCTGATCGGCTTCCAGTCGGCTCGCCACCGGTTCCTCGCTCCGACGCGAGGGGTCAGCCGTCGCCGATGGCCGCGCGCACCGCGTGCGCGGCCTCGGCGGCGCGGATCTCCGACAGGGCTCCCGCTGCGGACTCCTGCACGTAGAAGACGTCCACGGCCTGCGGGCCGAGGGTGGAGATGTGGGCGGAGCGCACGGTCATGTCGAGAGCGGCCAGCGCTGAGCTCACCTGGTAGACGACGCCGACGCGGTCGGCGGCGCGCACCTCCACCACGGTCGCGTGGTCGCTCGCCTCGGGGCGCACCACCACCGTGGGGGCGAGCTCGCCGGCCGGCACGGGCCGCGGCGCCAGGCGCCGGGCCGGATCGACGCGGCGCTCGGTGATCGCGTCGAACTGGTCGCGCAGCGCGCCCGCGTCGAGGTGATCGTCGGCGACGTCCCACACCGACACGCCGTAGTCGCCCTGCGACCACACCCGCGCCGCCCGCACCGGAACGCGGCGCAGCGCGAAGGTCGCCGCGACGTCGGCGAGCAGTCCGATCCGGTCGGCGGCCGCGGTGGTCACGCGCGATCCCCCGGGCACCCGGACGACGTCGACGGCCAGGCGCCCGGCGCGGGCGACGTCGGGGATCTCGATCTCCTCCTCGCGCACCGGGGCCGGCACCACGCCGCGCTCGAGCGAGGCGCGGGCCCGGCGCGAGAGATCGAGGATGAGGCCCGCACGCCACGACGTCCACGCCTTCGGGGAGGCCGCCTTGGCGTCGGCCTCGGTGAGCGCGGTGAGCAGCGCCAAGGCCTCGGGGGTCCGCACATGCTCGGTGAGCGCGTCGATGGTGGCGGGGTCGTCGGGATCGCGGGTGGTGGCGATGTCGGCCAACAGCAGGTGCCAGCGCACCAGCTGCCCGACGAGGTCCACCTCGTCGGCGGCGAACCCGATGCGCTCGGCGATCTCGCGGGCCACCGGCGCACCCGCGACGCTGTGCTCGGTCAGCCCACCCTTGCCGATGTCGTGCAGCAGCGCGGCCACCATCAGCACGTCCGGTCGGCTCACGCCGCGGATGAGCGCGGCCGCCTCGACACAGGTCTCGACCGAGTGCCGGTCGACGGTGAAGCGGTGGATGGGTGAGGCGTGCGGCAGCAGCCGGATGCGGTCCCACTCGGGCAGGATGCGCGGCAGCGCGCCGGTCTCCTCCAGGGTCTCCCAGACCGCGAGCAGGCCCGGCCCCGCAGCGAGCAGGCGCACCAGCTGCTGGCGCGCCTCGGCCGGCCACGGGTCCGGCAGCGGGGCCCCCTCGCGCACCAGCCGCGCCGCGGTCGGCGGCGCGAGGACGACGTCGCGCACCGCCGCCTCCGCAGCAGCACGCAGCAGCAGGACGGGGTCGTCGGCCGGTCGCGCCCGGGCGTCCAGCACGATCTCCCCGTTCGACAGCGCGACCCCCGGCGCCACCGGCTCGAGCTCCGGACGGCGCGGCTTGGCGGCCGGGGAACGGCGGAGTGCGTCGTCCACGCGCCGCCAGGCCAGGCGCGAGAGGTGGGTCATGCGTCGTCCGAGCTCGCGCACGTGACGCTGGGCCGCGCGCTCGTCCGGCAGGCCGAGTCCCTCGGCGAGCGCCTGCCAGTGCTCGGGAGCGATCCGATCGCTGGCGCGCCCGGCGATCTCGTGCAGCAGGTCGCGGGCGTCGAGCAGCTGCTGACGGCACCGTTCGAGGTCGGCCCCCGGCACGTCGATGAGCCAGGTGGTCGTCAGGCTCTTGAGCACGGTCGCGTCCCGCAGACCACCCTCAGCCTCCTTGAGGTCGGGCATGGAGGCGTGGGCGAGCTCGCCCACGATCCGGTGGCGGCTCACCACGATCTCGCGCAGCTCAGGCAGGCGCTGGCGGGCCTGGCGACGCCACTGCGCGAGGATCGTGGTGCGCAGGCGCAGGGTGAGGCTGGGATCGCCTGCCACGTGGCGCACGTCGAGCAGGCCGGAGGCCACGCGCACGTCGCCGTCGGCGGCGGCCAGCATCTCGGGCAGCGATCGCACCGAGTGGTCCAGGCGCGGGCCGGCGTCCCACAGTGGCGCCCAGAGCCGACCCGCCACCTCGGCCCACGCCTCCCCCCTGACGTCGACCAGCGCGTCGTCGGCCACCAGCACCAGGTCGAGGTCGGAGTGCGGTGCGAGCTCGCTGCGTCCGTAGCCGCCCACCGCGACCAGGGCGCTCCCGGTCTCCGGGGCGCCGGAGTCGGCGAACGCGGCAGCGCACAGCGCGTCGGCGCGGGCGGTGCGGGCCGAACGGTCGGCAGCAGTCATCGGCGTCGTTCTCGCATCGGGAACAGGCGACCGGCGGCGGGGGCGACCGGCGGTGCAGTCGGGGCGGAGGGTGGGGGCGTCGCGGTTCGCGCGCCTCAGACGGCGGTGGGCCCGGTGTCGCCGGTGCGCACGCGCACGACCGTCTCCACCGGGGTGACCCAGATCTTGCCGTCGCCGACCTTGCCGGTCTGAGCGGCGCGGGTGATCGTCTCGACGATGACGTCGACGTCCGCGTCGTCCGCGACGATCTCGATGCGCACCTTCGGCACCATCGCGATGTCGTACTCGGCCCCGCGGTAGACCTCGGTGTGGCCCTTCTGGCGCCCGTAGCCGCTGACCTCGCTGACGGTCATGCCGTTGACGCCGACCGTCTCCAGGGCCTGACGGACGTCCTCCCACTTGTGCGGCTTGACGACTGCGCTGACCAGCTTCACGTGGACCGACCTCTTCTCGACTGAACTGCAGGGGGCTCGGGACTTGCAGGGTGTGCGGTGCTCAGGAGTGCAGACTGCCAGGCCCGGCACCGAAATGGGGGCGGGCACCGCCGGTGACGTTGAGGTCGTAGGCGGTCTCGGCGTGGATGGCCAGGTCGACGCCGGCGACCTCGTCATCGGGATCGACGCGGAAGCCCATGGTCTTCTCGAGCACCCACACCAGTGCCGCGGTCATGGTGAAGGAGTACGCCAGGGTCGCACCGGCGGCCACCAGCTGCTTGCCGAGCTGGTCGGCGCCGCCGCCGTAGAGAAGGCCGTCGACGCTGGTGACCGAGCTCGAGGCCAGCAGGCCGATGATGATGGTGCCCACGAGACCGCCGACGAGGTGCACGCCCACGACGTCGAGGGAGTCGTCGTACTTGAAGGTGTACTTCAGCCCGACGGCCAGCGCGCAGATGGCGCCCGCCGCGATACCGACCACCATCGCGCCGAGGGGGGTGACCGCGCCGCACGACGGGGTGATGGCCACCAGACCGGCCACCACGCCCGACGCGGCGCCGAACGAGGTGGCGTGGCCGTCACGGAAGCGCTCCACCGCCAGCCACGACAGCAGTCCGGTGCAGCCGGCGAGCAGCGTGTTGACGAACACGATCGCGGCCAGGTTGTTGGCGGCCAGCGCCGAGCCCGCGTTGAAGCCGAACCAGCCGAACCACAGCAGACCCGCGCCCACCATGACCAGCGTGAGGTTGTGCGGCTTCATGGGGTCGCGACCGAAACCCACCCGTCGTCCGAGCACGAGCGCGGCCGCGAGACCCGCGGCGCCGGAGTTGATCTCCACCGCCGTGCCGCCCGCGAAGTCCAGCGCGCCGAGCTTGTTCGCCATCCAGCCACCCACGTGGTCGCCGGAGGAGAAGTCGAAGATCCAGTGGGCCACCGGCGCGTAGACGAGCACGGTCCACAGACCGGCGAAGACCAGCCAGGTGCCGAAGCGCGTGCGGTCGGCGATCGCGCCGGCGATGAGACCGACCGTGATCACGGCGAAGAGGCCCTGGAAGGTGGCGAAGAGCGTGATCGGGTACGGCGCGTCGGCCACCTCGGTGAGCATCCCGCGGAAGCCGGCGTACTGCGTCGGGTCACCCACGAGACCGCCGCCGAGATCGTCGCCGAAGGCGATCGAGTAGCCCACTAGCACCCACACGACCATGACCACGCCGAGCGCCCCGAAGACCATCATCATCATGTTGAGCACGCTCTTCGAGCGCACCATCCCGCCGTAGAAGAACGCCAGACCGGGCGCCATCAGCAGCACCAGCGCGGCGGCGGCGAGCAGCCAGGCGGTGTCACCGGACGCCGACGGCGCGGCGGCCAGTGCCGTGGGGGTGCTCGGGATCAGGGCGGAGGGGCTCAGGGCGGTCACGGGCATCGCTGTCCTCACGTCGGTTCAGATCGGGCCCCGCCGCGACGGTCCAGCGTCGCAACAGGGCCCGACCACTGTGAACAGCGAATGTTTCGGCGCCGTAACACGGACTCCGTCGCACGTTACGGGACGGTGAAGCCGTCCGCGCCGCCGGCGGCGCCCGCGGCCGTCCGAGGCCGGTTGGCGCTCACGTCCCGGCTCGACCCGCCTCAGAGCGCCGCGGCGTCCTGGTCGCCGGTGCGCACCCGCACGACCGTGTCGATCGGGCTGACCCAGACCTTGCCGTCGCCGATGCGACCGGTGTGCGCGGTCTTGGTGATGATGCCGACGACGTCCTCGGTGTCGGCGTCGTCGACGACGATCTCGATGCGGATCTTGGGCACCAGGGCGATGTCGTACTCCGCGCCGCGGTAGACCTCGGTGTGGCCCTTCTGGCGCCCGTAGCCGCTGACCTCGCTGACCGTCATGCCGGTGACGCCGAAGGTCTCGAGGGCCTCGCGGACGTCCTCCCACTTGTGCGGCTTGATGACCGCGGTGACGAGCTTCATGGCCCCTACCTCTCCGTTGCCGACGTGGTGGACGAGCTGAGGACCGAGGCGCGACGAGCGCCGCCGCCGGTCCCGAAATCGTAGGCCGACTCGCCGTGCTCGACGAAGTCGATGCCCTCGACCTCGTCGTCCTCGGCGATGCGCAGGCCGATGACCGCCTTCACGAACAGCGCCACGATCAGCGTGGCCAGGCCCGACCAGAGCATCGCGAACACCGCGATCGCGATCTGGACGACGAGCTGCTTCGGGCCGCCTCCGGTGAGCAGGCCGCCACCGTTGGAGGCGAGGAAGCCCACGCCCACGGTGCCGATGAGGCCGCCGACGAGGTGCACGCCGACGACGTCGAGGGAGTCGTCGTAGCCGAACTTGTACTTCAGCCCGACCGCGAGCGCGCAGACCGCTCCGGCCACCAGGCCGAGGACCATCGAGCTCCAGGGCACCAGGTTGCCGCAGGCCGGCGTGATGGCCACGAGGCCCGCGACGACACCCGAGGCCGCGCCCAGGGAGGTGGCGTGGCCGTCGCGGAACTTCTCGACCGCCAGCCAGCCGAGCATCGCGGCACACGTGGCGAGGGTGGTGTTGAGCCACACCAGGCCGGTCTCGGTGGTGTAGGCGTCGAGGTTGATGATCGAGCCGACGTTGAACCCGAACCAGCCGAACCACAGCAGGCCCGCGCCGATCATGGTGAGCGTGAGGTTGTGGGGCTTCATGGGGTCCTTGCCGAACCCGATGCGCTTGCCCAGCAGCAGTGCCAGCACGAGGCCCGCCACGCCCGCGTTGATGTGGACGACGGTGCCGCCCGCGTAGTCGATGGGCGCGACCTCGGCGCCGTCCTTGCCGGAGAACAGCAGGTCGGCCAGGCCGCCCTCGGCGCCGCTGAGGAAGCCGCCCCCGAAGACCATGTGGGCCAGCGGGAAGTAGGACAGCGTCACCCAGATCGGCAGGAACAGCAGCCAGGCGGAGAACTTGAGGCGGTCGGCGACAGCGCCGCTGATGAGGGCGGCCGTGATCACGGCGAAGGTGAGCTGGAAGGCGACGAACACGTAGTTGGCCGGATCGGTCTTCTCGAGGCCGAACTGGTTGAACGGGTCGGAGAACAGCATCGCGATCTCCTTGCCGGCCTTCCCGTCGACGTTCGCGAAGCCCGTGCTGTACGACATCGACCAGCCCCAGAGGGCGTAGACGATGCCGACGACGCCGAGCGCACTGAACGACATCATCAGCATGTTGAGCACGGACTTGGTGCGACTCATGCCGCCGTAGAAGAGGGCCAGTCCCGGCGCCGTCATCAACAGGACGAGTGAGGCCGACACCAGCATCCAGGTGTAGTAGCCGTTTTCCATGCCGCTACCGTCGCGGCGCTTGGTTTCGAATCACCCGGCGTCGCGTTGCCGGCGTGTAACGAGATCGCACCGCCCGTTACGCCTCCGTGACGCCGAGCGGGCGTCGTCCACACGGTTCACGCCCCCTCGGCGACCGATTCGCGCCCCCTCGGCGACCGACTCGCGCCCGGATCAGGACAGGAGCGCGTCGACGAAGGCGCCGGGGTCGAAGGGGGCGAGGTCGTCGGGGCCCTCGCCGAGGCCGACGAGCTTGACGGGGACGCCGAGCTGGCGCTGCACCGCCACGACGATGCCGCCCTTGGCGGAGCCGTCGAGCTTGGTGAGCACGATGCCGGTGACGTCGACGGCCTCGGAGAACACCTTGGCCTGGATGAGGCCGTTCTGGCCGGTGGTGGCGTCGAGGACGAGGAGCACCTCGGTGACGGGGGTCTGCTTCTCGATGACGCGCTTGACCTTGCCGAGCTCGTCCATGAGGCCCTGCTTGTTCTGCAGGCGCCCGGCGGTGTCGACGACGACGGTGTCGACGCCGCGCTCGATACCCTCGCGCACCGCGTCGAAGCCGACGCTGGCGGGGTCGCCGCCCTCGGGGCCGCGCACGACCTCCACCCCGACGCGCTCGCCCCAGGTGGAGAGCTGGTCAGCAGCGGCGGCGCGGAAGGTGTCGGCGGCGGCGAGGAGAGTGGTGCGCTCCTCGGCGACGAGGATGCGGGCGAGCTTGCCGACCGTGGTGGTCTTGCCGGTGCCGTTGACCCCCACCACGAGGACGACGCCGGGCGCGCCGTCGCCGCTGACGCGCAGAGCGCGGTCGATGCTCGGGTCGATGAGAGCGATGAGCTCCTCGCGCAGCACGGTGCGCACGTCGGCCGCGGAGCCCTCGACGCGCAGGCGCTCGCGCAGACGCTCGACGAGCTCCTGCGTGGGGGCCACGCCGATGTCGGCGGCGATGAGGAGGTCCTCGATGGCCTCCCAGGTGTCCTCATCGAGCTGGTCGCGGCTCAGCAGGCCGAGCAGACCGCGGCCGAGGGCGTTGGAGCCGGCGAGGCGCTGGCGCAGGCGGACGAGACGCGAGGCCGGCTTCTCGGGCCGCTCGAGCGTGGGCGCCGGCGGCTCCTCGACCTCGACCGGGGGCGGCAGGAGATCGGTGTCGGCGGGCGGTGCGTCGACATCGGTGTCGGCCGGGGGCGCGAGCAGATCGGTGCCGCGGCCGGAGGCGGGCGGCTCGATCGCGTCGTCGCCACGCCGACTGAGACGGGTCGTGACGAGCCCGGCGAGGGTGATCGCTCCGACGACGGCGATGCCGATGACGAGGTAGAGCCACTCCATGGCGCTCATCCAATCAGGTGGTGGGTGAGCCGCCGCGCCCGGTCGGGGGCAGGGTCAGCGACGCTGTTCGTGCAGCACCCGCTGGTCGTGCTCGTCGAGGGTGGGGGCGCGGTCGACCGCCTTCTCCATGGCCTCGCCCAGCCACGGCAGGTAGGGCACCTGCTCGCCGCGGTGGGGGTAGGCGACATAGAGCACGACGAGGCCCGAGACGACGAGGCTGAACAGCACGGCCAGCACGACGAACAGCACGGTGGAAGCAACTCCTGGTTCTGCGTGGGGAGCGGATGGCGACTGCCTCCATGGTGCCCGACGGGCGGTGAACCAGCCCCATCGCCGAGGCCCGCTCCCGGGGTTCGCGGTCTCAGGCGAGGGCGTCGTCCACGAGCGGGGCGACGGCGGCGCGGACGACGTCCGGCACCGGCGTCACCGGACGCTCCGGCTCGGTGTTGTCGACGTAGACGTGGACGAATCGACCCTCGGCGCTCGCCAGCGCCCCCTCGCCCTCCGGGTCGCCCTGGAAGAGTCCGACGCGGTAGATCACCGACGACGTCCCGAGCCGCTCGACCCGCAGCCCGAGGTCGATCGGTCGGGGGTAGCCCATCTCGGCGAAGTAGCGGCACGACACCTCGGCCACGAGCCCGACGGCGGGCAGCCGGCGGATGTCGACGCCGGTGGCCTCGGCGAGGTGGGCGTTGACCGCGGTGTCGATGAGGTCGAAGTAGCGGGCGTTGTTGAGGTGGCCGTAGACGTCGTCGTCGGACCAGCGGGTGGTGGCGGTGCGCCAGGCCCGGTAGGCCGAGCGCGGCGGACGCGCGCGATCGGGCGAGCCGCCCGCTCCCCCGCTCACGCCGGCTCCGTCTCGCGCAGGCGCTGGCTGATCACGGCCGAGACGCCGTCGCCGCGCATGGTGACGCCGTAGAGGGCGTCGCCCACCTCCATCGTGCGCTTCTGGTGGGTGATGACGAGCAGCTGGGAGTTCTCGCGCAACTCCTCGTAGATCTGGAGCAGTCGCCCGAGGTTGGTGTCGTCGAGGGCGGCCTCGACCTCGTCGAGGATGTAGAACGGCGAGGGCCGGGCCTTGAAGAGAGCCACCAGGAACGCGACGGCCACCAGCGAGCGCTCGCCGCCGGAGAGCAGCGAGAGCCGCTTCACCTTCTTGCCGGGCGGTCGGGCCTCGACCTCGACCCCGGTCGTGAGCATGTCGGAGGGGTCGGTGAGCACCAGGCGACCCTCGCCGCCGGGGAAGAGCCGCGCGAAGGTCGCGTCGAAGGCGGCCGAGACGTCGGCGTAGGCCTCGGTGAAGACCTGCTCCACGCGGGCGTCGACGTCCTTGACGATGTCGAGGAGGTCCTTGCGGGTGGCGCGGAGGTCCTCGAGCTGCTCGGAGAGGAACTGGTGGCGCTCCTCCATCGCGCTGAACTCCTCCAGCGCCAGCGGGTTGACGCGCCCCAGCGAGCTCAGCGCCCGCTCGGCGCTGCGCAGGCGCTTGACCTGCTCCTCGCGCACGTACGGCACGGTGCGGACGGCGTCGTCCGCCCCGTCGGAGGCCCCGTCAGATGCCGTGGCGTCGAGCACCGGCACCGGGAGGTCGGGACCGTACTCGGCGACGAGGGCGTCGGGCTCGAGGCCGAGCTCCTCGAGCGCCTTGGTCTCGAGCTGTTCGATACGCATGCGCTGCTGGGCGCGCGCCAGCTCGTCGCGGTGGACGACGCTCACCAGCTCGTCGAGCTCGCGGGCGAGGTCGCGGGCGGTGCGGCGCACGGTCATCAGCTGCTCCTCGCGCCCGCGGCGGGAGTCCTCCACCTCCTGGCGGCGGCGCGCGGCCTCGCTCACCGAGGTCTCGAGCCGGTCGAGCGCGAAGGCGGCCGCCGCGGCGACGGCCCGGCCGGTCCGGGCCTCGGCCTGGAGGCGGGCGCGCCGCTCGGCGGCGCGGGCCCGGGTCTGGCGCTCGGAGGCGGCCGCACGGCGCATCTGGTCCACCCGGCCGTGCAGGGCGCGCGCCCGCTCCTCGGAGGTGCGCAGCGCGAGCCGGGCGTCCATCTCGTCCTGCCGGGCGGCCCGGGTGGCCTCGACGAGCCGCTCCTGCACGGTGGTGTCGGGCTCCTCGTCGGTGTCCTGCTCCGCGGCACCGAGGCGCTGCTCGAGCTCGGCGAGACCGACCAGGGCCTGCTCGCGCGAGGTCGCGGCCTGCGAGATCGCGCTGGCGAGACGCTCCGCCTCGGCGCGCGCGGCCCGTGCGAGGGAGCCGTGCTGGGCGAGCTCCTCGGCGAAGGCGGCCAGCGCGGCGTCCGACTCGTGCAGGCGGGCCAGCGCGACGTCCACGCGCTGCTTGGCCTCGGCGCGCTCGGCCTCCAGCCGGGCGAGGTCGAAGGTGAGGCGCTCGGCGGAGGCGACGGCCTCGACGAGCGCGTCGGCGGCCTCGTCGACCGCCGCCTGGACCTCGAGCAGCGAGGCGCCGGCCTGGGAGCCGCCGGCTGCGAAGTGGTGCCCCAGGAGGTCGCCGTCACGGGTGACAGCGACGAGGTCGGGCGTCGCCGAGGCGACCGGGCCGGCCAGGAGCGTGCGGGCGGCCGCGAGGTCGTCGACGACGACCACGTGCCCCAGCAGGCGGTCGAGGGCGGGGCGGACGTCGGCCGGGCAGTCGACCACCTCCCGCGCCGGCACGGCACCCGGCGGAAGGTCGACACCGGCGAGGGGCGCCACCGCGGGAGCGTTGCCGACCAGCAGGCCGGCACGGCCGAGGTCGTCGTTGCGGAGCCGCTCGAGGGCGCCCACGGCGACGTCGGCATCGCGCACGGCGATGGCGTCGGCGGCGGCGCCGAGCGCGGCCGCGACGGCGGCCTCGAAACCGGTGCGCACCGACACCAGCGCGGCCACCGATCCCAGGAGGCCGGTGATCTCCTCGCCGAGCGCGAGCAACGCGCCGCCGCCGTCCTTGCGGTGGAGCCCCAACTCGAGTGCCTCCTTGCGGGCCGTGAGCCCCGCTCTGTCACGGTCGGCCTGGGCGGCCTCACCGCGCACCTTGACCAGACGCTGCTCGATGTCGTCGAGGGCGGCCACGGCGGCCTCGTGCTCGGTGTCGAGGCCCAGCTCGCCGGCGTCGAGGCCGGCGACCTGGGTCTCGAGGGCGGTGAAGTCGCGCTGGGAGCGTTCGGCGCGCGCCAGCGCGTCGGCGCGGGCGGCCTCCAGCCGGCCGATCTCCTCCTCGGCCGCACCGGCGCGCGAGCGCAGGCTGTTGACCTGCCCGTGCAGGCGCGCGAGCCCTTCGCGGCGGTCGGCGGCGGCGCGCAGCAGGGAGGCGACCCGCTTCTCCTCGGCGGCGGCGGCGTCCTCGGCGCCCTTGCGTGCGGCGATCGCGGCCTCGAGGGTGCGCTGGTGCTCGGCCACCTGCGCGGTGATCGCGGCCTCCTGCTCGGCGAGGCGCTCGGCCTCGGCCTCGAGCTGCTCGGGGTCGCGCCTGGGCGCGGCCTCGGTCTCGGCGCCGGTTGTCGCGTTGCGCACCCGCTCCCCCGCGAGACCCTGCAGACCGCGGAAGCGCTCGCGCAGCGCCCCGAGCGACGACAGCGTCTCCTGCGCCGCCGACAGCGCGGGGAGGTCCTCGCGCAGGGCGGCCTCGAGCTGCTGCTCCTGCTCGCGCGCCCGGGCGAGGTCGGTCTCGACGGCTGTGCGGCGGGCCTGCACCAGGCTCTCGTCGGCGAGCTCCTGCTCCAGCGCCGTCCGCGCGGTGACGAGGTCGTCGGCGAGCAGGCGCGCACGGGCGTCGCGGACCTCGGCCTGCACGGTGGCGGCCCGACGGGCGACCTCGGCCTGTCGTCCGAGGGGCTTGAGCTGGCGGCGGATCTCGGTGAGGAGGTCCTGCAGGCGCGTCAGGTTGCCCTCGGTCGAGTCCAGCTTGCGCAGCGCCTTCTCCTTGCGCTTGCGGTGCTTGAGGACGCCGGCCGCCTCCTCGATGAAGCCGCGGCGGTCCTCCGGCGTCGCGTGCAGGATCGTGTCGAGCTGGCCCTGCCCGACGATGACGTGCATCTCGCGACCGATGCCCGAGTCGCTCAGGAGCTCCTGGACGTCGAGCAGTCGGCAGGGACTGCCGTTGATGGCGTACTCCGAGCCGCCGGTGCGGAACATCGTGCGGCTGATCGTCACCTCGGCGTAGTCGATCGGCAGCGCGCCGTCGGAGTTGTCGATGGTGAGCACGACCTCGGCGCGGCCGAGCGGCGGGCGACCGGACGTGCCGGCGAAGATGACGTCGTCCATCTTGCCGCCGCGCAGGCTCTTGGCGCTGGCCTCGCCCATCACCCAGGCGAGGGCGTCGACGACGTTGGACTTGCCCGAGCCGTTCGGCCCGACGATGCAGGTGATGCCCGGCTCGAGCTGCAACGTGGTGGCCGAGGCGAAGGACTTGAAGCCCTTGAGCGTCAGGCTCTTCAGGTACACGGCGCTTGCCTCGCTTCGACGACGGGATCGCTGCTGCGGTCGGACGTCCTGTCCGGCGACCGACTCGCCGAGGACGATCGGGCGGATCCCCCCGCGAGCGGGAGGACGGCGCGCCGACCGGGGGAAGCACGGCGCGCCAAGGTTAACGCGTCGACGCCCCGGAACGACGACACCACCCGGCGGATGGCCGGGTGGTGCGGTGCGGTGACGCTGGTGTGCGCCGCGGTCGCGGGACCGCGGTGGCGCAGCGGCTCGACGCCCGCTGCGGGGCGTCGGGGCGAGGAGCCTCAGGCAGGCTGCATCTCGGCGTCGCTGCCGAGAAGCTCGGCGGCACGGGCCGCGAGCAGCTTGTCGTTCTCCTGCGAGAGACGCAGGACGAGGGACTCCAGCTCGGCGACCCGGTTGCGGAGGCGCGCGTTCTCGAGCGCCAGACGGGGGTCGCGGAGGTCGCTGTTCAGGTGACCGATCAGCGCCTTGGCCATGTAGGTGAGCCTTCCGAATCGAGGGGCGTTCGGCCCGGAGGGGGCCGTCTCCAAGAGTCCCACTTCACATCGGGACGGTCAAATACCGGACACCCCGCCCGCGACTCCGCCGGCCGGCCTGCTGCGGCGTGCCCGCGGCACCGGCTGGCACCGGGGGCAGAAGTAGGAGGAGCGGTTCATGAAGGCCACCCGCCGGATGGGCGTGCTGCACCGCTCACAGGGGCGACCCTCCTGCCCGTAGGCGTGCAGCGATCGGTCGAAGTAGCCCGACTCGCCGTTGACGTTGACGTACAGCGCGTCGAAGGAGGTGCCCCCCTGCGCGAGGGCCTCGAGCATCACCTCGCGCGCGCGGGCCAGCACGGTGAGTGCCTGGGCGCGGGTGAGGCGCTCGCCGGGTCGTTCGCCGTGAACGCGGGCGCGCCACAGGGCCTCGTCGGCGTAGATGTTGCCGATGCCCGACACGAGCGTCTGGTCGAGCAGCAGTCGCTTCACCGCGGAGCTGCGACGACGCATCGAGGCGGCCACCGCGACCTCGTCGAACGCCGGGTCGAGCGGGTCGCGCGCGATGTGGGCGATCTCCGAGGGGAGCTCGGCTCCGCCCCGCGAGACGCTCAGCCCGCCGAACATGCGCTGGTCCACGAAACGCAGCTCGCGGCCCTCGGCAGCGCCCTCGAGCCGCAGCCGTACCCGCAGGTGACGCTCGGCCGGCGCCTCGGGCGGCTGCACCAGCAGCTGGCCGCTCATGCCGAGGTGGGCCAGCAAGGCGTCGCCGCCCTCGAGGGGCACCCAGAGGTACTTGCCGCGTCGACGGGCAGCGAGCAGGCGTCGTCCGACGAGGTCGGCGGCGAAACCCGACGGACCTGCCGGATGGCGGCGCACCGGCCGCTCGTGCAGAACCTCCACGCTGCGGATGACCGCACCGGTGACGTGGCGCTCCAGGCCGGCCCGGACGACCTCGACCTCGGGCAGCTCGGGCACGGGCGGTGCCTAGCCCTTGCCGGGGGCGCCCGTGCCGGTGCGCCCCTGCGAGCCGACGCCCAGGGCGGTGCTGATCTCGATGTAGGCCGTCTCGGCAGCGCCCTGCTCGGCCTCCTTCTTCGAGCGGCCGGTGCCGTTGCCGTAGAGGCTGTCGCCGACCCGCACCTGCGCGGTGAAGGTCTTCATGTGGTCCGGACCCTCGTCGGCGATCACGTACTCGGGCACACCGAGCGCGTGGTCGGCGGCGAGCTCCTGCAGGGAGGTCTTCCAGTCCAGGCCCGCGCCGAGCGCCGAGGCCTCGGCGATGAGGGGGTCGAAGAGCCGGTGGACGACGATCGACGACGTCTCGATGCCGCCGCTGAGGTGGATCGCGCCGATGACGGCCTCGACGGTGTCGGAGAGGATCGAGGCCTTGTCGCGCCCGCCCGTGGCCTCCTCGCCCCGACCGAGCTTGATGTGGGCACCCAGGCCGATGCCGCGGGCGACGCCCGCCAGCGCGCGGGCGTTCACGACGGCCGCGCGCAGCTTCGCCAGTCGCCCCTCGGACAGGTCCGGGTGGATCGTGTAGAGCGTCTCGGTGACGACGACGCCGAGCACCGAGTCACCCAGGAACTCCAGCCTCTCGTTGGTCGGAAGACCACCGTTCTCGTAGGCGTAGGAGCGATGCGTCAGAGCGCGGTCGAGCAGCTCGGGGTCCAGCGTGGGATCCCCGAGCGCCCGCCGCAGCTCGTCGTAGGCAGCGATGCCGATGTTCCTCGACGTGGAGGGGTCAGAGGACCTGGCGGCGCTCACCGCGGGCGCCGTACTGACCGCAGGTGCCGCAGGCACGGTGGGGCAGGTGCTTGGCACCGCAGGCGGGGTTGGCGCAGGTCACCAGCGCCGGGGCGACGGCCTTCCACTGCGACCGACGGTGCCGCGTGTTGCTGCGCGACATCTTCCGCTTCGGAACAGCCACTGTCTTCTCCTTGGGTCTCACCGGCCGCCGTGGGGGCGTCCGGACGCATGGTCAGTCGTCGGTGGGCTCGTGCGCGAGCCGGGTCAGCGCGGCCCACCGGGGATCGATCGGGGCCTCGTGCGCGTGGTCCGGGTCGTCCAGGAGGCGCACCCCACACTCGGGGCACAGTCCGGGACAGTCCGGCTGGCACACGGGCTGGAACGGCAGTGCGAGCACTACCGCATCCCGCAGCAGCGGCTCGAGGTCGACCAGGTCGTCGTCGAGCATGCTGACCTCGTCGTCCTCCTCGGCCCCGTCGGCGTCGCGGATGTCGTCGTAGACGAACAGTTCCTGGAACGTCACCTCGAGGGACTCGTGGATCGGCTCCAGGCACCGCACGCACTCGCCGTCGAGATCGGCCGTGGCCGTCCCGGTGACGAGCACGCCTTCCATGACCGCCTCCAGGCGCAGGTCGAGCTCGACCGGCGCGCCCTCGGGTACGGAGAGGACTTCGATGCCCAGATCTGCGGGGGCCGGGACCGAGAGGGACACCTGACGCTGGGACCCCGGTCGACGTCCGAGCTCGCGAGTATCGAGCACGAGCGGGGATCTCGGGTCCAGCTTGTTCAGGGGGTCACTTCCAGTTCCGGGCACAACAGATCCCGCTCATCGTAGTGGTGCCCCCAGGGCGGTCAAAATCCGACCTCCCCACCGGGGTTCACCTCCGGTTCAGCCCCGCTCCCCCGCCGCGCGCTCCTCGAGGCGGGCCCGCAGGCGCCGCTCGACCGCCGGCGGGACCAGACCCGTGACGTCGCCACCGAGCGAGGCGACCTCCTTGACCAGGCTGGAGGACACGTAGCCGAGGCTCGCGGTCGTGGGCACGAACACCGTCTCGACACCGGTGAGGTGGGCGTTCATCTGCGCCATCGGCAGCTCGTACTCGTAGTCGTTGCCGCCGCGCAGGCCCTTGACGATCGCCTGGGCGTCGATCTCGCGACAGAAGTCGACGATGAGGCCGGTGAAGCCCATCACGGTGATGTTCGGCAGGTCGGCGCAGGCCTCGCGCAGCATCTCGAGGCGCTCCTCGGGGTCGAAGAGCCGCGACTTGGAGATGTTGGTGCCGGTGGCCACCACGAGCTCGTCGAACAGCGAGGCCGCCCGCCGGAAGATGTCGACGTGGCCGTTGGTCACCGGGTCGAAGGAGCCGGGGCACACCGCACGGGTCATGGGGGCGAGGCTAGTCGCCCCCGGCCTCGGGCCCGTCGGGGCCATCGAGGCTGTCGGCGAAGCACTCCGCCAGCCACAGCGTCGTCTCGCCGTAGCGTCGCTCCCCCCGCTTGCCGGGCAGCGGCTCGAGCCCGGGCGGCAGGACGGGTCGCGGGCTGCGCGAGGACCGCTCAACGACGACGAGGGCGTCGTCGGCGAGCCAGCCGCCGTCGACGAGGAGGGCCAGGTCACCGGCCACGGCGTCGTCCTCGAGGGGGTAGGGCGGATCGGCGAAGACGACGTCGAAGGGGTGCGGGGGTGCCTCCGAGAGCACCCCCATGACGTAGCGGGCGCGGACGTCGGCCACGCCGCACCCGATCTCGCGGGCGTTGGCCTTGATGAGGTCGGCCGTGCGGCGGTCGGACTCGACCAGCAGCACGGCGCTCGCGCCCCGCGACCACGCCTCCAGCCCGACCGCTCCGGAGCCGGCGTACAGGTCGAGGAAGCGGAGGTCCTGCAGCGAGCCCGCCCACGACTCCACGGCCGAGAACAGCGCCTCGCGCACGCGGTCGGAGGTGGGGCGGGTGAGCGAGCCCTTGGGCGTCTGGAGCCGTCGTCCACCGGCCTGCCCCGCGATGATGCGCGTCACGAGCGGTCCACGAAGGCAGCGGCCTGGGTGCGCTCGAGCTCGGCGACCACCTGCGCGAGTGCCGGAGCCTGGGCGAGGGTGGCGTCGACGTCGAGGAGCTCCTCGGCGGCGGCGCGCGCAGCGACGATGGTGTCCTCGTCGCGCAGCACCCGGAGGTTCTGCAGGCTCGAGCGACGCCCCGCCTGGCTGGCTCCGAGGACGTCGCCCTCGCGCCGCGTCTCGAGGTCGTAGCGGCTCAGCAGGAAGCCGTCGGTGGTGGAGGCGACCGCGTCGAGCCGCTCCCGCCCCGGGGTGCCGGCGAGGGCGTGCGTGACGAGCAGGCACAGGCCGGGGAGCCCGCCGCGCCCCACCCGCCCGCGCAGCTGGTGCAGCTGGGAGATGCCGAAGCGGTCGGCGTCCAGCACGACCATGGTGGTGGCGTTGGCGACGTCGACGCCGACCTCGATGACCGTGGTGGAGACGAGCACGTCGATCTCGCCGTCGGCGAAGGCGCGCATCACGGCGTCCTTCTCCTCGGCGGGCAGGCGGCCGTGCAGGCGCGCGATGCGCAGACCCTCCAGCGGCCCCGCGGCGAGCTGGGCCACGACGTCCTCGACGGCCGCGAGCGGCGGGCGCGGCACCTCCCGCTCCTCCTCGGCCCCGTCGAACAGCGGGCCCTCGTCGGCGAAGGGGTCGAGCGGACCGTCGGGCATCAGCGGGTGCGCCGCCTCGACGACCTCGACCTGGCCGGCCTCGGACTCGTCGGCGGTGATGCGCGGGCACACGACGTAGACCTGGTGACCCGCCTCGACCTCCTCGCGCACGCGCTGCCACGCACGGGCGAGCCAGGCGGGCTGCTCGGCCGCGGGCACGACGTTGCTCTGGATGGGTGCGCGACCCGCGGGCAGCTCGGTGAGCACGGAGGTCTCAAGATCGCCGAAGACCGTCATGGCCACGGTGCGCGGGATCGGCGTGGCGGTCATGACCAGCAGGTGCGGCGGTGCCGCCGACTTGGCGGTGAGCGCCGCCCGCTGCTCCACGCCGAAGCGGTGCTGCTCGTCGACGACGACGAGGCCGAGGTCGGCGAACATCACCTGCTGCTGCAGCAGTGCGTGCGTGCCCACGACGATGCCGGCCTCACCCGAGGCGATGCGCGAGAGCGGGCCGGTGCGCTGGGTCTTGGTCATCGACCCGGTGAGCAGCTCGACGCGGGTGCCCACGGAGTCGCCGAACAGCGTGCCGCCGAGCGCGAGGTCGCCGAGCATCGCCTGGATCGAGCGGTGGTGCTGCTGGGCGAGCACCTCGGTGGGCGCGAGCAGGGCGGCCTGGCCGCCGGAGTCGACGACGCGCAGCATCGCCCGCAGGGCCACGAGGGTCTTGCCCGAGCCCACCTCTCCCTGGAGGAGGCGGTTCATCGGGTAGGGCGCGGCGAGGTCGGCGTCGATCTCGTGGCCCACCGAGACCTGCCCGGCGGTGAGCCGGAAGGGCAGGCGCTCGTCGAACTCGGCGAGCAGGGCGCCGTCGCCGCCGTCGCGTGCCGTGGCGCCGAGCGCGCGCCGCTCCCGGCGACGGCGACCCAGCACGAGCTGGGTGATCAGGGCCTCCTCGAACCGGAAGCGGTGGTGGGCGGCGTACACCTGCTCGCGGGTCTCGGGGCGGTGCGCCAGCTCGTAGGCCTCGTGGCGGGTGACGAGGCGGTTCCGCGTGCGGAGGTCGTCGGGCAGGGCGTCCTCGATGCCCTCGACCAGCACCAGCGCGAACCGCGCGGCGCGGGCGACGTCCCAGGTCTGCAGGCCCTTGGTGAGCGGGTAGATCGGGTAGAGCGCGCCGACCTCGAGGATGTCCTCGGTGAGGTCCTCGCCCTCGGCCCCGTCGCCCATGCCGAAGATCGACAGCTGCGGGTTGGTGAGCTGCCACTCGTCGCGGAAGCGGTCGGCCTTGCCGATGAAGATGCCGCGGTTGCCCACGGCCAGGCGCCGGGCGTGCCACTGCGCGGTGCGCTCGTTGCGGGCGAAGAAGGTGAGCCGCAGGCGCGCGCCCTCGGTGCGCACCGAGGCCTCCACCCGCGCCGCGGGCCGGCCGGTGCGCTTGTCGGAGTAGGTCTTGACCTGGCAGGTGGCGATCTCACCCACCACGCACAGCATCTGGCCCGGCTGCAGCTCACCGAGGTTGCTCAGCGAACCCGTCTCGAGGTAGCGCCGCGGGAAGTGGTGCAGCAGGTCACCCACCGTGGCCAGGCCGAGGCCGTCGATGAACTTCTTGCGCCGCGCGGGCGTGGTGGCGCCCAGCACGGCGGTGATCGGGGAGTCGAAGGTGATGGCCATCGCGGGAGCGAGTCTGCCTCACTCCACCGACATGAGCAGGGGGTAGCGCTCCTGGCCGCCGTCGTAGACGACGACGTCGACGTGCGGGTAGCGCTGCTCGACCTCGGCCCGGGCGCGCTCGGCCAGCGCGGCGCTGTCGAGGCCCTCGACGGCCCCGCTGACGATCGTGACCAGCTCGCCGCCCGCGGCGAGCAGTCGCTCGAGAACGGTCGCAGCCACCGAGGCGAGGTCGTCGCCGACCACCGCGAAGTCGCCCGCGACCACACCGAGCGCGTCACCCGGCTCGCAGGGACCGGCCATCGTCATGGCCTGGCGCGCGGCGATCGTGACGGCGCCGTGGCGCACGTGGCGGGCCGTGGCGGTCATCTCGGTGACGTCGTGGTCGAAGCCCCGGCCGGGCTCGTGCACGGCGACCGCGGCGAGACCCTGCACCTGCGCGTGGGTCTGGATCACCGCCACCCGCAGGCCGCTGGCCCCGTGGTCGGCCTCCGCCGTGCCGGCGGCGGCCTGCGCGGCGCGCACCGTGGGCTCGTCGTTCGGCAGGACGACGACCTCCCGGGCGCCGCAGCCGGTGATCGCCTCGAGCAGCTCACCGGTCGAGGGCCGCCGACCGGGACCGCCCCGGACGACGATCGCTCCGGCCTCCTCGAAGAGCGCCGCGAGGCCGGGGCCCGCCGCGACGGCGACCACGCGTCGTCCGGAGAGCGAGGGGGCGGGTGCGGCGGCGCCGCCGGAGCGGGCCGCCTGATCGGCGAAGTGGGTGACCCGGATGCGGTGCGGGCGACCCATGACGAGGCCGGCCTCGATCGCGGCGCCGACGTCGTCGGTGTGCACGTGGACGTTCCAGAGGCCGTCGCCGCCGACCACGACGACCGAGTCGCCGAGGGTGCCGAGGCGCCGACGCAGGGCCGCGGCGGCGTCGGCGTCGGCGCGCGCGGCGGCGTCGGCGGCGTCGGCGGGGTGCTCGATGTGCAGCAGATACATGACCTCGTAGGCGGGGCCGTCGGGGCTGAGGTCGATGCCCGGCTCCCGGTGCGGCACCGGGATGGCGCGGGCCCCGAGGGGCGAGGTGACCGGGACGGGCCGTCGTCCGGTGAGCACGGTCTCGGCCGCGTCGAGGATGACCGACAACCCGCGCCCTCCGGCGTCGACCACCCCGGCCCGCGCGAGGGCCTCGAGCTGCTCGGGGGTGCGCGCGAGCGCCTCGCGGGCGGCGGCCGCGGCCGCCGTGAGCACCTCGCTGCTGCGGGCGCCCTGCGCGGCGCGTGCCTCGGCCGCGCGGGCCGCGGCGGCCAGCACGGTCAGCATCGTGCCCTCGACGGGTTCGCCCACCGCGGCGTGGCTGGCGGCCGCGGCCTGCGTCAGCGCCTCGGCGAGCACGAGGCCGTTGCGCTCGTCGGGGGCGGCGGCCGCGATGCGCCGGGCCGTGGCACCCAGCATCTCGCTCAAGATCACCCCGGAGTTTCCGCGCGCCCCGAGCAGGGCGCCGCGGGCGAAGGCTCCGAGCACGGCTTCGCGGGTGCAGTCCGGACCCTCCTGGACCTCGCGCACGGCGTCGCGGGCCGCGACGACGGTGAGGTACATGTTGGTGCCGGTGTCACCGTCGGGCACCGGGAAGACGTTGAGGGCGTCGACCTCCTCGCGGGCGGCGGCGAGTGCGTCGACGGCGATGTCGACGAAGCGCACGACGGTGGCCAGCGAGATGCCCTCGCCCTCCCCGCCGTCGACCACGCGCTCCACCGCTGCGTCCTCCTGCTCGAACCCGGACCGCCCTCCCGGCCGCGCGGGCGCCTCCCCCGAGGCGGCGGACCGCGCGACGGTGGTCACACTAGTGGGCGACTCCCCGGCCGCGGCCGGGCGGGCTCGCCTCGGGGAGCTCCCCGACCTCGCTCGGCGTCCGTCGCGATTTCAGCGCCTGTCGACGCCTCGGCTATCCTTCTCCGGTTGCCCGATGCGCCATGCGCAGGGCACATCGGAACCGGCTGGCCCTGGAGCGGGCGGGCCGTTCACACCGAGCTCAGCACGTCCGAGCTCAGAACATCGAGCTACGAACCCGAACCCAGGAGTCTTCCCATGGCCGCCGTGTGCGACATCTGCGACAAGAAGCCGACCTTCGGCAACAACCGGCCGTGGTCGCGCAAGATCACCAAGCGCCGCTTCGACCCCAACATCCAGCGCGTGCGCGCCGTCGTCAACGGCACCCCGAAGCGCATCAACGCCTGCACCGGCTGCATCAAGGCCGGCAAGGTCACCCGCTGACCAACTGAGACTGCCGGACCGCTCCGGTCCACCGCCGCTCGCGGCGACAC
>NZ_CAXRAZ010000059.1:0-10714 GCF_964229035.1 Nocardioides sp. | reverse complement strand
GAGCACGCCGTCGCCGAGACCGACGTCGCCGAGACCGACGTCGCCGACCCCGACGTCGCTGACACCGACGTCGCCGAGACCGACGTCGCCGAGACCGACGTCGCAGAGACCGACGCCGCGGAGACCGACGCCGCGGAGACCGACGAGGCCGACGAGGCCGACGACGTCGAGAGCACGACCGACGCCGAGACGGACGCCAACGCCGACGCCGACGCCGAGACCGAGGACTCCTCGCCGGCCCCTGCCGAGGCGACGTCCGGACTGGCCGCGCAGATGGCGCAGATCCGGGCCCGCCTCGCGATGGCCGAGGACGACGTGCCCCTCGGCACTGTCGACGAGCCCGCCGATCTCGACCCGGCCGCACCGCTGAGCCTCCTCGCGCAGTGGCGCTCCGGCGCCCCGTCAGCCGCGGACCTGCTGGCGTCCGCCGGCGAGGACTTCCCCGACGAGCCGGCCGATCGCGACAGCTCGGCCCCCGTCGAGGTACCCGTCGAGGCACCCGCGGCGGTCGACGAGCCCGCGCCCACCGAGCACTCGAGCGAGGTCGACGACGAGCTCGAGCCGACCGAGCCGTCGTACGACGAGGAGCCCGACGCGCCGATCGCCGTCGACCCCGTCGTCGAGCCCGAGCCTGTCGCCGAGCCCGAGCCCGAGCCTGTGCCCGTCGCCGAGCCCGAGCCCGTCATCGAGCCCGAGCCCGTCGTCGAGCCGGAGCCCGAGCCTGTCGCCCAGCCCGAGCCCGTCGAGCAGGCACCCGCCGCCCGCGTGGACGCCGGAGCCGCCGCCGCGGCTGCGGTGGCCGCGGCCCGGCCGGAGGTCCGCACCGGATCGTTCCTCGCCAAGCGCGGCAACGCCTCGCTGGCTCCCATCGCGATCCTCATCGCGCTGGGCTGCGCGTTCGTCGTCGGCCGCATGGGTCTCGAGGGCACGCTGCGCGACGACATCGGACTGTCGGTCACCCTGACGGTGATCGCCGGCGTCCTGCTGATCTTCGCGCTGCGCTCCAGCAACAGCGCGAGCCTCGTCGAGATCGACACCGAGGGTGTGCTCAAGGTCAATGCGGGCGACACCAGCTCGCGCTTCGACCTCACGAGCCCGAACACGAAGATCGAGCAGACGGGGGCCCCCGGGCAGCGCAACTGGCGCATCCTGATCCTGCGGCGCAGCATGTCGCCGGTCTCGATCGACGCGAAGATGGTCGATCCCCAGAAGTTCCTGGAAGCGCTGCGGCAGTGGCGACCGGAGATCTGAGCGCCGGCACCGCCGCCTACGAGCTCGAGCGGCTGCGCACCGAACGTGACGAGCTGGCGCGCCGCTGCGCCGCGGCCGAGGCCGAGGTGGCCCGGCTCACCCGCGCGCTCGCGGCACCCGCATCATCACTCTCGCTGTTCGACGGGCCGCCGGAGCCCGGACCGCTGGGCGACGGCACCGACCAGCGCGTGCTGTCGCTCGTGCTCGGCGCCGTCGCGGTGGTCTCCGGCATGGTCGCGGTCCTCACGTTGATCAACGGCCGCATCGCCACGCCCTTCGGCGTCCTCGTGCTGGGCCTCACCGCGGCCCTCGCCTGGGGCGCCTCGCGCACCCGCGTGGTGCCGGTGGAGGTCAGCGTGGTGCGCGGCATGGTCTACGTGACCCGCGGCGACGACACGCACCGCTTCGACCTGCGCAAGCCCACCACCGAGGTCCGGATGGTGGGTCGCCCCGGTGAGCCGGGCTGGGCCGTCCACTTCCCCCGTCGCCACGCCGAGTCGGTGATCATCGACGCCACCATGGTCGACGCCGACGAGTTCACCCGCCAGGTCCGCGAGCACCGCCCCGACCTCTGACCCGCCGAGTGGCACCCCTGGTGCGCCCACGTGGCAGGAATGGTGCGCCCCACGTGGCGATGCGCGCCGGAGCGAGCGTGCGCGCCGGCGGTCAGCCGCGCAGCATGCGGCGGACGACGCCCGCGATCTCCTCGACGCCGGCCCGACTCGACCGCCCCACGCCCACGATGTTGACGAAGCCGTGGATCTGGTCCTCGAAGCGGCGCACCTCGGTGGGCACGTCGGCGTCCGCGAGGCGTGCGGCGTAGGCCTCGCCCTCGTCGCGCAGCGGGTCGAAGCCGGCCGTGGCCACGTAGGCCGGGGCCAGCCCGTCGGGCAGCTCGACGTCGAGGAGGTTGACGCGCTCGTCGGCCTCGTCCTCGGGGGTGAGCAGGTAGGCGTCGTTGAACATCTTCATCGCCTCGGCCGTCAGGTAGAGCCCCTCGCCGAACAGGCGCAGGCTCTCGGTCTGCCGGTCGGGGTCGGTGCAGGGGTAGAGCAGCACCTGGGCGGCGAGCGGGAGACCCTCGCGGGCGGCGGCGATCGCGACCCACGCGGCGATGTTGCCGCCGGCCGAGTCGCCGCTGACGCCGAGCCGGGTCGGGTCGGCGTCGACCTCGCCGGCGTTCTCGTGCACCCACCGCAGCGCCGCGACGGCGTCGTCGAAGCCCTGCGGGAAGGGAGCCTCCGGCCCGAGGCCGTACTCGACGGAGAGCACCGCCACGCCGGAGCGCTCGGCGATCACGCGGCACGGAGCGTCGTGGGAGTCGAGGTCGCCGTAGAGGAAGCCGCCGCCGTGGAAGAAGATCAGCAGCGGTGCCGGCCCGGACGCCGCACCCGTCGGCGTGTAGAGCCGCGCGGGCAGGTCGGCCACCCGCAGGTCGCGCACGCGACCGATCGGCTGCGAACCACCGGCGAGGCGGGCGTTGGCCAGCATCCCCGCGCGGCCGGCCGCGACGCTGCTGCCACCGAGGTCGCCCTTGCGCGCGAGCTTCTGCAGCAGCAGCATCACCTGCAGGTCGGCCGCCAGCGTCTGGCCGTCGCGGCGCAGCGGCCGTCCACTGAGGCGGCGCTGCACCGACTCGGGCAGCCCCATGACGGTCGAGAGGGCCAGGGACTCGATGCGGGTCTGCAGGTTCACGGCCGTAACGGTACTCGCACGTACCCGGTCGGCCCAGGGTGTGGTCACCCCGCGTTCACCCGTTCCTGACAGACTCCCGGCCATGTCGACCGAGCACACCCCCGCCCCCGCGACGCGCCCCGGCCTCGTCGGCCTGCCGAGCGCCGGCGAGCCCGCGTCGTCCACCGGCCCCGATGGCGACGCGGCCCCCGCGTACGTGCCCGACCCCGCCATCGTCGCGGCCATCGAGGACGTCGAGAACCGCTTCGTCGACCGTGAGCTCTCGTGGCTGCGCTTCAACGAGCGCGTGCTCGAGCTCGCCGAGGACGACACGCTGCCGCTGCTCGAGCGCGCCCGCTTCCTCGCCATCTTCACCAGCAACCTCGACGAGTTCTTCATGGTGCGCGTGGCCGGTCTCAAGCGCCGCATCGCCACCGGCCTGGCGGTGAAGGCCGCGAGCGGCATGCTGCCGCGCGACATGATCGAGGCGATCTGGGAGCGCGCCGGCGAGCTCAGCCACCGCCACGCCGAGGTCTTCGCCACCCAGATCGTGCCCGCGCTCATCGAGGAGGGCATCGAGCTGGTGCGGTGGAGCGACCTCGACCGCGACGAGCAGAAGCACTGCAAGCGGCTCTTCAAGGACCGCGTCTTCCCCGTGCTCACGCCCCTCGCCGTCGACCCCGCCCACCCCTTCCCCTACATCTCGGGCCTCTCTCTCAACCTGGCGGTGCTGATCCGCAACCCGAAGACGGGCAAGGAGCACTTCGCCCGCGTGAAGGTGCCCTCGAACTTCGACCGGTTCGTGGGGCTCGGCAACGACCGCTTCGTGCCGCTGGAGGACGTCATCGGCGCCCACCTCGGCCGGCTCTTCCCCGGCATGGAGGTGCTGGAGGTCCACACCTTCCGCGTCACCCGCAACGAGGACCTCGAGGTCGAGGAGGACGACGCCGAGAACCTGCTCGCCGCGCTCGAGAAGGAACTGCTGCGCCGCAAGTTCGGCCCGCCCGTGCGCCTCGAGGTCGAGGCGTCGATCTCGGAGTCGGTGCTCGACCTGCTGGTCTCCGAGCTCGACATCGACCCCGCCGAGGTCGTGCGCCTGCCCGGCCCCCTCGACCTGCGGGGTCTGCACTCGATCGCCGACCTCCCGCGCGAGGACCTCAAGTTCGCCTCGTTCGTGCCCATCACCCACCCCCGCCTGGCCGAGGTGGAGTCGGCGGCACCGGTCGACGTCTTCAAGGCGCTGCGCCGTCGCGACGTGCTGCTGCACCACCCCTACGACTCGTTCGCCACCTCGGTGCAGCGCTTCATCGAGCAGGCTGCGGCCGACCCGCACGTGCTGGCGATCAAGCAGACCCTCTACCGCACCTCCGGCGACTCCCCCATCATCGACGCCCTCATCGACGCCGCCGAGGCGGGCAAGCAGGTGCTGGTGCTCGTCGAGATCAAGGCGCGCTTCGACGAGCAGGCCAACATCCGCTGGGCCCGCAAGCTCGAGCAGGCCGGCTGCCACGTCGTCTACGGCCTGGTGGGTCTCAAGACGCACTGCAAGCTGGCGATGGTGGTGCGCGACGAGCCCGACGGCATCCGCCGCTACACCCACATCGGCACGGGCAACTACAACCCGAAGACCTCGCGGATGTACGAGGACCTCGGCCTGCTCACCACCGACGAGACCATCGGCGAGGACGTCGCGCACCTGTTCAACAACCTCTCGGGCTGGTCGCGCAAGGCCACCTACGAGCACCTGCTCGTTGCCCCGGACTTCGTGCGCAGCGGCCTCGTCGAGCAGGTCCACGCCGAGATCGCCCACCACAGGGCAGGGCGCCCCGCCGGCATCCGGCTCAAGGCCAACTCGGTGGTGGACGAGCAGATCATCGACGCCCTCTACCTCGCCTCCTGCGAGGGGGTGCCCGTGCAGCTGCTGGTGCGCGGCATCTGCGCCCTGCGCCCCGGCGTCCCGGGCCTGAGCGAGAACATCGAGGTGCGCTCGATCCTCGGCCGCTTCCTCGAGCACAGCCGCATCGTCACCTTCGAGGGCGGCGGTCAGCCGGTCGCGTGGATCGGCTCGGCCGACATGATGCACCGCAACCTCGACCGTCGCGTCGAGGTGCTCGTGCGCCTGCCCGAGGCCAGCCGCGACGAGGTGCGCGCCCTCCTCGACCTCGCCTTCGACCCCGCCACCGAGGCGTGGGAGCTGGGCCCCGACGGCCACTGGACCCGCAACGGCGGCGAGGTGCACCTCCAGGAGACCCTCATCGAGCGGCAGCGCAAGCGTCGCTCGAGCAGCCAGAGCAGCTGAACCGGCGCTCCCGCGGCGGCCATTGCGTCCACCCCGCAGGCGTCACCTAGCATGGCCGCGTTCTGCTCGGCCTCACCAGGAGTTCATGTGCGTCTGCGACTGCGTCTGCGCCCGGTCGACACCTCCTTCTACGACCTCTTCACCGCCTCGGCCACCCACCTGGTCGGCGGCGCGGAGATCCTGGCGGAGATGCTGGCCGACTCCGCCGACCGCGAGGCCGTCGCCGCACGCATGCGCGCGGCCGAGCACGCCGCCGACGAGACCACCCACGCGATCGTCAAGAAGGTCAACAGCACCTTCGTCACGCCCTTCGACCGCGAGGACATCTACGCCCTCGGCTCGAGCCTGGACGACGTCATGGACCTCATGGAGGAGGCGGTCGACCTCATCCTGCTCTACGAGGTCGAGGCGCTGCCGGCGGAGCTGTCCGAGCAGGTCGACGTGCTGCAGCGATGCGCCGAGCTCACTGCCGCAGCCATGCCGCGGCTGCAGTCGATGAGCTCGCTCGACGACTACTGGATCGAGATCAACCGGCTCGAGAACCAGGGCGACCGCAACCACCGCCGCATCCTCGCCTCCCTCTTCTCCGGCGACTACGCCACCATCGAGGTGCTCAAGCTCAAGGACGTCGTGGAGTCCCTCGAGGCGGCGATCGACGCCTTCGAGAAGGTCGCCAACGTCGTGGAGCAGATCGCGGTCAAGGAAAGCTGACCCGTGGATCTCACCTTGGCGATCGTCATCGCCGTGGTCGTCGTCGCCCTGGCCTTCGACTACACCAACGGCTTCCACGACGCCGCCAACGCGATCGCCACCTCCGTGTCCACCCGCGCGCTGACCCCGCGCATCGCGCTGGTGCTCGCGGCGGTCATGAACTTCATCGGCGCGCTGCTCGGCCAGAAGGTGGCCAAGACGGTGGCCGAGGTCATCACGATCGAGAACGAGCAGCAACAACTGCTGGTCGGGGTGAACCACGGCCTGGTCATCGTGATGTCGGGGCTGCTGGGCGCCATCGCCTGGAACCTCATCACCTGGTACTTCGGACTGCCGTCGTCGAGCTCGCACGCGCTGATCGGCGGCCTGGTGGGCGCCGCGCTGGCCGGCGGGGTGTCGGTCAAGTGGGACACCATCGTCGAGAAGGTGCTCATCCCGATGGTCGCCTCGCCGCTCGTCGGCTTCGTCGGCGCCTTCGTCGTGATGACCGCGCTGATGTGGCTGCTGCGCCGCGGCAACCCGCACCGCATCAACCGCACCTTCCGGGGGCTGCAGACCATCTCGGCCGCCGCGCTCGCGCTGGGCCACGGCCTCCAGGACGCCCAGAAGACGATGGGCGTGATTCTGCTCGCGCTCGTCATCGCCTATCCGGCCAGCTACAGCATCGACACGCTGCCGCTGTGGGTCGTGCTGGCCGCAGCCACGGCGATCTCGGCCGGCACCTACGCCGGCGGGTGGCGGATCATGCGCACGCTCGGGCGCAAGATCATCGACCTCGACCCGCCGCGCGGCTTCGCCGCCGAGTCGGTGGGCGCGAGCGTGCTCTACACCACGGCCTTCGCCTTCTCCGCCCCCATCTCCACCACCCACACCATCACCTCGGCGGTGATGGGCGCTGGCGCCACGAAGCGACTCTCGGCGGTGCGCTGGGGCATGGCCCGCACGATCGTCACCGCGTGGGTGCTCACGTTCCCGATGGCCGGGCTGGCCGCGTGGGCCACCTACGAGGCGCTCCACCTCGTGCTGCTCTGAGACGCTGAGTCCCCAGACCCGACGGACTCAGCCGACGCTGAGCGTGTAGCCGCGACCCCGCACCCGGCGGACGTCGGCCGCGCCCTCGAGGCGCGCCCGCAACCGCGTCACGTGCATCGCGATCGTGTTCGAGCCCGGACGACGCGCCGACTCCCCCCAGAGCGCGTCGACCAGCTCGTCGTCGGTGACCAGGCCGGGCGCCTGCAGCATCAGCGCGCGCAGCAGCTCGAACTCCTTGAGCGGCAGGTCGCCGATCCGCGCCCCCTCCACCCGCACGGTGAAGGCGGCCGGGTCCAGCTCGATCGGGCCCACCGCGAGCCGGGCGGTGTCGGTCACCGGGCGCGGGCCGTGGGTCAGCACGTCCCAGACCTGTTCGGCGCGATAGGGGCGACCGAGCAGGGCCGACGCCCCGGCGAGCACCGCCGGCCCGACGTCGTCGAGGTCGGCGTCCTCGACGAGGGCCACGGCGCACGGGGTGCCGTCGCGACGCACGGCGGCGACGAACTCCTCCGCCGGCATGCCCGGCGCCAGGGGCGAGACGAGCACCGCGTGCGGGGCCGTGCGCCCGAAGGCCACGAGGCCGTCGAGCATCGAGGCCACCCACGTGACGTGGACGCCGCGGGCAGCCATCGCAGGGATCAGCCCGGCGTCGTCCTCGTGGGGGTCGACGACGAGCAGGTGGGCGCCCGCGGTCTCCACCCAGCGCTGGAGACCGGCGCGCTCAGGGGGGCGCCGGGAGTCCTCCCGGCGCTCGCGCACCGACATGATGGGTGACCTGGGAGCCGATCAGCCGAAGCGGCCCGAGATGTAGGCCTCGGTGGCCGGGTCGTCGGGGTTGGCGAACATCTTCTTCGTGGGGTTGAACTCGACGAGGTGGCCGGGCTCGCCCGTGGCCTTGAGGTTGAAGAAGCCGGTGTCGTCCGACACGCGCGCGGCCTGCTGCATGTTGTGCGTGACGATCACGATCGTGAAGTCGTGCTTCAGCTCGTGGATGAGGTCCTCGATGGCCGAGGTCGAGATCGGGTCGAGCGCCGAGCACGGCTCGTCCATGAGCAGCACCTGGGGCTGGACGGCGATCGCGCGCGCGATGCACAGGCGCTGCTGCTGGCCACCCGAGAGGCCCATGCCGGGCTTGTTGAGGCGGTCCTTGACCTCGTTCCAGAGGTTGGCGCCGCGCAGCGACCGCTCGACGGTCTCCTCGGCCTCGGCCTTCGACAGCCGCTTGCCGGCGTTGAGCTTGAGGCCAGCGATGACGTTGTCGAAGATCGACATCGTCGGGAACGGGTTGGGGCGCTGGAAGACCATGCCGATCTGGCGGCGCACGGCCACCGGGTCGACGTTGGGGTCGTAGAGGTCCTGGCCGTCGACGACGATCTTGCCCTCGACGCGCGCACCGGGGATGACCTCGTGCATGCGGTTGAGCGAGCGCAGGAAGGTCGACTTGCCGCAGCCCGAGGGACCGATGAACGCGGTCACCGCGTTGGCGCGGATCGTCATGTTGACCCCCTCGACCGCGAGGAAGTCGCCGTAGTAGATGTTGACGTCCGAGATGTCGATGCTCTTGCTCATGAGGTTCCCTCTCAGCCCTTCTTGGGGGCGAAGATCTTGCCGACGATGCGTGCCACGAGGTTGAGCACCATCACGATGACGATGAGGACGAGGGCGGCGCCCCACGCGTTGGCCTCCGCAGGACCGTCGCCGCGGACGTTCTGGGTGTAGATGAGCACCGGGAGCGTGGTCGTGGCGCCGTCGAAGGGGTTGAGGTTGGTGCGGTCGGTGAAGCCCGCGATGAGCAGGAGCGGCGCGGTCTCGCCGATCACGCGAGCCGTGGCGAGCGTGATGCCGGTGAGGATGCCGCCGAGCGCCGTGGGCAGCACGATGCGGACGATGGTCTTCCACTTCGGCGTGCCGAGCGCGTAGGCGGCCTCGCGCAGGTCGCTCGGCACCAGCATCAGCATCTCCTCGGTGGCGCGCACCACGATCGGGATCATCAGCAGCGAGAGCGCCACGGACCCACCGATCCCGGACACGTAGGCCGGGCCGAAGATCAGGGTGAACACCGCGAAGGCGAACAGGCCGGCCACGATCGAGGGGATTCCCGTCATCACGTCGACGAGGAACGTGATCGCCTTGGCGAGCGGGTTCTTGTTGCCGTACTCCACCAGGTAGATAGCGGCCATCACACCGACCGGGACCGAGATGATCACTGCTCCCGCAGTGATGATCAACGTGCCCATGATCGCGTGGTAGATGCCCACGGGCTGCTCGATCTGGGTCTTGAAGAAGGAGTAGGTGAGGAAGGTGCTGTCGATCCGGCTGAGCCCCCGGTCGATCACGCGCCACAGCAGGGAGACCAGCGGGACGACCGCGATCAGGAAGGTCGTCCAGATGAGGCCGGTCATCAGCCGGTCGGTGGCGCCACGGCGCCCTTCGACGGCCAGCGACCACAGCGGCAGCGCAAGCAGGTAGACGAGGGCGGCGAGCAGCACCGCCCCGACGACACCCATGCCGAGGACCATGAGGAGGGCTCCGAAGGCGACCGCCGTTCCACCGACCACCGCGGGCGCGAGCCGCGGGAGGCGCGGCACGACGAGGGGCAGGACGACGCGCTGCGCCTCGGGCTGCTTGTCGAGAACGGTCATCGGGCCATCCGCCTCTCGCTGCGGCCGATGATCCAGCGGGCCGCGAAGTTGACCAGGAAGGTGATGAGGAAGAGCACGAGACCCGTCGCGATGAGGATGTTGAGCGTGTCGGGCGTGCGCTCCTTGTACTTCAGTGCGATGTTCGCCGCGATCGAGGTCGGGCTCGACTGGGCGATGATGTTCCACGACAGGTCGAAGCCGACCGAGAGCACCATCGTCACGGCCATGGTCTCGCCGAGGGCGCGGCCGAGGCCGAGCATGACGGCCGAGACCATGCCGGACTTGGCGTACGGGAAGACGGTCATCCGCACCATCTCCCAGCGGGTGGCGCCGAGGGCCAGCGCCGCCTCCTCGTTGAGCCGCGGCGTACGGGAGAACACCTCGCGGGTGATGGCCGTGATGATCGGCAGCACCATGATCGCGAGCACGATGCCGGCGGTGAGCATCGAGCGGCCTGCCGTGTTGGGCTCCCCGAAGAGGTTGCCGATCACCGGGATGGGGCCGACGTTCTCGCTCAGCCACTCGTGCATCGGCACCAGCTTCGGTGCCAGGAAGTAGGCACCCCACAGGCCATAGACCACCGAGGGCACCGCCGCGAGCAGGTCGATCACGTAGGCCACCGGCGTGGAGAACCAGCGCGGCGCGTAGTGGCTGATCACCAGCGCGATGCCGAAGGAGAGCGGCACCGCGATGATCAGCGCGATGATCGAGGCGGTGAAGGTGCCGACGAGCAGCGGGAAGACGTAGCCCAGGAAGCTCTCGGCGTGCGGGCCGTAGGCCTCCGCCGGCTTCGCGAAGCCCGGGGCGCCCTTGATGGCCAGGAAGATGAAGACCCCGGCGAGGGCCGCCAGGATCACCAGGCCGGCGCCCAGGGCGGTGCCGGCGAAGAGTCGGTCGCCGTAGCCGCTGCGCACGGTGGCCCAGGAGGCCTGGCGCTCGCTCTCGGTCTCGGCGGTGGGCGCTGTCACGGCGTTCCCCTCATCGGTTCGGTCGGCTCCGTGGATTCACGGATCGGTGCAGGTCGCTCGGCGCGGGCGCACCCGCTCGATCGGAAAGTGTGCCGCACATGCGGCGGGAGGGGCGAGACCGCGCAGCGCGCGGTCTC
>NZ_CAXRAZ010000058.1:0-53204 GCF_964229035.1 Nocardioides sp. | reverse complement strand
GGGGGGTCGCCCCCCGGGGACGACGCAGGCCGGCGGTGCCCGGGTGGGCAGGGCCGTCGCGTCAGGTGGTGCAGGTGTTGGCTCGAGCTCGAGCCGGACACCGGTGGTGTGTCCGGTGGTGATCAGCCGATCGCCGGGGTGATGCCGAGCTGGTTGAGCAGCGCGTTGAGCTGGTTGGTGCTGACCGAGCCACCGAGGCCGTTGAGCTGCAGCAGGTCGAACACCGGCTGCAGGAGGCCGCTGCTGGGGTCGGGCAGCACGTCGATGATCTGGTCGAGCAGCGTCACCAGCAGAGCCGGGTCGAGGGTGGAGTTGTTGTCGAGCAGGGTGCACAGCTGGGCGCCCTGCGGGAACGCGGTGCAGAACTGGGCGATGGTGCTCGTGACGTTGCCGCTGGGGATGACGACGACGAGCTGGTCGCACACGATCTGCGGGATGCCGGCGTCGCACAGCACCTGGATGGGGCTGGCCGACGGGGCCGGGGCGGGCTGCGGCTGGTTGGCGGCCACGCACTTGTCGTAGGCGCGGCGGGCGGCCACGGCGCGCTTCTTGGCGACGTCGGAGCGCTTGGCGTTCGACACGTACTTCTTGCGGGCCTTGACGGTCTTGGCGTGGGCGCGCTTCTTGGCCTTCTTGCCGACGGTCTTCTTCTCGACGCGCTGGGCCTTCTTGTAGGCGGCGCGCGACTTCTTGGTGACCTTCACCCAGTTGGCGTAGACGGCGCGGGCGTTGCTGAGCTTCTTCTGCTCGGCCGAGCAGCTCGCGGCGCGCGGGGCGACGCTGCTCTCGGCGGCGGCCGGGGCGGCGCTCGAGGTGCCGCCGGTCGCGTAGGTGAGGCCGGTGGCCAGGGCCAAGGCGACGACGATCTTGATCAGGGCGCGATACATCGCGTGGTGTCTCCCTCCGGTTACCGGTCGCGGCGGAGCGTTCCGCCCTGTCCGGGGATCGAGCCGAACCCCGAGAGTGGGGGCGGCGTGAGCATCACGGGCGAGGCGGTCCAGTGCTCCGCCCGATCTGGGGGGACCTTCGGCCCCCTCGGGGCGGACCTCAGCAACCGGTGGGGATTCGTGACCTAGGTCCCGGACCGGGTCGGGCGCGGGCCGGAACGACGACGCCGCCGTCGTCCTCCTTCGAGGACGGCGGCGGCGTCGCGGTGTCGAGAGCTCCCTGGGGAGCGGGGCCTCAGGCCTTCTTGGTCTCCCAGAAGATCTCGGCGATCTCGTCGATCTTGGCCAGCAGCTGGTCGGCCACGTCGGCGTCGAGGGTGCCCTTGGTGCCGGCGGCACCGGCGAGCTTGGTGGCCTCGTTGACGAGGGTGTGCAGCTGCGGGTACTTCTCGAAGTGCGGGGGCTTGAAGTAGTCGGTCCACAGCACCCAGAGGTGGTGCTTGACCAGCTCGGAGCGCTGCTCCTTGATGAGCACCGCGCGGGTGCGGAAGTCGGGGTCGTCGTTGTCGTTGACCTTGGCGATGACGGCCTTGATCGACTCGGCCTCGATGCGGGCCTGGGCGGGGTCGTAGACGCCGCAGGGCAGGTCGCAGTGGGCGGAGACCTCGACGGTGGGGGCGAGAAGCGCGGAGCGCAGACGCGAGAACATGGGGGTCCTCTCCTTGATCGTGTGATCGAACGGTTCGACGGGAACGAACGTGCTCCTGCGACACTACTCGGCGTGGGGGAGAGCACAACGGGAGGCCGCGGCGGCCCCCTCCGCGATCCGTCGCGACGGCCCCGGACCCCTCGCTGGGGCGTCGCCGTCGTGCGGGGCGACTCGATGCTGCCGACCCTCACGTCCGGCGATCGGCTGCTCGTGCGCTATCGCGCCGCTCCCCGTCGCGGTGCCGTCGTCGTGGCGCGATTCCCCGACGGCGCGCTCGTGGTGAAGCGGGCGGTCGAGCGTCGGGACGGCGGGTGGTGGCTGCTGGGCGACAACCCGGCCGGCGTCGACTCCCGGCACCGCGGCGTGATCGCGGACGACGACGTGCTCGCCGTCGCCGTGCTGCGCTGGCGTCCGCGCCCGCGGCTGCTCGGCCGCCTCGGCGGGCCGGGTCGCCGGCCGCGCTGAGCCCCGCGGGTGCTGGCATCCGGACACCGCCCGCCGGCGCTGGGGGCATGTGGGAGGATCGACCATCGTGGCCAACGACGTCCCTTCCTCCCACCCGCGCGCGGGTGAGCCGGTCTTCGACCTGCACCACGGCGGCAAGCTCGCCACCGTCTCGACCGCGGAGGTCGCCTCCAAGGAGCAGCTCTCGCTGGCCTACACGCCCGGCGTGGCTGAGGTCTGCGAGGCGATCGCTGCCGACCCCGCGCTCACGCGGCACTACACGTGGGTGCCGAACACGGTGGCCATCGTCACCGACGGCACCGCGGTGCTCGGCCTGGGCGACATCGGCCCGGCCGCCGCGATGCCCGTGATGGAGGGCAAGGCGGTGCTCTTCAAGCAGTTCGGCGGCGTCGACGGCGTGCCGATCTGCCTGGCCACCACCGACGTCGAGGAGATCATCGAGACCGTCGTGCGGCTCGCGCCGAGCTTCGGCGGTGTCAACCTCGAGGACATCTCGGCCCCGCGCTGCTTCGAGATCGAGGACCGGCTCAAGGCCGAGCTCGACATCCCCGTCTTCCACGACGACCAGCACGGCACCGCGGTGGTCACCCTGGCCGCCCTGCGCAACGCGCTGAAGCTCACCGGGCGCAGCGTCGAGTCCACCCGGGTGGTCATCTCCGGGGCCGGCGCCGCGGGCGTGGCGATCGCCAAGATCCTGCTCCAGGCGGGCATCACCGACATCGCCGTCACCGACCGTCGCGGCGTGGTGAGCTCCGACCGCCACGACCTGACCCCGCAGAAGATCGCGCTGGCCGAGCTCACCGCCGACAAGTCCGGGCGCCGCGGCACGCTCGCGGAGGCCTTCGACGGCGCCGACGTCTACATCGGCGTCTCCGGCGGCACCGTGCCCGAGGAGGTCGTCGCGACGATGGCCGACGACGCGATCATCTTCGCCATGGCCAACCCCGTTCCGGAGGTCCACCCGGACGTCGCCCACCGCCACGCCCGCATCGTGGCCACCGGTCGCTCCGACTTCCCCAACCAGATCAACAACGTGCTGGCGTTCCCGGGCATCTTCCGCGGCGCCTTCGACGTGCACGCCAGCGCGATCACCGAGGGCATGAAGGTCGCCGCGGCCGACGCCCTGGCCGACCTCGTCGGCGACGACCTCGCCGAGGACCTCATCATCCCCTCGCCGTTCGACCCCCGCGTGGGCCCGGCCGTGGCGGCAGCGGTGGCCGAGGCCGCCCGTCGCGACGGCGTCGCGCGCCTCTGAGCGCGGGCGGGCCGCGCACCACGGGGCGACGCCGAGCCGCCACCCGGACGCGGCGTCGTCCTCGACGGGCACGCGGCTAGGCTCGCCGACGTGTTCGCCGTCTACGCCGATTCGTTCGCCAGTTCCGCCGACGACCCGCTGAGCGGCCTCGTGCTCGGGGAGCGCCCCGACCCGGTGGCTCCCGAGGGGTGGACGACGGTCACGGTCAAGGCCGCCTCGCTCAACCACCACGACCTGTGGTCGCTGCGCGGGGTGGGGCTGAAGGCGGAGGCGCTGCCGATGATCCTGGGCTGCGACGCCGCCGGCTACGACGAGGACGGCAACGAGGTCGTCGTCCACTCGGTGATCTCCGACCCCGACTGGAGCGGCGACGAGACCTTCGACCCGAAGCGCTCGCTGCTCTCCGAGCGGCACCAGGGCACGCTGGCCGACCAGGTGATCGTGCCGCGACGCAACGTGGTGCCCAAGCCCGCCTCGATGTCGTTCGAGGAGGCCGCGTGCCTGCCCACCGCCTGGCTCACCGCCTACCGGATGCTCTTCACCCAGGGCGGCCTCAAGGCCGGCGACACCGTGCTCGTGCAGGGCGCCGGCGGCGGCGTCGCCACCGCCCTGATCGCCCTGGCGCGGGCGGGCGGCCTGCGGGTGCTGGCCACCAGCCGCGACGAGGCCAAGCGGACCAAGGCGCTCGAGCTCGGCGCCCACGAGGTCTTCGAGTCCGGCGCCCGCCTGCCCGTGAAGGTCGACGCCGTCATGGAGACCGTCGGCCGCGCCACCTGGTCGCACTCGATCCGCTCGCTGCGCCCCGGCGGCAAGATCGTCATCTCCGGCACGACCTCGGGCCCGAACCTCGACGACGCTGAGCTCACCCGGATCTTCTTCCTCCAGCTGAGCGTCATCGGCTCCACCATGGGCACCCGCGACGAGCTCGCGAGCCTGGTGACGATGCTCGACGCCACGGGCGTGCGGCCCGTGCTCGACCGCGTGATCGCGATGACCGAGGCGCGCGACGGCTTCGCGGCGCTCGCTGCCGGCGAGGTGTTCGGCAAGATCGTCCTCACCCGCTGAGGCAGCCCCGCTGAGGCAGCCCCGCCGTCCCCGTCGTGGAAGGCTGGCGGGGAATCACCAAAACAGTTGGCGTGTTGCGGTGTGCGTGGTCCACGATGGACCACGCCCGATCCCGGACGCCTCCCGGCTCGACCGCGGATCGTCTCGCAGCCGTCGGCGACACGACCGGCGCCTGAGCACCCCCATGACGTGAGGACCTCCATGACCGCGCCCACCGGCTCCGCTCCCGAGCCCACCCTGGCGAAGGCCGCACCTGCGGCCGACCCGCTCATCCCCGCGGCGACGCCGCCCGCTGGGGCCGGTGCCGCCTCGGACGCGCTGATCCCGGCGTCGGGGCGCACGCCGCTCGTGATCAAGCTGCTCGTCGCGGCGACGTTCGTGGTGATCCTCAACGAGACGATCATGGTCAACGCCGTGCCGCGCCTCATGGTCGACTTCTCGATCGGGTCCACGACCGCCCAGTGGGCGCTCACCGTCTTCATGCTCACCATGGCGGCGGTCATCCCCGTCACCGGCTGGTTCCTGCAGCGGGTCAGCACCCGGCGCGCCTACGCGGTGGCGATGACCACCTTCGCCCTCGGCACGCTGATCGCAGCGATCGCCCCCTCGTTCGCGGTGCTGCTCGGCGGCCGCGTCGTCCAGGCGGCCGGCACGGCGGTCATGATGCCGCTGCTCATGACCACGCTGATGACGGTGGTCGCCGCGGAGGACCGGGGTCGCGTGATGGGGCAGGTCACCCTGGCCATGTCGTGCGCGCCCGCCCTCGGCCCCGCCGTCTCCGGGGTGCTGCTCGAGCTGGGCTCGTGGCGCCTGATCTTCGTGGCCGTGCTGCCGGTCGCGGTGCTGGTGGGGTTCTTCGGCCACCGCGCGATGGTGGACGTCGGGGAGACCAACCAGGCGCCGGTGCACTGGCCGAGCGTCGTGCTGGCCGGCAGCGGCTTCGCCATCTTCGTCTTCGGGCTCAGCCGGGTCGGGGAGGCGGCCGCGGCGGAGGCGATCGGCCTGATCGTCACCGGTCTCGCCCTGGTCGCGGCGTTCGTCGCGCTGCAGCTGCGCCTGCAACGCGAGGACCGTCCGCTGCTCGACCTGCGCACCCTGACCCACCGCAGTTACGCCATCTCGCTGGCGCTGATGTCGGCGGGCTTCATGGCCTTCCTCGGCTCCATGATCCTGCTGCCGCTCTACCTGCAGCAGCTGCGCGGCCTCACGGAGCTGCAGACGGGGCTGCTCGTGATGCCCGGCGGACTCGCGATGGGCCTGCTCGGTCCCCAGGTCGGCAAGGCCTACGACCGCATCGGCTCGCGACCGCTGGTCATCCCGGGCGCGGTCGGCATGGTGGCGCTGCTGTTCGCACTGAGCCGCCTCGGCGCCGACACCCCGTACCTGCTGATCCTCCTGGTGCACGTGGCGCTGATGGCCAGCCTCGCGCTGATCTTCACGCCCGTCTTCACGATCGGCCTCGGCGCGCTGCCGCCCCATCTCTACTCGCACGGCAGCTCGCTGCTGGGCACCCTGCAGCAGGTCGCCGGCGCCATCGGCACGGCCGTGCTCGTCGTGATCCTGAGCAACCGTTCCGAGAGCCTGGCGAGCGACGGTGCCGCACCGGCGGCCGCGATGCTCGGCGGACTGCAGTGGGCCTTCGCCGCCGGTGCGGTGATCGGCCTCGTCGTGGTCGCGACGGCCCTCATGCTCCCCGCGCGGGTCGAGGCGCCCGAGAGCGCTCCGCACGGGCACTGACCGGCGCACCCGGCACCGCGCGCGAGAGGCCGGCGCGGACGACGTCCTCGCCGGCCTCTCGTCGTCGGGTGAGGAGGACTCGGCTCAGCGCTGCATGAGCGCGTCGAGTCCGACGGCCACCGCCGCGGCGACCCGGAAGTCGACGGCCTGCTCGGGCACCCGCACCGTGTAGCGGTCGCGCACGCTGCCCTGACGCTCCACCTGCAGCAGGGGAGCGCCCTGCGGCGAGACGAAGTCGAAGTGGATCGGCAGGAAGGGGATGTCGGTGAAGCGCCGGATCAGCGCGACGGCCGTCGAGCGCTCCTGGCCGACGCCCTGGTAGCCGGGGCCCTCCAGGTGGAAGGTCGAGCGCAGGAGCGACTTGCCGAAGTCCTTGCGGAAGAAGCCCAGCGGCTGGCCGGACTCGTCGCGCACGTCGTAGCCGGCGTTGAGGTCGACGCGCTGGCGGGCCTTGAAGCTGAAGACCGCGCGCGAGCGCGACTCGTCGGTGTAGAAGGTCACCTCCTCCTTGAACGCCAGCCGCTTCTGCTGGGCCACGGCCAGCACGGCGCCGGGGGAGCCGTCGGGCGCCGCCGCCACGATCTCGTAGCGGTTGGTGGTCATGGCGAACTTCTGCCGCACGAAGAAGGCGGGGTAGTACATCGCTGCCGTCATGGCCCGACGGTACCGAGTCGGGCGTGGTGAGCGGAGGCCCGGGCGGCGGCTCAGTCCTCGGCGAGGAAGGCGTCCATGGCCGGCCAGCTGACCTGGGCGGCCCGGGGGCCGGCGACCAGGCCGAGGTGGCTCAGCCCGTCGGCGGCGGCGTAGCGAGCGCCGGGGACGACGCGGGTGCCGGCCTCGACGGCCGGCCCGTCGGCGATGTTGTCGCTCGAGCTGCCGACGAAGAGCACGCGGGCGCGGATCTCGCCCAGGTCGACCGAGCGCCCGCGACCGAGGTGCACGGTGCCGGCGGCCAGCTCGTTGCGCACCATGAGCCGGGTGTGGATCTGGTGGTAGGCGCGACCGGGGTAGCCCGGCATCTCGGCGATGAAGGAGTCGATCGCCGTGGTGCGGGCCAGGGCCTCGGTGTCGAGCAGGTTCTTGGCCAGGTGGACCGCCTTGGTGAGCTCGCGCTTGGGAGCCATGGCCCGGTAGCTGGCGCGCACGAGGTGGCGCGGCACGCCGCCGAGCGCGGCCGTCGGCGCCGTCACCGCGCGGGAACCGAGGAGGCGGTCGGCGGCGATCAGGGGGCGCACGGAGCCGATGCGGTGGTAGTCGATCGGGGTGCCGAAGGCGGTGAGCGAGTGCACCGGCAGGTCGGGGTGGGCGGCCAGGGTGAGCAGGCTGATCGTGCCGCCCAGGGACCAGCCGACGAGATCGACGCCGGCGCTCGTCGCGCCGTCGTGGCGGTGGTCGTCCAGCACGGCGGCGATCGCCGACGGCACGATGTCGTCCATCCAGGCCTCGAAGCCCATCCGGCGGTCGGCGAAGGTGATGTCGCCGTAGTCGAGCAGGTAGGTGGCGCGGCCGCTGTCGCGCAGGTGGGCGGCCAGGCTCTGCCCCGGCCGCAGGTCGAAGCACCGGGTGGAGACCGCCAGGGGCGGCACCAGCAGCACGGGTCGGGCGGTCGTGGCGGGGCTGGTGCGGTCGAAGCGCACGAGGCGCCGGTGGGGGCCGTCGGCGACGACGGTGGCCGGGAGACCCTCGTAGCGCTCGACGCCCGTCCCGGCGGGGGAGAGGGCCCACGCGTTGCGGGCCGCGGTGCCGAGCAGTCCCAGCACGCTCAGACCGGCGGATGCGGGCGCGCCAGCGGACTGCTCCGCGGGGGCGCCCGACGAGGGACGCGTCGGTGACGTGGGGGCAGCCAGGGTGTTCGACACCGCGCCATCGTGGGACATCGCGCGGGCGTCGTCCACCGAACGTGACGAAGGCCGCGCAGCGGCGGCGGGCGCCGGAAGGACGCGGCGGATCAGGGCTCGGAGCGCCAGTGGAGGGCGCCGATCACGAGCATGCGCAGCTGGGTGCGGGCGGTGACCGCGATGCGCTGCTCGTCGGCGGAGCCCGGCGATGCGGCGACCAGCTGCTCGGCGGTGCTGACCATGGCGCCGACGATGAGGCTCGAGAGCACCTGCAGGTCGCCGGGCGACCAGGTGTCGGTGCCCGGCAGGTGGGCGAGGTCGACGGCCAGCTCGCGCTCGGCGAGGCCGATGCCGTCGGCGATCGCCTGGCGCACGGGCGTGGGGCCGGCGAAGCGCTCGCGGGCGATGAACCCGTAGTGGTCGTGGTTGCGCCTCACCTGGTCGACGAGCACGTCCACCGAGCCGTCGATGATCGTGCGGAAGTCGGTTCCGGCCGTGCGGCGCAGCTCGCGCAGGAGCCCGCGCAGCGTGTCGAGGCTCTCCTCGACGAGGGCGAGCCCGAGCTCCTCGATGGAGTCGAAGTGGCGGTAGAAGGCGGTGGGGACGACGCCCACCTCCTTGGCCACCTGGCGCAGCGACAGGGCGACCAGGGTGCTCTCGGCCGAGAGGGAGAGGGCGGCGTCAAGGATGGCGCGGCGGGTGCGCTCCTTGCGCTCGACTCTGGTCTCGGTCACGCCTCGATCCTACTCAGGGTGAACGTGTGTCCACTGTCACCAGCCGTCGATGTTGACCTCTCCAGGGGAACGGGGGAGAGTTTGGGTGTACAGACGTACACCGAATGTCGCGGGACGCCGCAGCGCGACCCGCAGTCAGGAGCACGACATGACCACCCTCGCACCCGCCCCGGCCGTGAGCCCGGCCGGCCGCGTGGTCGGCCGTCTGCTGCGGTCCCGCCTCGTCGACGCGCTCGCCGCGCCGCACGGCATCGACCGCTACCTCGAGCGCTTCAACCCGATGTGGGCCGCCCACGACGTCCGCGCCCGGATCGTCTCGATCCACCGCGAGACCGAGGGCGCCGACACGGCACCGGTCGCCACCATCACCCTCCAGCCCACCGAGAGCTGGCGCGGTCACCGGGCCGGCCAGCACGTGCTGGTGGGTGTCGAACTGCCCAGCTCCTCGCGCCGCCTCACCCGGGCCTTCTCGATCAGCTCCGCGGCCTCGGGGCGCGGGGAGCAGATCACGCTGACCATCCGCGCCAACGACGAGGGCCAGGTGTCGTCCTACCTCGTCCGGGAGGCCAAGCCGGGCGAGATCCTCCACCTCAGCCAGGCGCGCGGCGAGTTCGTCCTCAACGAGAGCCCCGCCACGCCCACCATCAGCCACCTCGTCTTCATCACCGGCGGCTCAGGCATCACGCCCGCGATGTCGATGGTGCGCACGCTGCTCCGCGACGGCTACGACGGCCACGCCGGGCGCAAGGTGACCTTCCTGCACTACGCCCGCGGACCGCAGGACCAGATCTTCGCCGACGAGCTCGCCGAGATCGCTGCAGCCGACAACGGCGTGGACGTCCACCTGCGCTACGGCGACCAGCTCTTCACCGAGTTCGAGCTGCGCCGCCTCGTGCCCGACCACCGCCGGACCGACACGTGGCTCTGCGGCCCCGCCGGACTGGTCGAGCTGGTCAAGGACGCCTACACCGACGCCGACGGCGAGTTGTCGCCGCGTCTGCGCATGGAATTCTTCAAGCCCGTCGTCGCCCGCGCCGCCCAGCCCGGCGAGGAGGTGGACGGCGAGATCACGTTCTCCCGCTCCGGCACCACGGTCGCCGCCTCCGGAGACACGATCCTCGAGCAGGCCGAGGCCGCCGGCCTCAGCCCGGAGTTCGGGTGCCGCATGGGCATCTGCTTCTCCTGCACGCGCACCAAGACCGCCGGCACCGTGCGCAACGTGCTCACCGGCGAGACCTCCGCGCTGCCGGACGAGGAGATCCGCATCTGCGTGAGCGCCGCCGCTGGCGACTGCCACATCGATCTCTGATCCCCACCGGGATCCCCATCCGTTCCAGCCACCGCACACCCACCCACACGAGGAGTGTCCGATGACCACCACGCAGGACCCGGTCGAGACCACCGCGACCGATGACAAGTACCACGGCCTGACCGCCGCCGAGATCGAGCGCCTCGGTGCCGAGCTCGACGCCATCCGCCAGCGGGTGCTCGACGACCTCGGCGAGGCCGACGCCGAGTACCTCCGCAAGGTCGTGAAGGCCCAGCGGAGCTTCGAGGTCGCCGGTCGCGCCCTCTTCTACCTCCCCCCGGCCTGGCCGCTGGCCGTCGCCGCGCTGAGCGTGTCGAAGATCCTCGACAACATGGAGATCGGGCACAACGTGATGCACGGCCAGTACGACTGGCTCGGCGACCCCGCCTTCAACTCGCGCATGTTCGACTGGGACAACGTGTGCCCGAGCGACCAGTGGAAGTACTCGCACAACTACATCCACCACACGTTCACGAACATCGTCGGCAAGGACCGCGACGTGGGCTACGGGATCCTGCGCATGGACCCCGACCAGAAGTGGCACCCGTACTACCTGGGCAACCCGGTGTACGCCTTCCTGCTCATGATCTTCTTCGAGTGGGGCGTGGCGATGCACGACCTCGAGGTCGAGAACATCGTCTCGGGCAAGCGCAGCATCGAGGAGAACAAGGCGCTCTATCCGGGGCTGTTCCGCAAGATGCGGCGCCAGGCGCTCAAGGACTACCTGCTGTTCCCGGCGCTGACGGGTCCGCTGTTCCCGCTTACCTTCGCCGGCAACGCCACGGCGAACCTGGTGCGCAACATCTGGGCCTTCAACATCATCTTCTGCGGGCACTTCCCGGCCGGCGTCGCGTCGTTCTCCGAGGAGGAGACCGCGAACGAGACGCGTGGCCACTGGTACCTGCGCCAGATGCTGGGCTCGGCCAACATCACCGGCGGCAAGCTCATGCACGTCATGAGCGGCAACCTGTCGCACCAGATCGAGCACCACCTGTTCCCCGACCTCCCGGCGCGTCGCTACCCGGAGATCGCCGAGGAGGTGCGCGACATCTGCGAGCGCTACGGGCTGCCCTACAACACCGGCTCGCTGCACAAGCAGCTGTTCAGCGTGTTCAAGAAGATCGTGCGACTCTCGCTGCCCGGCGGCAAGAGCACCGCCGCGCCGGTGAAGGGCACCTCGCCCGTGACCGACGACTCGTTGGCCGCGTGAGGTCCTGACGGCGAGAATGTCGTCATGACCGGACGCGACAACCTGAGCAAGGCCGAGATCACCAAGGACGCGTTGCAGGCGGGGGCTGAGGCGGCCGCCCAGACCGTCGGCGAGGTCGCCTCCATCGTCACCCGCGCGGTCGGCGACGTGGCGGCTGCCGTCGGCGGCTTCGCCACCGAGGTGTTCGAGATCCGCGACGCCTCGCGGCGAGCGCTGGCCGAGCACGGCGATCGCGGCGGCCACGCCGAGATCGAGGCGGACGACGACTGAGGCCCGACCCTCACGGGGCGATCACGCCATGAGCGGCCCGGATCCTGCATCGAGCAGGGTCCGGGCCGCTTCGCGTGCTGCGGCCGGGTCCGCGGCATCGAGGGCGGCGGCAGCCGCCTCGCGGCACTGCTGCAGGGTGACGGCCTCCAGCCGGGCGCCGACGGCGCGCACCGCTGCGGGCGCCATCGACAGCGACGTCGCGCCGAGACCGACGAGGACGCAGGCGAGCAGCGGGTCGGCCGCGGCCTCGCCGCACACGCCCACCGACTTCGACGCGCGGGTGCCGGCCCGGGCGGTCAGCGCGACGAGGTGCAGGACGGCCGGCTGCCAGGGATCGGTGAGGTGCGCGAGGTCGCTGGCCATCCGGTCGGCCGCCATCGTGTACTGGGTGAGGTCGTTGGTGCCGAGGGACAGGAAGTCGACCTCGGCCAGGATGCGATCGGCCAGCAGCGCCGCGCTGGGCACCTCCACCATCACCCCAGCCCTCAGCCCGCGCGAGCGCACGCTCGCCGCGAACGAGCGCGCCTCGTCGACGGTGGCCACCATGGGCGCCATCACCCAGGTCGTCGTGCCGGTGCGCTCGGCCGCGGCCGCGATGGCGTCGAGCTGGCGCTCGAGCAGTGCCGGGTCGGTGAACGACAGCCGCAACCCGCGCACGCCCAGGGCCGGGTTCTCCTCGTCGGGGTGGGTGGCGAAGGCGATCGGCTTGTCCGAGCCCGCATCCAGTGTGCGGACGACGACGTGGCGGCCCTGGCCCGCGAAGGGAGCGAGCGCGGCCGCGTAGACGTCCGTCTGCGCCGCGACGCTGGGCTCGGTGCTGCGGTCGAGGAAGGCGAGCTCGGTGCGGAACAGGCCGACGCCGGCGACCGGCGCGGCGGCGGCGCTCGCAGCGGATGCGGCGTCCGCGATGTTCGCGAGCAGCGACACGGCATGGCCGTCGGCGGTGCGACCGGGCCCCGACCAGCCGGCCAGCGCCTCGCGCTCGGCGGCAGCAGCCCGGACCCGGACGGTGGCCGCGGCGGGATCAGGGTCGATCTCGACGGTGCCGGTGGCGCCGTCCACGAGGAGGTGACGGTGCGCGGCGGCCGCGACGATCCCGCCCACCCCGACCACGCAGGGGATGCCGAGCTGGCGGGCGATGATCGCGGTGTGGCTGGTGGGTCCGCCCCGTTCGGTGACCAGGGCGAGCACCCGGGCGGGGTCGAGGCCGGAGGTGTCGGCGGGGGCGAGGTCGCCCGCGATGAGCACCACCGGCTCGTCGGGCAGGCTCACGCCCGGTTCGGGAGCTCCGACCAGGCGGGCGAGGATGCGCAGGCGGATGTCGCGCAGGTCGGTGACGCGCTCGGCCATGAGGCCGCCCATGCCGGTGAACACCGTGACGAACTGCTCGACCGCGTGGTCGATCGCCGTGAGCAGGGGCTCGCCGGCTCGCAGCTCCTTGCGCACCGCCGAGCGCAGGCCGCGGTCGGTCGCCAGGCCCGCGCTGGCGGTGAGCACGCCGGCGCTGGCGCCGTCGGCGTGCGCGGCCCGCGTGCGGAAGCCGTCGGCGACGGCTGCTGCGGCCGCGTCGTAGACGGCGAGGGCGTCGTTCTCGTCCGCGGGGGCGGTCTCGCCGTAGGCGCGCAGGGCCTCGGCGGGGATCTCGCTGACGACCACGTGGGCGCGACCGTGGGCGAGCCCGGGCACGACGGGGGTGCCGTGGAGGAGGACCTCGGATGCGGTGACCATGCTCACACGGTAGACGCGCTGGCCCTTGACAAGCAACAGAAACGGGCATAAAACAACATAAACACAGATCCACGTGAGAGGGGTCACAGCGTGTACGCCGAGGAGCGTCAGCAGAGCATCGCCCGTGAGGTGGCGTCCGAGGGACGGCTCTCGGTTGCCGAGATCGCCGAGCGCTACGACGTGACCACCGAGACCGTCCGCCGCGACCTCACCGCCCTCGAGCAGCTCGGCCTCGTGCGTCGGGTGCACGGAGGGGCGGTGCCGGCCGCGGCCCTCACCACCCTCGAGACGGCCGTGGGGGAGCGCGACGTCGCGAACACCGCCGCCAAGGAACGGATCGTGCGGGCCGCGCTCGCCGAGCTGCCGCCGGCCGGGGCGTCGGTCCTCCTCGACGCGGGCACGACGACCGCGCGGCTCGCGGCCATGCTGCCGACCAACCACCGCCTCGTCGTCTACACGCACGCGGTGCCGGTGGCCGCCCGGCTCGCCACGAACCCCGCGGTCGAGCTCCACCTCCTCCCGGGGCGCGTGCGCACCGCCACCCAGGCCGCGGTGGGGGCGGCCACGGTCGGCGCGGTCGGACTCCTGCGGGTCGACGTGGCCTTCATGGGGGCCAACGGCATCTCGCTGGGTCACGGACTCTCCACCCCCGATGCCGAGGAGGCCGCCACCAAGCGGGCCTTCGTGCTCGCGGCCGAGCGGGTCGTCGTCCTCGCCGACGCGAGCAAGGTCGGGGTCGAGGCCGCCGTGCGGTTCGCCGAGCTCGACCAGGTCGACCTCATCGTCACCGACGACGCCGTCGACGCCGAGGAGCGCTCCGCCCTGGAGGCGGCCGGACCCGAGGTCGTGATCGCGTGATCGTCACCGTCACCCCGAACCCGAGCATCGACCGCACGATCGCGCTGCCGGGGCGCCTCGAGCGGGGCGAGGTCCACCGCGTCGCTGAGGTCTCCGAGCAGCCGGGCGGCAAGGGGATCAACATCTCCCGCGCCTGCGTGGGCGCCGGCGTCGCCACCGTGGCTGTGTTCCCGGCGGAGGTCGAGAGCCCCTTCGCGCGCTCGCTCGCCGACGCGGGGGTGCCGACGGCGCCCGTGCCGCCCGCCGGGCCGATGCGCGTCAACCTCGCCGTCACCGAGCCCGACGGCACGACCACCAAGCTCAACGCCGCCGGAGCCCGGGTGACACCGGCCGACCTCGAGGCGGTCGCCCTCGCCGCGCTCGCCGTCCCCGCCGAGTGGGCGGTGCTCGCGGGCTCCCTGCCGCCCGGGGCCGACCCCGGGTGGTACGCCGGGCTCGCGGCACGGTTGCGGGCCGGCGGACGACGTGTGGCCGTCGACACCAGCGACGCCGCCCTCGCCGCCCTCGTCGCCCGCCTCGAGCACGACACCGCGCCGGCGCTGCTCAAGCCGAACGCCGAGGAGCTGGCCGACATCGTCGGGGTGCCGGCGCGCATGCTCGAGGGCGACCCCGAGCGCGTTGCGCTCGCGGCTGCCGGCCTGGTGGAGCGCGGCGTCGCCGCCGTGCTGGCGACCCTGGGCGGCGCGGGCGCCGTGCTCGCCACGAGCGCCGGGGCCTGGCACGCGACGCCGCCGGCCATCCGGGTGGTCAGCACCGTCGGCGCCGGCGACAGCAGCCTGCTCGGCTACCTGCTCGCCGACCTCGCCGGCGCCGCCCCCGCCGACCGGCTGGTCTCGGCGGTCGCCTGGGGTGCGGCGGCCGCCTCCCTCCCGGGCACCACGGTGCCCACCCCCTCCCAGCTCCGGACCGATGAGGTCCGGGTCCGTCGGCTCGGCACACCCACGCCGAGCCGCCTCTCCAACGAAGGAGTGCCGACATGGCAGAACTGATCGACGTGGGGCTCATCCGCCTCGACACGGACCTCGGACCCACCAAGGACGACGTCCTCGCCGCTCTCGCGGCCGACATCGTCGCCGCCGGGCGCGCCGACGACGCCGCGACCCTGGTGGCCGACCTGCAGGCCCGCGAGGCCAAGGCGGCCACGGGCATGAAGGGCGGCATCGCGATCCCGCACGCGCGCTCAGCCGCCGTCAACCGTCCGACGCTCGCCTTCGCCCGGCTGCGCCCCGGCGTCGAGTTCGGGGCCAAGGACGGCGCCGCCGACCTCGTGTTCCTCATCGCCGTGCCCGAGGGCGGCGGCAACGAGCACCTCGCCATCCTGGCCAACCTCGCGCGCGGCATCACCCGCGCCGAGGTCACCGCCGCGCTGCGCGAGGCGCCCGACGCGGAAGCGGCGCTGGCCGTCGTCTGCGGGGTGCTGGAGCCGGCCGCGCCAGCGGCGAAGGCCCCGGCGCCCGCACCCGCCGCAGCCGGCACGCCGGTGCGACTCGTCGCGGTCACCTCCTGCCCCACCGGCATCGCCCACACCTACATGGCGGCGGAGGCGCTGCAGGCCGCGGCCGCGCGCGCCGGCGTCGAGATCGCCGTGGAGACGCAGGGCTCCTCGGGCGCGACGCCGCTGCCGGCCTCGACCATCGCGGCCGCCGACGCGGTCGTCTTCGCCACCGACGTGGGCGTGCGCGACCGCGCCCGCTTCGCCGGGCTCCCGGTGCTGAGCACGGGCGTCAAGCGGCCCATCGACGACGGCGACGCCGTCATCGCCGAGGCCGTGCGCATCGCCAGCGACCCGCACGCGGCACGGGTGAGCGGCGAGGGTCGCGGCGCGGAGCCGTCGTCCGCCGCGGGAGGCGAGGAGTCGTGGGGCGGCCGTACCCGTCGCGTGCTGATGACGGGCGTGTCGTACATGATCCCGTTCGTCGCCGCGGGCGGCCTGCTCATCGCGCTCGGGTTCCTCCTCGGCGGCTACGACAGCGCCAACGTCGCCGGCGACATCCTCGTCAAGCACACGCTGTTCGACCCGCCGTCGCCCTCGGCCTACAACCTCGACCACGCGCTGTTCGGCTCGGGCACCGCCCTCTACCTCGGCGTGCTCCTCTTCGTGATCGGCAAGGCCGCCTTCGCCCTGTTCGTGCCCGCGCTCGCGGGCTACATCGCCTACGCGATCGCCGACCGCCCGGGCCTGGCGCCCGGCTTCGTGATGGGTGCGCTCGCCACCAACCTCTCCGGCTTCGCGGTGATCGACGGGTCGCAGAGCGCGCCGCAGACCGGCTTCATCGGAGCGATCGTCGGCGGCACCATCGCCGGCCTGATCGCACTGTGGATCACCCGCTGGTCGGTGCCCACGTGGGCGCGCGGCCTCATGCCGGTGCTGGTGGTGCCGCTGCTCACCAGCCTCCTCGCCGGTCTCGTCATGCTCCTGCTGCTGGGTCGTCCGATCACGTGGCTGATGGACCGGCTCACCGACGGGCTCAACAGCCTCGACGGCTCCAACGCGATCATCCTCGGCATCGTGCTCGGCGCGATGATGGCCTTCGACATGGGCGGCCCGCTCAACAAGGTCGCCTACAGCTTCGCGGTGATCGGCATCGGCGACGCCGCCCTCAGCCCCGACGCGCCCGAGCTGAAGATCATGGCCGCGGTCATGATCGGCGGCATGGTCCCGCCGCTGGCGATGGGCCTGGCCACCGCGATCAGCCCGCGCCTGTTCAACCGCGCCGAGCGCGAGAACGGCAAGGCCGCCTGGCTGCTGGGAGCATCCTTCATCTCCGAGGGCGCGATCCCCTTCGCCGCAGCCGACCCGCTGCGTGTCATCCCGTCAGTCGTGGCGGGCAGCGCGGTGGCCGGCGGGCTCTCCGAGCTGTTCGGCGTCACGCTGAGGGCTCCGCACGGCGGCATCTTCGTGCTCTTCGCCGTCGACGGCGTGCTGTGGTTCTTCGTCTCGCTCGCTGCCGGGACCGTCGTCGCAGCGGCCATGGTGGTGGCGCTGAAGTCTTTCGGCCGCGGCCCGGTCGCCGACGAGATCACCGTCGCCGACGAGGACACCGCCGCCCCGACCCCCGCCCTCGTCGGCTGAGTCCGACACCACCCTCGAAGAAGGTCCCTCCATGCACACCGTCACCGTCACCGTCGGCTCGGCCGTCGGCCTGCACGCCCGTCCCGCCGGCATCATCGCCGAGGCGGCCGAGGAGCTCGGCTCGGAGGTGCTCATCGCACTGCCGGGGGAGGAGGGCGTGGACGCCGCCTCCGCGCTCATGATCATGACCCTCGGTGCCGGCAACGGCGCCTAGGTGCAGGTCTCCGGCGAGGTCGAGGACGACGTGGCGGCGAGCGCCGCCCTCGTCGCCCGCGACCTCGACGCGGACTGACAGCCGGGACGGCCGCGCCGGCGACCCCGGCGCGGCCGTCCCCCTGCCGGAACAGACGGGCCCCCGCGCACCCGCGGGGGCCCGTCGTCGTCCTCGGGCGCGAGCGCGCCGGGTCGGGATCAGTCGGGGGGAGCGGGGGCGCTGGCGGCGTCCTGCGCGAGCTCGCCCAGGCCCTGGAGGTCCGCCTCGGCCATGGCCGCAGGGAGGTCCGAGGCCACCGCCTCGGCCACCGGGCTCGGGCCGCCGGCGGTGAGGGCCCCCGCAGCCCGATCGACCGCCCCGGCCACGTCGATGACGGTGGCCGCCCTGACGGCCGGCCCCTCGAGCTCACGCGCCACGTAGCGGGCGACGAAGCGGCGCAGCTCGCCCTCGACGTCCGCGGCACGGTTGGTCAGGGACGCGCGACGGCTGCGGGCGCGCAGGTGCACGGCGACGTCGTCGGTGGCAGGCGGCGCCACCTCGAGGACGACGGCCAGGTCGGCTCGCGCCCGCGCGGTGATGAGCAGCGGCACCTCGATCTCGGCATCGAAGCGCTGGCGGTCGACACCCAGGCCGAGGACGAAGGTCAGCGACACCGGCAGCCGTACGTCGTAGCGCAGCGGTTCCCCGGTGATGCGGTGGCCGGTGGCGGTGCCGATGCGACCGCTCGCGCGCACCTTCACCAGGCGCCCGGGGCCCACGCCGAGGGGGCCGACGTCGATCGGCCGGTCGGCCATCACGTTGACGCCGGCCACGACCCGCTCGGTGGTCACCACCGTGGTGAAGAACGTCCGGCCCCACGCGCCGTAGTCGATCAGCTGCTCGGCCACCGGTGCACGATCTCAGTCCTCGGGGTCGTCGAGGCGCGCCAGCCACGTGGCGAAGCGCTCGACCGGGACCTCGAACTCGGGGTGTACGTCGACGAATTCGATGAGCCGCTCGGCCAGCCACGCCACGGTGACCTCCTCGTCACCGCGACGCTGCTGGAGCTCCTCGATCCCACGATCGGTGAAGTACATCAGCTGAAGGCTTCACCGATCAGCGCCTTGGCCTCCTCCTGGTGACGCTTGGCGGTGCCGACGGCGGTGGTGGAGGAGGCGGGACGGGTGACCGGGACGATCTCGCGGTCGAGCTGCGGCACCACGTTGAGGTGGTACGACGGCCACGGGCCCTGGTTGAACGGCTCGTCCTGCACCCACTTCACGCGAGCGCCGGGGTACTTCGCCAGCTCGGCCTGCAGCGACTCGACGGGCCACGGGTAGAGCTGCTCGACGCGCACGATGGCGACGTCCTCGCGGTTGCTCTTCGTGCGCTCGACGACGAGGTCCCAGGTGAGGCGGCCCGAGACCAGCAGCACGGTGGTGACCTTGGCGGGGTCGACCGTGTCGTCGCCGATCACCGGGCGGAAGGTGCCGTCGGTGAAGTCGGAGGGCTGGGAGGCGGCCTCCTTGCGCTTGAGCATCGACTTCGGGGTGAAGACGATCAGCGGGCGGTGCTGCTCGCTGTGGGCGTGGCGGCGCAGCAGGTGGAAGTGCGAGGCGGGCGTGGAGGGCTGGGCCACCACCATCGCCTCGTCGGCGCACAGGGTGAGGAAGCGCTCGATGCGCGCCGAGGAGTGGTCGGCTCCCTGGCCCTCGTAGCCGTGGGGGAGCAGGAGCACCACGCCGGAGTCCTGGCCCCACTTGGTCTTGCCGGCCGAGATGTACTCGTCGATCACCGACTGTGCGCCGTTGACGAAGTCGCCGAACTGGGCCTCCCAGAGCACGAGGGCCTCCGGTCGGGCCACCGAGTAGCCGTACTCGAAGCCGAGGGCGGCGTACTCGCTGAGCAGTGAGTCGTAGATGAAGAACTTGGCCTGGTCCTCGGTGAGGTTGGCCAGCGGCGTCCACTCATCGGCGTTGGCGCGGTCGATGAGCGTCGCGAAGCGCTGCACGAACGTGCCGCGGCGCGAGTCCTGACCGGCCAGGCGCACCGGGCGCCCCTCCATGAGCAGCGAGCCGAAGGCCAGGATCTCGCCCGTGCCCCAGTCGATGGGGCCGTCGGCGATGGCGGCGGCGCGGCGCTGCAGCTGGGGCATCACCTTGGGGTGCACGGTGAAGCCCTCGGGCGGGGTGACGTAGGCGTCGGCGATGCGCTTGAGGACCTCCGGGGCCACCGCCGTGGCGGCCTCGCCGGCCGGCTTGTCGGGGTAGTCGGGCACCGTCGTCCACGCGTCGGGCTTGGTGTCGGCCTCGCGCACCTCGGTGAAGACGCGCTCCAGCTGCTGCTGGTAGTCGCGCAGCACCTGCTCGGCCTCCTCGATCGTGATGTCGCCACGGCCGATGAGGGACTCGGTGTAGAGCTTGCGCACCGAGCGCTTCTGCTCGATGAGGTCGTACATGAGCGGCTGGGTGTACGACGGGTCGTCGCCCTCGTTGTGACCGCGCCGGCGGTAGCAGACGAGATCGATGACGACGTCGCTGTGGAAGGCCTGGCGGTACTCGAAGGCGAGGCGGGCCACGCGGATGCAGGCCTCGGGGTCGTCGCCGTTGACGTGGAAGATCGGTGCCTGCACCATCCGCGCCACGTCGGTGGCGTAGAGCGAGGAGCGCGACGACCCGGGGGAGGTGGTGAAGCCGACCTGGTTGTTGATGACGACGTGGATCGTGCCGCCGGTTCGGTAGCCGCGCAGCTGCGAGAGGTTGAGGGTCTCGGCCACCACGCCCTGGCCGGCGAACGCGGCGTCGCCGTGGATCAGCAGCGGCAGCACCTGGAACTCGGTGCCGCGGTCGAGGACGTCCTGCTTGGCGCGGGCGATGCCCTCCAGCACGGGGTCGACGGTCTCGAGGTGCGAGGGGTTCGCCGCCACCGAGACCTTGATGGTCTCGCCGGTGCCGGCGACGAACTCGCCCTCGGCGCCGAGGTGGTACTTCACGTCGCCGGACCCCTGCACCGTGCGGGGGTCGATGTTGCCCTCGAACTCGCGGAAGATCTGGTTGTAGGACTTGCCGACGATGTTGGCGAGGACGTTGAGTCGGCCGCGGTGGGCCATGCCGATGCACACCTCGTCGAGGCCCGCCTGCGCGGCGGCCTCGGCGATCTCGTCGACCACGGGCACGGTGGTCTCGCCGCCCTCGAGGCTGAAGCGCTTCTGGCCCACGAACTTGGTCTGCAGGAAGGTCTCGAAGGCCTCGGCCTGGTTGAGCTTCAGCAGGATCCGCAGCTGCTCCTCGCGCGGCGGCTTGCTGTGCGGCTGTTCGACGCGCTCCTGGATCCACCGGCGCTGCTCGGGGTCCATGATGTGCATGTACTCGATGCCGGTGGTGCGGCAGTAGGAGTCGCGCAGGATGCCGAGGATGTGGCGCAGCTTCATGAAGCGACGCTCGGCACCGCCGAAGGAGCCGGTGGGGAACTCGCGGTCGAGGTCCCACAGCGTGAGGCCGTGCGACTCGATGCGCAGGTCGGGGTGGCTGCGCTGCTTGTACTCGAGCGGGTCGGTGTCGGCCATGAGGTGGCCGCGCACGCGGTAGGCGTGGATGAGCTCGAGGATGCGCGCCTGCTTGTCGATCTGGTCGTCGTGCGAGGTCGCGATGTCGGCGTTCCACCGGATCGGCTCGTAGGGGATGCGCAGCGCGCGGAAGATCTCGTCGTAGAAGCCCTCCTGTCCGAGGAGGTAGCGGTGCACGAGACCGAGGAACTCACCCGACTGCGCGCCCTGGATCACGCGGTGGTCGTAGGTGGAGGTCATCGTCATGATCCGCGAGATCGCGTTGCGGCTGATGGTGTCCTCGGACGCGCCCTGGAACTCGGGCGGGTAGTCCATCGAGCCGACGCCGATGATCGCCGCCTGGCCCTGCATCAGGCGCGGCACCGAGTTGTTGGTGCCGAGGCCGCCGACGTTGGTGAGGCTGACAGTCGTGCCGGAGTAGTCCTCCATCGTCAGCTTGTTGTCCTTGGCCTTGCGGACGATGTCCTCGTAGGCCACCCAGAACTGCGCGAAGTCCATCGACTCGCACGCCTTGATCGAGGGCGCGACGAGCTGGCGGCTGCCGTCGGCCTTCTGCTGGTCGATCGCGAGCCCGAGGTTGATGTGGGCCGGCGTCACCATGGTCGGCTTGCCGTCGACCTCGGCGTAGGTGTTGTTCATCGCGGGGAGGGTCTTGATCGCCTTCACGATCGCGTACCCGATCAGGTGGGTGAAGGAGACCTTGCCGCCGCGCGCGCGCTTGAGGTGGCTGTTGATGACGATGCGGTTGTCCCACAGCAGCTTGACCGGGATGTTGCGCACCGAGGTGGCGGTGGGGACCGCCAGCGAGATGTCCATGTTCTTGGCCGTCGCGGCGGGGATGCCTCGCAGCACGGTGAGCGTGGGCTCGTCGTTGGCGGCCACCGGCGCCGGCTTCGGCGCGTCCTTCGGGGTGGGCTTCGGGGCGTCGGCCGTCGGCGGCGTGGGCGTGGTGCTGGAGGCGGGGCTGACCTGCGGCGCGGGCTTCGCCGTGGGCTTGGGGGCGGTGGGCGCCGCGGCCGGGGCGGCCGCCGTCGCGGCGGGTGCGGCCGGAGCCTTCGCCGGCGCGGGCGCAGCGCCGTTGGCGGCGCCGTTCGCGGGCCCGTTCGTGGCGCTCTTCGCCGTCGTGGACGACGAGCCGTTGGTGCCGTCGCCGGAGAAGTAGGCGGCCCACGCCGGGTCAACGCTGCCCGGGTCGGTCTCGAACCGCTCCTTCATCTCCTCCACGAGCCACTCGTTGGCCCCGAAACCTGCGGGGGCTGGAGATCCGGTGGACTGGTCTGACGACTGCGTCACGACGTGCTTCGCCTCTTCCGATGAGCTGTGGCCGCCCCGCCGCCGATAGCGGGCGGTTCCGTCGGCCTAGGCTAGTCCCCCCGAGAAGCCTTTGGGGCACCCCGGTCACCCTCAGGGACGAGGTGTTACGCAACCGACACTCCGGGGCCACATGCCGTGCGGCGAGCGTGGCCCGCGCGGGGCGTCGTCGCGACGTGCGGTGCAGGCGCCCCCGGCCGCGGCGTGCGGGCGGGCACGACCGGGGGCGCCCCCTGTCGGCGACCGGGACACCGGCTCAGGGCACAAGGACCGGACGCCGCCGACGTGGGGTGTTCGTCGCCGCCGCCGGTGCGGATGGGTGCCCTTCGAGGGGTGCAGCAGGCTCCGGGGCGGCGGGGTCGTCAGCCGCCGTCGCGGGCCTCGCGCGCGCCGCGGCCGGCCAGCTCGTCGGCCCGCTCGTTGCCCGGGTCGCCCGCGTGGCCCTTCACCCAGTGCCACGTGACCTCGTGGCGGGCTGCCGCTTCCTCGAGCCGACGCCAGAGGTCGTCGTTCTTGACCGGCTGCTTCGCGGAGGTGCGCCAGCCGTTGGCCTTCCACTTGGCCACCCAGGAGGTGATGCCGTTGCGCACGTAGCTGGAGTCGGTGTGGAGGTCGACGACGGCGGGCCGGGTCAGCTTCTCCAGCGCGGCGATCGCGGCCATGAGCTCCATACGGTTGTTGGTCGTGGCCGGGTCGCCGCCGTACAGCTCGAGCTCGTGGTCGCCGTAGCGCAGGAGCGCGCCCCATCCGCCCGGGCCCGGGTTGCCCAGGCAGGCGCCGTCGGTGTGGATGGTGACGCGGGCGTCGTCGGCCTCGCTCACGCCGACACCTCCAGGGCGGCCGCGGCACGACGGGCGGTGGCGCGGGCGGCGTCCACGTCGTCGCCGAGCGCGAGGGTGACGGCCATGCGGCGCTTGCCGCCGACCTCCGGCTTGCCGAAGATCCGGAGCGCGGTGTCGGGCTCGGCGAGCGCGGCGGCGACGCCGAAGAAGCGGGGGGCGACGAGGTCGCCCTCGACGACCAGCGCGCACGAGGCGCCGGCGCCGCGGGTCCGGATGGCGGGGATGGGCAGGCCGAGCACCGCGCGGGCGTGCAGGGCGAACTCGGAGAGGTCCTGCGTGGCGAGGGTGACCAGGCCGGTGTCGTGCGGGCGGGGGCTCAGCTCGCTGAAGATGACGTCGTCACCGCGCACGAAGAGCTCGACGCCGAAGAGGCCGCGACCGCGCTCGCCGCACAGCTCGGCGACGATCGCGGCGGAGACCTCCTGCGCCCTCGCGAGCACCGCGTCGTCCATGGCCTGCGGCTGCCACGACTCGCGGTAGTCGCCGTCGACCTGGATGTGCCCGATGGGCGGGCAGAACGAGATGGTGTCGGCGCTGCCGTCGTTGGAGGCGTGGCGGATCGTCAGCAGCGTGATCTCGTAGTCGAAGTCGACGAAGCCCTCCACGATCACGCGACCCGCGCCGGCCCGGCCGCCGGCCTGGGCGTACTCCCACGAGGTGCGCACGTCGTCGGCGGAGCGCACGACCGATTGGCCCTTGCCGGACGACGACATCACCGGCTTGACGACGCAGGGGATGCCGACGGCCTCGACCGCGGCCTCGAACTCCTCGAGGGTGTCGGCGAAGCGGTACGGCGAGGTCGGCAGGGCCAGCTGCTCGGCCGCGAGGCGGCGGATGCCCTCGCGGTCCATGGTCAGTCGCGTCGCGCGGGCCGTGGGCACGATGGTGACGCCCTCGGCCTCCAGCTCGAGCAGGGTGGGGGTGTGGATCGCCTCGATCTCCGGGATGACCCAGTGCGGCTGCTCGGCCTCGATCACCGAGCGCACCGCCGCGGGGTCGAGCATGTCGATGACGTGGCTGCGGTGCGCCACCTGCATGGCGGGGGCGTTGGCGTAGCGGTCGACGGCGATGGTCTCGACTCCGAGGCGCTGCAACTCGATCGCGACCTCCTTGCCGAGCTCGCCCGAGCCGAGCAGGAGCACGCGGGTCGCGGTGTCGGACAGGGGAGTCCCGATGGTCGTCACGGGAAAGAACTGTAGGCCGTGACGTCGAGCGGGCCCGCCCGCCTCAGTCCGTGCCGCTCGCCTCGGCCGCGGCGTCCCACGTGGCCCACAGGGCGAGCATCCGGTCGAAGACGGCGTCCGGGCCGAGTGCGGTGATCGCCTCGACAGCAGCGGTGTCCTGCGAGCGGGCCGCCTCAAGGAGGGCCCGGGCTCCGGTGTCCGCGACCTGCTCCGGCTCGACCTGCTCGCCGATCCCGGCGGCGACGTCGACCAGCACGTCGGTGGCCGTGGACGGTGTCCGGCCGGGCGCGGCCGGCGCGGCGCTCAGGACCTCGTCGGCCGCTCGCACGAGGGCGAGACCCTCCTCCCGGCTGATCTCGCCGGTCGCGACGCGGAGGATCGCGTCGACGATGCCGACCGTGGCCTCGGAGTCGGCGCCGGCGTCGCGGGCGCCCACCACCTCGAAGCTTGTGGTCGTGGTGGTGCGCGTGACGGCGGCGGTGCGCCAGGACGGGGAGGCGGGGTCGTCGCGCGGAGCAGCCTCGCCGTCGAGCAGGGCGTCGTCGGACGACGGGTGGGCGCCGCCGCTGGGGGCGGACAGCCCCGCCGGACCGGGTGCGCCGTCGGCGAGTCGACGCGACTCGCGCAGCCGTGCCGCCAGGGCGATCACGACCCCGACGGCGAGGACGACGACCAGGACGACTCCGAGCTCGCGCATGGCACCAGTGTGCCGGTCACGGGGGTCACGCCCGTCGTGCCGCGGGTGAGGGGCGCCTCCGGCAGGATTCGAACCTGCGACACCTGGTACCGGAAACCAGTGCTCTATCCCCTGAGCTACGGAGGCAACACGCCCCGGAGTCAGGCTCCGACGCGGCCCGAACACTACCCGTCGATACTCCCGCGCTGCCAACCGGAGTGCGCCGATACCCTTGCCCGGTGACTCCGGCCCAGCTCTCCGACGCCCTCGTCGACGTCCTCACCGCGCTCGTCGACGACGGTCAGATCACCCTTCCCGACGGTGTTCCGGCCGAGGTGACGATCGAGCGACCCCGGCAGAAGGGCCACGGCGACTACGCCACCAACGTCGCGCTGCAGCTGGCCAAGAAGGCGGGCACCAACCCGCGCGCGTTCGGTGAGCTGCTGGCGACGCGGCTGGAGGCGGTCGACGGGGTGGCCGCCGTCGAGATCGCCGGACCGGGGTTCTTGAACATCAGCGTCGAGGCCGGCGCGCAGGGCCGGGTCGCCGCCGACGTCGTCGCGGCAGGTGCGGCCTACGGGCGCAGCGACGTGCTCGCGGGGGAGCGGATCAACGTCGAGTTCATCTCGGCCAACCCCACCGGCCCGCTCCACCTCGGCCACACCCGCTGGGCCGTGCTGGGCGATGCGATCGCGCGGGTGCTCGCCGCCGCCGGCGCCGAGGTGACGCGCGAGTTCTACATCAACGACCGCGGCGTGCAGGTGAACCACTTCGCCGACTCGATCATCGCCTCCGCCCTCGGGCTCGCGAAGCCGGACGACGGCTACGCCGGCGGCTACATCGACGACCTCGCCACCTCGGTCGGAGAGGCGCAGCCCGGCATCTTCGACCTGCCCGAGGACGAGCGGCGGGCCGCCGTCCGCGAGGTCGGCTACGGCATCCAGCTGCGCGAGCAGCAGACCACGCTCGAGCGCTTCAACACGCACTTCGACATCTGGTTCTCCGAGCTGTCGCTGCACGAGTCCGGTTCGGTGCCCGACACCCTGGCGCGACTCAAGGAGCTCGGCCACGTCTACGAGGAGGGTGGCGCGCTGTGGATGCGCACCACCGACTTCGGCGACGACAAGGACCGGGTGCTCATCAAGTCCGACGGCGAGCTCACCTACTTCGCCTCCGACACCGCCTACTACCTCAACAAGCGCGAGCGGGGCTACGGCAACTGCCTCTACCTGCTGGGGGCCGACCACCACGGCTACGTGGGCCGCCTGCGGGCGATGGCCGCGTGCGTGGGCGACGACCCCGACGTCACCCTCGACGTGATGATCGGTCAGCTGGTGAAGATCCTGCGCGACGGCGCCGAGCTGAAGCTGTCGAAGCGCGCGGGCACGATCGTCACCCTCAACGAGCTCGCCGACGAGATCGGCGTCGACGCGCTGCGGTACTCGCTGGCCCGCTACCCGGCCGACTCGCCGCTGACGCTCGACGTCGCCGAGATCACCAAGGCCTCCAACGACAACCCGGTCTACTACGTGCAGTACGCCCACGCCCGCACGTGCCGGATGATCGCCAACGCCACGGACCTCGGCATGCAGCTGCCGGGCGAGGCGTTCGACCCGTCGCTGCTCGCCCACGAGCGCGACGGCGAGCTGCTGCGTGCGCTCGCCGAGTACCCGCGCGTGGTCGCCAGCGCCGCCGAGCTGCGCGAGCCGCACCGGGTCGCCCGCTTCCTCGAGGACACCGCGTCGGTGTTCAACAAGTGGTACGACACCAAGGAGTGCCGCATGCTGCCGCAGGGCGACGAGCCCGTCGCGCCGGCCAACCTCGCCCGCCTGGTGCTCGTGCACGCCACGCGCACGGTGCTCGCCAACGGGCTCGACCTGCTCGGGGTCACCGCCCCCGAGCGCATGTGAGCGGAGGAGCGCGATGACCCACGAGGCCGGATGGGCCCACGCTCCCGGTGCCCTGCGGGGCCCGGCCTGGTTGCGCGAGCCCGCCGACGTCAACGCCCTGGTGCCGCAGCTGTGGTCGTCCTCGGCGCACAAGACCGAGGCGGGCGACCTGGTCGTCGGCGGTCTGCCGGTGGCCGACCTCGTGGCCGAGCACAACACGCCGGCCTACGTGCTCGACGAGGACGACTTCCGCTCCCGGGCGCGGGCCTTCCGCGACGCCTTCGCCGGCGTCGACGTCTACTACGCCGGCAAGGCGTTCCTGTGCACCGCGGTGGCGCGCTGGGTGGCCGAGGAGGGTCTCTTCCTCGACGTCTGCTCGCCCGGGGAGCTCAGCGTCGCGCTGCGGGCCGGCGTCGACCCGGCGCGCATCGGCTACCACGGCAACAACAAGACAGTGGCCGAGCTGCGCCGCGCCGTCGCCCTGGGCGTCGGTCGGGTGATCGTCGACTCCTTCGACGAGATCGAGCGTATCGCGATGGTCGCCGCCGACACCGGCACCACCGCTCGCGTGATGGTGCGGGTCACCGCGGGCGTCGAGGCCCACACCCACGAGTACATCGCCACCGCCCACGAGGACCAGAAGTTCGGCTTCTCGATCGCCGCGGGCGATGCCTTCGAGGCGGCGCGTCGCATCGCGGCGGCCCCCGGTGTCGAGCTGCTCGGCCTGCACTCCCACATCGGCAGCCAGATCTTCGACACCGCCGGGTTCGAGGTCGCCGCGCGCCGACTGCTGGCGCTGCACGCGCGCATCGGCGCCGAGCTGGGCGTCGTCCTCCCCGAGATGGACCTCGGCGGCGGGTTCGGCATCGCCTACACGACGCAGGACGACCCGAAGGCGCCCGCGCTGCTGGCCGAGCAGATCGTCGCGATCGTCGACCACGAGTGCCGGGCGCTGGGCATCGAGCGCCCGCACCTGTCCATCGAGCCCGGTCGTGCGATCGTCGGGCCGTCCATGTGCACCGTCTACACCGTGGGCACCGTCAAGCAGGTCACCCTCGATGCGGGCGCGGTCCGCACCTACGTCAGCGTCGACGGCGGGATGAGCGACAACATCCGCACCGCCCTGTACGACGCCGACTACTCCGCCACCCTTGCCGGCCGCCGATCCGATGCGCCGCCGATCCTCACCCGCGTGGTCGGCAAGCACTGCGAGGCGGGCGACATCGTGGTGCGCGACGAGTTCCTGCCGGCCGACATCGCGCCGGGCGACCTCGTGGCCGTGCCGGGCACCGGCGCGTACTGCCGGTCGATGGCGTCGAACTACAACCACGCGCTGCGCCCGCCCGTCATCGCGGTGAAGGACGGCGAGGCGCGCGTGCTGGTGCGTCGCGAGACCGAGGACGACCTCTTCGCCACCGACCTCGGCTGAGGTCGCGGGCCTGTCCGCGTTCGACCGATCGGTTCGGGCGAGAGCGCGCTCGCCGATACGCTTGGTCGGTGAGCACTCCCCTCAAGGTCGCCGTCCTCGGTTGCGGCTCCGTCGGCTCGCAGGTCGTGCGCCTGCTGGGCGAGCAGGCCGCCGACCTGGCCGCTCGGGTCGGTGCGCCGGTCGAGCTGGTCGGCGTCGCCGTGCGCCGCCTCGACGCGACGCGCGAGATCGACGTCCCCGCCGACCTGCTCACCACCGACGCTATCGGGCTGGTCAGCCGCGACGACGTCGACGTGGTCGTCGAGGTGATCGGCGGGATCGAGCCCGCCCGCTCGCTCATCCTCGCCGCGCTCGAGAACGGCGCCTCCGTGGTCACCGCCAACAAGGCGCTGCTCGCCGAGGACGGCGCCACGCTGTTCGAGGCCGCCGAGAAGGCCGGTCGCGACCTCTACTACGAGGCGGCCGTCGCCGGCGCCATCCCGATCCTGCGCCCGCTGCGCGAGTCGCTGGCCGGCGACCGCGTCACCCGTGTGCTCGGCATCGTCAACGGCACCACGAACTTCATCCTCGACAAGATGGACAGCCAGGGCAGCGGCTTCTCCGACGCGCTCGAGGAGGCCCAGGCCCTCGGCTACGCCGAGGCCGACCCGACGGCCGACGTCGAGGGCTTCGACGCCGCGGCGAAGGCCGCGATCCTCGCCAGCCTGGCCTTCCACTCGCGCGTCACGGCCGCCGACGTCCACCGCGAGGGCATCACCGAGGTCACCGCCGGCGACGTCCGCTCGGCGCGAGAGATGGACAGCGTCGTCAAGCTGCTCGCGATCGCCGAGCTGCTGCCCACCGGCGACGGCGAGGCGGGCGAGGACGCCGTGAGCGTGCGCGTCCACCCGGCGATGATCCCTCGCTCGCACCCGCTCGCCAGCGTGCGCGAGGCCTACAACGCGGTGTTCGTCGAGTCCGAGGCCGCCGGGCAGCTCATGTTCTACGGCCCGGGCGCCGGCGGCGCTCCCACCGCCAGCGCGGTGCTCGGCGACCTCGTCACGGTGGCCCGCAACCACCGCCAGGGCGCCCGCGGCGTCGGCGAGTCGGCCTACGCCGACCGGGCCGTGCTGCCGATGGGCGAGGTGCGCACCCGCTACCACGTGGCCATCGACGTGGACGACCGCGCCGGCGTGCTCGCCGCGGTGGCGCAGGCCTTCGCCGAGCACGGCGTGTCGATCCAGACCGTGCGCCAGGAGGGCCGCGGGCGCGACGCCCAGCTCGTCGTCGTCTCCCACGAGGCGACCGACGCCGCGCTGTCGGCCACGGTCGAGCGGTTGCGCGAGATGGACATCGTGCGCGAGGTCACCTCGGTGATGCGCGTGGAAGGAACCGAGGAGCAGTGAGCGTGAGCAGCAGTCCGACCGTGGCCCACGGGCAGTGGCGCGGCGTCATCGAGGAGTACCGCTCGCTCCTCGACATCCCGGAGGGGACGCCCGCCGTGACCCTCCGCGAGGGCGGCACCCCCCTCGTGCACTCGGAGTGGCTCTCGGGCCTGACCGGCGCCCAGGTGTGGCTGAAGGTCGAGGGCAACAACCCCACCGGTTCCTTCAAGGACCGCGGCATGACCACCGCGCTGTCGGTGGCGGTGCACGAGGGAGCGAAGGCCGTGGTGTGCGCCTCCACCGGCAACACATCGGCCTCGATGGCCGCCTACGCGGCGAAGGCGCAGATCACGCCGATCGTGCTGGTGCCCGCCGGCAAGATCGCCGCGGGCAAGATGGCGCAGGCCGTCGTCCACGGGTCGCAGGTCATCCAGGTGCGCGGCAACTTCGACGACTGCCTGCGCATGGCCAAGGAGCTCGCCTGGCACTACCCGGTGGCGCTGGTGAACTCCGTCAACCCGGTGCGTCTCGAGGGGCAGAAGACCGCCGCCTTCGAAATCGTCGACTTCCTCGGCGACGCCCCCGACTTCCACCTGCTGCCGGTCGGCAACGCCGGCAACATCTCGGCCTACTGGCTCGGCTACACGCAGTACGCCGCGCTGGGCCGCTCCACCAAGCGCCCGACCATCCGCGGCTTCCAGGCCGAGGGAGCCGCCCCGCTGGTCACCGGCGAGCCCTTCCCCGACCCGGAGACGAAGGCCACGGCGATCCGCATCGGCAACCCCGCGTCGTGGAAGCTCGCCGAGGCGGCCCGCGACGAGTCGGGCGGTCGTTTCGCGGCCGTCTCGGACGCCCAGATCCTCGCCGCCCAGAAGCAGCTCGCCGCCAACGACGGCGTCTTCGTCGAGCCGGCCTCGGCGGCCGGTGTCGCGGGTCTGCTCGCGGAGCTGGCGGCAGGGGAGTCCTACGCGGGCAGCACGGTCGCGATCACCGTGACCGGCCACGGCCTGAAGGACATCGCCACCGCGCTCGAGGGTGTGGAGCTGCCCGAGGTCGTCGTCGACGCCGACGTCGACGCGGCCGCCCGGGCAGCCGGTCTCTGAGGGCGTCGGCCGTGACCTTCGTGCAGGGCCCCGTGCACGTCAGCGTGCCCGCCACCTCCGCCAACCTCGGCCCCGGCTTCGACACCCTCGGCCTCGCCCTGGGGCTGCGCGACGAGCTCACCGCGGAGGTCACCGACGCCGGCGTCGTCGTCGAGGTCAGCGGCCACGGGGCGGGGGAGGTGCCGCTCGACGAGCGCCACCTCGTCGTCCGCGCGATGCAGGCGGCCTTCGACCGCATCGGTACCCGCCCGCCGGGTCTGCGGCTGGTCTGTCGCAACGTCATCCCGCACGCCCGCGGCCTCGGCTCCTCCTCGGCCGCGATCGTCGCGGGGGTGTGGCTCGCCCGCGAGCTGGTGGCCGGGGGTCGGCTGCTGCTCGAGGACGACGCGCTGCTCGACCTCGCCGCCGAGCTGGAGGGCCACCCCGACAACGTGGCTCCCGCGCTGCTCGGCGGTTTCGTCATCGCCGGTCAGGACGACGACGGCTCCTTCTGGGCGGTCCCGGGCTCGGTCGATCCGCGTGTCAGCGCCGTGGTGTTCGTGCCGCCGTCGCCGCTGTCCACCGAGGCGGCGCGCGGCCTCCTGCCCGCCGAGGTGCCCCACGCGGACGCCGCCGCCAACGCCGGGCGGGCGGCGCTGCTCGTGGCGGCTCTCTCGGTGCGTCCGGAGGAGTTGCTCCGCGCCACCGAGGACCGCCTCCACCAGCAGTACCGGCGCCCGGCGATGCCGGAGAGCCTGGCCCTGGTCGAGGCGCTGCGCGCCGACGGCGTCGCGGCCGTGGTGTCCGGTGCCGGCCCCACGGTGCTCGCCTTCGCCGACGGCGTGGACTCCGCGCAGACGGCCGACCTGCTCCGACGCTGCCCCACCGGGTGGGAGGCGCATGCCCTCGCGGTCAGCGAGGCGGGCGTCCAGGCCTCTCCGCCGGTGATACATTGACCGCGCGCCGCTCGGCGGCGCCCGTGCGGAGTTCATCCGCATCTTCTCCGGGATCGACTCCGCACTCGCGGGTCACCCGGCCCGATCCAGTCCGACCCCCGGCCCTCGTGGCCCGGGCGGACGCGACGACGTGGGAAGGACTCACGTGAGCGACACCCCCGACAGCCCTGCCGCGCCGCAGCGCAAGCGCGCCGGCGGGCTGAACGCCATGCTCCTGGCCGACCTCAAGGCGATGGCCGCGGGCATGGGCATCAGTGGCGCTGGCAGCCTCAAGAAGGCCGACCTCATCGAGGCCATCAAGGCTGCCCAATCCACCCAGACGGGGCAGCCGGCGGCCCCGGCCGCCCCGACCAGCAAGGCCGCCAAGGCTGGGGCCCCCGCCACCGACGGCGGCGGCTTCGCGGCCGCCGAGTCGGCGCCGGCCCCCCAGGTGCGCCAGCGCACCCGTTCGCAGCGCTCCGGCGGCGCGCCGGCCGCGCCCGAGGCCTCGCCGACCGACAGCGCCGCCGATGCCCCTGCCGAGAAGGCCTCCGACGCCGCCGGGCGGAAGTCCGCCGACAAGCCCGCCGACAACTCCGCTGGGAAGACCGCCCCGACGTCGGACCAGCGCGAGGGCGACGCGGCGCAGGACGGCTCGGGCCGCCGGCAGGAGCGCCAGCGCGGCAACCAGCAGGGCAACCAGCAGGCCAACCAGCAGGGCAACCAGCAGGGCAAGACCGAGCGCCAGCAGGGCAAGAACGGCAACCAGAACAACCAGGGGCCGAAGGACGAGCGTCCGGACCGCCAGCAGGACAAGCAGGCCGACAAGCAGGCCGACAAGCAGGGCCAGCACGAGCCCGACCACGACGACGAGGACGGCGACGGCGAGGGCGGCGGTCGTCGCAACCGGCGTCGCCGCGGCCGTGACCGCGACCGCACCGCCCGCGCGGGCCGCGAGCCCGACACCGAGGTGCGCGAGGACGACGTCCTGGTGCCGGCGGCCGGCATCCTCGACGTCCTCGACAACTACGCCTTCGTGCGCACCAGCGGATACCTGGCCGGGGCGGACGACGTGTACCTGTCGCTGTCGATGGTGCGTCGCTACGGCCTGCGTCGCGGCGATGCCGTCACCGGTCAGGTGCGTCAGCCCCGCGACGGCGAGCGCCGCGAGAAGTTCAACCCGATGGTGCGCATCGACACCGTCAACGGGGTCGAGCCCGACCAGGCCCGCAACCGCGTCGACTTCGACACGCTCACGCCGGTGTCGCCGACCGAGCGCCTGCGTCTCGAGAACGTCAGCGGCGAGGGCGCCGGCGACACCGGCCTGGTGGGGCGCGTGCTCGATCTGGTGGCGCCCGTCGGCAAGGGCCAGCGCGGCCTGATCCTCTCGCCGGCCGGCGCCGGCAAGACGACGCTCCTCAAGGCCGTGGCGGCCGCCGTCACGGCCAACAGCCCGGAGACCCACCTCATGGTGGTGCTGCTCGACGAGCGTCCCGAGGAGGTCACCGAGTACCGCCGCGCGGTCAAGGGCGAGGTGATCGCCAGCACCTTCGACCGCCCGGCGACCGACCACACCACGATGGCTGAGCTCGCGATCGAGCGGGCCAAGCGGCTGGTCGAGCTGGGCCACGACGTCGTCGTGCTGCTCGACGGGCTCACCGGCCTGGGGCGCGCCTACAACCTCACCGCCCCCGCCAGCGGGCGCGTCCTCCCGGGCGGTGTGGACGCCGCGGCGCTCTACCCGCCGAAGCGCTTCTTCGGGGCGGCGCGCAACATCGAGAACGGCGGCTCGCTGACCATCCTGGCCACCGCCACGGTCGAGTCCGGCTCGAAGCTCGACGAGGCGATCCTCGAGGAGTTCACCGGCACGGCGAACCTGCACGTGCGACTGCGTCGCGAGCTCGCCGAGCACGGGGTCTTCCCGGCGGTCGACGTCCTCGCCTCCCGCACGCGTCGCGAGGACCTCCTGCTCCCCGAGCAGGAGCTGGCGGTGCTCGAGCAGCTGCGCCGTCGCCTGCTCGAGCAGGCGGGGGAATCGGGACGTGCACCGGTCGAGGTGCTGCTCGACCAGCTGCGCCGCACGCAGTCCAACGTCGAATTCCTGATGTCGGCGCGCACGGCGTAGACTTATCTGCTGGCCCGGTTCACGTCCGCATCCGCGAACGACCCGGTCCCATCTCCTGAGAGGACACCCCATGAAGAAGGACATCCACCCCGACTACGTCGTCACCCAGGTCACCTGCACCTGTGGCGCGTCGTTCACCACGCACAGCACTGCGTCGTCCGGCACGATCCACGCCGACGTCTGCTCGCAGTGCCACCCGTTCTACACCGGCAAGCAGAAGATCCTCGACACCGGCGGCCGCGTGGCCCGCTTCGAGGCCCGCTACGCCAAGGCCGCCAAGAAGTAGCGGCGTCCGGAGCGCCGGTCCATCCCAGCAGGGGCGGACCGGCGCTTCGCATTTGCGTCCCTCTCTGTGCGCTCTCGCGCACCGCAGCCCACCGCCGGCGCCGTCCGACCGCCGGCGCACCACCGCAGGAGACCACCCGTGTTCGAGGCCGTCGAAGGCATGCTCAGCGAGCACGCCGACCTCGAGGAGCGCCTGGCGCTGCCCGAGACCCACGCCGACGCCCGCCTCGCGCGCACCCTCAACCGCCGCTACAGCGAGCTGAACGCCATCATCGCGACCTGGCGCGACTGGCAGCAGGCGGGCGACGACGCCGAGGCCGCGCGCGAGCTCGCGGCCGACGACGACTCCTTCGCCGCGGAGGTCGATGAGCAGCTGGCCCGACGCGAGCAGCTCGCCGAGCGGTTGCGCCGCCTGCTCGTGCCGCGCGACCCGGCCGACGACAAGGACGTCCTGCTCGAGGTGAAGTCGGGGGAGGGCGGCGAGGAGAGCGCGCTGTTCGCCGGCGACCTGCTCCGCATGTACAGCCGCTACGCCGAGCGTCGCGGGTGGAAGGTGGAGATGCTCGATGCGACCGTGTCCGATCTCGGCGGCTACAAGTCCGTGACCGTGGCGGTCAAGGCTCCCGGCAGCCCCGAGCCCGGGCAGGCGCCCTATGCCCTGCTGAAGTTCGAGGGCGGGGTGCACCGCGTGCAGCGGGTGCCCGTCACCGAGTCGCAGGGCCGCATCCACACCTCGGCGGCCGGCGTGCTCGTGACGCCGGAGGCCGAGCAGGTCGACGTCGAGGTCAACGACGCCGACCTGCGCATCGACGTCTTCCGCTCCTCGGGGCCCGGTGGGCAGAGCGTGAACACCACCGACTCCGCCGTGCGGATCACGCACGTGCCCACCGGCATCGTCGTCAGCTGCCAGAACGAGAAGTCCCAGCTGCAGAACAAGGAGCAGGCCCTGCGCATCCTGCGCTCGCGCCTGCTGCAGGCGGCGCAGGACGCCGCCGACGCCGAGGCCAGCGATGCGCGCCGCAGCCAGGTGCGCACGGTCGACCGCTCCGAGCGCATCCGCACCTACAACTTCCCGGAGAACCGGATCTCCGACCACCGCACCGGCTTCAAGGCCTACAACCTCGACCAGGTGCTCGACGGCGACATCCAGCCGCTGCTCGACTCGTGCGTCGAGGCCGACCTGGCCACCCGTCTCGCGGCCCTCGAGGACTGACGCCGTGGACGCCGCACCCGCCGCCTCGGCCCGCGCCCTCCTGGCGGGGGCGGGCCGCGTGCTCGCCGAGGCCGGCGTGGCCAGCCCCGAGCACGATGCCGGCGAGCTGCTCGCGCACGTGCTCGGCACCGATCGGGCCCGGCTCGGTCTGCACGGCGAGGTCGCGGGCGACGCGGTAGCCGCCTTCGAGCGGCTCCTCGCGCGCCGGGCGGCCCGCGAGCCGCTGCAGCACCTGCTCGGACGCGCGTGGTTCCGCCACGTGAGCGTGGGCGTCGGCCCGGGCGTGTTCGTGCCCCGCCCCGAGACCGAGCTCCTCGCGGGGTGGGCCGTCGAGGCCGCGCAGGCGATCTTCGACGCCGGCGGCCGCCCCGCGGTCGTCGACCTGTGCACCGGGTCCGGGGTGATCGCGCTCAGCGTGGCCACCGAGGTGCCGCAGGCCGTCGTCCACGCGGTGGAGCTGGACCCCGACGCCCACGCCTGGGCCGAGCGCAACCTCGCCGAGACGCCCGCGGGCGCGCGCGTCGACCTGCGCCACGGCGACCTCGGCGACGCCTTCGACGACCTGCTCGGCCGAGTCGACGTCGTGGTCAGCAACCCGCCCTACGTGCCGCTCGAGGCCTGGGAGTCCGTGGCCGCCGAGGCCCGCGACCACGACCCCCATCTCGCCCTCTTCTCCGGGGACGACGGCCTCGACGCCATCCGCGTCATCGAGCAGCGCGCGGCCCGGCTCCTGCGCCCCGGCGGCGTGGTCGGGGTCGAGCACGCCGACGTGCAGGGCGAGGCCGCTCCGGGGCTGTTCAGCGCCAGCGGGCGGTGGGAGCAGGTGCGCGATCACCGCGATCTGGCCGGACGCCCGCGCTTCCTCACGGCCCGCGCGGCCGGTGCTGCCCGCACGTCGCGCGTCGACGCCGCCACGGCGGTGGGATGATGACGCCGTGAGCGCCGAGCTGTTGCCGACCGAGTCCGACGAGGAGCGCGAGAACGCTCTCGACACCGCCACGCGAGCAGTGCGTCGCGGCCGCCTCGTGGTGATCCCCACCGACACCGTCTACGGCGTGGCCGCCGATGCCTTCGACCCCGAGGCCGTCAGCCGCCTCCTCACCGCCAAGGGCCGCGGGCGCGAGATGCCGCCCCCGGTGCTCGTGAGCACCGTCGGCACGTTGGACGCCCTGGCCAGCCGGGTGCCCGACTACGTCGGCACGCTCGTGCGCGAGTTCTGGCCCGGCGCCCTGACCGTGGTCTGCCACCAGCAGCCCTCGCTGCAGTGGGACCTCGGCGACACCCGGGGCACCGTCGCGGTGCGCATGCCCGACCACGAGCTCACCCGCGAGCTGCTGGATCGCACCGGACCGCTCGCGGTCAGCTCCGCCAACCTCACCGGGCAGCCGGCCGCCCTCGACGCCGAGGCGGCCGTGGAGATGCTCGGCGACGTGGTCGCCGCCGTCATCGACGCCGGAGCCTCGCCCGGCGGCGTGGCCTCCACCATCGTCGACGCCACGGGCGAGCGGCCGCGGCTGCTGCGCCTCGGTGCGATCCCCGTCGAGCGCCTCGACGCCGTGCTCGCCGCGCACGACCTCACCGTCGACACGGGTGAGGACGAGCCCGACCCGCCCGTCGAGGACGAGCCGGAGGTCGCGCGCCCGTCGCTGACGAAGACCACCGACCTGCCGCCGAGCGACACCGAGGAGCCCGGACCGCGCGATGCGTGAGTACCTCGTCGTCTTCCTCGTCGCCGCGGCCGTCACGTTCCTGCTGACGGTGGTCGCGCGGGAGATCGCGGTACGCACGGGCGCGGTCGCGAAGGTGCGCGACCGCGACGTCCACGCGGCCCCGATCCCGTACCTCGGGGGACTCGCCATGCTGGGCGGGCTGTGGGCGGCCTTCTTCCTGGCCCAGCGCCTGCCCTTCCTCGGTCAGGAGTCCACCTTCGTCTTCCACGACGCGAGGGCGGTGCTGCTGGCCGGCACGCTGGTGTGCGCGGTCGGCGTCATCGACGACATCCTCGACCTCGACGCCCTCACCAAGTTCGGTGGCCAGCTGCTGGCCGTCGGCGTGCTGGTCGTCTCCAACATCCAGTTCAGCTACTTCTACCTCTCACCCGACCAGGTGTTCTCGCTGGACTCCGGTCAGCGCGCCCTGCTCACCGCCTTCGTGGTCGTGGCCACCGTCAACGCGGTCAACTTCATCGACGGCCTCGACGGGCTGGCCGCCGGGGTCATCGGCATCAGCGCCTCGGCGTTCTTCCTGTTCTGCTACTCGCTGTCGTTCCTCAACGACGTCACGCGCGCCAGTACCGGCGCCCTGCTGTCGGCCGCGCTCGCCGGCGCCTGCGCCGGCTTCCTGGTGCACAACTTCCACCCGGCGCGACTGTTCATGGGCGACAGCGGGTCGATGCTCATCGGCCTCGTGCTGCCCGCCACCGCCATCGCGATCACCACGCAGTTCGCCCCCGGCGACCTCACCCGCGGCGTGGACGGCGCCCGCGCCAGCCTGCTCCCGGTGCTGCTGCCCGTGGCGCTGCCGATCCTCATCCTCATCGTCCCGCTCACCGACCTGGTGCTGGCCGTCGTGCGCCGCACGCGGGCGGGGCGCTCACCGTTCGCCCCCGATAAGCAGCACCTGCACCACCGGCTCCTCGAGATCGGCCACTCGCACCGGCGCGCGGTGGTGATCATGTGGCTGTGGGCCGGCCTCATCTCCTACGGCGTGGTCGTGGCGAGCATCTTCACCGGTCCGGCGGTGCTGATCGGCCTCGTGCTCAGCCTGGCGATCACGGTGGCGCTGACCTTCGCGCTGCCCGTCGTCCACAACCCGCACCCGGAGTTCGGGGTGGAGGAGGCCGGCGTGCCGGACGCCGGACCGACCTCGAAGGAGGGTCCCGGGCGCCGTCCCGGGACCCCCGATTCGGACCCCGCGAACCCCTTGTGATAACTTTCACGAACTGTTGAGGGTCCGCCCTCGCACCCCTGTTCGCGACACGAGAACGGCCGCCGCTGATGACGACCGAGTCCCGCCCCCACCGATCGCAGGTGGGCCGCGCCGCAGCCGTCGCTGCGGGCGTCGCCGGGGTCCTCGTGGCTCTCGCCGCCCTCGTGGACGACGCCTCGGCGGCGCGCGGAGCGGCAGTCGGGGGAGTGCTCGCGGTGGGCGTCTTCGCGCTCGGCGCGGGATCGGTGGACGTCGTCTCGCGCGTCGCTCCCGCCGCCTCGCTGATGTTCGCGCTCATCACCTACGCCTTCCAGGTCGTGGTGATGGCGCTGGCCTTCGTCGTGCTCAACCGCTCGGGCCTGCTGGGCGCCGAGCTCGACCGCACCTGGCTGGGCGCGGCGATCATCGTCGGGGCCCTGGTGTGGACCGCAACGCAGCTCCGGGTGGCCACCACGGCCAGGATCCCGGCCTTCGAGCCGACCCCGGCCCGCACGGGTGCGACCACCCTCCGGGACCGCTCCGAGGGTGGTGCGCGATGAGGTGGGGCGACTGCTATTGTCCGGGGCGCAATGAGTCAGCCCGAGGAGTCTCCGAAGGGCGATCCGTGGCATGCGTTCGGCTACGTCGTGGCCGGGGTCGCTTTCTACGGCGTCCTGGGGTGGCTCGCGGACAGATGGCTCGGGACCACCTTCCTGGTCGCCGTCGGGATCCTGATCGGTGCCGCGCTGGGGATCTACCTCACCGCCACCCGGTTCTCGACAGCCTCCGAGCCGGCGCCGCAGCCACGCGATCGGCCAGAACCACCCGCCAGCAGCACGACCACCGACGAGCAGTGAACGCAGAGGAGACCTGGTGATCCACGCAGCCAGCGCCACCATCGCAGCCGCAGGGAGCGGTGAGTCCTTCCAGGCGCCCGGCCCCGGAATCTTCGAGCTGGGCGGCATCGCCGGCAGCCCGGTCACGAAGCCGATGCTGCAGCTGGTCATCGCGGCCGTGCTGGTGTTCGGCTTCTTCTACCTGGCCTCGCGCCAGCGCGCGCTCGTGCCGAGCAAGCTCCAGTTCGCAGGTGAGGGCGCCTACAACTTCGTGCGCAACTCGGTGGCCCGCGACATCATCGGCGCCCACGACTTCGTGCGCTACGTGCCGTACCTGTTCGCGCTGTTCTTCTTCGTGCTGGTCAACAACATCTTCGCGACCATCCCCTTCTTCCAGTTCCCGACCTTCAGCCGCGCGGGCATGGCCTACGCGCTGGCCGGCCTGTCCTGGGTGATCTACAACGCCGTCGGCATCCGCAAGCACGGTCTGGTCGGCTACCTCAAGCTGCAGTGCGTGCCGCACGGCGTCAGCCCCGTGATGTACCCGCTCCTGGTGCCGCTGGAGTTCTTCTCCAACATCCTGGTGCGCCCCGTCACCCTCGCCCTGCGTCTGTTCGCGAACATGTTCGCCGGCCACATCCTGCTGGTCCTCTTCGCCACCGGCGGTCTGTACCTCATCGAGAACGGCGGCATCGGTTACGTCGCCGGCCCCGTGGCCTGGATCCTCGCGATCGCGATCAGCTTCCTCGAGCTCCTGGTGCAGTTCCTCCAGGCCTACGTCTTCGTCCTGCTGAACGCGATGTACATCCAGGGCGCGCTCGCCGACGAGCACTGATCCACGTCCCACCCGCTCCACCAGCATCACCGCACCACCCGGCACCACAGCGCGGCCCCCGGGCCCGCCGGTACCACCACCGACCACAGCTGCAAGTGAAAACAAACCGAAAGGAAAACGGCCGTGAACGCACTGGCTATCGAGGGACAGATGAGCGGCTCGCTCAACATGATCGGCTACGGCCTGGCCGCCGTCGGTCCGGGTATCGCCATCGGCCTGATCTTCGCCGCGTACATCAACGGCGTGGCTCGCCAGCCCGAGGCCCAGAGCCGCCTGCAGTCGATCGCGATCCTCGGCTTCGCGCTCGCCGAGGCGCTCGCCATCATCGGCATCGCCCTCGCGTTCGTCCTCACCGGCGCCTGAGCCGGACCGGTTCGTCCGCACCCACCGCTGCCCACGTAGATCGACAAGGTCAGGTCCATGAATTCACTGGTGATCCTCGCCGCGGGGGAGGGGGAAGAGCTCAACCCCCTCGTCCCGCACCTCGAGGAGATCGCGATCTCCCTCGTGGTGTTCGCGATCCTCTTCTTCGCCGTCAAGAAGTTCGTCGTCCCGAACTTCGAGAAGACGTTCGCCGAGCGCACGCAGGCGATCGAGGGCGGTATCGCCGCGGCCCAGACCAAGCAGGCCGAGGCCGACGCGAAGCTCGCCGAGCTCGAGCAGCAGCTCGCCGAGGCCCGTCACGAGGCCGCGCGCATCCGTGAGGAGGCGCGCGAGCAGGGTGCGGCAATCATCGCCGAGATGCGCGAGCAGGCCCAGGCCGAGGCCTCGCGCATCGTCGAGCACGGCAAGACCCAGATCGAGGCCGAGCGCCAGCAGGCGGTCACCTCGCTCCGGGCCGAGGTCGGCACCCTCGCGACCGGCCTCGCCGGCCGCATCGTGGGCGAGTCGCTCGAGGACGACGCGCGTTCCTCGCGCGTGGTCGAGCGCTTCCTCGCCGACCTCGAGACGGCTGACGCCGCGGGGAGGAACGCCTGATGGTGTCCTTCCGCGGCGCCTCCGCCGACGGCTACGCGGCCGTCGCCGACCGCGTGGGCGCTGTGCCGCAGGCCGAGGCCGCCGCTACGGCGGACGACCTCTTCGCTGCGGCGCAGACCCTGCGCGGCGAGGGCACCCTCCGGCGCTTCGCGACCGATCAGTCGGTCGCATCCGAGGCCCGGCAGGGCGTCGTCCGCGACGTCTTCTCGGGCAAGGTCGGCGCCGGAGCCCTCGACGTCCTCGGTGTGGCGGCGTCTCGACGCTGGACCCGCTCGCGCGACCTCGCGGACGCTCTCGAGCAGGCCGGCGTGATCGCCGCCGTGCGCAGTGCCGGCGAGGAGGTCGACCGCCTGGTCGACGAGCTCTTCGCGGTTCGTCGCACGGTTACCGAGCACTCCGACCTGCGCAACGCGCTGTCGGACCCGGTCCGGTCGAACGCCGACAAGTCGGCGCTCGTCTCGGGCCTGCTGTCCGGCAAGGCGCTCGACGCGACCGTGCAGCTCGTGCGCCAGGCGATCAGCGGCTCGCACCGCACGATCGTGGTCGCGCTCGAGGAGTACGAGTCGGTCGCCGCCGACGTGCGCGGCCAGGGCGTCGCCACGGTGCACGTGGCCGCCCCGCTCTCGGAGGCCGACGAGCAGCGCCTCGCATCCGCGCTGAGCAGCCAGTACGGCCGCCCGGTGCACCTCAACGTCGTCGTCGACCCCGCGGTCCTCGGCGGCATCCGGGTCGAGATCGGCGACGATGTGATCGACGGCACCGTCGCCAGCCGTCTCGACGACGCCCGCCGCAAGATCGCCGGCTGAGCAGCGCGCAGCAGCGTCGCCCTCGGTCACGCCCCACCCACGACTTCACAGCAGCAACGAAGAGAAGAGGCACCTTCAGATGACGGAACTCTCCATCCGTCCGGACGAGATCCGCGACGCCCTCGCCAAGTACGTCTCCGACTTCCAGCCCGCCGCGGCGAGCAAGGAGGAGGTCGGCACGGTGGCCTCCGCCGGCGACGGCATCGCCCGCGTGAGCGGCCTGCCCTCGGCCATGGCCAACGAGCTGCTCGAGTTCGAGGACGGCACCCTCGGTATCGCCCTCAACCTCGAGGAGCGCGAGATCGGTGTCGTCATCCTCGGTGACTTCGACAAGATCGAGGAGGGGCAGTCGGTGCGTCGCACCGGCGAGATCCTCTCGGTCCCCGTGGGCGAGGGCTACCTCGGCCGCGTGGTCGACCCGCTCGGTCGCCCCATCGACGGTCTGGGCGAGCTCGCCACCGACGGCCGCCGCGCCCTCGAGCTGCAGGCCCCCGGCGTGATGGCCCGCAAGTCGGTGCACGAGCCCCTGGCCACCGGCATCAAGGCGATCGACGCCATGACGCCCATCGGCCGCGGCCAGCGCCAGCTCATCATCGGCGACCGCGCCACCGGCAAGACCACGGTCGCGATCGACACGATCATCAACCAGAAGCAGAACTGGGAGTCGGGCGACCCCTCCAAGCAGGTGCGCTGCATCTACGTCGCGATCGGTCAGAAGGGCTCGACCATCGCCTCGGTGCGCGGCGCCCTCGAGGAGGCCGGTGCGCTGGAGTACACCACCATCGTCGCGGCGCCCGCCTCCGACAGCGCCGGCTTCAAGTACCTCGCCCCCTACACCGGCTCGGCCATCGGCCAGCACTGGATGTACGCCGGCAAGCACGTCCTCATCGTCTTCGACGACCTCACCAAGCAGGCCGAGGCCTACCGCGCGGTGTCGCTGCTGCTGCGTCGCCCGCCGGGCCGTGAGGCCTACCCGGGTGACGTCTTCTACCTGCACAGCCGCCTGCTCGAGCGCTGCGCGAAGCTCTCCGACGAGCTCGGCGCCGGCTCGATGACGGGTCTGCCGATCATCGAGACCAAGGCCAACGACGTCTCGGCGTTCATCCCGACCAACGTCATCTCGATCACCGACGGCCAGATCTTCCTCCAGTCCGACCTGTTCGCGGCCAACCAGCGCCCGGCCATCGACGTCGGCATCTCGGTCTCGCGCGTCGGCGGCGCGGCGATGACCAAGGCGATGAAGGCCGTCACCGGCTCGCTCAAGGTCGACCTCGCGCAGTACCGCGCGATGGAGGCGTTCGCCATGTTCGCCTCCGACCTCGACGCCGCCTCCAAGCAGCAGCTCGCCCGCGGCCAGCGCCTCATGGCCCTCCTCAAGCAGCCGGCCTACTCGCCGTACCCGCTCGAGGAGATGACCGTGTCGCTGTGGCTCGGCACCAGCGGTCGCCTCGACAAGGTCGACACCGGCGACGTGCTGCGCTTCGAGTCCGAGTTCCTCGACTACCTGCGCCGCTCGCACGCCGGACTGCTGTCGGCGATCCGCGAGAGCCAGAAGTTCGAGGACGAGGCCGGCCTGGTCGGCGCCTACGACTCCTTCCTGAACCAGTTCGAGACCTCCTCGGGGGGCAGCATCAAGCCGGGCCACGAGGCCGAGGCCGAGGCGCTGGCCGACGACGAGCTCGAGCAGGAGCAGATCGTCAAGCAGAAGCGGGGCTGATCCCACATGGCCGTATCGCTGCGTGAGTACCGCGCGCGGATCAAGTCGACGGAGTCGATGAAGAAGATCACGCGCGCCATGGAGCTCGTCGCTGCGTCCCGGATCGCCAAGGCGCAGCAGCGTGCTGCCGCCGCGGCGCCGTACGCACGGGAGCTCACCCGTGCGGTCTCCGCCGTGGCGACGTACTCCAACGTCGACCACCCGCTGACGCGCGAGGAGGAGAACCCGCGCCGGGCGGCGGTGCTGATCATCACCAGCGACCGCGGTCTGGCCGGCGCCTACTCCGCGAGCGTGCTGAAGGAGGCCGATCGTCTCGCCGAGCGTCTGCGCGACGAGGGCAAGGAGATCGACTACTACCTGACCGGCCGCAAGGCGGAGGCGTACTTCCGCTTCCGCGGGCGCTCGTACGTTCAGGCCTGGACGGGGTTCTCCGACCAGCCGACCTACGACGTCGCGGCCGAGATCGGCTCGACCCTCATCGCAAGCTTCCTCAAGCAGCAGGGTGAGGAGGGTGACGTCGACGAGGTGCACCTGGTCTACACCCGGTTCCGCTCGATGATCACCCAGGAGCCGACCGCCGTGCGGCTGCTGCCGCTCGAGGTCGTGGAGGGCGCCGAGGCGCCGTCCACCGACGAGCTGCTGCCGCTCTACGAGTTCGAGCCCTCGGCCGAGCAGGTGCTCGACGGGCTGCTGCCGCAGTACGTCCAGAGCCGGATCTTCTACTGCCTGCTGCAGTCGGCGGCCTCCGAGCTCGCCGCCCGCCAGCGGGCGATGAAGGCGGCCACGGACAACGCCGACGAGCTGATCAAGAAGCTCACCCGGATCGCCAACCAGGCGCGCCAGGCCGGCATCACCCAGGAGATCAGCGAGATCGTCGGTGGCGTCAACGCGCTGGCCGACGCTCAGGCCGCCAACGACTGACCCGAACCCATCGGACCAACGGAGTAAGAAATGACTGCCTTCGCAGAAGAGACTGCAACCCAGACGACGGTGGGTCGGATCGCGCGCGTCATCGGCCCGGTCGTCGACGTCGAGTTCCCCACCGACGCGATGCCCGAGATCTACAACAAGCTCGAGGCCGAGGTGACCCTCGAGGGTGAGAGCACCCTGCTCCCGCTCGAGGTCGCCCAGCACATCGGCGACGGCATGGTCCGCGCCATCTCGCTCAAGCCCACCGACGGCCTCGTGCGCGGTCAGAGCGTCACCGACACCGGCGGCCCGATCGCCGTGCCGGTCGGCGACGTCACGCTCGGCCGCGTCTTCAACGCCACCGGCGACTTCCTCAACCTCGAGGGTGGCGAGAGCGTCGAGGTCAACGAGCGCTGGGGAATCCATCGCAAGGCCCCGGCCTTCGACCAGCTCGAGTCCAAGACCCAGATGTTCGAGACGGGCATCAAGGTCATCGACCTCCTCACCCCCTACGTGACCGGTGGAAAGATCGGTCTGTTCGGTGGTGCCGGTGTGGGCAAGACCGTACTCATCCAGGAGATGATCGCCCGCGTGGCGAAGAACCACGGTGGTGTGTCGGTGTTCGCCGGTGTCGGCGAGCGCACCCGTGAGGGCAACGACCTCATCGAGGAGATGAAGGACGCCGGCGTGTTCGACAAGGTCGCGCTCGTGTTCGGTCAGATGGACGAGCCGCCGGGCACGCGTCTGCGGGTGGCCCTCTCGGCGCTGACGATGGCGGAGTACTTCCGCGACGTGCAGAACCAGGACGTGCTGCTCTTCATCGACAACATCTTCCGCTTCACCCAGGCGGGTTCCGAGGTCTCCACGCTGCTCGGCCGCATGCCGTCGGCCGTGGGTTACCAGCCCAACCTGGCTGACGAGATGGGTCTGCTCCAGGAGCGCATCACCTCGACCCGCGGTCGTTCGATCACCTCGATGCAGGCCATCTACGTGCCCGCGGACGACTACACCGACCCCGCGCCGGCCACGACCTTCGCGCACCTCGACGCCACCCCCGAGCTCTCGCGAGAGATCGCCTCGCTCGGCATCTACCCGGCGGTGGACCCCCTGACCTCGACCTCGCGGATCCTCGACCCGCAGTACATCGGCCAGGCCCACTACGACTGCGCGATCCGCGTCAAGCAGATCCTCCAGCGCAACAAGGAGCTCCAGGACATCATCGCGATCCTCGGTGTCGACGAGCTCCCCGAGGAGGACAAGGTGATCGTCTCGCGCGCTCGCCGCATCCAGCGCTTCCTGTCGCAGAACACCTACGTGGCCAAGCAGTTCACCGGCATCGAGGGTTCGACCGTCCCGGTGGCCGACACCATCGAGGCGTTCAACAAGATCGCGGACGGCGAGTACGACCACGTCGCCGAGCAGGCGTTCTTCATGTGCGGTGGCCTGGACGACGTCGAGCGCAACTGGGCCGACATCCAGAAGAGCCTCTGACCATGGCCGAGACGTCCGAGTACCTCCACGTCGAGCTGGTCGCCGCCGACCGCACGGTGTGGTCGGGCGAGGCCTCGATGGTCATCGCCCGCACGCTCGAGGGCGACCTCGGTGTGCTGCGCGGTCACGCTCCCACGCTGTCGCTGCTCTCGGCCTCCGTGGTCGAGATCCAGGTCGGGGGCCGCGACGAGGTGTTCGTCGCGGCCGTCGACGGCGGCTTCATCTCGGTGGCCGACGACCGGGTCTCGATCCTGGCCGAGCGCATCGAGCGGGCCGAGGACATCGAGCTCGACCAGGCGCGCATCGACCGCGAGGAGGCCGAGCGCCTGATCGACTCCGGCAACGGCGCCGAGCAGCGCCTGCGTCACGCCGAGGCTCGCATCCGCGCTGCGGAGAAGGTGGCCTGAACCGCGAATGGCATGGTGGGCATGGGTGCTCGACGCTGCCGGCGTCGCGCTGCTCCTGCTCGTGCTGTACGGCGCCGGACTCGTCGTCCGGCGCCGTCTGCTCTCCCGGCACGGAGGCACGTTCGAGCTGAGCCATCGGCTCCCCGGGCGTGCCTCCGACCGCGGGTGGGTGCTGGGGCTGGGGCGCTACTCGGGTGAGGACCTCGAGTGGTTCCGGGTGTTCTCCCTCTCCCCGCGGCCCAAGCGAGCGTGGTCGCGTGCCACGCTGGCCTTCGACGGGCGCCGCGACCCGGTCGGCGCCGAGCAGGCCTCGCTCTACCCCGACCACCTGGTCATCACCTGCACCTCGCCCGCCGGTCCGGTCGAGCTCGCGATGAGCGACTCCAGTCTCACCGGCTTCCAGGCCTGGCTCGAGGCGCAGCCGCCCGGCACCGACTGGAACCGCTGAGATCCACGCGGGCCCCGCGCGGGTCTCACTCCTCGAAGAGCGCCCTCAGGTCATCGGCGCTGATGGAGGAGGCCATGGCGCCGTCGCCGTCGACGACCTTGGCGAAGAGCTCGGCCTTGCGGGCCTTGAGCTGCATCACCTTCTGCTCGATCGTGTCGGTGGCGACGAGGCGGTACACGTGCACGCTGCGGGTCTGCCCGATGCGGTGGGCGCGGTCGACCGCCTGCGCCTCGGCCGCGGGGTTCCACCACGGGTCGAGCACGAAGACGTAGTCGGCCTCGGTGAGCGTGAGCCCGGTGCCACCCGCCTTGAGCGAGATCAGGAAGACGGGGGCGCCACCGGCGCGGAAGCTGTCGATGGCGCCGGCGCGGTCGCGCGTGGAGCCGTCGAGGTAGGCGGGCGTGATGCCCTCCTCGACCAGCCGGTCGCGCACCCGGGTGAGGAAGCGCGTGAACTGGCTGAAGACGAGCGCGCGGTGCCCCTCGGCGGCCAGCTCCACCAGCTGGTCGACGAGGACGTCGAGCTTGGCCGACCCGACGCCGTCGTGCTCGGCGTCAACCAGGGCGGGGTCGAGCGCGAGCTGGCGCAGCGTCGTCAGCGCGCTGAGGACGGCGACCCGGTTGCGGTCGAGGTCGGCGACCAGACCGAGCAGGCGCTGGCGTTCGCGGGCGAGGTGGGCGTCGTAGATGCGTCGGTGCTTGGGCGACAGGACGACCTCGAGCACCTGCTCCTGCTTGGCGGGGAGGTCGGCGGCGACGAGCTCCTTGGTGCGGCGCAGCAGGAAGGGCCGCAGTCGGCGCCGGAACCGCTCCAGCACCACCGCGTCGCCCCGCTCGACCGGTCGGACCACCCGTTCCACGAAGTCCTTGGGCCGCGGGTAGAGGCCGGGCACGGTGATCGAGAGCAGTGACCACAGCTCGCCGAGCCTGTTCTCGAAGGGGGTGCCGGTGACCGCGAGGCGGAAGTCGGCGCGGACCGAGCGCGCGGCGACGTAGGTCTTGCTGCGGTGGTTCTTGACCTGCTGGGCCTCGTCGAGGACGAGACCCGACCAGTCGAGGTCGGTGTAGGCGCTCTGGGCGAGCCGGAGCAGGGTGTAGGTGGTGACCACGACGTCGTGCCCGGCGGCCAGTGCCGCGATGTCGTCGTCGCGGCGGGCGGCCACGGCGACGCGCAGGCCGGGCGCGTGGCGCCGCGCCTCGGCCGCCCAGGCGGTGACCACGCTGGTGGGGGCGACCACGAGGAACGGGGCGTCCGTGGGCCGCTCGCTCCGTGCGTGCGCGATGAGGGCGAGCACCTGGAGGGTCTTGCCGAGGCCCATGTCGTCGGCGAGGATCCCACCGAGTCCGTGCTGCCATAGGAAGGCGAGCCACCAGAAGCCGTCGCGCTGGTAGCTGCGCAGATCGGTGGCGAGGCCACGGGGTTCGGGGCGCGGCAGGTCGACGAGGTCGCGCAGTGCGATCGCGCGCTGCACCCACGTGGCGACCTGCTCGTCGACGACGCCGGCCTCCTGCAGCTGCGCCCACAGACCGAGGTCCTGGCGGCCCACCCCGATGCGGTCGCCGGTGCGCTCGTGGATCTCGGCCGCTGCGGCGACGACCTCGCGCAGGCGGTCGAGCTCGGGGCGGTCGGTACTCACGTAGAGACCGCTGGGCAGCACGAGGAAGTCGGCCCCGAGCGTGAGGGCGGCGAGCACGTCGGGCAGCCCGATGGGCTCGCCGTCGACGGTGATGGTGACCGCGAGGTCGAGCCAGTCGGTGGGCGCATCGCCCTCGGCCTCGACCAGCTCGAAGCTGATCTCCGGGGCGCCCTCGGCCTCGCGGAAGTCGGGCCGCTCGACCTCCTCGACCTCGACGTCGGCCAGGGTGCGCAGGTGCGGCAGGTCGTGGACGGCGAGGGTCAGCGCGTCGCCGTCGTCCACGGTGCGGGCGCGGAGGAGGGGTGCCGGGACGCGCGCGCGGATCTCCTGCTCGGCCGCGCCGTCGCGCACACCACCGAGGCGATCGCGCTCGTCGAGCTCGCAGCGCAGTGCGGGGTCGCGGGGCGCCGAGGTGGCGGGCCAAGCGGGATCGGCGTCGTCGTCGGACGGCGCCTCGACGTACTGCCAGTGCCAGGCGAGCGAGGCCCGCGTGGCACTGCGCCAGGTGACGGTGAGCACGAGCAGCGGGCGCAGGGGAGCGGGCAGCGCGACGCTGCTGTCGGAGGACTCCAGCACCAGGTGCTGCTGGAGTGGTCGCAGGAGGGCGCGGAGGTCGTCGACCTCGTCGGCAGGCACCTCGAGCTCCGGACCCGCCACGAGGTGCCGGACCGCCGTGGGCATCACCGCCTCGAGGTGGGCGAGCACGAGCGAGTCGCCGTCGCGCAGCGCCACGCTGTGGGCGGGGGAGCCGATCATCACGACGTCGTCGCCCGACCACGAGCGCTCGCCGAGCACCACCGTGGCCCGCACCCGGGTGGCCGCACCGCGCTCGGCGGCGTGCAGGTCGAGGTGCACCTGCGCGTCGGTGTCGTGCAGTGCCACCTCCTTGACGCCGGGCCCGGCCACGAGGGCGACGCCGGACTCGACCGCCTCCCGCAGGGCGGGCACCACGCGGTCGCCGAACTCCTCGATCGAGGGCGGCACTCCGGCGTAGGCGTAGGCGCGGTGGCGGGCCCAGAGCCGCTGGAGCACGCCGAGCGCCTCGCCCTGCTCGCGCGGATAGGAGGACGGCGGCGCAGCGCCGGCGAAGTCGCTCCACTCGACGCCGGAGCGGACCCATGGCTTGTTGGTGCCCTGGCGCAGAGGTCGCAGGTGCACGCTGGCGCCCAGGGAGCCGCGACCGGCGCGCGGCGCGGAGAGCGAGATCTCCAGCGCGAGGGGCACGCGCGGCCGCTCCTGGGGTCGCTGCTTCTCGAGCTCGCCCACCACCCGCTCGAGCGTGCGGCGCCAGCCGCTGCCCGCCGACGAGGTGCGCCCGCCGAAGGTGCGACCGAGGGTGAGGGCGAGTGCCGCCCCGTGCTTGCAGGAGGCGCCGACCGGGCAGGTGCACACCGAGAACAGCCAACCCGCGTACCCCTCGCTCGGGGCCTCGGCGTGCAGCTGCACCTGGTAGGGCTCGGGTCGCGTTCCTCGCACCTCGGCGGTGGCGGTGACGCTGGCGCTGGTGAGCGTGACGATCTCGGGGCGCCCGACGCAGCCGAGGTCCACGACCTCGCGCGCGCGCTGGAGCGTCCCGGCGTCGAAGTGGCGGGCCAGGAAGGAGTCGTCGAGATGGGAGAGGACGTTCACGGTCCGGCCATGGTGGCACGCGGGTCCGAGCCTGCGACGCGCCTGTCCCCAGGCCCGATCGGCGCCGCGCCCCGTCGCGGAGTCGGCGTCAGCCGCGCTCGCCGCCCGGCACCCAGAGCACGTCGCCCTTCTCGCGGTTCGCGTGCCGGGCGAGGATGAAGACGAGGTCGGAGAGTCGGTTGAGGTAGGTGATCGCGATCTTGTTCATCGACTCGTGGTGCACCTCCCACGCCGCCCAGGCCGAGCGCTCCGCGCGGCGCACGACGGTACGGGCCACGTGCAGGTGGGCGGCGCCGGCGGTGCCGCCGTTGATGATGAACGAGCGCAGGGCCGGCAGGTCGGCGTTGTAGGAGTCGCACCAGGCCTCGAGGCGGTCGACGTACTCCTGCTCGATGCGCAGCGGCGGGAACTCGGGGTTCTCCACCACCGGGGTGCAGAAGTCGGCGCCGACGTCGAACAGGTCGTTCTGCACGTGGGTGAGGACGGCGACCACGTCGTCGTCCAGGCCGCCGGTGGCCACCGCCACGCCGAGGTGGGCGTTGGCCTCGTCGACGTCGGCGTAGGCGCGCAGGCGCAGGTCGGTCTTGGTGGTGACGCTCATGTCGCCCAGGCGGGTCTCGCCGGCATCGCCGGTGCGGGTGTAGATGCGCGTCAGGTTGACCATGCGCCGAGGGTAGACGACGCCCCTCGCGAAGAATCTCGCGTCTCGATGCAACCGATCGGGGTACCGGCGCGTCTGAGTGGGTGAGGGGTGACCCGGGGTCGGCGTGGGCCGGCCGCACCCCGCTGCTCGGGAGGTCCCCCATGCTCCGTGTCGCACCGCAGCCCACCGTGCCCGCCGCTGCGCCCTCCGAAGCGTCCGCAGCCCAGCCTCGCGCAGCGCTCACCGTGCTGGTCGGCGACGCCGTGGTGGTGCTCGCCGGCGACCTCGACGTGCGCAGCACCGAGGCGGTGCGGGCCGTCGTCCACGAACTGGTGCGGCGTGCGGACGACGGCGGCGTGGTGCTCGTGGACCTCTCCGACGTCACGTCCGTCGACGCCACCGCGCTCAAGGTGTTGGCCGCGGCGACCCGCGCCGCCCGCGGGCGCGGCGTGCGCCTGGTGCTGCGGGCCTCGCCGCCGGCCGTGCGTCGCATGCTGCACCTCACCCGCCTCATCCGCGTGGTCGAGGTGGAGCGCGAGGCCCAGCCCGCGTGAGCCTCTCGTCGGTTGGCGAAGGGGTCGCTGTGGAGAACCACACATCGGACCCGGTTACCAACTGGTAGCCAGCGCTTTACGCTTCGCACTATGACGACCTCGCCTGACGCTGCCGCGCCGGAGAACACCCCGCGTGTGAAGGACCGCCCGTGGGTGATGCGCACCTACGCCGGCCACTCCACCGCCGAGGCGTCGAACGCGCTCTACCGCACCAACCTCGCGAAGGGCCAGACCGGCCTCTCGGTCGCCTTCGACCTGCCGACCCAGACGGGCTACGACCCCGACAGCCCGCTCTCGCGCGGCGAGGTCGGCAAGGTCGGCGTGCCGGTGCCGCACCTGGGGGAGATGCGCAAGCTCTTCAGTGAGATCCCGCTCACCGAGATGAACACCTCGATGACGATCAACGCCACCGCGATGTGGCTGCTCGCGCTCTACCAGGTGGCCGCCGAGGAGCAGAACCCCGACCTCGACCCCGCCGAGGTCGCCGCCCAGCTGGCCGGCACAACCCAGAACGACATCATCAAGGAGTACCTCTCGCGGGGCACCTACGTGTTCCCGCCCGAGCACTCCCTGCGGCTCATCGCCGACATGATCGCCTACACGGTCCACCAGATCCCGAAGTGGAACCCGATCAACATCTGCAGCTACCACCTGCAGGAGGCGGGCGCCACGCCGGTGCAGGAGATCGCCTACGCGATGTGCACGGCGATCGCGGTGCTCGACCAGGTCAAGGCCTCGGGCCAGGTCGGCGACGAGGACTTCGAGAAGGTCGTCGGCCGCATCTCCTTCTTCGTCAACGCCGGCGTGCGCTTCGTCGAGGAGATGTGCAAGATGCGCGCCTTCGTGGAGCTGTGGGACGAGATCACGCGCGAGCGCTACGGCGTGCAGGACCCCAAGATGCGCCGCTTCCGCTACGGCGTGCAGGTCAACAGCCTCGGTCTCACCGAGGCCCAGCCTGAGAACAACGTGCAGCGCATCGTGCTCGAGATGCTGGCCGTCACGCTCAGCAAGGGCGCCCGCGCCCGCGCCGTCCAGCTGCCGGCGTGGAACGAGGCCCTCGGCCTGCCGCGCCCGTGGGACCAGCAGTGGTCGCTGCGCCTGCAGCAGGTGCTCGCCTTCGAGTCCGACCTGCTCGAGTACGACGACATCTTCGACGGCTCGCCCGTCATCCAGGCCAAGGTCGACGAGCTCATCGCCGGTGCCAAGGCCGAGATCGACCGCGTGCAGGCGATGGGCGGCGCGATCGCTGCTGTCGACTCGGGCTACATGAAGCAGGAGCTCGTCTCCTCCCACGCCCGCCGCCGTGCGGCGATCGAGGACGGTCACGAGATCATCGTCGGCGTCAACAAGTTCGACACCACCGAGCCCAGCCCGCTCACCGCCGACCTCGACGGCGCGATCCAGGTGGCCGACCCGGCCGCCGAGCAGGCCGCGCTCGCCTCGGTCGAGGCGTGGAAGGCCCAGCGCGACCAGACGGCCGTGGACGCCGCACTGGCCCGCCTCGCCGAGGACGCCAAGACCGGCACCAACCTCATGCACGCCACCCTGGCCGCCGCCCGCGCCGGCGCCACGACCGGCGAGTGGGCCGGTGTGCTGCGCGAGGTGTTCGGCGAGTTCCGCGCCCCCACCGGCGTCGCCGGTGCGGTCGGCGTGGCCGAGGCCGGCGCCGAGCTCACCGCTGTGCGCGAGCAGGTCAAGGCCACCGGCGACGAGCTCGGCGGTCGCCTGCGCCTCCTCGTCGGCAAGCCAGGCCTCGACGGCCACTCCAACGGCGCCGAGCAGGTGGCCGTGCGCGCCCGCGACGCCGGCTTCGAGGTCATCTACCAGGGCATCCGCCTGACGCCCGAGCAGATCGTGGCCGCTGCGGTGTCGGAGGACGTCCACTGCGTCGGCCTGTCGATCCTCTCGGGCTCGCACATGGAGCTCGTGCCCGCCGTCCTCGAGGGGCTGAAGGCCGCCGGCATGGGTGACGTGCCGGTGATCGTCGGCGGCATCATCCCCGACTCCGACGGCAAGCGACTGACCGAGCTCGGCGTCGCCGCCGTCTAAACGCCCAAGGACTTCGGCCTCACCGAGATCATGGGCGGCATCGTCCAGGTGATCCGCAAGGCCAACGGGCTCGACTGACCCGGCGCCTCGCGAACGCCCCCCCCCCACAGGCGGGGCGGCGGTCGCCC
>NZ_CAXRAZ010000057.1:0-67238 GCF_964229035.1 Nocardioides sp. | reverse complement strand
CCCAGTTCTGCACCGCGTTCCCGCAGGGCGCCCAGCGGTGCACCCTGCTCGACAACAACTCCACCCACGACCCGGCTCTGCTGGTGACGCTGCTCGACCAGATCATCGACGTGGGGCCCGGCCCCCGCCGTCGTGCGTCGTCCACGGGGGGCGACCCCGCGAGCGGAGGACGCCGGAGGCGTTGTCGTAGGCTTGGCGACCACCGGACCCCGGTGCGAGGAGGAGCACGATGCCCAACCACCACGACCCCGGTGTCGGAGTCGCTCCCGATACGGCCGAGGTGGCGCTGCGGCTGCCCGCCGACGGCGCGTTCGCCTCTGTGATCCGCACGCTGACCGCCGGCCTGGCCGCTCGCCTGGACTTCACCCTCGACGACATCGAGGACCTCCGGATCGCGGTGTCCGAGGCCACCGCGATGGTGCTGGACGAAGCCGACCCGGGCGCCGAGCTGGCGTGCACTTACCGCCTCTCCCCCGGCGCCCTGGCCCTCGAGCTGGTCACCGCCGCGGCCGCCCCTGCGGCACCTGACTACGAGAGCTTCGGCTGGCAGGTGCTGGCCACACTCGCGACCGAGGCCGCCGTCGACCACGCCCCCGGCAGGTACGCCGTCAGCCTCACGGTGCACTCCACGCTCGAGCCATGAGCGCGGAGCCTTCTCGGGAGGCCGTCGTCCGCTCGCCGGCGGCCGAGGAGACGCGCCGCCGCAGCCTCGCGCTCTTCGCCACCCTCCAGGACGACGCCCGCACGAGCGCCGAGCGCGAGACGGCGCGCGACGACCTCGTGCACCTGCACCTGCCGCTGGTGGAGCACTGCGCGCGTCGCTTCCGCAACCGCGGCGAGCCCTACGAGGACCTCGTCCAGGTGGGCACCATCGGGTTGATCAAGGCCATCGACCGCTTCGACCTCGAGCGCGGCGTGGAATTCTCCACCTACGCCACGCCCACGATCCTCGGCGAGATCAAGCGCTACTTCCGCGATAAGGGCTGGGCGATCCGCGTGCCCCGGCGCCTGCAGGAGCTGCGCATGCAGATCAGCGCCGCGACAGGCGACCTGACGCAGAGCCTGGGCCGCTCACCCACGCCCCGGGAGCTCGCCGGGGCGGTGGGCTGCTCGGTCGAGGAGATCGTCGAGGCCCTGGAGTCGAGCAACGCCTACGCCACGCTCTCCCTCGACGCCAGCGAGGACGACAGCGAGGGCGGGCTTGGCCAGAGCATGCTCGAGGCCATCGGCATCGACGACGAGGCGCTCGCTCAGGTCGAGATCCGCGAGTCGGTCAAGCCGCTCCTCGAGGGCCTGCCCCCGCGCGAGAAGCGGATCCTCCTGCTGCGCTTCTTCAAGAACATGACTCAGTCGCAGATCGCCGAGGAGATCGGCGTCTCGCAGATGCACGTCTCCCGCCTGCTCAACCGCACCCTCGAGCAGCTGCGGACCTCGCTGGAGTCCGAGCACTGATCGGGCGATGAGCCCGCCGGCTCAACCGTCGCCGGGCTCGGCCTTCGCCTCGTCGCCGCCACGCTCCAGTGCCGCCACGGTGTCGGGGTGCACGAGTCCGATCAGGGCCACCACGGAGGCGACCGCCAGCAGCACCGCCACCAGCCACAGGTCGCGCAGGTTCCAGGCCAGCCCGAGGCCCACCAGCTGGGTGAACAGGGCCGGGCCGCGCGCCCAGGTGGCCCGGCGCGCCAGGCCGGTCGCGGCGGCGAGCAGCACCACCGCGTAGAGGCCGAAGAAGGCGGCCGTCGAGATGCCCAGCGACGCTCGGCTGGACTCGACGTTCGCCGCCTCCGCGAGGGCGAGCAGCAGGAGCACGAGCCCCTGGAGCCCCACCAGGGACGCCGCGACCGTCAACGGCGGAGGTGCCCCCGGCGTGGGCCGGTCGGAGCCGTCGGGGCCGCCGGAGCCGTCGGGGCGGCCGGGGCCGTCAGCGGGCTCGAACGAGGGGTCGCGGGGCGTGCTCACTGCGCCAGCCTAGAGGCGGCGTCCACCTCCTCAGGGTGCTCCCACGGCGCGCCTCGGTGCGCGTTCACGAGGCTTCTGGGACGGTTGTGACCCAGCCGACCACCCGATCCGCTTGATTCACGAGCGATTCCTTGCGAGTCTTGCGGAAGCGATCGTGAAGCGGTTCACTTTTGCGCTTCGACGCGTGCCCAGAACAAGGGCCATCTGCACGTAGGAAAGAGGGCATTCCCACCCATGGATTGGCGACACCGTTCCGCATGCCTCGACGAGGATCCGGAGCTGTTCTTCCCGATCGGCAACACCGGACCGGCCATCCTCCAGATCGAGGAGGCCAAGGCGGTGTGCCGGCGCTGCGACGTGCGCGAGCAGTGCCTCGCGTGGGCGCTCGAGGCCGGGCAGGACCACGGTGTCTGGGGGGGTCTCAGCGAGGACGAGCGGCGCGCGCTCAAGCGACGCAACGCCCGCGCCCGCGTGCGCACCCCCGTCTGATCCTGCCCGTCTGATCCTGCAGGTCTGAGCCCACGCGTTCGCCGCGGCTCCCTACCGGTCCGCCCGCGACGCCCGCGCCGACCTCACTCGACCGGGAGGCTGATCGCGGCACGGGTGCCGCCCTCGAGGCTGTGACCCAGCGTGAGATGGCCCCCGAGCTCGGACTCCACGAGCGTGCGCACGATCGACAGGCCCAGACTCGTGGTCTCGTCGAGGTCGAAGCCCTCGGGCAGCCCGCGGCCGTCGTCCTCGACGGCGACGTCGAGCACGGCGCCGTGGCGCTCGACGTGGAGCACGATCCGACCCTCGTCGCCCGCCTCGTAGCCGTGCTCCGCCGCGTTCTGCATGAGCTCCATGACCACCATCGCGAGCGGGGTGGCGATCTCAGAGGGCAGCACCCCGAAGCCGCCCTCGCGGCGCACGCGGACCTGCGCCGTGGTCGAGCCGACGTCGGTGACCAGGCGCGCAAGCCTGTCGGCGATGTCGTCGAAGGCCACCGTCTCCTCGACCGCCTGGCTGAGGGTCTCGTGCACGATCGCGATCGAGCCCACCCGACGCACCGCCTCCTCCAGCGCCGCCGCGGCCTCGGGCGAGCCGATGCGCCGCGCCTGGAGACGCAGCAGCGCGGCCACGGTCTGGAGGTTGTTCTTCACCCGGTGGTGGATCTCGCGGATCGTGGCGTCCTTGGTGATGAGCTCGCGATCGCGGCGGCGCAGGTCGGTGACGTCGCGCAACAGGATCATCGCGCCGATGTGCTCCCCGCGCGGGCGCAGCGGGATCGAGCGCACGATGAGCGACACGCCCTCCGCCGGGCCGCCCGAGGAACCCAGCTCGGTGTCGCGGTGCGAGCGCCCTCCGAGCACCGCACTCAGGGTCTCCTCGTCGGGACGACGCCGCGGGGGCACGAGGTCGCGGGTCAGGTCGGTGAGCAGGTGTCCGGTGAGGTCGCCGGTGAGCCCGAGCTTGCGGTAGACCGACAGGCCGTTGGGGCTGGCGTAGACCACGCGCCCCTCGGCGTCCACGCGCAGGAAGCCGTCGCCCACCCGGGGCGTGTCGGCGTGGTCGCTGCGCTGGGCCGCGCTCGGGAAGGTGCCCTCGGCGATCATCTGCGCGAGGTCGGAGGCCGTCTGGAGGTAGTTGATCTCCAGCAGGCTGGGGGTGCGGACGCCGAGCAGGTTGGTGTTGCGGCTGATCACCGCGATCACCTCATCGTCGCGGCGCACCGGGATCGCCTCGACCCGCACCGGGACGTCGTCGCGCCACTCGGGGTTGCCCTCGCGGGCGATGCGGCGCCTCGTCCACGCCTCGTCCACCAGGGGACGACGCCCGGTCGGTGAGAAGGTGCCGATCATGTCGTCCACGTAGGCGGTCGGCCCGGTGGTCGGGCGCATCTGACCGCCCGCCCAGAAGCCGCCACCCTCGCGATCGGGGAGCCAGAGCACGAGGTCGGCGAACGAGAGATCGGCGATGATCTGCCAGTCGGCCTGCAGCAGCTGCAGCCAGGAGACGTCGGCCTCGTCGAGATCGGTGTGGCGCCGGGCGATGGCTGACAGCGTGGGCACGGAGCACAACCTACCGAGGCGTGCACCGGCCGCCGAGGCGTCACCGCGTCGTAACGGGGCCGCGGCATCGTCGTCCCCGACGTTTGGCAGGATAGGGCCCCGGGAGACTCAGGTTTCGGGCTGGGCGTGGAGGCGATCGGACGTGGCGGTGGATTGGGTGCGCCTGCAGCAGCGGCTGCGCGAGGGCGAGTACACACCACCCCAGGAGCACCGCCTCAGCGACCTGACCGCACAGCTCACACGGATGCTGGGCGACCCGGATCCCGAGATCCGCGACGGTCTGGCGTACCCGCTCCTGGCCACCTGGATCGAGCACGGCGCCTACGACGACCTGCTGGCCGGTCTCGGTGACGGCATGTGCGCCGGCCTGTCGATCGGGATCGGCGAGAGCGGCACCGACTCGGTCTTCCGCCGCAGCTTCTCCGCCCTCGTGCTCGCCGAGTGCATCGATCGCGACACGCTCGTGCGCCGCCAGCCGCCGTCGCGGATCCTGGAGTGGGGCGACCGGCTGGCGGCGTGGTTCGTGCGCGAGCGCGACCTGCGGGGCTTCGTCGATGGTCGGGGCTGGGCGCACGCCGCGGCCCACGGCGCGGACGCCCTGGGCGCCCTGGCCCGCTCCCCCTACTTCGGTGCCACCGAGCTCACCGTGCTGCTCGACGTGATCGCCGACCGGGTTCTCGACCCCGCCACTCCCCTGCTGGTCCACGGCGAACCGGATCGGATCGCCCACGCCGTGATGGAGATCCTGCGCCGCGACCGGGTCCCGCTCACCGTCGTCGAACCCTGGGTCAACAGGATCGAGGCCGGCGCCCGAGGTCGCACTCGCGGGGGCGGCGACCCGTTCCTGCGCACCGGCAACGCCCAGGCGGTGCTGCGCGCGCTCTACCTGCAGCTGGCCGTCTCGCCCGAGCACCCCGGCGTGCGCTCGGACCTCCTGCTGGTACTCGTCGCCTCGCTGCGACGCGTCCACCCGGCACTGCTGGACCGACGGGTCTGACCCTCACCCCCGCGACGCCGACGCCGGACCCGGCCTGCGCGAGGCGGACGGCTGGGGGCGCGCACTAAGGTGCGGACGTGACCTCCACCACCGAGACCAACGGCTCCCCCGCACCCGACGAGGCCGGAGCGTCCATCACGGGCCACGCCGGCGAGCTCGCCGTCGCGGTGGCGCAGGCCCACGGCGTCGAGACGATGTTCACGCTGTCGGGAGCCCACGTCTTCCCGATGTACGACGGCGCGGTCGGCTCCGCCCAGGGCCGGGCGCCGGTCGATGCCCACCCCGTGCGACTGCTCGACGTGCGGCACGAGCAGACGGCGGCCTTCGCCGCCGAGGCCACGGGCAAGCTGACGCGCGTGCCGGGGCTGGCGGTGCTGACGGCGGGGCCCGGCGTCACCAACGGCATCAGCGCGATGGCGCAGGCGCGCTTCGCGGGCTCCCCCATGGTGGTCGTCGGAGGGCGCGCCCCCAGCAACCGCTGGGGAAGCGGCGCCCTGCAGGAGATCGACCACCTGCCGATCGTCGAGCCGGTCACCAAGCACGCCGCCACGCTGATGCGCGCCGACGACGTCGCTGCCGGCTTCGACGTCGCCTTCACCCAGGCGCGCTCCTCGCACCGCGGGCCGACCTACGTCGACGTCCCGATGGATGAGTTTTTCAACGCCGGCAGCGGCCGGCGACCCGCACCGGCCGGCGACGGCGCGCGCTTCCGCGGCGCCGCTCCCGATCCCGACGCCGTCGCTCGCATCGCCGCCCTGCTGGCCCGCGCCGAGCGGCCCGTGATCGTGCTGGGCACCGACGTGTGGGCCGACCACGCCGAGGCGGCCGCGCTGCGGCTCGTGGAGGCCGCTCGGATCCCGGCGATCACGAACGGCATGGGCCGGGGCATCGTGCCCGGTGGCCACCCCCTGCTCGTGACGAAGGCCCGCGGCGCCGCGCTCGGCGGCGCCGACCTCGTGGTGGTGGTGGGCACCCCGCTCGACTTCCGCCTCGGCTACGGCGTCTTCGGCGGCAAGGACGGCGCGACGCCGGCGGCCGTCGTCCACATCGCCGACGCCGACGACCAGGTCGCCCGCCACGCCGATCTCGCGGCCTCCGTGGCCGGCGACCTGACCTCCGTGCTGGACGGGTTGACCGAGGCCCTGCAGGGCGGCGGCGGGCGCGACCGAGAGGCCTGGATCTCCTCGCTGCGCGACGTGGTGACCGCGGCCGCGGCGCGCGACGCCGAGCTGCTCACCGCCGAGGCCGACCCGATCCACCCGGCGCGCATCTACGGCGAGCTGCTCCCCCGCCTCGCCGACGACGCCGTCGTGATCGGCGACGGCGGCGACTTCGTCTCCTTCGCGGGCAAGTTCGTGGAGCCCCGGCGCCCCGGCTGCTGGCTCGACCCCGGCCCCTACGGCTGCCTCGGCGCCGGGCTCGGCGCCGCGATCGCTGCGCGCATCGCGCGACCGTCGTCGCAGGTCGTCCTGCTGCTCGGCGACGGCGCGGCGGGCTTCTCGCTGATGGACGTCGACACGCTGGTGCGCCACGACCTGCCGGTCGTGATGGTGATGGGCAACAACTCCGCATGGGGCCTGGAGAAGGGACCGATGCAGATGATCTACGGCTACGACGTCGCCGCCGACCTCGCCCAGCGCACCGCCTACGACCAGGTCGTCTCCGCACTCGGCGGCGCCGGCGAGACCATCACCGACCCGCGCGGCATCGGGCCCGCCCTCGACCGTGCCTTCGCCTCCGGGGTGCCCTACCTGCTCAACGTGATCACCGACGTCGACGCCGCCTACCCGCGCGCGACGCTCGGGATCTGAGTCGTGGGCACGCCGACCCCCGACACCGCGAGCGCCCGGCTGGTGCGCACGGTGGGCGAGAGCGACACCGCGGCCGCCGTCGGCTCCGGCAGCCTGCCCGTGCTCGGAACCCCCGTGCTGCTCGCCTGGTGCGAGGCGGCTACCTGCGCCGCGATCGCCGACGCGCTGGCCGAGGGCGAGACCACCGTGGGCACGCGGGTCGAGATCGAGCACCTCGCCCCCAGCGCCGTCGGGGCGCGGCTGGTGGTGACCGCTCGGCTGGTGCACACCGACGGGCGGCTGCGGCGCTTCGCGGTCGCCGTCCGCGAGGCCGGCGAGGACGACGCGCCGGGACGTCTCGTCGGTTCGGGCGAGGTCACCCGGGTGGTCGTGGACGCCGAACGCTTCCTGTCCCGCCTGCGCGGCTGAGGCCTCCCGTCCCTGCCGTCTCGGCAAACCATTCCTGCCGGCTCGGCGGAAAAACTGACGAGCCCCCGGGGCCGGGACATCCCGGTCGGGGGCTCGTGGGAGCGCGGAACGCTCAGGTGTTGGGGCGCTTGCCGTGGTTCGCGCCCTTCTTGCGGCGCGCGCGGCGCTTGCGGCCGGTCTTGCCCATGGTTCCTCCTCGGTCGGCTCGGGCACGCGTCCAGGTGTGCTTGCCCCTGGTCGGGCCCGTGATGATCGGTGCAGTCTCTCAGGTCGCGCGGCCGCCCCCCAAACCCGGGGGCCCGCCGCCGTGGCTCAGCCCTCGCTGATGCGGACCTGGACCTCGCGGATCTGGATGCGCACACGCTCCCGCAGGTCCGCCGGGGCGGTCTCGCCGCACGAGCGCGCGACGACCGCCTTGACCGTGCGCTGCAGGTCGTAGCGCTCCAGACAGGGGCTGCACGAGTCGATGTGCGCGCGCACCACGGCGCAGTCGCCGGCCTCGAGCTCGTTGTCGATCAGCCGCACGATGCGCTCGAGGACGTCGGCGCACTCGGCGTTGGTGGGGTCCTCGTGCAGGTGCGCGTGGCCCTCGTGCGTCGAGTGGTCGTGGTGCTCGCGGTCGGTGCTCATCGCCCGCCTCCCTGCACAGGTGCGTCACCGCCGGTGCGCACGTAGTCGGACAGCATGTCGCGCAGCTGACGACGGCCTCGGTGCAGCCGCGACATCACGGTGCCGATCGGGGTCTCCATGATCTCGGCGATCTCCTTGTAGGCGAACCCCTCGACGTCGGCGAGGTAGACCGCGAGTCGGAACTCCTCGGGCAGCCGCTGCAGCGCGTCCTTCACCTGCGAGTCGGGCAGGTGCTCCAGCGCCTCCATCTCGGCCGACTTCAGGCCCGAGGAGGTGTGGGCCTCCGCGCGGGCCAGCTGCCAGTCCTCGACGTCGCCGGTGTCGCCGGCGAGCGCCTGCTGGGGCTGGCGCTGCTTCTTGCGGTAGTTGTTGATGAAGGTGTTGGTGAGGATGCGGTACAGCCAGGCCTTGAGGTTGGTGCCGGGCTTGAACTGGTGGAAGGCGGAGAAGGCCTTCGCGAAGGTCTCCTGGACGAGGTCCTCGGCGTCGGCGGGGTTGCGGGTCATCCGCATCGCCGCGCCGTAGAGCTGGTCGAGGAACGGCAGCGCGTCGCGCTCGAAGCGCAGCGCCCGCTCCTCGGGGGTCTCGGTGGCGACATCGACGGGCTCGGCGGCCACGTCGAGCGGGCCGTCGAGGTCGGACAGATCGGAGGTCTCAGTCATCGTCGCCCAGCCTACGGCGTCCGAACGCAGGAGCCGGCGCGAGCCGACGACGGGAGCCGCCACGGGGCGCTCGGTCATCGCGATCATGGACGTCTCAACGACTCACGCGCCGGGCGCATTCCCACGCTCGCCAGCCACGCCGTCGGCACGCCGCGGACATCCCACGATCTCGCGCACCAGCCACTCGAGCACGCTCTCGACCACCACCGCCAGGGCGTCGTCCTGGCTCAGGGGCGCGGTGCGTCCGACCGCCAGCCCGTGGTCGGCGGCGGGCACCACGGCGAGATCGACGCCGGGCGGCAGCGGGGCAGGGAACTCCTCCGGTCGGCCCATCGGGTCGCGCTCGCCCTGGACGACGAGTGTGGCGAGACCGGCGAGCCCCTCGAGCTCGGCGAGCCGGGAGCGCTCCGGGCGGCCCGGCGGGTGGAGGGGGAACGACAGCGCGAGGCAACCGACCGCTCCCAGCCCGACGGCCGAGCGGGCCGCCGAGCGGGCACCCGCCGACCGGCCGCCCACCACCAGCGGCAGGCCGGCGAGATCGGCCAGCTCAGCCGACCCGGCCAGCTCGGTCAGCTCGGCGAGCGCTGACCGGGCGGCTGCGAGGCCGGCGTCCAGACTGGCAGGCCGCGTGGCGACCTTGCGCCCGGCTCGGCGCCACGGCTGCTCGAAGAGCACGACCGCGAAGCCCTCCGCCGGCAGGTCGCGGGCCAGCGCCGCCAGGTCGCGCGCCTCGATGCCGCCCCCGGCGCCGTGGCTGAGCAGCAGGGTCGCGCTCAGCGCCACCCCCTCACCCGGGCGGTGGACGACGAGCCGCCCCTCACCGTGCGGAGTAGGGACGAGGTGCTCGGTCGGCCCGAGGGCCGGGGTGGCGCTCACAGTAGCCGGCCCTGCGCGTCGTCCTCGACCTCGGCCGACGTGGGCGCGGTCGGGAGCTCCTCCAGGGGCAGGGGCCGCACCAGCTCGGGTCCGTCGTTGGCCACCGACCCGCCCGCCGCCGACACGGGGAAGGCGGTGAGCCCTCCCTGCTGGGCGGGGGTCAGGAGCGCGGTGAGGTCGGGCGTGGTCAGGGTCGGGTCGAGCCACGCGTCACGCGCGTCGCGACCCACCATGAGCGGCATGCGGTCGTGGATGCGGCCGAGCTCGTCGGTGGCCGAGGTGGTGATGACGGTGCAGGTCCAGCGCAGGCGGTCGGGGTCGTCGTCCGCGCGGGTGGGGTCGCGCCAGATCTCGTAGAGGCCGGCCATCGCGAGCACCGACCCGTCGCTCGGGGTGATGAAGTACGGCTGCTTGACGGGCTTGCCCCGAGCGGTGGTGCGCTCGGTGACGTACCACTCGTAGTAACCGTCGGCCGGCACGATGCACCGGCGCACCTGCAGGGCTTTGCGGAAGGCCGGCTTCTCGGCCAGCGTCTCGGCGCGGGCGTTGATCATGCGGCTGCCGATCGAGGGGTCCTTCGCCCAGGAGGGCACCAGGCCCCAGCGCACGGTGCGCAGCTGACGCGCCGTGGCGCCGACGTCGCTGCCGCCGTCGGGATCCTTCGCGACGCGCTCCAACACCGCGTAGACCTCCGCGGTGGGGGCCACGTTCCACGAGGGTGGCAGGGCACGCTCGAGGCGCGGGTCGAGCACCTCGAACTCCTCGGCGAGATCCTCCGGTGACCGGCTGGACGCGTAGCGACCGCACATGGCCGCAGCCTAATCGCGCAGCGCCGGGCCAGTGACGGCCTCGGGACGGGCTTCGCGGCAGCCGCCGGGCGGCGGACGGCGGATGGACGCCGGAGGTCGGGGTACCTGCGCGGCATGGCTCTGAGCAGACTCCTCGCCCGCCCGCTGCTGTCGACGTACTTCCTCGCCAACGGCGTGCAGACCCTCCAGAACGCCCCGGCCCTGGCCGTGGACGCCGCTCCCGTGACCGACACGCTCGCCCCCGCCGTGGAGGCCGTCGCCCCGGCCAGCGTGCACGTCCCGGAGGACCCGCAGACGTGGGTGCGCATCAGCGGAGCGCTGCAGCTGGCCGCCGGTCTCGCCCTGGCCACCGGCAAGGCGCCGCGCCTGTCGGCCGCCGTGCTGGCCGGCACGCTCGTGCCGGCCACCGCCGCACGCCACCGCTTCTGGGAGGCCTCCGACAGCGCCACCCGCAACCAGCAGCTCATCCACTTCGCGAAGAACGTCTCGCTCACCGGCGGGCTCCTCATCGCCGCCCTCGACACCGAGGGGCGCCCGGGCCTGGCCTGGCGCGCGCAGCACGCCACCCACGACGCCAAGCGCGAGGCCGCACTGGTCGGGGCGCGCATGCGGGCCAAGGTCGCCCAGGCGACCTGAGGCACGGCGTGCCTGCCGTGCTCGGCCCCGATGTGCTCACCGCCATCGGGGTCGAGCACGTCACTAGACTGCCGCTCGACATGAGCCACGACATCGCCGCCCCTGCCGACCCCTGGCCCGCTCCGAGGGCGACGACGCCGGTGGAGGCGACCGTCCGCCTGCCGGGCAGCAAGTCCATCACCAACCGGGCGCTCGTGCTGGCCGCGCTGGCGGAGGGGCCCTCGACGGTGCGCCAGGCCCTGCGCTCACGCGACACCCTGCTGATGGCGCGGGCCCTGACCAGCCTCGGCGCGCAGGTCGACACGACCGGCGACGACTGGGCCGTGAGCCCCCTCGCCCTCGCCCCCGCCTCCGGGGCGGGCGAGGTGACGGTCGACTGCGGACTGGCCGGCACCGTCATGCGCTTCGTCCCGCCCGTCGCCGGCCTCGTCACCGGCGCGGTGGCCTTCGACGGCGATCCGCACATGCGCACCCGCCCGATCGGCACCGTGCTCGAGGCGCTGCGCGACCTCGGTGTCGAGGTGGACGACGCCGAGGGCACGCCCGGCGCGCTCCCCTTCACCGTGCACGGCACCGGCCGGGTGCGCGGCGGCGAGGTCACCGTCGATGCGTCGGCATCGTCGCAGTTCGTCTCGGCGCTCCTGCTCGCCGGCGCCCGTTTCGACGACGGCGTCGACATCCGCCACAGCGGCGACCCGATCCCCTCCCAGCCCCACATCGACATGACCGTGGCGATGCTGCGCGCGCGCGGCGTCGAGGTGGAAGAGCACGGCGCCGAACGCTGGCGCGTGGCACCCGGCACGGTGGCCGCACGCGACGAGGTGGTTGAGCCCGACCTCTCCAACGCCGCCCCCTTCCTCGCCCTCGCCGCCGTCTCCGGGGGCTCGGTCACGGTGCGCGACTGGCCGTCGTCCACGACCCAGGCGGGTGACGCGCTGCGCGACCTGCTGGCAGCGATGGGCTGCACCGTGGAGCGGGTGCCCGACGGCCTGCGCGTCACCGGCCCTCTCGATGGTGTCTCCGGCCTGCGCGGCATCGACGCCGACCTGCACGACGTCGGCGAGCTCGCACCGGCCGTCGCCGCCCTGTGCGCCCTCGCGAGGACGCCCTCGCGCCTCACCGGGATCGCGCACATCCGCGGCCACGAGACCGACCGGCTCGCCGCCCTCGCCACCGAGCTGGGACGGCTCGGGGCCGACGTGGACGAGCTGCCCGACGGCCTCGTGCTGCGACCCGCGCCGCTGCGCGGCGGACTCTGGCGCACCTACGCCGACCACCGCATGGCGCACGCCGGCGTGATCATCGGGGCAGCGGTCGACGGCGTGCTCGTGGAGGACATCGCCACCACCAGCAAGACGTTCACCGACTTCGCCGGCCACTGGTCGCGGCTGCTCCCGGCCCGGGCCTGATCGGGGACCCGCGTGCCGCGCTACACCGATCACGACGTCGAGCACTACGACCGGCCCCGCCGGCGCACGCGCCCCCGCACCAAGGACCGCCCCGCCCACGAGGACGCCGTCGACGGCATGGTCGTGACCGTTGACCGCGGGCGCTTCACGCTGCTGGTCGGCGACACGGTCGTGACGGCCATGAAGGCGCGCCCGCTCGGTCGCAAGGGCGTGGTCGTCGGGGACCGCGTGCGGGTGGTCGGCGACGTCTCCGGCGAGGACGGCGCCCTGGCCCGCATCGTGGAGGTCACCGAGCGCAGCACGGTGCTGCGGCGCACGGCCGACGACGACGACCCGGTCGAGCGCGTCATCGTCGCCAACGCCACGCAGCTCGTCGTCGTCACCGCGCTCACCGACCCCGAGCCCCGCCCCCGCCTCATCGACCGTGCGCTGGTGGCGGCCTTCGACGCCGGGCTGTCGCCGCTCCTCGCCCTCACGAAGGCCGACCTCGCCGACCCCGAGGTGCTGCTCTCGACCTACCGGTCGCTGGGCGTGCCGTGGGTCGTCACGCACCGCGGCGAGGATCGCGTCGTCCACGGGCTCGATGCGCTGCGCGAGCGGCTCGCCGGCCAGATCAGCGTGCTGGTGGGCCACAGCGGCGTCGGCAAGTCGACCCTCGTCAACGCCCTCGTGCCCGACGCACGCCGCGAGACCGGGCACGTCAACGCCGTCACGGGCCGCGGCCGCCACACCTCCACCTCGGCCATCCTCCTGCCGCTGCCGGCCGAGTGGGGCGAGCAGGGGTGGATCGTCGACACCCCGGGCATCCGCTCCTTCGGCCTGGCCCACGTGCAGCCCGAGCACCTCATCGAGGCCTTCCCCGACCTCGACGAGATGACCGAGGAGTGCCCGCGCGGCTGCACTCACAGCGAGGACGAGCCCGAGTGCGGCCTCGACGACGCCCTGCGCGACGGCGTCGCCGACCCCGAGCGCGTCGCCTCCTTCCGGCGCCTGCTCGCCGCCCGCTCCATCACGGAGTACTGACTCTCTCAGCGCGAGCGCGTCGGGCCGTCGAGCGCTCGCCGACGAGGACGGCGATCGGCGCGCCGATAGGGTGCCAGGCGTGGCCACCCCGGACTACACCGACGACCTGCGCCTCGCCCACCTGCTGGCCGACGACGCCGACTCACTCACCCAGGCGCGCTTCAAGGCGCTCGACCTGCACGTGATGAGCAAGCCCGACCTGACGCCCGTCACCGACGCCGACTCCTCGGTCGAGGAGTCCATCCGCCGCACCCTTGGTCGCGCGCGCAGCCGCGACGCGATCACCGGGGAGGAGGAGGGCACCTCCGGGCACTCGCAGCGCCGCTGGATCATCGACCCCATCGACGGCACGAAGAACTTCGTGCGCGGCGTGCCCGTGTGGGCCACGCTCATCTCGCTGGTCGTGGACGACGAGGTGGTGCTCGGCGTCGTGTCGGCCCCCGCGCTCCAGCGCCGGTGGTGGGCCGCGGTCGGGCAGGGCGCGTGGACCGGCCGGTCGTTGCTCAAGGCGACCCGGTGCCAGGTCTCCGACGTCCGGCGCCTCGAGGACGCCTCGTTCTCCTACTCCTCCCTCAGCGGTTGGGAGGACCGCGGGCTCGGCGACGACGTGCTCGGCCTGATGCGGCGGGTGTGGCGCACCCGGGCCTACGGCGACTTCTGGAGCTACATGCTGCTCGCCGAGGGCGCGGTCGACCTCGCCGCCGAGCCGGAGCTGGAGGTCTACGACATGGCGGCACTCGACATCATCGTGCGCGAGGCGGGCGGGCGCTTCACCTCGCTCGACGGCCGCGACGGCCCCTGGGGCGGCAACGCCCTGGCCAGCAACGGCCACCTGCACGAGGTGGCGATGTCGTACCTCGGCAGCGTCGCCGACGACGCCGGCGACGCCGACTGGCCGCGCACCGGACCGGGCAGCGTCTCCGACCTGCGCGCCCACCGCGCGCGGCACGCGGACCCCGACGACCGCGCCGACGACGCGGACGGGCCCGCCGACGCCTGACCCCCTCAGCTCAGGGCATCGTCCCGAGGGGGTGACGCCAACCTGGCGCGAATGTAATCTGCGTCACATGCGGATCAGCGAGGTCATGGGCGCCAAGGCGCACGCCGGGATCGTCACCATCTCCCCCGAGGCGGGCGTGCGCGAGCTGATCGCGACCCTCGCCGAGCACAACATCGGCGCGGTCGTCGTCACCGGGCCCGAGGGGCGCCTCGAGGGCATCGTCAGCGAGCGCGACGTCGTCCGCCGCCTCCACCACGACGGCACGGTGATCAACAACGACGTGCGCTCGATCATGACCGCCCAGGTGCACACCTGCTCCCCCGACGACGACCTCGACGACGTCATGCAGACCATGACCCGCGAGCGCTTCCGCCACGTGCCCACCGTGGACGCCGACGGTCGCGTCGTCGGCATCGTCAGCATCGGCGACGTGGTCAAGCACAAGATCGACCGCCTGCAGTTCGAGCGCGACCAGCTCGACAGCTACGTGCACGGCTGAGGTGCCCGCGCCCCGCTCGGGGCGCCCACCGTGACCGGTACCGAGGCGCCCGACGGCGGCGTCCGACGGCCAGGGCGGCGCCCGGAGCCGGCGCAGGGAGAGCCCTCGGCGGCGACTCGGGGTGCCGCCCGGCGCTGGAAGGACATCGACATCAGGCGCGAGGAGTTGCGCCGGGCGGCGGGGTCCCCGCTCTGAGCCGCCGAGGGCTCTGCCCGAAGCCGGCTCCGGGCGCCGACCCACGTCGGACGCCGCCGGCGGGCCATCCCCGCCGGCGGACGAGCCGTCAGCGTCCGACAGGGCGCTTCGCCGACTTCGCGGCGAGCGGGGTGAGGGGGTTGCCGGGGGCGATGGAGGCGCAGTTGGAGCCGGGGTCGGAGGGGTTGGCGCCGAAGCGGCTGGAGAGCCACAGCACCGCCTCCGGGGCCCAGAAGGCCACCGTGCCGACGTGGCTGGCCTGGTACTCGCGGTAGGTGACCTTCACCCCGTCGCCGCAGTACTTGCGGGCCAGGCTGCGCACGTCGCCGGCCACCATCACGCCGTCACCGGGACCGATGCCCGGCTTGTCGCCCCGGGTGCCCTCGATCTCGCCGCTCGCACCCTGGCCGATGAACATCGGGATGGTCGGGCTCGGCCGAGTGCCCAGGTTGAGCTGGTTGACGGCGGCGACGAACTCGGGGATCGAGGCGGGGTCGGCGTACTCGGGCTTGACCAGCGAGGCGAAGGTGAGGCCGGGGTAGGCGCCGAGCACCTCGCCGATGCTGGCGTTCTCGAGCTTCGCCACGACCTGCCGGCCGTAGGGGCTGAGGTAGCGGGAGAAGTCGATGCCGAAGCCGCGGGCCGCGCCGACGATGGCCATCGGGGCCACGCCGGCCCACACCAGGCTGCCGTCGACGTAGGGCAGGTTCTGGTGCGGGCGCACGAGGACTCCGCCCTCGGCCGCACCGACGAGACGGCTGTTCACCTCGGGGGCGTAGCTCGGCGCGAGCGTGGCGGCCCAGTTGGTGGCGATCGCGCCACCCGAGTAGCCGAACAGACCCACCTGGGCGCCGGGGGCGATGCCCGTGCTGGGCGTGGCGAGCGCGGCGCGCAGCGAGTCGAGGGTGACCATGCCGTACTCGGGACCGGCCGCGAAGTCGGCCGTGGGCCCCTGGGTGTCGGCGATGTTGACCGCGAAGCCCTGCAGCAGGAAGGAGAGAACGAAGCCGGTCTCGACGTTCGCGATCAGGCCTCCGAATCGGACGTCGCCCGCGATGGCGCGCGACGGGCCGTCCTCGGGGTTGAGCGAGTCGTAGAACGACTGGTAGCTGACCACGCGGGTGGAGGTGCCGAACAGCGGCTTCACCACGGAGGTGACCCCGGCGACCGCGCGACCCTGCTGGTCGGTGGTGCGGAAGAGGATCTGGACGACCTTCAGCGGGAGCGGCAGGCCGAGCAGGTGGTAGGGCTTGGTGCGGGTCGCGAGCACCGTGCCGGGGGCGAGCGAGGCCAGCGGCGTGGTGCCGCGGTAGACGTAGAACGGGTCGCTCGGCGCCACGACCGCGGCGACCGATCGCGGCGCGACGGCGTCCGCGGCCGGCACGGCCGCCAGCGCCCCCGTTCCGGCAGCGGTGGCCACGGCCGTGGCGGCGGCCACCGTCCAGCGGCGCCAGCGCGGCGTCGTCCTCCGTGCGTGTGAGCGCGTAACGATCCCCATGATCCGACCCTCCCCGTCGTGGCCGGTGACGGATGTCAGCGGCACCTGAGCCGATGATGGCGCAGGACGCGGCGCAGCGCGAGGGTGTCTCGCGCAGCTCAGTCGCGCGAGCGGCGGTGGGCGCGGGCGTCGTCCCCACCCCCCGGTCGCCGCGCGAGCGCCGCACGCAGGCGCGGCAGAGGGGGAACCTGGGCGAGCCGATGCAGCAACCCTCGCGCCCGGCGGAGCAGGCCTGCGCGACGCCGCCGCACCTCGGCCCGCCAGGGCACCGAGGCGAGCGAGAAGCGCGCCAGCAGGCGCCGCCACCACGGGCTGGCCCGGCGGATGCGGCGCAGCGCGCTGTCGACGTCGCTCCAGTAGGCCCGGGCCTCCTCCTCGCTCGGCCGGTCGGGTCCGTAGACGTGGCGATCGGCGGTGTGGGCCAGGGCGACGACGCCGACATCGGTGTCGGCGTAGCGCTCCGCGACAGCGTAGGCGCCCTCGCGCCGCGTCGTTCCGGGCCCGGGGCGCACGCCGAGGTCGCGGGTGCGGTCGGCCAGCTCCTGCCACGCGCCGGTGAGCCGGGCGGTCGGGTCGGCTGCTCGGCGGCGGCGACGCCGACGCAGCGCCTTGTAGAGCAGCACGCCCCACAGCGGCGAGGTCAGCACGAGCACCTGCGCGACGTCCCAGACGACGCCGAGCACCGCACCGATCACTCCGAGGACATCGATGCGCTGCTTGCGGCCCTGCCCCTGCTGCAGGTTGTCGGTGGCCTCCTGCGGCTCACCGGGCACGCGCGGCGGCTGCAGCACCTGCGGCTGGGGCTCCTCGTTGGGCTCGTCGTTGGGCTGGCGCAGCTTCTGGTCCTCCGGGGGCGTGGGATCGAAGGCGACCCATCCGACCCCCTTGAACCGCACCTCGGTCCAGGCGGTGACGTTCTCGCCGCGCACTGCTCCCCCGCCGGGCGGCACCTTGAAGCCGAGGACGACGCGGCTGGGGAGCCCGAGGCGCTGGCCGGCCAACGCCATGGCGGCGGCGTACTGCTCGGCGTTGCCCACGGGCGTGGGCGTCTTCGTGAGCACGGCCAGGCGGCTGGCGCCGTGCCCGGCGGGGGTGAAGTCGTCGACACCGTCGGAGTAGTAGCCGCGCTCGCGGAAGGAGTCGCGCAGGAACTGGGCGAGCTCGCCGTCGGTGCCGCCCGTGAAACCGGCCTCGCTCTGCCAGCGCTGGATGCGGTCGGTGAGCTCCTCCGGGACGATCGCCGGGGCGGGCAGCACCAGCGAGGTGTCGGCCTGCAGCTGGCTGATCTCCTCCTCCGGCGGAGTCGGCGGGAGCGCGGCCACGACGTCGAAGGTGGTGCCCTGCCGCACCCCGCCGATCTCGGCGACGGTGCCGGTCTGGCGGTTGATGACGAGCTCCGCGGCCGCGGCGGAGTCGAGGCGGCCGTCGCGTTCGGGGGTCATCGCCAGGGTCTCGCCCACGCTGGGCACCCAGACGCCGGTGTAGTCGCCGATCGTGATCCGCCCGCGGACCGCCTCGCGGGTCTCGGCCTCGGGATCGTTGCGCAGGCGGCGGAAGGTGCCCGAGTCGTGCGCCGACCCCGGGCCGCCCGACACGTTCCAGACCACCCCGTCGTAGGTGTCCATCACCGCGAGGCGCACCAGCGTGCCGCTCTCCAGGCCGTCGACGGTGAAGAGCGTGGAGCCGGTGCGCACGGGCTCCTTGCGGTAGGCGCGGAACTTCGCGAGCGGGCTCGGGTAGTCGCGCGGGTCGAAGGGAGTGACCACGTGGTCGCGCAGGACCACGCGCGGCTGCTCGCCGCCGAGCAGCGCGAGACCTGCGGCCGGGGCGGCGGCGGCACCGACGACGAGCACCGTGGCGACGGCGCGGCGGGTGCGTCGTCCACGGGCGGGGGTGGCGGAGCGCCACCGCAGCCAGACCGCGCCGACGACCGCGAGCGCCAGGCCGCGCAGCACGGCGGCGCCCGCCTCGATGTCGCCGAAGGCGCACGCCACGACGAGCAGCAGGCCGAGCGTGAGGCCGGCCAGGCCCGGCAGTCGCGAGCGCCACAGCCACACGCCGGCCACGAAGGCGCCCACGAGGGCGCTGATGAACGGCACCAGTACGACGATGCCGCTCTCGCCGAGCGGGGTGGGCAGCGTGAGCGCCTGCCGCCAGGTCTGCACGGCGCCGATCACGAGGTCGTGCAGCGTCTCGGGGGTGGGCAGGAAGCGCCGGCGGGCGTCGTCCGGCAGCGCTGCGGCCGAACCGACGACCAGGTAGGTCGCCACCAGGGCGAGCACGCTCAGCCACACGCCCCAGCGCAGGCGGGCACCGGCCCAGGCCAGCGCGGCGCCCAGCACCAGTCCGGCGAGGGAGGCCACCAGCCACTGGCGGCCGGCGTAGGCGACGCCGAGCGGCCACAGCGCCGCCAGCCCGAGGACGACGAGCAGCGCGGCGTCGAGCAGCACGACCCAGGTGGCGGGCAGCCGTCCGGCGCCGCGGGTGCCGAGCCCCACCAGCTGCGGACCGGTGCGGCTGACCGAGCGGCTCGCCGAGCGCGCGGGACCGCTCGCCGCACCCGCGTCGGAGGGATGCGGGGCGCTCATGCCGAGACCCGCCGCACCGCGACGCCGAGCTCGTCGAGGCGACCCACGGTGGCCACGGCGAGGTCGCCCAGCCACCGCACGGACGGCTCCGCGCCGACCAGGCACCGCATCGCGATCACGCGGGTGTCGACCGGGAGCTGGCGGCGCGCCTGGCGCAGGTCGGTGATGGACACGCCGGCACCGACGCACAGCACCATCACACTGGCCGAGAGCTCGTCGTGCCCCCAGCGGCGGGTCACCTCGACGAGCCGCCGAGCGCGCCAGTCGTAGGAGAGTCCCGAGAGGCCGTCGAGGAAGCGCTGCAGGCCACCGGCCGGCAGGCTGCCGTGCGAGGAGGCCGCGGTGAGCTGCTGACCGTCGGCGAGCGCCTGCGTGCCGAGGGATCCGGCTACCGAGATCGCGAGCTCGAACTCGTCGTCGCTGGCGTAGTCCTCCAGGCGCGAGCTGACCATCGTGAGCAGGTGGGAGCGTCGGGTCTCCTCGAACTGCCGCACCATGAGCGCGCCGGTCTTGGCGCTGGACTTCCAGTGGATGTGGCGCCGGTCGTCACCGGCGACGTAGCCGCGCAGGGCGTGGAAGGACACGTCGTTGTCGGAGACCTTCGGCACCGTGCGGCCCTCGAGGTCGCGCACCAGGCCGGCGGCCGAGCCGTCGACGCGCAGGGTCTGCGGGTGCACGTAGAGCTGGTCGAGCTCGTTGAGCTCGCGCTCGCGGCGCAGCAGCGCCAGCGGGTCGGCGCGGACGGCGACCACCGGGCCGACGTCCAGGACCGCGCGGCGGGCGGTGGGGATCGCGAACAGCTCCTCGTGCACGGCGCCGGGGTCGAGGGGCGGCAGGTCGAAGACCGCGCGGCCGGTGCCGACCGGGAACTCCACGCTGAGCGCCCGGGTGCGGCGCTGGGTGGGGTTGGTGACCATGAGGTAGCCGTTCGCGCGCTCCCCCACGACCACGCGCTCTCGGGCGAGGTCGAGGCGCGCCACCAGCGGCTGGCGGCCCACCACGAACCCGATCGCGATGAGCAGGGCGAAGGCCAGGAAGGCGCCGGCCGCCACGAGCTCGGGCCAGCGCAGGAGCGGACCCGCCACGAGCAGCACGAGCGCGAGGACGCCGGCCAGCCACCCCGCGCCGGTGACGGTGTCGGTGATCGGGGCGAGCCGTCGTCGGATCTGTTCGGTGCGCCGGCGCGCGTCGTCGACCGCGGCACCGACCACGGCTCGGCGACGGCGGGAGAGCTCGACCGCGCCGCGGCGCAGCCGCTGCGGCACGGAGCGCAGGGCCAGCGCCATCAGCTCACCTGCTGCATCGGCACCGGCACCCGCTCGAGCACGCGCCGCACGACCTCCTCGCTGGTGGTGCCGCGGAAGTCCTCCTCGGGGTCGAGCACCATGCGGTGGGCCAGCACCGGCACTGCGAGCGCCTTGACGTCGTCGGGCACCACGTAGGTGCGACCGTAGGAGAGCGCCCACGCGCGCGCGGCCCGCACCAGCGCCCGGCCGGCGCGCACGCTGGTGCCGAGCACGACCTCGGGGGCGGTGCGGGTGCCCTCAGTGAGCGCGGCGACGTACTCGAGGATGGGCTGCTCCACGTGCACCTGCTGGGCGAGGTTGATCAGGTGCAGCACGTTCTCGCCGCTGATGATCGGGTTGACGACGGTGGCCGCCTTGCCGCGCGGTGCGGTGGCGAGGATGCGCACCGTGTCGTCGTGGGCCGGGTAGCCGAGCGTGGTCTTCACCAGGAAGCGGTCGAGCTGGGCCTCGGGGAGCCGGTAGGTGCCCGCCTGCTCGATGGGGTTCTGGGTGGCGATGACGATGAAGGGCTGCTCGACGCGGTGGGTGACGCCGTCGACGGTGACCTGGCTCTCCTCCATCACCTCGAGCAGGGCCGACTGCGTCTTCGGCGAGGCGCGGTTGATCTCGTCGGCGAGCACCACGTTGGCGAAGATCGGCCCGCGGTGGAACTCGAACTCCTGGGCCCGCTGGTCGAAGATCGTCACGCCCGTGACGTCGCTCGGCAGGAGGTCGGGGGTGAACTGGATGCGCTGGTGGCGTCCCTGGATGGTCTGGGCGATCGCGCGCGCCAGCGAGGTCTTGCCGGTGCCCGGGAAGTCCTCCAGCAGCAGGTGACCCTCGGCGAGCAGGGTGACGAAGGCCAGCCGCACGACCTCGGTCTTGCCCACCACCGCCTGCTCGACGTTCGCGACGAGCTGCTCGAAGGTCTGCGAGAACCACTCGGCCTGCTCGGTGGTCACACTCATGTCGGTTCCTATCTGGGGCTGGTGCTGGGGCGGGTGGGGCGGAGCTATCGGGTGACCTCGGCGGTGGCGCCGTCGACCTCCACGCGCGCCACTCCGTTGCCGCGCACGTAGCAGTTGTCGCCGCCGGCGTTGTAGAAGAAGCTGCCCGACACCTGCCGTGAGAAGGAGGTGCAGCTGTCGGGGTTCTGGCGCTCGAGGCCGCCCGACAACGTGACGGTGGCGGTGCGGGAGTCGTCGCGCACGAAGCCGTCACCGCGCACCTGCGCGGTGCAGTTGATGAAGCCGGCGACGCAGTTGATCGCGATGCTCAGGTCGCGCGCTCGGCTCGTAGCGGTGACGCGGATCGCGTCGCTGTACTTGCGGTCGCCCTCGGCGGCGGAGACGGTGCGCACGAGGATCGAGCGGGCCGTGCCGCCCTGGGGCACCTGAGCGCTGTAGGGCTCACCGGATCGGCGGTTCTGCCACGAGGCACCGTCGTTGTCGCTGAACTGCACGCCGAGCACCGGCTGGCCGTTCTCGCCGCCGGCCTGCAGCGGCACCGACACCGAGTAGTAGTCGCCCGAGATGGCGGAGGTGTCGTTGGGCGGCTGCGGCTTGCCCCACGTGCGGACGTCGCGGATGCCGACCGGGTCGCCTTCGATGAGTCGGTCGCCATTGCGGGTGACCACGCGGACGCTCACGGTGTGGGCCCCGTTGCCGGCGAAGGTGATCGGGACGCCGCCGGCCCCGGGTGTGGCGGGCACGGTCGTCGTCCCGCCGCCGTCGGTCTGCACGAGGTAGTGGCTGATCGGGAGACCGCCGTCGTCGGCCGGACCGTCCCATCCGATCAGCGCGGTGCGGTCGCTGGGTGAGGAGCCGACCTCGCCGAGGTTGCGCACGGGGCCGGGCTTGGTGAACGGACGTCCCGACACGCTCGGGCTGCGGTCGCTGGTGCCGGCGTCGTTGGTGGCGGCCACCGTGAAGGTGAACGTGCGGCCCTTGGTGATGCCGTCGGCGGCCCCGAAGGTGCGCGAGGTCGTCGAGGCGTCGACGTCGTAGACGCCTCGGCGGCAGCCGCTGCAGGTGATGCGGTAGCTGGTCACGCGGTTGCCGTTGCTCTGCGACTCCGACCACGCGGCCCAGTCGATGCGCACGAAGGGCGCCTGGTTGTAGGGGTCGGCCTCGCTGGCGGTGAGCGAGGGCGCTGCTCCGGACGGCAGGGGCACGCCGAACGGCGCGACCGCCCGGGACGGCGCGGAGAACTGTCGTCGGGGCTCGACCGCGTTGATCGCCCGGATCTCGAAGGCGTAGGGCGTGCCGTTGGCCAGACCGGGGATCACCGTCTCACGCGCGGTGCCGGCGGCCTGCCAGGTGCGGGCGCTGCCCGCCTCCTTGATCTCGTAGGCCGTGATCTCGGATCCCTCGTTGGTGGGCGGCGTCCACCGCAGGGTGAGTCGGCGATCCATGCGGCTGCCCGTGGGCGGCGCCTCGATGACGACCTCGGGCGGGGTCATCAGGTCGGGGGCGCGGTTCGGCACGATCTTCTCGGTGGCCGGGCTCGGCTCGCTCCAGCCCTCGCTGTTGCGGGCGCGCACGGTGAAGGTGTAGCTCTCGCCCGGTGTCAGGTCGACCAGGCGGCACGTGGTGGCCGTGCAGCGCTGCGTGAACCCGCCGGGGCCGGCGACCTCGTACTCCTCGATCGGGGCGCCGTTGGCGTCGGGTTCGCGCCACGACAGCACCGCCGAGGAGGCCTCGACCGACGACAGGGTGGGACGCGCCGGGGCGTCCGGGACGTCGATGACCGTGATCGCGATGCGGGCGGTGACCTCGCGCGAGCGGTCGCCCGAGGCGTCGCCGACGCGCAGGCGCAGCGCGGAGGTGCCCGAGGAGCTGGGCGTGAAGCGCACGACGGAGCCGTCGACGGCGACGTCGCGCAGGCGCCCGCGCCCCTCCTGCACCGGCGAGCTCACGGTGATCGGCTCGCCGGGGTAGGGGTTGACCGCGTAGGAGGCGAGATCGACCTCGGTGGGCTCGTCCTCGTCGGCGTTGACGGTGATGAGCGGCACGTGGACGAGCGGCCGGTCGCTGTCGACGAGGCGGACGCTCACCGTGCCCGTGTCGGTGGCACCGGCGGCGTCGGTGGCCACGACCTCGACCCGTGCGCTCTCGTCGGCCTCCGCCGACCCGGTGGGCTCGAGGGTGAGCACGCCGGCCTCGGCGTCCACCGAGGCCTCCACCTCGCCGCTGGTGGTCGTCGCCGTCCAGGTCATCGAGTCGAGATCGCCCCTGTTGGCGTCGCGGGTGAGTCCCGCGAGGTCGAGCTGCACCGGCTCGTCGTCCAGGCCGAGGTCGACGGCAGCGTCGCGCATCACCGGTGCGACGTTGGCGGTGGGCACGACGTCGATGGGGATGGTGAGCAGCGAGGTGAGCGCGCCGGCGTCACCGTCGCGGCCGTCACTCACCGCGAGGGTGATCGAGGCCGGTCCGACGTGATCACGCGCCGGCGTGAAGCGCACCGACGTGGTGGCCCCCTCCACCGGCGAGACCGCGCCGTTGACGGCGGTGGGTGAGGCGTCGGGGGCGATCGACGGGGTGCGCCCGGCACGGGTGACGACGAGGTCGGTGAGGTCGATGACGGCGTCCTGGCCGGCGTCGACCTTCACGGGCACGCGGTCGGGGTCGGTGGTGAGCTGCGGAGGCACGTTGTCGGTGCCGGTGACGTAGACGACGCCGAAGGTGTCGGTCGACTCCTCGTCGGCGTCGTCGAGGCGGTAGAGCACCACCTGGTCGGTCGCGCGCAGGGCCACGCGCACCGAGCCGTCGTCGTCCACCGTGCACCGGCCGCCGCGGCCGGCGTCGCACCCCACGACGCGGAGGTCGGCCTTCGCGCCGTCGAAGTCGATGTCGTTGTCGAGCACCGGGATGCGCACCTGCTCCCCCGGCTCGCGGCCGATGATGTCGCCGAGGTCGGCGACGTCGTCGCGCGCGATCGGTGCGTAGAAAGGAGCCGTGCGACTGGCCGCCACCTTGAGGACGGCGTCGTCGCGCGCGCCGGCGGCGTCGCGCACCGAGTAGCCGATCGTGGTGACCGCCGTGGTCGCCGCCGGCGCCTCGCCCACGGCGACCTCCACGAGGCCGCCCTCGTGGCGCACCTTCGTGGCGGCGTTGATGTCGTCGACGCGCAGCGGGTCGTCGTCGGGATCGACGTCGTTGGTGAGCACGTTGTAGGTGATCGTGCGATCGGGCTGCACGAGCACGGTGTCGTCGAGGGCGACGGGCGGCTGGTTGACCTCCTCGGCGGCGACCACGCCGACGCGGACGTCGGCCACGCCGGTGGCCCCGAACTTGTCCTGCACGAGCACCTGGAAGAAGTCGGTGCCGGTGCGCCCCTCGAAGGCCTCGTAGCGGATCCAGTCGACGCCGGTGTCGACGACGCGGCCCAGGGTCGGCGCCGTCAGGATGCTGCGCAGCGCCACCGAGTCGCCGTCGGGATCGGCGCCGACGAGGTCGACCGAGATGACCTTGGGACGCCCGCCGATGACCCGGTCGATGATCGGCTGCGGCACGGGCGGGCGGTTGTTCTTCGCCGAGTCGGGGACGACGAACACGCTGAGCTCCGCGGTGGCCTTGAGCCCGTCGTCGTCGCGCACGCCGTAGATCACCGAGTAGGTGCCCGGCTCGTCGGGCGCGCGCAGACGCAGGGTGTCGCCGGAGACCCACACGTCGAGGTCCTGCTCGTTGACCAGGTCGGACTGGAACAGCCGCGGCTTGCCGCCGTCGGGATCGGAGTCGTTGGCGAGCACCGGGACGGTGGTCACGGAGCCGGCGCGCACGGTGACCTGGTCCTTGTTGGCCACCGGGTGGCTGTTGGTCGTGGCCGGCCGCTGGGTGATGACGAGGTAGCCGGTGGTCGAGCTTCGGCCGTCGGAGACGACGTACTCCACCGTGGCCTGCTGCCCGGCGAAGTCGGAGGCGGACGAGACGACGGCCAGACGCTTGTCGACCACCGAGACCTTCAGGCCCGGGATCGAGGGGCGCCCGACGCGCTTGACCACCAGCACGTCGTTGTCGGGGTCGAGGTCGTTGAGCAGGAGGTCGACCTGCGTGCTGCCGCCCGGCGCCACCACCGCCTTGTCGCGCACCGCCACCGGCGGCCGGTTGTCCTTCGGCGGCGACTCGATGTCGAGGCGGACCGTGGAGGTGACGGTGGCCGAGGAGTTGTAGGCGGCGTACTGCAGGTAGTAGCTGCGGGCGCGGCGGGCGACGAAGGTGAAGGTGCCGGACTCCAGGTCGGGGGTCACCTGGGTGCCGGTGTCGTCGCCCACGACCTTGACGCTCTTTAGGGTCAGGTCGGTGCCCTCGGGGTTGCGGTCGTTGGCCAGCGGCTGGACGACGACCCGCGTGCCGGCCACGCCGGAGGACAGGTCGGGCACCAGCTCGGGCGGAGCCTTCTCGGCGAGCACGTCGACCGGCAGGCTGCCCGAGAAGGAGTCGATGCCGTCGTCCACGACGTAGTCGATCTCGCTGACCTTGGCGCCGGCGCCGGTGTCGCTGAAGGTGATGGTGCCGTCGGGGCGGAACTCGACCTCGCCGCCGCGGGCGGTGGCCTCGCGCAGGGTGAGGTCGTCGCCGTCGATGTCGTAGAAGTCGGCGAGCACGAAGTAGCTGGCCGTGGCCCCCTTCGCCACGCGCAGTCGGGGCTCCCGGTCGGGCATCAGCTTGGGCTTGGCGTGCTGGCCGTCGGTGCGGATGCGCAGTCGCACGAGGGCGAAGACCTCGTCGTTGACCTTGCCGTCGGTGACGTAGTAGCGGAAGACCGAGGTGCCCGTGGCGTCGGCGGGCACGGCCACCTGCAGCTGGGTGCCGCCGCCCACGATGCGCACCTCGAGCTCGGGTCCGCTGACGTGCTGGGTCTTGGAGATGCTGAGGATGTCGCCGTCGGGGTCGTGGTCGTTGAGCGCGACCACGGGCAGCACGGTGGAGCGGCCGGGGCGCGCGCCCAGGTCGTCGTCCTGGGGCTCGGGCGGCCGGTTCTCCTGCTCGGGGACCTCCTCGGTGGTCTCCTTGAGCTTCGAGCGGTTCTCGTTGCGCGGGTCGACCGTGGGCCAGTTGTCGACCTTCGCCTTGCCGGGCTGCTGCACGAGCCAGGTGTCGCCCGTGACGTCGTCGTTGAGCACCACGACGTCGCGGTTGACCCGGAACTGCAGGCGGGCGCCCGGCTGCATCGAGGCGATCGGGTCGGTGTCGTCGAAGGAGTCGTCGGCGCAGTCGCGCAGGTAGTTGTGGGGCGAGGACGGATCGGACCAGGCGGCGTAGACGCAGCCGGTGCTCAGCAGCACGACGGGGGCGGCGGGCAGGCCCTGCACCGGACCGCGGCTGACGGACTCGAGCGAACCGCCCTCGAGCGGCGCGCGGAGCAGGCCCTCGGGGGTGGCGACGTAGACGGCGTCGCCCGAGGCGGCCGGCTGCTGTAGGCGGACGTCGGCGGAGTTCTGCACCTGCACGCGGAGCGGTTCCTGCCCGGGGCGACGCAGCTCGCCGGACGTGCGGTCGTAGAGCACGGGGACGTCGCCCACCACCGTCATCGCCACCAGCGCCGGGTCGGTGCCGAGGGTGGCGTCGCCGCCGCCGAGGCGCTGCTCGCCGTCGTCGACCGCCGGCGCCGCGCCGGCGGTGCGCAGGGCCGTGACCGTACCGTCGCGGCCCAGCACGTAGGCCCGACCGTCGTCGCCGACCGCGGCGCTCAGCGCGCCGGTGAGGTCGGGCGGCGTGCCCTTGGCCGAGAAGCTGCCGAAGGAGGCCTGCGGGCGCACCCAGGCCTTCCCGCTCACGGGGTCGACGACGGCGAAGGTGTCGCCGCCGTGGGCCACCACGGCGCCGGTGGGCAGCGAGGTGGCCTCGCGCACGGAGGCGCGGGGGATGTCGATCGGCTTGACCGATCGGTCGGAGGAGTCGTCGTCGACGAAGAGGTCGCCGGCGCGCTGGAAGATGTCGAAGTCGGCCGTGGTCGCGTCCACGCCCAGGTCGAGCTCCTCGATCTGGGGGTTCAGTCGGGCGACCAGGCCGAGGTCGCGGTTGGTCACCCAGACGCTGCCGTCGTTGAGGTCGACCTCGGTGAAGGGCTTGCCCTCGTAGCGGTAGGCGAGGACGACGAGGGTGCCCACGAGCAGGGCCAGCACGGTGCCCGAGGCGGCGCGGCTCCAGCGACGACGTGAGGTCGCGCGCCCGTCCGCGGGCGCGCCAGGAGCGCGTCCGCGTGATCCTCGCAGCGCGCCCATCGCGCCGCCCACCGCGTTCTTCATCTCGACCTTCATGCCCAGTTCATCCCCGAGTGATTCCTCCGGCCTCCCAGCCGCACGTCGTACCCGCCGCCGGCGGCGTCACTGCCCGACCGCGCACACCTGTTCCGACGGCGGGGACGGCGAGGAGCCGACCCGCGAGAGCGACACCCGCACGCACACGGTGCGACCGGGCGGGAGCGTCACCGATCGCGCGGTGTCCTCGGTGTACTCGGGCTCCGTCGTCGGAGCGCCGTCGCCGCTGAAGACGACCTTGAACTCGTCGCCCTCGGCCGGGGCCTCGGCCCGCCACCGGAAGGTCCACTCGCTCCCCGATCCCGTGCGGGTGACCGAGGGCGCCGGCGGCACGTCGGCGAGGGCGACCGGGTCGGGCGGCGCCTCCCCGCGCAGCGGTCCGTCGCCGCTCGGGTCGTCGTCGCCGCCGCCGAGCAGCGCGATGCCGAGCGCGCCCGCGACGACGACACCGAGGGCGGCCGCCACCAGGCGTCCGCGTCGTCCGCTGCCGGTGGGTTCGCGTCGGGGGGCATCGGACGGCGCGCCATCGGTCGTCGCCGATGCGGGGGTCGCACCGGCGGACGGCACGGGGGCGGCGGCCGCCGGCACGATCACCGAGACCGGCCGGATGAGGGTGCGGTCGTCGTCCGCGGAGGCGGTGCGCTCGGCGGCCGGCGAGGCGTCCATGACCTCGAGCCGCGTCGGTGAGCGGCGCAGCTCGATCTGGACGTCCTGCAGCTGGCGACCGAGCTGCAGCGCCGAGGCCGGGCGGCTGTTGACGTCGCGGTCGAGGGCGCGCTGGAGCACGGTGACGAGGGAGGCCGGCACGTCGGGGCGGCGCAGCGGGGTCAGCTGCCCGCGCTCGATGCGCGCGATCAGCGCGGGGGTGTCGTTGGGGCCCTCGCGTCGCTCGAAGGGCGAGTGACCCTGCAGCAGCGACCAGAGCGTGGCGGCGAGACCGTAGACGTCGGCGCGGACGTCGTGGCTCTCGGCGTTCAACGCCTCCGGCGGCGACCAGGGCACGGAGAAGCCCTGCCCGCTCGCCGCCGTCTCGCCGACGACCGAGGCGATGCCGAAGTCGGTGAGCAGCGGCATGCCGAAGGTGCTGGTGAGGATGTTGTGGGGCTTGATGTCGCGGTGCAGGATGCCCGCGCGGTGGGCGGTCTCGACCGCGCTGGCGATACGCACGCCGATGTCGAGCACCTCCTCGACGGGCAGCGGGCTCGTGCGGTAGCGCTGGGCGACGTGGGGCGGAGGGCAGTACTCCATGACCAGGTAGGCCCGCCCGTCGGAGCTCACCCCGGCCTGGTAGATCGGCACGATCGAGGGGTGGCTCGAGAGCTGGGCCATCACGTTGGCCTCGGCACGGAACTGCTCGAGCGCGGCGGCGTCGGTGCCGCTGCGCAGCACCTTGATGGCGACCTGGCGGCTCGGGAGGTCCTGGGTGTAGCGGAAGACGTCGGCGAAGCCGCCCTCCCCGATCCGGTCGACGAAGGCGAAGCCGGCGATGTCGGGCGCCCGGCTCATGACCCCTCCTCCGCGAGGACGACGGTGGCGCTGAGCCCCTGGGAGAGCACGAGCAGGTCGCCCACGGCGATCTCGGTGGGCACCCCCGGCTCCAGCGGCAGCGGCCGCTCGCCGCCGCGCGCGTGGAGCGTGCCGTTGGTGGAGGTGTCGGTGACCACCAGGTGGTCGCCCTGCACGCGCAGCTCGAGGTGGGTGCTCGACACGTAGGGGTCGTCGACCGTGACGAGGGCGGGCAGGTTGATGCTGCCGCCGACCTGCTGGACCCGGGGGCTGCGACCCACCAGCACCCGGCGGCGCACGCGCACCACGCGTCCGCTGGAGAAGCGCAGCGCGTACGGAGGGGCAGGAGGTGGCGTCGTGACGCCGGCCATCGCCGATCGCTCCCGCTGGAGCGAGGCCAGCTGTGCGGGCGTGATCGTGCGGCCGTCGTGGTCGGGGTCGACCGGCGGCGGGCCCGGCGGTGGAGTGGACGGCGGCGGGCCCGGCGGCGGTGGCGTGGACGGCGGCGGACCCGGCGGCGGTGGAGTGGACGGCGGCGGGCCCAGGGGCGGTGGAGTGGACGGCGGCGGCCCCGGCGGGGGCGGGGCGGACGGCGGCGGCCCCGGCGGGGGTGGGGCGGACGGCGGCGGCCCCGGCGGGGGTGGAGCGGACGGCGGCGGGGCGGACGGCAGCGGGCTGGTGCGCGGACCGCCGCGCAGCACCGTGTGCTCGGGCACGGGGGGCGCGGCGGGCGGGGGCGGCAGGTTCGCCGCGGTGACGGCGCCCTCATCGGTGGCGACGAGCGCCCACCGGACTCCCCCGGAGGCCACCACGCCGCCGAGGAGGGGCAGCAGGGCGTCGGGCCGCGGGACGACGCCGGCCGGCACGAGCTCCACCGCAGCGGCGCGCGGGAGGCTCACCTCGGAGGCGCCGCCGGCGCCGAGGCCGCTCGCCGCGAGCACGCCGTCCACGCGCACCTCGACGGCACCGCGCACCAGGAGATCGACGCCAGCGCCCGACGGCGTCGCGATCGCGAGGGGCACCTGGCCCAGCCGGCCGGCCGTCAGGGCGTCCGCGATCTCCCGCGGGGAGGGCGTGACGGCTTCGCGGCCCGGCATCCGGAGGCGGGCGCGGCCCTCGTCGTCCACGGCGAGCATCGCCGCGAGGGCGGTGAGCACCTCGGCACCGAGCGGCGCGGCCGGGCCGGGCGCGAGGAGCACCACGGCGTCGTCCGCGACGAGCGTGGGGCAGGCGCCCGGGAGGTAGCGGGCGTTCACCGCGGACCGCCGTTGGGGCGGGTGTCCTCGATGTCGGGGTCGAGCCGGTGCAGGAACCCGATCAGCTCCGCTTCCGGGCCGGCGACCGCGGTGCCGTCGGCGCCGGCCTCGAGGACGTCGACGACCACCACGCTCACGTTGTCGTGTCCGCCGGCGGCCACCGCGGCGTCGACCAGGCGCAGCACGGCGACCTCGGGCGGTGCCGGGTCGCCCAGGATGTGCGAGATCGCGACGTCGGAGAGCTCGGTGGTGAGCCCGTCGGAGCACAGCAGCAGCCGCGAGCCCGGCGCCGCGGGCACCAGCGCGAAGTCGGCCTGGTAACGCGCGAGGCCCGTGATGGCGCGGGTGATGACGTGGCGCTCGGGATGAACCAGCGCCTCGTCGGGGGTGAGCCGGCCGGCATCGATGAGCTCCTGGATGACCGAGTGGTCGGTGGAGACCTGGTTCAGCGCGCCCTCGGCGAACACGTAGGCCCGCGAGTCGCCGAGGTTGGCCAGCAGCCAGTAGCCGCGACCGTCCTCCAGCACGTGGGCGGCCGCCACGAGGGTCGACCCGGGCGCCGAGGTGAACTCGGCCGCCAGTTGCTCGACCCCCGCCTGGGCGGATCGGATCGCCCGCTCGATGTCGTCGGCGGTGACCGCCTGCGCCGCGAGGGGTGCGAGCGCCTGGACGACGAGACGGCTCGCCCGATCACCCCGGGCGTGGCCCCCCATGCCGTCGGCGACGGCGAAGATCGGCGGCGCGGCCAGGACGGCGTCCTCGTTGACCGAGCGCACGGCGCCGGGGTGGGTGGCGCTGGCGTGGGCCAGCCGGGCGCGGCCGTCGGGCGTCGTCCACGCACCGGCGTCGTCGACCGCGACCTGCACCGTGGACCCCCGAGCACTCGTGCCACCGCACCCGACCGCGATGACGCTGGGGGGAGCCTAACGCCGGGCGGGGCCTAGGGTGGAGTCATGGAGAAGCCCGAGATCGAGTTCGTCGACCCCACTCCCCCCACCGACCTCGTCATCACCGACATCACCGTCGGCGACGGCGCGGAGGCCACCGCCGGCAGCACCGTGTCGGTGCACTACGTCGGCGTCGCGCTGTCGAGCGGTGAGGAGTTCGACGCCTCCTACAACCGGGGCACCCCCCTGCAGTTCCGCCTCGGCATCGGCCAGGTCATCTCCGGCTGGGACACCGGCGTGCAGGGCATGAAGGTGGGCGGCCGTCGCCAGCTCGTCATCCCGCCCCACCTGGGCTACGGCGACCGCGGCGCGGGCGGCGTGATCAAGCCCGGCGAGACCCTCATCTTCGTGGTGGACCTGCTCGCGGTCAGCTGAGGCGCGAGCCCACCTCGCACGACTGCTTCACCAGGGCAGGTCGTCCGCACTGGCCTCGTCGGCCACGCGGGCGGCCTGCCCGTTCAGCTCCACCACGTCGCCGCGCCGCAGCTGGCGACCGCGGCGGGCCTCGGGCTCGCCGTTGACCTGCACGAGCCCCTCGGCCAGCACCACCTTCGCCTCGGCGCCGGTGTCGATGAGGTTGGCGAGCTTGAGGAACTGTCCGAGCCGGATCACCTCGTCGCGGATGGGGACGTCGACCGGCACCGGCGCGGCCGGTCCGTCGGCGTCGTCACGTCGGCTGCGCCCGAAGCGCGGGAGCCGCGGGCTCACGGGAGCGCCACGCTGATCGCGTGGATCACGACGCCCACCAGGCCGCCGACGATCGTTCCATTGATGCGGATGAACTGCAGGTCGCGACCGACGTGGAGCTCGATGCGCTCGGCCGCCTCCTTGCCGTCCCAGCGCGCGATGGTCTGGGTGATCACCGAGGTGAGCTCGGCGCCGTAGCGGTCGACGGCGAACACCACCGCGTCAGCGGCGCGGCGGTCGAGACGCTCGCGGAGCGCGGCGTCCTCACGCAGGCGCTGCGAGCCGCGCTCGATCTCGCTCAGCAACCGGTGGCGCACCGCCCCCTGCGGATCCTCCAGGGAGGTGAGGAGCGCCCGTCGCAGCGCCTTCCACAGCGAGATGGCGGTGTTGATGACCGCGGGGTGGTCGAGCAGCCGGTCCTTGAGGCGCTCGGCCCGGGCCTGGGTGTCGGGGTCGGTGAGCAGGTCGTCGGCCAGGCGCTTCAGCAGCGAGTCGAGCGCAAGGCGCGCGCGGTGCGTCGGCTCGCGGCGGATCTCGCCGACCCAGCGCACCATCTCGACATGGAGGCGGTCGATCACCATCTCGTTGAGCCGCTCCGGCGCCCACCACGGGGCGCGCTCGCCGATGACCTCCTGCACGGTGTCGGGGTTGGCGACGAGCCAGCTGTGCAGCTCCTCGAGCGCGAGGTCGACGAGCCCGTGGTGCAGGTCGTCCTCGAGCGCCTCGCCGAGCAGACCGCCGAGCAGGGGCGCGATGGGTTCCTCGTGGAAGCGCGGACGCAGCGCCTCGTTGACGAGCGCCTCGATGTGCTCGTCGCGGACCTTGCCGAGGGCGAGGGCGGCGAGCTCGGTGCCCTCGCGGACGACGCGCTCGGCATTGGCGGGCTTGCCCAGCCAGTCGCCCACGCGCTGCGAGACGCCCACGGCGTCGACGCGCTCGCGGATGATCGCCTCCTGGAGGAAGTTCTCGCCCACGAACTCCTCCAGTCCGCGGCCCAGCTCGTCCTTGCGGCGCGGCACGAGCGCGGTGTGCGGGATGGGCAGCCCGAGCGGGTGGCGGAAGAGCGCCGTCACGGCGAACCAGTCGGCGATCGCGCCCACCATCGAGGCCTCCGCACCAGCGTTGACGAAGCCGAGGAAGCCGTCCTGCCCCAGGGTCGCCACGTAGACGGCCGCGGCGAACAGCAGCAGCGAGACGGCGACCGTGCGCATCCGGCGCAGCGCACTGCGCCGCACGGCGTCGGCGGACGGATCAGCGGAGACGAAGGGAGCGGCCACGGCCATATCCTTGCCGACCCCCACCAAGCCCGGCGCCCCGGCGTCCGACCTCGGGACGGACATCGGGACGGACATAGGCGACGGACCCGCCCGACGCTGATCGATCCGGGCCGAAAACCGAGAGCGGGGTGGCCCCGGACGAATCCGGGACCACCCCCGTGTCGTGGAACCCCCCAGTCACCGCAACACGCGGGTCGCTCACGCCGAAGCGCTGCGACCTTCACCCGTCTCAACGCACCTGGTCCCGGAAGGTCACGGGTGGTGACGCTCACAGAGGCAAAACCATCGGATCCGATGGGGCTTTGGTCCCGTTTTGCCAAGAAAACAGTGATCGGGAGTGGCGTGAGTCACGTTCTGGGGCGCCCGGGGGTCCCGGGACGGTCCCGGGCCGACCGTGAGCGCAGCGCCCGGCGTGGAGCGGGTCAGGCCCGGTCGCCGCGCTCCACGAGCGCCGCGGTGAGCAGCGCCACCAGGGCTTCGGTCTGCAGGTCGATCGAACCGCCGTCGACGTCCTCGCCGGCACCGTCGAGGGCGCGGGCGGCGAGCCCCGCCTTCTTGTCGATCAGCTCGGCGATGCGGGTGTCGAGGGTCTGGGTGGCGATGACGCGCCACGCGGTGACCGGCTCGGCCTGACCGATGCGGTGCACCCGGTCGATGGCCTGGGTCTGCTCCGCGTCGGTCCACGACAACTCGGCCAGCACCAGGTTCGAGGCGACCTGGAGGTTGAGGCCCACGCCCGCCGCGGTGAGCGAGCACACCGCCACCTGCACGTCCGGGTCGTTGACGAAGTCGTCGATCGCCTTCTGGCGCGCGGACGACGTCTGGTCGCCTCGGATCGAGGTGTAGCGCAGTCCCCGGTCGGCGAAGACCTCCTCGGCAGCGTCCATGACGTCGATGTGCTTGGCGAAGAAGACGACCTTGCCGACGTTGCGGGCCAGCTGGGCCGTGTAGTCGGCCGCCAGGCCCGCCTTGGCCTGGCCGATGCGGCGCATCATCGTGAAGACGTTCTCGCCCGTCTTCGCGACCGTGTCCTCGCGCTCCCAGCCGGCGACCTGGCGCACGAGGCGGTGGTCGATGCCCTCCACCACGGCACCGGTGCGGCGCGTGGCGATGGCCTTGTCGTAGCGCTCGACCATGCGCCGCGCGAGCTCCTGCTCGGCCTTGCGGATCGAGCGGCCGGCCTCCCCCTCGAGCTCGACCGGGATGTCGGCGACGCGACGGGCCGGGATGTCGGCAGCGACGTCGATCTTGCGCCGGCGCACGATGCCCTGGTCGACGACCGCGCGACGCGCGGCCGGGTAGAAGCCGGCGTCCGCGGGGGTGAAGCCGGACTCCTCCAGCGCCTCCATCAGCCCGCCCTGCGGCAGCACCTCGTCGATCCAGCCGAGGAACTGCCAGATCGCGCGGAAGTCCTCGATGTCGTTGATGAGAGGGGTGCCGGTGAGCGCCATCATCAGCGGACGCGCGATGCGGGCGCGGATGCGGTCGGCCACCTCGAGCACGTTCTGCGAGCGCTGCGAGGTCTTGTTCTTGATGTAGTGGGCCTCGTCGACGATCATCCCGCGGAAGCCGTGGGTGCCGAGCCAACCGACGTGGCGGTCGAGGATCTCGTAGTTGACGACGAACACGTCGGCGAAACCGTCGACGTCCTCGCCGTCACCGTGCAGCACCGTGGCGCGGCGGTTCGGCGTCCACAGCTGCACCTCGCGGGCCCAGTTGGTCTTGACGACGTTGGGCACCACCGCGAGCAGGGGGAAGGCGTCGGCGGCCTCAGCCGCCAGGAGCGCCTGGGCGGTCTTGCCGAGGCCGGGCTCGTCGGCCAGCAGGTAGGTGCGGTGACCGGCCGCGGCCGAGGCGATCAGCTGCGCCTGGTGCGGCATCAGCTCGCGCGCGGCGGGCCCGCGCAGTCCGGTGAGCGCCTGCAGCTGCTCGGCCTCCGGCAGCGCCATGCAGGCGGGCGCGTCGGGAGCGGCCCGCTCGAAGGAGCGGAACAGGGGGTCGAGCAGCTCCCAGCCGGCCAGTCGGCGAGGGCGCACGTGCGCCCGGGCGTGGGTGAAGTCGGGCACCAGGAACGGGTTGGCCAGCTGGCGCGCCTGAACCGACAGGGGGACGACGCGCCGCTCCGCGGCGGCCAGCGCCTCGGGGTCCGGCTCCGCCACAGTGGGCTCGGCCTCGGGCTCGTCGACCCCGGCACGACGCAGCAGGTCGCGGCGCACCTCGCGGGCGGCCTCGGAGATCTCGGCGTTCTCGTCGAGGAGGGTGAACAGGGTGCTGTCGCGGGCGGCGGTCTGCGCCAGGATCGTCGCGATCCCGTCGAGACGCTTGAGCTCCTCCCCGCGCCGCCCCTCCGAGAGCGCGGGATCGGTCTTGACCCGGGTGCGCTCCTCGCGCGCCAGCAGGGCGACGACCTGGAACTTGGCCCGGACCTCCGGCATCGCCGAGCGCCGGGCCACCGCCGCCTCGACCTCGCGCACCGCGCGGGCGAGCTGCGGGATGATGCCCTCCTCGTTGCGACGCGTCCGCGCCGACTGGGGGTTGCGGCGCTGCTGCGTCGCACCCCGCTGGCCTCCTCGAGCCACAGGTGTCCTTCCGACGTGCGCCTCGACGAGGCGGCACGGGGTTCATTCGCACGGCGCGTCGCCGCACGGAGTCGAATCGCAGTGGTGCGGCAGGCGACCTGCGCTGCTGCGGAAGCCACCCACCCGAGCCCGAGCTCAGCGTGGGGACGACGCGGCGCGGGCAGTGCCGACACCCTAGCGCACCCCTCCCCGCCACCCACCCCGGCGGCGTGGCGCGGCGGTGGGGCGCGGCGGTGGGGCGCAGCGGTGGGGCGCGGCGGTGGGGATTCGCCGGTGACCCGGCGAATCCCCACCTTCTCGGCTGAAACTTCATACGAGAAGCACGAGTTTTGGTCGGTCAGTCCCGGCTGTCGCGCCCGGCCCCACAGATCCGCGCCACAGATCCACAGGCTGCTGACAGGCGCGACGAAGCCGACGCCCAGACGCGGCGGCGAGAGTCATGGCACCGACCAGATGAGTCGTCCCCATCGGAGGGGACGACGAGAGAGGACACCACCATGGCACCCGCACCGACCACCCGCTCCCCGCGGACGACGCTGCGCCTGCGCGCCGCGGCGCTGCTGGCTGCCGGCGCCGTCGCCGGCGGCGTGACGGCCGCCAGCCTCACCGCCGACGCGGCCGGCAGCGGCTCGGCGAAGCCGACGAGCAGCAGCTCGAGCACGCCGACCCCGCCCAAGGCCCCCGCGGACGGCGGGCCCGGCCGTCACGGCGGCCCCGGCGGCCCGGGCCGTGGAGCGCCCGGGGCCGAGGACACCGCAGCGCTGGCCAAGGCGCTCGGCGTGACCGAGGCCAAGCTGACCGCGGCGCTGGACGCCGTGCGCGACCAGCTCAAGCCGCCGACGCCGCCGACGAACGGCACGAAGCCGACCCCGCCCACCGACGCCGAGCGGGCGCAGCGCGAGGCCGCCTTCGCCAAGGCTCTCGCCGCCGAGCTGAAGATCGACGTCGCGAAGGTGACCGACGCCCTCGCCTCGGTGCGCGCGGCCCACCAGGCCGAGCACCGCACCGAGCTCGAGAAGCGCCTCGACGCCGCGGTGAGCGCCGACAAGCTCACCGCCGCCGACAAGGCCTCGGTGCTCAAGGCCTTCTACGCCGGCGTGCTCGGGCCCCGCTGACCCGGCTCACCACTGCGGCACCACCACTCCGGCACCGCACCACGACGGCCGGGACCCCGATCGGGGTCCCGGCCGTTCGTCGTCCACCGGCTCGAAGCGGGACGCATGGCGTGCGTCACACCGCTCTGCAACTCGTTGCATACTGCTCGGCGCTCGGGCACCCTGAGGGGGTGGCACTGGAGCACGCGATCCTCGTCTCGCTCAGCGAGCGCTCTGCATCGGGCTCCGACCTGACCCGCCGGTTCGACGCCTCCATCGGCTACTTCTGGACCGCCACCCACCAGCAGATCTATCGCGTGCTGGGGCGGATGGAGGCCGACGGCTGGATCACCTCCGAGGCGGTGCCCCAGCCGGACCGACCGACGAAGAAGGTGTACGCCGTCACCGACGCCGGGCGCGCCGAGCTGCACCGCTGGATCGGTGAGCCGACGCCGACGGAGGCGATGCGCAGCAGCCTCGGCGTGAAGATGCGCGCGGCCTCCTACGGCGATCGCGCCGCGCTGCTCGACGACCTGCGCCGCCAACTCGACGACCACACCAAGCGACTCTCCCTCTTCGAGTTCATGGCAGCGCGCGACTTCCCCGACCCGAGTGCCCTGCACGGGCGCGCGCTCGACGTCTACCTCGTGCTGCGCGGCGGCCTGCTCCTCGAGCAGTTCTGGGTGGCGTGGCTGACCGAGTACCTCGAGGCCCACTCCCCGCAGCCACCCGCTGCCCCACCCGCTGCCCCACCCGCTGCCCCGTTGCCCTCCAGCCCGGACGACCAGGAGAACCGATGACCGACCACCCGCTCCTCACCAGCCCCGCCGTCGTGGGCGGCCTGCAACTGCAGTCGCGCGCCGTCATGGGCTCGATGCACACCGGTCTCGAGGACCGCCCCTGGCACGTGGACGAGCTCGCCGCCTACTTCGCCGAGCGCGCCAAGGGCGGGGTGGGCCTCATCGTCACCGGCGGCTACGCCCCGAACGTCCGCGGCTGGCTGCTGCCGTTCGGCTCGCAGATGACCACCCGGCTCAACGCGATCCGCCACCAGCGGGTCACCGACGCCGTCCACGAGCACGGCGGCCGGATCGCGCTGCAGCTGCTGCACGCCGGCCGCTACGGCTACACCCCCTTCAGCGTGTCGGCCAGCGCTACGAAGTCGCCGATCACGCCGTTCAAGGCCTCGGCGATGAGCGCGCGCATGGTCGAGCGCACGATCGACGACTTCGTCGCCAGCGCCAAGCTCGCGCGCAAGGCCGGCTACGACGGCGTCGAGATCATGGGCTCCGAGGGCTACCTCATCAACCAGTTCCTCGCCGCGCGCACCAACAAGCGCACCGACGCCTGGGGCGGCACGGCCGAGAAGCGCATGCGCTTCCCCGTCGAGATCGTGCGCCGCATCCGCGACGAGCTGCCCGACTTCTTCGTCATGTATCGCATGTCGCTGCTCGACCTCGTCCCTGGCGGCCAGACCTGGGGCGAGATCGCTGAGCTCGCGCACCGCATCGAGAACGCCGGCGCGAGCGTCATCAACACCGGCATCGGCTGGCACGAGGCGCGGGTGCCCACCATCGTCACGAGCGTGCCGCGCGGCGCCTGGGTCGACTCCACGCTGCGCCTCAAGGCCGAGGTCGGCATCGCGGTGTGCGCCAGCAACCGGATCAACACCCCCGAGCTCGCCGAGCAGGTGCTCGAGCAGGGAGTCGACCTCGTCTCGATGGCGCGCCCGTTCCTCGCCGACCCCGACCTCGTCGCCAAGGCGCGCGAAGGCCGCGCCGACGAGATCAACACCTGCATCGGGTGCAACCAGGCCTGCCTGGACCACACCTTCCAGGCCAAGCGCGCCTCGTGCCTGGTCAACCCGCGCGCCTGCCACGAGACCGAGCTGGTGATCGGCCCCACCCGACGCGCTGCCCGCGTCGCGGTGGTCGGCGGCGGCCCCGCCGGTCTCGCCACGGCCGTCACCGCCGCCGAGCGCGGTCACGACGTGACCCTGTTCGAGGCCTCCGACTCGCTGGGCGGACAGTTCCGCCTCGCCATGGCCATCCCCGGCAAGGAGGAGTTCGCCGAGACGCTGCGCTACTACCGGCGCCGCATGGAGGTGCTCGGCGTCAACGTCAAGCTCGCCACCCGGGCCACCCCCGACGTCCTCACCGGCTTCGACCACGTGGTCGTGGCCACTGGCGTGGAGCCCCGCGTGCCGCGCATCCCCGGTATCGAGCACCCCAAGGTCGTCTCCTACGCCGACGCCATCACCGGCGCCGTCGAGGTCGGACGCCGCGTGGCCGTGATGGGCGCCGGCGGCATCGGCTTCGACGTCACCGAGCTGCTCACCCACCCGGCCGAGGGCGAGAGCCTCGAGCAGTGGAAGGCGCACTGGGGCGTCGTCGACCCCGACGACGTGCCGGGCGGCGTCGGCGAGAAGACGCCGCGCACCCCTGCCCGCGAGGTCTGGCTGCTGCAGCGCAAGGAGTCGGCGCAGGGCAAGGGCCTCGGCAAGACCAGCGGCTGGGTGCACCGCGCCGTGGTCAAGGACAACGGCGTCCACCAGCTCACCGGCGTCACCTACGAGCGCGTGGACGACGAGGGCCTGCACATCACCGTCGACGGCACCCCGACGGTGCTGGACGTCGACCACGTCGTCGTCTGCGCCGGCCAGGAGTCCGTGCGGGGGCTGTACGACGAGCTCCTCGCGGTGGGCTTCGACGGCGGGGTTCACCTCATCGGCGGCGCCGACGTGGCCGCTGAGGTCGACGCGAAGCGCGCGATCAAGCAGGGCACGGAGCTCGCCGCCGCCCTCTGAGCCGCCGACCAGCCGGACGAGCCCTCAGCGACGCGGCACCCGCCACACCAGGCGGGTGCCGCGCTCGGGCGCGGAGGTGATCTCGAGCGTGCCGCCGCGCTGCTCGGCGCGGCGGCGGATGTTCGCAAGCCCCGACTCCACGGCCTCCGGGTCGATGCCGCGGCCGTCGTCGCCCACGGTGAGCACGACGTCGTCCCCGGCGGCCACGATCACCTCCACCGTGCGCGCACCCGAGTGCCGACTCGCGTTCGAGAGGCCCTCGGCTAGCACCGCCAGCAGGTCCGGGACGACGTCCGGGTCGACGAGCGTGCGCACCGGACCCTCGAAGCGCAGCGACGGGCGGAACTTCAGCGTGGCGGCGGCGCGGTCGACCAGGCGGGTCACCTCGGCCTGCACGTCGCCGTCGGTGTCGAGCACCCCGAGGCCGAAGATCGCGCGCCGGATGTCCTTGATGGTGGCGTCGAGGTCGTCGACGGCCTGCTCGATACGCGCCACCACCTCGGGCGGACCCACGCGCCGCGAGACGCCCTGCAGCCCCAGCCCGACGGCGAAGAGGCGCTGGATCACCAGGTCGTGCAGGTCGCGACCGATGCGGTCACGGTCCTCGAGCAGAGCGAGGCGCTGGCGGTCCTCCCGCGTCTCGGCGAGCTGCAGGGCCAGGGCGGTCTGCTCGGCGAAGTTGGCCAGCGGGCGGTCCGTGCCGTCGACGAAGCCCGCGGCGTCCGCCGCGTCGTGGTGCGGCGCCCATCCGAGCACCAGGGCGCCACGGCCGCTGGCGGTCGGGTCGAGCCGCACGGCCACGAGGGGCGCCACCGCGTCGTCGCGCACCGCGGGCTCGGAGGGCTCGGCGTCGACGGCGACCCGGTGCGCGATGTCCAGCACGGCCGCCAGGGCGTCGTCCTCGGGCACGGTGGGGAGGTCGCCGACGGCGGCGAGCACCATCGGCGCCTCTGCCTGGGCACAGACCCAGGCGGCGTCCGCGCCCGCGACCTCGCGCGCACGGGCGGCGATGGTGGTCACGCCGGCACCCGAGCCGGGGTCGGACAGGGCCGCGACGACCTCCGCGGTGGCCACCAGCCAGGCCTCGCGCGAGCGGAGGTCCTCGTACAGCCGGGCGTTCTCGATCGCGACGCCGGCCGCGGAGGCGAGGGCGACCACGATCTCCTGGTCGTCGGCGGAGAAGTCGCCGCCACCGACCTTCTCGGTGAGGTAGAGGTTGCCGAAGACCCGGTCGCGGATGCGCACCGGCACGCCGAGGAAGGACGTCATCGGCGGGTGGTTCGGGGGGAACCCGTAGGACGCCGGATGCTGCGCGATGTCGTGCAGGCGCAGCGGCTCGGGGCGGTCGATGATGAGGCCGAGGATGCCGTGGCCGGTGGGCAGGTCGCCGATGACCGCCGCGTCGGCGTCCGTGATGCCGTGGTGCACGAAGGTCCGCAGGCGCTGGCCACCGCTCGGAGCGAGCACACCGAGCGCCGCGTAGCGGGCGCCCGCGAGCCGGCTCGCGATCGCCACGATGCGAGCCAGCACGCCGTCGAGGCTGAGGTCGGCGGAGATCGCCACGACCGCGTCGAGGAGCAGGCGCAGACGCGCCTGCTGGTCGACCGCGTCGTTCATGCGGTCCTGCACGGCACGCACGAGGTCCTCGAATCCCGCCTCCTCGATGCGCTGCGAGCGGTAGGACACGGTCCGACGCTACCGTGCGGAGGGCCGCTGCGGTGCGGACTGGGCGTGCCCGGTGTGCCTCAGACGGCGCCGCCGTCGCCGTGCTTGACCGCGTAGATCGCAGCCTGGGTGCGACTGGTGAGGTTGAGCTTGGCCAGCAGCGACGACACGTAGTTCTTCACCGTCTTCTCGGCCAGGTGCATCTCGCGGGCGATCTGGCGGTTGGTGAGGCCGGCGCCGATGTGGTCCAGGATCCGGTGCTCCTGGTCGGTGAGCGAGGCCAGGCCGGCGTCCACCTTGGGCCCGGAGCGGATGCGCTCGAGCACCTGGGCGGTCACCGACGGGTCGAGCATCGACTGCCCGGCCGCCACCCGGCGGACCATGTCGACGAGGTCGTTGCCGCGCACCTGCTTGAGCACGTAGCCCGCGGCGCCGGCCATGATCGCGGAGAACAGCGCGTCGTCGTCGTCGTAGGAGGTGAGGATGAGCGCCCGGATCGAGGGGTCCTGCGAGCGGATGTCGCGGCACACGTCGATGCCGGAGCCGTCGGGCAGGCGACCGTCGAGGATGGCGACGTCGGGGCGCAGCGCCGGGATCCGGCGGGTGGCCTCGGCGGCGGAGTCGGACTCGCCGACGACCTCGATGTCGGACTCGGCCTCGAGCAGGCCCCGGATGCCGCGACGGATCATCTCGTGGTCGTCGAGCAGGAAGACCCGGATGACTCCCTGCGCCTCGTTGGTGCCGGCAGCGGCCCGTGTCTCGCTCACGCGACCAACGTAGTACGTGGGGCCGGTGCGGGGGGAGGTTCATCGGCCCATCGCCGCGGGACCTTCGACCCTGCAGCCGCCTGTCGTCGCACCGCACGCTGGAGAACGAGGGTGAGCAGAGTGGAGCAGGCGATGACGACGAGCAGTGCGCGCGACGTGGCGCGGGGCGAGACGCCCTCCGCCGCGCCTGTCGACCTGTCGCCGGATCGGCGCCGCGCCGCGCTGGAGGATCTGGTGCTGCTGGCCTGCCGCGCGCCGAGCATCCACAACACCCAGCCGTGGGCGTGGCAGGTGTCCTCCACCTCCGTCACGCTGTTCGCCGACACCTCGCGCGGTCTCCCCGCGGAGGACCCGGACGGACGCGGCCTGCTCATTAGCTGCGGGGCGGCGCTCCAGCACCTCACGTGGGCGGCGCGCTGCCGCGGCTGGCTCACCCATGTGCGACCGGCGCCGGGCCCGGCGTCCTTCGCCATGCTCCCGGCGGGCGCGAGCGAAGGCCTGCACGAGGTCGCCCGCATCGAGCTCGACGGACCGTGGCCGCTCGGCCCGCTCGAGAGCGCCGAGCGCGCCGACGACCTCGCGCTCCTCCTCCACCGCTGCACCGACCGCCGTCGCTTCACCGGCTGGCCGGTGCCGACCGAGCGTCTGGCCCCGGTCGCCGCTGCGGCACGCTCGCGCGGCGTGGCGGTGGCCAGCATCGTCGGCACCTCCGACCGCTTCCGGCTCGAGGCCCTCTTGCACCGCGTGGACGACGTCCTCTCGCTGGACGCCGCGCGCCTGGCCGAGCAGCGCGCGTGGGTCGATCGCAGCGAGGTGGACGGCGTGCCGCTCGGCGTGCTGCCCGCCCGCACCGCCCTGGCCGACCGGTTCGGCCCGGGCACTCTCGACGACCGGTCGTCGGCGCTCGGCTCCGGGGAGGGTCTGCTCCTCCTCGGCACCGAGGACGACGCACCCGCCGGCTGGCTGCGCACGGGCCAGGCCCTCGGCGCGCTCTGGCTGGAGGCCACCCGCGCAGGGCTGTCGGTCGTCCCGGTGAGCCAGGTGATCGAGGTGGCCGCCGTTCGCGAGGAGATCGAGCAGCGGCTGGCGGGCGGTGCCTTCCGTCCGCACCTGCTGCTGCGGGTGGGCTGGCAGTCGATCGGGCGCAGCGACCTGCCGCGCACCCCGCGGCGCCCGCTGGCCGACGTCCTCGTGCGCTGATCGCGCCCCCTCGGCGCACCATCTGCGCCCCCTCGGCGCACCAACCGCGCCCCCTCGGCGGCGGGAGGCCCGGGGCGTGGAGGGCGAAGGTCCCGCCCGTGGGCGGTCGCCGGGCCGTGGGCGGCGGGGCGCGCGATTCCTAGCGTGGAGACGTGGACCCGACCGACATCGCACGCTGGCAATTCGCCATCACGACCGTCTACCACTTCCTCTTCGTGCCCATCACGATCGGCCTCTCGGCGATCGTGGCCGGCTACGAGATCACGTGGTTGCGCACCCGCGACGAGCGGTGGCTGAGACTCACGAAGTTCTTCGGCCGCCTGTTCCTCATCAACTTCGCCCTCGGCGTCGTCACCGGCATCGTGCAGGAGTTCCAGTTCGGCATGAACTGGAGCGACTACTCGCGCTTCGTCGGCGACATCTTCGGAGCGCCGCTGGCGGTCGAGGGGCTCCTGGCCTTCTTCCTGGAGTCGACCTTCCTCGGCCTCTGGATCTTCGGCTGGGACCGGCTCTCCCCGCGCCTGCACGCCGCGACGATGGTGCTCACCCACGTGGGCACGCTCTTCTCGGCCTACTTCATCCTCGCCGCCAACTCCTGGATGCAGCACCCCGTCGGCTTCGCCTACAACCCCGAGACCGGGCGCGCGGAGATGAACGACTTCGCCGCGGTGCTGCTCAACAAGGTCCAGCTGGTGACCTTCCCGCACGTGGTGCTCTCGGCCTACATGACGGGCGCGGCCTTCGTGGTGGGCGTGTCGCTGTGGCAGCTGCGCCGCACCCGCGAGGACGCCGCGGAGGAACGTCGCCTGTACCGGGGCGCGCTGCGCTCGGCCGCCGCGCTCGTGCTCGTGGCCGGCCTCGGCGTCGCGATCACCGGCGACCTCCAGGGCAAGGTGATGACCGAGGTGCAGCCGATGAAGATGGCCGCCGCCGAGGGCCTCTACGAGACCCAGTCGCCCGCCGACTTCTCGATCCTCACCCTCGGCACGCTCGACGGCAGCCGCGAGACGTTCGCGGTCAAGGTGCCGGGGCTGCTGTCCTACCTCGCGACGGGCAGCTCGCAGGGCGAGGTCCGCGGCATCGACGACCTGCGCGCGGAGTACCGGAGCACGTACGGCAGCGACCCGGGCGCCGCCTACTACTCCCCCGGCGACTACACACCCGTGATCCCGCTGACCTACTGGACCTTCCGCATCATGATCGGTCTCGGCCTCGCGGCCGCCGCGGTGGCGGGATGGGTCCTCTGGGCCACCCGTGCGGGCCGGGTGCCGCGCACCCGCCTCGGCCTGGGTGCCGCGATCGCCCTGCCGCTCCTGCCGCTGCTGGCCAACTCCGCCGGATGGATCTTCACCGAGATCGGTCGCCAGCCCTGGGCCGTCTTCGGCCTGATGACCGTCGACCACGCCGTCTCCCCCGGCGTCAGCGCCTTCGAGGTGCTCACCTCGCTGATCGTTCTGACCGCCGTCTACGGCGTGCTCGCGGTGGTGGAGGTGCGACTCCTCCTCACCTACATCCGCCGCGGCGCCGATCCCCTGCCCACCCCCGAGGACGACGGACCGGGCTCCGGCTCTCCACTCGCGGACGCCGACCGGCCCCTCGCCGTCGCGTACTGACCAGCCCCCACCCGATCCCACCCGACCCCCGCTACGTCACCCAGGAGACGAGAACCATGGAGCTCACCACCGTCTGGTTCGGCCTGATCGCCGTGCTCTGGATGGGCTACTTCGCCCTCGAGGGCTTCGACTTCGGCGTCGGCATGCTGCTGCCGGTGCTCGCCCGCGACGACACCGAGCGCCGCGTCATGATCAACACCATCGGCCCCGTGTGGGACGGCAACGAGGTGTGGCTGCTCGTCGCCGGCGGCGCCACCTTCGCCGCCTTCCCCGAGTGGTACGCCACCTTGTTCAGCGGCTTCTACCTGCCGCTGCTGCTGATCCTCGTGGCCCTCATCGCCCGCGGCGTGGCCTTCGAGTACCGCGCCAAGCGCGACGACGACCGCTGGCGCGCCTGGTGGGACCGCGCGATCATCGCCGGATCCTTCGTGCCCGCCCTGCTGTGGGGCGTGGCATTCGCCAACATCCTGCGCGGGGTGCCGATCGACGCCGACCGCGAGTACGTCGGCGGGTTCTTCAACCTGCTCAACCCCTACGCCCTGCTGGGCGGTCTCACCACGCTGGCCCTCTTCGTGGCCCACGGCGCGGTGTTCGTCTCGCTGAAGTCCGACGGCCCGATCCGCCTGCGCGCCCGCGGCCTGGCCGCACCGGCCCTGGTGGTCGCGGCCGGTCTCTCCCTGGCCTTCCTCGCCTGGACCCAGCTCGCCACCGGCACGCTGGCCTCCGGGGTCGCGTTCGTCGTCGCCGCCCTCGCCCTCGTGGGAGCACTGGCCGCGGTGCTGCGCGGTCGTGAGGGCTGGGCCTTCACCGGCACCTTCGCGGGGATCGCGGTTGCGGTGGCCGGGCTGTTCCTCGCCCTCTTCCCCGACGTCATGCCCACCACACTGGCGGGCGGCACCGGCCTCACCACCGCGAACGCCGCCGCGACGCCCTACACGCTGGGCATCATGACGATCGTCGCGGTGGTCTTCACCCCCGTCGTCCTGGCCTACCAGGCTTGGACCTACTGGGTCTTCCGCCGCCGGATCGCCAGCCACCACATCCCCGCCTCCACCGCTCCGTCGCGCACCGATGAGACCGCCGGTCGCCACACGGGTGGCACCGACGCCACCGCGCCGTCGGGCTCCGAGAGCGGGCGCCCCGCCGCGGCGGGCACGGTCTCGGCGGCATGAGACCCACCGACCCGCGCCTGCGCGCACCGCTGCGACCCGCCCGGCTGCCCTTGGGCGGCGTCGCGGCCGCCGGCCTGGCCAACGGTCTGCTGGTGATCGCGCAGGCGTGGGCGGTAAGTGGTCTCGTCCTCGGCGTCGTTCAGCACTCCCCGCTCCTCGGGCCGAGCCTGGCGCTGGCGGCCGTGCTCCTCGCCCGCGGGGCCAGCTCCCTGCTGGGCGACCTGGCGGCCGCGCGGGCCGCGAGCGTCGTCGGCACCGAGCTGCGCGGCCGCCTCCTCACGCGCCTGCTCGAGCGTCGCGTCGACGAACCCCGCACCGTGGACGACGACCGGGCGGCGCTGCTGCTCACCCGCGGCGTCGCGGCGGCCGAGCCCTACCTCACCCGGTACGTGCCCGCGGTAGCGCTGGCGGTCGTCGTGCCCCCGCTGGCGATCGTCGCGATCGGCTCCCGCGACCTGCTGAGCGCGGTGATCGTGGTGGCCACCGTGCCGCTCATCCCGCTCTTCGGCGCTCTCGTGGGCCTGGCCACCCGCGACCGGGCGGAGGAGCAGTGGCGCTCGATGGGCGTGCTGTCGGGCCACTTCCTCGACGTCGTGCGCGGCCTGCCGACGCTGGTGGCCCACCGCCGTGCCCACGCGCAGTCGGCCACCATCGCGCGGATCACCGACCGCTACCGCAGGGCCAGCCTGCGCACGCTGCGCATCGCCTTCGCCTCCTCCGCGGTGCTCGAGCTCGTGGCCACCTTGTCGGTGGCGCTCGTGGCGGTGACCGTCGGTGTGCGTCTGGCCGCCGGCGGCGTCGACCTGCCGACGGCCCTGGTCGTGCTCCTGCTCGCCCCCGAGGCGTACTGGCCGCTGCGCCGCATGGGCGCGGAGTTCCACGCCGCCGCCGAGGGCGCCGCCACCTTCGCCGCCGCCGACGAGCTGCTGCACGAGGACGATGCGTCCGCCGCAGTGCCGCCCACAGTGCACCGGAGCCGCGCGCACGCCGGCGACCACGCCCCTCTCGTGCTCGACCACCTCACGGTGACCTACCCGGGGCGCACGCTCCCGGTGATCGACCGGCTCAGCGCGCTGATCCCGGCCCGCGGCATCACCGCGGTGACCGGCCCCTCGGGCTGCGGCAAGTCGACCCTCCTCGCCGCCCTGGCCGGCCTCGTCGCGCACGGGGGCTCGCTCTCGCGCGACGGCGAGGAGCTCGTCGGCGTGGGCTGGCAGCGCCAGGTGGCGTGGTCGCCGCAGGAGCCGCACTTCCTGCTCGGATCGGTCGCCGACAACCTGCGCCTCGCGCGGCCGGACGCCGCCGACGACGAGCTGTGGGCAGCGCTGGCCGAGGTCGCCCTCGCCGAGCGGGTCCGCGACCTGCCGCACGGCCTGGCCACCGAGCTCGGCGAGGACGGCGCCGGACTCTCCGCCGGCGAGCGGGCACGCCTCGCCCTCGCCCGCGTCGTGCTCGCCGATCGCCCGTGGGTGCTGCTCGACGAGCCCACCGCCCACCTCGACGACCTCACCGAGCAGGTCGTCGCCGACACGATCGTGGCCCTCGCCCGCGACCGCGGCATCGTGGTGGTGGCCCACCGCCCCCGCCTGCTCGAGCTCGCCGACCATCACCTCGAGCTGAGCACGGTCGCGCGTCCTTCGCCGACGACCGAGGCGGCCGTCGCGTCCGATGATCTCCTGCAGCAGGAACGGAACCGCCGGGGGGACGAGGTGGACGCGACGGACCCGACCGCCGCGCGCCCGCGTCGTCCGCTGGCCCTGGCCACCGCGCTCGGCACGCTAGCCTCCGCCTCCGGCGTGGCGCTGACGGCCACCGCCGGGTGGCTCATCGTGCAGGCCTCCTCCCGTCCGCCCGTGCTGACGCTGCTCGTGGCGGTGGTCGGGGTGCGCGCCTTCGGCCTCGCGCGCCCGGTGCTGCGCTATGCGGAGCGCCTCATCGCCCACGACGCCGCGCTGCGCCTGCTCGCCGAGCGACGGGTGGCGGTCTACGACGCGCTCGTGCCGCTCGTGCCGGGCCGACTCGGCCGCCCCGGCCGCAGCCGCGGCGATCTGCTCACCGCGGTCGTGGACGACGTCGACAGCGTGGTCGACCGCGCCCTGCGCGTGCGGCAGCCGATGTGGCAGTACACCGGCGTCGCCGCGCTCGCGGCCCTGGTGGCCGCTGCGCTCCAGCCGGCCGCTGGCGCGGAGATCGCGGTGGGGGCGCTCGTCGTCGGTGTCACGGCACCCCTGCTCGCCCGCGCGGGCGCCCGTCGCGCCGAGGCACGCGCCGTCGAGCTGCGCTCGCGTCTCTCCTCCGGCGTGGTGGAGAGTCTCGCCCTGGCCGACGACCTGCGGCTGTGGCAGACCACCGACCGCGCGAGCGCGCAGCTGCGGAGCACCAGCGCCCGGCTGGGGCGCGCCACCACCGTGGCGGCCGGCTGGGCCGCAGCCGCTCGGGCCGTGGTGCTCGCCGCCACCGGTGCCACGATGGTGCTGGTGGCCGCGGTGTGCGCCGACGACGTGGCGACCGGTCGGCTGAGCGGCCCGGTGGCGGCACTGCTGGTGCTGATCCCCCTGGCGCTCGCCGACGTCGCCCTGCCGCTCGCCGACGCGGGGGCGCTGTCGGTGCGCACGTCGGCGGCCGCCGATCGCCTCCTGGCCCTCGAACGCATCGAGCCGGCGGTGCCGGACCGCCCCGGCGCTCTCGTGCCGGCCCACGCAGGACTCCGCTTCGAGGCGGCGTCGGCACGGTGGACGACGCGCTCCCCCGCGACGGCGCCGCTCACCGCGCGCCTGGAGCCCGGCGATCGCGTGGCGGTGGTCGGCCCCTCGGGGTCCGGCAAGAGCACGGTGGCCGCGCTCGCGCTGCGCTTCCTGGACCCCTGCGCGGGGCAGGTCCTGCTCGGCGACGCTCCCCTCACCGCTACCTCGCCCGAGCTCGTCCGCGCCGAGGTCGGCCTGGTCGACGACCGGCCCCACGTCTTCGCCACGACCCTGGCCGAGAACGTGCGACTGGCCCGCCCCGACGCCGACGACGCAGCGGTGCTCGACGCCCTGCGCCGCGCACGTCTCGGCGCCTGGGCGGCGAGCCTGCCCGACGGGATCGACACGTGGCTGGGCACCGGTCACGCGTCGATCTCCGGCGGCGAGCGGGCGCGCCTGGCGGTGGCCCGCTCGCTCCTCGCCGACCAGCGGGTGCTGGTGCTCGACGAGCCGACCGCGCACCTCGACCACGCCACCGCCTCGGCGCTGGCCCAGGAGGTGCTCGCTGCGGGCGGGGATCGCGCGGTCCTGTGGATCACCCACGACCGGGTCGGGCTCGACCTGGTCGACCGCGTGGTCGTGCTCGGTGAGCCGACCGCGGCGCGCGAGGTCCGCGTGGAGGCGCCTCACTAGGCTCGCCCCATGACGGCCACCCCCACCGCACCGACGCCCGACACCGACGACTCCGGCCAGCTGATCGGCGTCACGGGCGCGACCGGGGCGATCGGCGGCCGGGTCGCCGGCCTCCTCGCCGATGCCGGACGACGCCAGCGGCTCCTCGTGCGCGACGCGGGCCGGGCACCGGAGATCGGCGGCGCCGAGGTCGCGGAGTGCGCCTACCGCGACCGCGCGTCGTCCGAGCGGGCGCTGCAGGGGGTGACGACCCTGCTGATGGTGTCGGCCGCGGAGGCCGCCGACCGACTCGAGGAGCACCGCACCTTCCTCGACGCCGCCGCGGCGGCGGGCGTGCGCCACGTCGTCTACACCTCGTTCTACGGCGCCTCCCCCACCTGCACCTTCACCCTCGGCCGCGACCACTGGGCCACCGAGCAGCACGCGCTCGCCCTGCACGAGCGCACGGGACTCGGGTTCACCTTCCTGCGCGACAACCTGTACCTCGACTTCCTGCCCGGCCTGGTGGGCGAGGACGGCGTGATCCGCGGCCCTGCCGGCGAGGGCCGGATGTCGGGGGTCGCGCGCGACGACGTGGCGGCCGCCGCGGCGGCCGTCCTGCTCGATCCGGACCGTCACCGCGGAGCCACCTACGACCTCACCGGGCCGGAGGAGCTCGGCCTGGACGACGTCGCGCGCATCGTCGGGGCCCGCCTGGGACGTGAGGTGTCGTACCACCGCGAGAGCGTCGAGGAGGCCTACGCCTCACGACGCCGCTGGCCCGCACCCCCGTGGCAGTACGACGCCTGGGTGTCGACCTACACCGCGATCGCCGCTGGCGAGATGGCCGGCGTGAGCGACCACGTCGCGCACCTCACCGGACGCCCCGCCACGGACCTCGCCACACTGCTGGAGCGCGAGGCCTGAGCCGGGTCGGCGTGCTCACAGCCCGCTGACGACGCCCACGGGGGTCGGGGTGAAGCCCGGGAACACCTGGGCCGAGGAGGCGCCCAGCCGGGCGGTGACCACCTCGGCCAGCACGCTGCGGTAGTCCGTGGTGACCTGCAGGTCGTTGTTGTCGTTGTTGACGAGCCCGGGCCAGCGCCCGTAGTAGCCGCCGCGCACGCCCGCACCCAGCAGCATCATCACCGTGCCGTAGCCGTGGTCGAGGCCGTAGTTGGCGTTCTCGCGGGTGCGGCGGCCGAACTCCGACAGGGTCACCACCGTGACCTTCGACGCCAGCGGCCCGAGGTCGGTGAAGAAGGCCGCCAGGCCCGCCGCGAACTGGGTGGTCATCTGCTGCATCGAGCCCCACTCGAGCGTGCCGAGGTTGACGTGGTGGTCCCAGTTGCCCTGGTCGATGGTGATGACCTCCGCACCCACGTCGCCACGGATGGTGCGGGCCGCAGCGGCCAGCGCGTCGCCGAAGCCACCGGTCGGGTAGACCGCGCCGTTAGCCGGGGTCGTCGAGGTGGCCGTGACGGCACCGAACTGGCTCACGGCCTGCATAGCCGCCCGGGCGCCCTGTCCGAGCGGCCCGCCGACGTCGCCCCACATCGTGCGCATCGATCGCGGTCGCCGTCCCTGCTTGTCCCACTGGTCGGCACCGGCGAGCTTCACCTGGTTGAGGCCCCGCACCGACAGGGTGGGCTGGGGGCCGATCACGGCCGTGGCGGGCACCGAGTTGCCGAGCTGCATCGCCTGCAGCGGGCTCGCGTAGCTGTCGCGCCCGATGAGCCGGTTGATCCAGCCGATGCGCTCTCGCGAGCCCGGATCGGCGTCCTCGACGAGCTCGACGGCGGCGAAGTGCGAGCGGTTCGCCACCGGCAGGCCGGCCGCGTGGACGGCCGCCATCCGGCCCGAGGTCCACAGGGGCAGCAGGGGCGCGAGGTTCGGGTGCAGACCGAAGAAGCCGTCCTTGGCCAGGAGGGTCTCGGCGGGGATGCCGATCTTCGGCCGGGCCTGGTAATACACCGGATCGCCGTGCGGCACCACCATGCTCATGCCGTCGACCGCTCCGCGCATCGACAGCACGACCAGCACCGCCGGCACTGACCGCGTGGCGGCGTAGGAGGTCTGGAGGAACGCATCACCCACGGTGGTGAGGGTGGTGGCGCCGGCGGTGAGTCCACCGACCACCGCGGCGCTGCGCAGCAGCGAGCGCCGGCTCATCGCGACCCGCGCGAAGTCGTCGCAGCCCACCTCGGCGCAGCTCGGCGCCGTGGTGGCGGGGGCTGGATCCCCGGTGACGTGGGTGGCGCGGCCAGCGGTCTCGGTCCGGGAAGTCATCGGGAGGTCACCTCGTCAGGTGGGTCGGGGAGTCGAGGAAGGTGGTGATCAGGCGCGGCATGTCCCACTTCACGATCCGGTGCTGGGCGGTGATGATCTCGGCGGGCTTGCAGCCGCTCGCCTCGCAGGCCACCCGCAGCAGCTTCGCCGTGGAGGGCCGACCGAGCATGGTGCGCGAGAGGTGGTCGACGAACAGGTCGAAGCGGATGCGCGAGGCGGGCAGCCACGAGCGGGGCGTGCGGTAGACGATGCCCTTCTTCGGCCACCAGCCACCGCTGAAGCTGTAGTGGGTCTCGAGCGAGGCCAGGAAGCGCGAGGCCGACGACCAAGCCGCGGCCTCGTCGGGGCGCCCGTCAGGGCGCGGCCAGGCGAAGGGGGCGAGTCCGATGTCGGTGCTGCGGCCGAGGATCGCGTTCGCCGCCGCGTCACTCGCGCCTGCCGGCGCCGCCAGCCGGACGCCGAGCGCGCGCAGGCTCGCCACGACGTCCTCGGCGGGGGTGCGCACCTTCTGCCCGGCCGAGCGGGCGAACTCGGGTGAGGCGATGAGCGCCCGCAGCACAGGCGCGATCGCGGTGTCGGAGGCCAGGTACACCTCCGCGAGCCGCTCCACGAGCCCCGAGGGCGGGGTGTCGCTCACGAACCGCTGCGCGAGCTTCGTGGCCACCCGCTGCGCGGTGAGGGGGTGGCGGGCGAGGTGGTCGATCAGCGCGAGGACGGCGGCACGCCCGTCGGGATCGGTGTTCGGGTGGGTGAAGCCGAGCGCCGTCACGGCACCGGTCCAGTGCTTGGTGGGGTCGTAGGTGACCACCCAGTTGTTCATGCGGTAACCGGTGAGCAGCCGCGCGACCGCCTTCACCTCGTCCTCGCTGTAGGGGCCGCGGCCCACGGTGTGCAGCTCCATCAGCTCGCGCGCCAGGTTCTCGTTGGGGGCCGACTTCGAGGAGTTCACGTTGCCGAGGTAGTGCTGCATCGCCGGGTGCAGCACGGCAGTGCGCAGCAGCTCGTCGAAGCGGCCCAGGGCGAGACCGCGGATCGTGCGTCCGTAGTCGGAGCGGAACGGACCGACGTCGCCGACGGCCGGCACGTGGAAGTGGTGCTCCCAGAAGTCGGCCATCGTCTCGCGCACCTGCCGCTGCGAGCCGAACCGGCGCACCATCGACCAGCACTGGTAGTTGGCATCGGCACGCCAGAAGCCCTCGACCCCGTCGCGGTCGCGCTGTGCCGTCACCTCGTAGGACGCCGTGATCGACGACCACCACTGCTCGGTCTGCGCGGCCCAGGCGTCGTCGTAGCCGTCGGCCAGCTGCCGGTCGAACCACCGCGCGAATCCCCCGGCCGCCCTCACCTGCGCGTTGAGCGCCGGGGTGTACCCCGCGGTGAAGCGCTGGATGCCGTGCAGCGTCGGCGAGCTCGGCACCGCCGTGCGGCGGTAGGGGCGGGGTGTGTAGCTCACACGCCCTGCATCGGTCATCCGGCGCGGGCGGTGAGCGGTCGTCCCGGACTCAGGACCGGGTCCTACGGCCCGGTCGGTCAGAGCGAGCTGATGACGCCGACGTCCTCGGGGGTGAAGCCGGGGAAGACCGCCGCCGTGGAGGCGCCCAGGCGGCGGCTCACGATCTCGGAGAGAACGCTGCGGTAGTCGGTGGTGACGACGAGGTCGGAGTCGTCGTCCTCCGGGAGCTCGAGCCCGGGCCAGCGACCGTGGTAGCCGCCGCGCACACCTGCTCCGAGCACCAGCATCGCCGTGCCGAAGCCGTGGTCGAGGCCCTGCTGGTCGTTCTCGCGCAGGCGCCGACCGAACTCCGACACCGTCACGAGGGTGACCTTGTCGCCCAGCTCGCCGAGGTCGGTGAAGAAGGCGGCCAGGGCAGCGGCCAGCTCGGTGGCCATGCCCTGCATCTCGCCCGAGTCCAGGGTGCCGACGTCGGTGTGGTGGTCCCAGCTGCCGTAGTCGATCGTGAAGACCTCTGCGCCCACGTCGGCGCGGATCGTGCGGGCGGTCGCGGCCAGCGCCGCCCCCAGGCCGCCCTCGGGGTAGGTGGCGCCGTTGGCCGGCACGTCGGAGCTCGCCTGCACGGCGCGGTAGTCCTCGATCGCTTCGAGCGAGGCCCGCACCCCCGCCGCGAGCGGACCGCGGGCCGGCGCCCACAGCGTGCGCAGCGACCGCGAGCGGCGCGCGGCGCCGTCCTCGTCGTCGGCGCCGGCCAGGCGCACCGAGCCGATGTCGTAGGTCGCCACCACGGACTGCGGACCCAGCAGGGCCGTGGGGGGCACGGTGTCGCCGTACTGGATGGCCTGCAGCGGGCTGGTGTAGTCGTCGCGCCCGATCAGGCGGTTGAGCCACCCGATGCGGGCGCTGGTGCCGGGGTCGGCGTCCTCGATCTCCTCGATGGCATCGAAGTGCGAGCGGTTCGGCACGGGCAGTCCCGCGGCGTGCACGCTCGCCATCCTCCCGCCCTGCCACAGGGGCAGCAGCGGCGCGAGGTTCGGGTGCAGCCCGAAGAAGGCGTCCTTGGCGATCAGCCGCTCGGCGGGGATGCCGATGGTGGGCCTCGCCTCGTAGTACACCGGGTCGCCGTGCGGCACCACGAGGCTCATGCCGTCGGCTCCGCCGCGCAGCGAGAGCACCACCATGACGGCGGGTGCCGAGCGGGTGGCGGCGTAGGAGGTCTGCAGGAAGGCGTCGCCGATCGTGCTCGCCGTGGTGAGGCCCGCGGTGAGGCCGCCGACGACGGCCGCACTGCGCAGCAACGAGCGGCGGCTCAGCGTGGTCATGCGGGCGAACTCGTCGCAGCAGGTCACCGGTGCCGAGGTGGAGGGATTGGCGGGGATCACGGCGCTCACCTCGTCAGGTGGTTCGGGGAGTCGAGCAGGATGGGGAGCAGTCGCGGCAGGTTGTAGCGCACGAGGTCGCTCTGGGCCGTGATCACGTCGGCCGGCCGCTGGCCGGTGGCCTCGCAGGCCGCCTGCAGCAGCGCCGCGGTCGACCCTCGTCCCTGCAGGGTGCGGGACAGGTGGTCGACGAGCTGGTCGAAACGGATCCGCGGCACCGGGAGCCAGGCGGCGGGGCGGCGGTAGGTGATCCCCTTCTCGGGCCACCAGCCACCCGAGAGCGAGTAGTGGACGTCGAGCGAGGCCAGGAAGCGCGACGTGGACGACCATGCCGTGGCGACGTCGGGCCGACCGTCGGGGCGGGGCCAGGCGAACGGCGCGAGCCCGATCGTGGAGGCCTGCCACAGGATGGCGTTGGCGGCCGACTCCTCGTCGCCGGTCGGCGGCTTCGCCAGGCGCACGCCGAGCGAGCGCAGGGTCGCCACGACGTCCTCGGTGGGGGTCCGGACCTTCTGCCCGGCCGAGGCGGCGAACTCCTTCGAGCGCACGAGCGCTCGCAGCACCGGCACGATCGCGGTGTCGTTGGCCAGGTAGACCCCAGCCAGCCGGGTCACGAGGGCGGGCGGCGGGGTGTCGGACACGAAGCGCTGGGCCAGCTTGGTGGCGAGTCGGCGGGCCGTGGCCGGGTGGTGCGCGAGGTAGCGGAGGTAGGCCGCCAGGGCCTTGCGGCCGTCCGGGGCGCTGTTCGGGTGGGTGAACGACATCACCTTCACCGGGCCCGTCCAGTGGCCCTCGGGGTTGTACGAGAAGGCCCAGTCCTCGTAGGTCGTGATCTCGTACCCGGTGAGCAGGCGGGCCGAGACCTTCACGTCGTCCTCGGTGTAGCGCCCGCGACCCACGGTGTGCAGCTCGAGGAGCTCGCGGCCGAGGTTCTCGTTCGGGGCATCCTTGGTCGAGTTGGCGTTGTCGAGGTAGACCGCCATCGCGGGGTGCAGCACGGCGGCCGGGAGCAGCGCGTCGAAGCGTCCGAGCGCCAGCTTGCGGATGGTCCGGCCGTAGGCCGAGCGGAAGGGCCCGACCGCCCCGATGCACGGGATGTGGAAGTGGTGCTCCCAGAAGTCGGTCATCGTCTCTCGCACCTGCCGCTGCGAGCCGAGACCGCGCACCATCGACCAGCACTGGTAGTTGGCGTCGGCGCGCCAGAAGCCTTCGACGTCGTCGCGATCGCGCTGCACGATCGTGGAGAAGGAGGCGTTGACCGACGTCCACCAGCCGGCGGTAGTGAGCGCCCAGGCATCGTCGTAGCCGTCGGCGAGCTGGCGGTCGAACCAGGGGGCGAAGCCGCCGGCCGCCTTCACCTGGGCGTTGAGGGCGGGGGTGTAGCCGGCGGTGAAGCGCTGGATGCCGTGCAGCGTGGCTGCCGACGGCACGGGGGTGCGGGGGTAGGGGCGCGGCGTGAAGCTCACAGGAGGAGCATCCGCCGCGGACGCCCCGAGGTGAGCGCTGCTGGCCGAGATCAGGACGAAGTCCCACGACCGCGCACCGGAGACCGCCGCCACGGTCGCCGAGGTGACCAGCGCGAGCGGGACGGTCGGGACGAGCGCCGCGGTCCCGTCCGGGCGCTCGGCGCCAGCGGCGCCAGCGGCGGGGGCGCCGCGGTCAGTCGGCCACCAGCACGAAGAAGTACGGCGGAGCGCCGCGCAGGTCCATGCACCCGAGCAGCGTGCGCTCGTCGACGCGACGGAAGAGGTCGATGATCGGGAGGTGGTCGTAGCTCATGCCGGCGGTGACGACGCCGCGGTACTCCACGTTGCGCAGGCGCGCGCGGTGACGCCGGGTGCGCAGCGCGGGGAGAGCAACCCCCATCACGCCCCGACCGCGGGAGACCACGGCGTCCGGGATCTTGTCGACCATGCCGAACGGGATGCGCCGCGGGTCGACCACCACGAGCGAGCCCCGGGGGCTGCGGAACAGCAGCGGGTGCACCTCGTCGACGGAGTCGAACTGCTTGCCGTACCAGCCGGAGGCCTCGAGCAGGCCGTCCATCGGGTGGCCCGTCGCGAGCTCGCGACCGTGGTAGCGGCCGGTGAGCTCCTCGGCCCGGACAGCGGGCAGGGAGTCGAAGAGCGCGAGGGCGTCCTCGAGCGCGCAGGCGGGCTCGAGCGCGGCGAGGCGGTCGGCGGCGGTGAGGGTGCTCATGGGGCCATCATCGCAGAGGATCAGTCCGATCGGACGGGATCGTGGCTGGGATCTCGCCCACGGGCCCGGGTGGCCGCCACGGCGTGGAGCGACCTGCCAGCATGGCGGGCGTGAGCACCCCGAGCATCCTGTGGTTCCGCCGCGACCTGCGCCTGCACGACCACCCGGCCCTCCTGGCCGCCGCACAGGACGGCGCGGTGCTCCCCCTCTTCGTGCTGGACGACGCCCTCCTCGCCCCTTCCGGCGAGGCGCGGGTGCAGTTCCTCATGGACTCGCTGCGCGCGCTCGACGCCGACCTGCGCCGCCACGGCCCGGGGCTGGTCGTGCGCCACGGCCGCCCGGAGGAGGTCGTGCCCGAGGTGGCCCGCGAGGTCGGCGCCCGCCACGTGCACATCAGTGCCGACTACGGCCCCTACGGAGCCGCCCGCGACGAGCGGGTCGAGCAGGCACTGGGTGCCGACGGGGTCGAGCTCGTCCGCACCGGCTCGCCCTACGCGGTGGCACCCGGGCGCCTGCGCACCGGCGGCGGGCAGCCCTACCGCGTCTACACCCCTTTCTCGAAGGCGTGGATCGACCACGGGTGGCGCGCACCGGCGGACTCTGACGCGGCGCGCACCACCTGGGCGGGCGCCGAGACGCAGGCGATCCCCGAGGGCCCCGGCGCGGGCGGCATCGACCTGCCCCCGGCCGGCGAGACCGCGGCGCGCGAGGCCTGGCAGCGCTGGATCGCCAGCGATCCCGCCTACGACGACGTGCGCGACCGCCCCGACCTCGACGCCACCTCGCGCATGTCGGTGTACCTGCGGTGGGGCCAGCTGCACCCGCGCACGCTGCTCGCCGACCTCGACGCGCGCAAGCCGCACCACGCGACCTACCGCAAGGAGCTGGCGTGGCGCGAGTTCTACGCCAGCGTGCTGTTCGAGTGGCCCGAGAGCGCACGGGAGTACTTCCGCCCCGAGCTCAAGGGGCTGCCCTACGCCGAGGGCGACGAGCGCCGCGAGCGTCTCGCCGCCTGGGCCGAGGGGCGCACAGGCTTCCCCATCGTCGACGCCGGCATGCGCCAGCTGCTCGCCACGGGCTGGATGCACAACCGGGTGCGCATGATCGTGGCCTCGTTCCTGGTCAAGGACCTCCAGGTCGAGTGGCAGCACGGCGCGGCCCACTTCATGCGCCACCTCGTGGACGGCGACCTCGCGAGCAACCAGCACAACTGGCAGTGGGTCGCCGGGTGCGGCACCGACGCCGCGCCCTACTTCCGCATCTTCAACCCCATCACCCAGGGCTCGAAGTTCGATCCGTCCGGTGACTACATCCGCCGCTGGGTGCCCGAGCTCTCCGACCTCGCGAAGCCGCTGGTGCACGAGCCGTGGAAGTCCGGCCCGCCCGAGGGCTATCCCTCCCCCATCGTCGACCACAAGGTCGCCCGCGAGGAGGCGCTGGCGGCCTACCAGGCCGTCCGGGCCCGCCAGGGCGACTGATCTCCCATCCGCTGTCCGCGACGGCGCCGAACACCTCCCGATGAGCACCGTGACCACTCCCGGCATCGCCCCGGCCCTCACCGATCTCCACCTGCCCGCACAGGTGCGCGCGATCGCGCTCGTCCTGCACGGCGGCGCCGAGGCCACCACCGAGCCGGTCGACGGTCGCAGCCTGTCGTGGCGCCGCGCGCGCGCCCTCGCCCGCGCCATCGCCCGCAAGGTCGGGCCCGAGGGCGTGGGGGTCGTGGTGCTGCGCTACCGCGTCAAGGGCTGGAACGCCGGCGGGGGCCGTCAGCCCTCGCCCCTGCCCGACGCCCGCTGGGCGCTCGAGGAGGTGCGCACGCGCTTCGGCGACGTGCCGGTCGTCCTCGTGGGGCACTCGATGGGGGCACGCACCTCGGCGGCCGTGGCGGACGATCCCTCGGTGCGCGGCGTCGTCGCCCTCGCCCCCTGGTTCCCGGACGGCGAACCGGTCACCGCACTGCGCGGTCGCCTGCTCCGCGCCGCCCACGGCAGCGGCGACAAGATCACCTCGGCGGCCGCGACGCGGCGCTTCGTCGAGCGTGCCTCCCACGTGGGCGACGCCTCGTTCACCGACATGGGACCGGTGGGCCACTACCTGCTGCGCCGCATCCCGCGCTGGAACGCCTTCGCGGTCGCGGGCGTGCGCGAGATCCTCGCGACCGCCGGCTGAGCGCCGGCCGACCGCGAGGAGCGCGGGCGTCAGGCCGGCGTCAGGCGGCTGTCGACAAGCCGCGGCCCGTGGCGCGGGCCATGCCGAGCACCCAGGCGAGCGGCGACGCGCTCGACGCGTCGTAGGTGTGCGCCAGGCGCCACACCGAGACGAAGGTCTCGCGGGTCGCGGTGGCAGCGACGTCGGCATCGCCGGCGATGAGCGTGGTCAGCGCGTGGACGCGTCCGACGAAGGCGTCGTAGAGGGCGGTGAGAGCCGTCTCGTCGCCGGCCGCGATGCGGTCGATCAGGTGCTCGGGAAGGTGGTGGTCGACAGGGCCGGGAGCGAGGGGGTCGTCGATCCCGGCCGTGCTGGGTTGGCCGTCGGGGCCGTCGTCCGAGGTTCGTGGGGCAGTGCTCATGCGGTGCCGTCCTCTCCGACGGAACGCAGTCCGACGGGTCGCAGTCGGGGTCGGGCCCCGCCTCGCGCCTTCAGTCTGCCATCCCACCAGGTCAACCGCAGCCGCCGCGGCTCCGGCATGCGATTCGCCCCGGTGTAGCGACCCTCCGGGTCGAGCGCGCGGTCGATGGCGGCTTCGATCGCGGCGCGGGTCGTCGCCGTGGATCGGCGGGCCTCGTCGTCCTCGCCGCCGCGGATCACGCGCGGCTGCCAGCCGGGCCGCGGACCACCGTCGGGCACCTGCAGGTGGACGACGTCGCCGGCCGCCACGCTGACGGTCACACCCCAGCCGCTCAGGCACGCCGCCAGGCGACGCAGGCCGAGCGAGCGGTCGGGCGTGGCGAGGCAGCGCTCGTCGTCGAAGCGGATCACCACCCGGCCGTCGTGGGCACGGATGATGCCGGCCACGTCACCCTCGGGGTGCAGGGAGCCGCGGAAGCGGAAGGACATCCCCGAGCGCTCGCGCGCCAGGAAAGGGCGGAGGGCGTCGACGACGTCCACCCAGTCGAGGATCGGTACGACGCCCGCTGCTGGATCGGTGGTGCTGCGCTGCATCTCGAAACTTCCTAACTTCAACAACTTCCCTGAACGGCTTGTTGAACTTTATGATGTGAGCATGGACCACGACATGGCGACGACGCAAGCCCCCGCGACAAGTGAGGCGACCCTCACGATCGGCGACCTCGCGAACCGCACCGGCGTGACCACCGCAGTGCTCCGGATGTGGGAGCAGCGCTACGGATTCCCGATCGCGCACCGGCTGCCGAGCGGCCACCGGCGCTACACCGAGGAGGACGCCTCCCTCGTCTCCCAGGTGGTGCGGCGCCGCTCCGGCGGCATCCGCCTCGAGGTCGCGATCGCCGAGGCGCTGGCCACGCTGGCCCCCACGAACCCCTCCATCTACGCCGACCTGCGCCGGCGCCACCCGCAGCTGGCCACCCACCGCCTGCGCAAGTCCACCCTCATCGCCCTGTCCTGGGCGATCGAGGACGAGTGCGCCGCCCTGGCCGAACGACCGGTCCTCTTCGGCGCCTTTCAGAAGGCGGCCTACTACAAGCCCTCGGCACCGCGCTGGAACGAGCTGACCCGCGTCTCGCGCGCCGCGGTCGTCTTCGCCGACTCCTGGCCGGAGTCGGCCGACGAGGCCACCGGGCCGATCCGCGCCACGCTGCCGGAGGACGCGCCGATGCGCCGCGAGTGGGCGGTGGTGTGCGACGCCGCCGACTCCACCGCCTGCCTCACCGCCTGGGAACTCCCGGGCCAGACCGACGTCCCGGACCGCCAGCGACTCTTCGAGGCGATCTGGACCGTCGACCCCGTCGCCGTGCGCGACGCCGCCCGCGTGGCCGCCGGCGTGGCCGAGTCGAGCGGCGTCCTCGCCGCCCGGCCGCTGCTCTACGAGCTCGCCGAGAGCCCGCCGCCGCGCACCACGACGCCCACCGGCGTCACGGCGCTGTTCAACCGCGTCGTGTCCTACGTCGACCGGCTGGCCGTGTGAGGCCACCCGAGGCCGCCTGAGGCGGCACCACGAACCACCGGGCCCCGGTCACCGGGGGGCTGGCCGGGGCCCGGTTCCCACCGCGCGAGCGGTCGGAGAAGGAGAACGAGGCCGCGAGCACCGCTCGCGGCCTCGTTCTCGTCGTCGGCCTCTCAGCGGTCGGTGAGCACCGCCCGCGCGACCCGGCGCCCGGACACCAGGGCACCCTGGATCGAGCTGGTGTCGCGGTGGTCCCCCGCGACGTAGACACCGTCCACGCGCGCCGGTCGCCGCATCGGGTGCGGCGCGGTCATCGCAGGCAGCGCGTGCGGGATCTCGCGCACGGCCACCGGCTCCCACTCCCCCGCTGGCGCCTCGTGCATGGCCCGGGCGGTGGCGAGCACCACCGCCGGGTCGACGGGCTCGGTGCGACCGGTCGTCACCACCGAGGTGGCGATGAGCGAGCGTCCGTCACTGCTGTACTCGGGCGCGGAGGCGGTGAGGATCACCGAGTTCGCCACGGGCGAGCCGTCGGCGTCGACCACGAGGGTGCCCGACTGGCCGCGCCAGGCCGGGGCGGCGAAGTAGTGCGTGGTGACACTGCGCGGCTCGGGCGGGGCGCCGAGGCCGGGCACCAGGCGGGCCGCCGTCCACGGGTCGGCGGCCACGACCACCGCCGAGGCCGCGATCGAGGTGCCGTCCTGCAGCGTGACACCGTCGGCCTGCACCGAGGCCACGGGCGCCTCGAGGCGCAGGACGCCGGGCGGCAGCGCCGCGGCCATCGACTCCGGGACGCGCTGCATGCCCAGGGCGGGCACGGCCGAGGAACCCAGGGCGAACATGCGCATCATCAGGTCGGTGAAGACCCTGCTCGTGGTGATCTCCCGCTCGAGGACCACGCCGGTGAGGAAGGGCACCAGCAGTCGGTCGACGACCTCGGGCGGCAGCTCGCTCCACGCCTCCCGAGCAGGGACGTCGCGGCGCCGCTTCACCGACGCCGCCGAGCCGAGGACGAGGGGCGCCGCATAGCGGGCGAGGGCGATCTTCTGCCCGAGGCCGGTCGCGCCCGAGGTCAGAGCGCGCCACGGGGCCGACGGCGCCGACAGCGGGTGGGGAAGGTCCTCGAGGCGCCCGTCGCGCCTGACCTGCACCCCGCGCGGCAGGTAGCGCAGGTCGACGGCGTCGAGGTCGACGGCGCGCCTCAGCTCGGGATAGCCGGTGTTGAGCACCTGGAAGCCGCGGTCGATGGCGAAGCCCGCCACCCGGTCGGTCCGCATCCGCCCGCCGACGGCGTCGCCGCCCTCGAGCAGGAGCACCGGGGCGCCGGTGGCGCTCAGCGCGCGGGCACAGGCCAGGCCGGCGAGACCCGCTCCGACCACCACGACCGGTGCCGATGTAGGGGCTGCGCCCCCTGCTCGCCCGCCTGCTTGCCCTGCCGCCATGGCCGTTCCCGCTTCCCGTCGCCGTTCTTCCACAAGTTCATCAACAGCCTGTTGAAGTTCCTGCAGCCTAGCCGAGACGGGCCTCCCGGGCGCGCGCGTCGGCGTCCCTGGTCGCCGGGACCGCGGGTCCCCGTCCGGTAGCCACGACGGACGGTCCCACACGGGGCGATCGGCTGGACCTCCGTCCCGCCCCTTGCCCGGGACCCCCGCCCGAACCCATGCTCGGGACACGCGCTCGGGGCGCACCCTCCGAGCCGCTGCCGCTCGGAGGCCGGACGGTCGACGAGGGGGACACCGTGACATCAGCGAGCGACGACGGCCGCGGGCCCGGGCCCGGGTCGAGCCCGACGCGTGGACGACGCCCACGCCACCTGCCGCCGGAGCTGGCCGCCGTCATCCGCGAGGTCAGCGAGCGCACCGGTGCGCTGCGCGCGCCGTTCGGGCCGCGGGCCCCGCGGCCCCCGGCCACCGACGGGCCCTGAGCGCGGGCACGGCCGGACGACTCAGCCCGCGTGCTCCTCGAAGATGAGCACCGTCTGGGTGGCCACCACCTCGGGCAGCGCCTGGATGCGTTCGAGCACGAGCTCGCGCAGGTGCGCGGCATCGCGGGCGCGCACGAGGATGACGGCGTCGAAGTCGCCGGCCACGAGCGCCACGTGCGCAGCCTCCTCCAGCGCCCACACCTTGGCGCGGAACGTCTTCCACGAGTTCTGCTTGATCCGCACGTGGACGTAGGCCGGGAGCCCGAGCCCGAGCGCGGCGGGATCGACGTCCACGGTGAAGGCCCGGATGACCCCTGACTCCACCAGGCGCCGCACACGCTCGTAGGCGGTGGCGCGCCCGATGCCGACCTGGGCGGCCAGCTCGCGCACGGAGGTGCGCGCGTCGCGGCGCAGGACGTCCAGGATCTGGCGGTCGGTCGCGTCCATGTCGGACATCCTGGCACGCACCTCTGGGGATGCGAGCCATATGTCTCGGTGTCGTGGCCGTCACACGGACGTTCGGCGCAGACTGCCCCCATGTTCGAGGAAGCGCAGTACTTCGCCCCCGTCACCGCCGACGACGACGGCTCGCTGCAGGTGCACCTGGGCCAGGACCACCCCGGCTTCGCCGACCCCGAGTACCGCGCCCGTCGCGACGCCCTCGCCACGCTGGCCGCGTCGTGGACGCCGGGAGCCCCCTGCCCGGTGGCTGACTACACCGACGCCGAGCACCGGGTGTGGCAGGTCGTCAGCGAGGCGCTCGTGCCCAAGCACCGCGCCCACGCCTGCCGGGAGTTTCTCGACGGCAAGGAGGCGCTCTCCCTGCCGCTCGACCACGTGCCGCAGCTGGCCGACGTCAGCCGGGCCCTCGCCCCCCTCACCGGCTTCTCCTACCGCCCTGCCGCCGGGCTGGTGCCCCTGGCCGACTTCTACGGCGCGCTGGCCGACCGCGGGTTCTGGAGCACCCAGTACGTCCGTCACCACTCGGTCCCGCTTTACACGCCGGAGCCCGACGTCCTCCACGAGGTCGTCGGCCACGGCAACACCCTCGCCGACCGCCGCTTCACCGCCCTCTACGAGCTCGCCGGTCAGGCGTCGCGCCGCGTGCGCACGCCCGAGGCGCTGGAGTTCGTCAGCAAGGTCTTCTGGTTCACCCTCGAGTTCGGCGTGCTGTGGGAGGGGCGCGACCTCAAGGCCTACGGCGCCGGCATCCTCTCCTCCCCCGGCGAGATCGAGGCCTTCCGCGGCATGACCCTGCGCCCGCTCGACGTCGCCGCGATGGGCACCACCACCTACGACATCACCGACTACCAGGACGTCCTCTACGTCGCCGACTCCTTCACCCACCTCGAGGACGTCGTCGGCTCCTTCTGGGCCGAGTGCACCGACGACTCCATCGCCGAGCTCCTGGCCCGCACGCCGTCCTACTCCCGCTGAGGCGGCCCACCGCGGCGCCCGTAGGTTGGCGGACATGAGCGAGCCCTCCTCCACCGTCGTCCTGCGGGTGCCGCCGCTGGGTGCCGAGCTGCACGACGACGTCGCCGAGCGCCACACGGCCGTCGACGCCCCGCACGACGACGTCGAGGCCATCGTGTGCACCAACTCCGGCCGCGTGGACGACGCCCTGATCGCCGCCCTGCCCGGCCTGCGGGTGATCTGCAACCACGGCGTCGGCTACGACAACATCGACCTCGAGGCCTGCCGCGCCCGCGGGATCGCAGTGAGCAACACGCCCGAGGTGCTCGACGCCGCCGTGGCCGAGACGGCGCTGGGGCTGCTGCTGGCGACCGTGCGACGCCTGCCCCAGGCCGATCGTTTCGTGCGCGAGGAGCGCTGGGCCGAGGGCGCCTTCCCCCTCACCGCGCAGGTCTCGGGCTCGCGGGTGGGCATCGTGGGCTTGGGCCGGATCGGCACCGCGCTGGCCGAGCTGCTCGCGGCGATGGGCTGCACGGTGGGCTACCACAACCGGCGCGAGGTGGCGGGCTCTCCCTTCACCTACCACCCGCGCCTGGTCGACCTCGCGGCCGCGGTCGACGCACTGGTCCTGGTGGTGCCCGGCGGGCCGGGCACGGCCGGCCTGGTCGGCGCCGAGGTGCTCGACGCCCTCGGCCCCGACGGCGTCCTCGTCAACGTCGCGCGCGGCTCGGTGGTCGACGAGGGGGCGCTGATCACGGCACTCGCGGAGGGCCGCCTCGGCGCCGCCGGCCTCGACGTCTACGCCGACGAGCCGCACGTGCCCGCCGCGCTGCGGGCGATGGAGCAGGTCGTGCTGCTCCCGCACGTGGGCTCGGCGACCCGTCCCACGCGCGCGGCGATGCGCGAGCTCACCCTGCGCAACCTCGACACCTTCCTGCGCACGGGTTCGCTCGTTACGCCGGTGCCGGAGCTCGCATCGCACTAGCGTGCCCGGCGAGTGTCGACCACTCAGGACGACGCCGCCCGCACCGATGAGGTGGAGATGAGACGCTCGGTCCGCCTTGTTCTGGTCCTCCTGCTCGCCTCCCTCGGCCTCGCCGGCGCACTCGGTGGGGTGGGCGCGCTGGCGCCGATCGAGGCGCGGGTGACTCCCGCGGCAGCGACCCGCGCCGCGAGCCCCCTGGCCGGACCGTGGGCGCACTCGACCATCACCACGCGCGCGAACCCCGAGCTGCGCAACTACAACGCGGCGCGCGACACCCGAACGCGTGCCGCCCTGGCGCGCATCGCGTTCACCCCCAAGGCGCGCTGGTTCGCCAACTGCAAGAGCTGCAACGTGGCCGACATCCGCCGCCAGGTGGCCACCTACGTCGCCGACACCCGGCGCAACGACCCCGACACCCTCGTGCAGCTGGCGATCTTCGGCCTGTGGCCCGACGGCGAGGTGGTCAAGGGCAAGCGGCCGAAGATGTCGTGGACGCCGGCCCGCTACCGCGGCTGGATCCAGCAGATCGCGCTCGGCATCGGCGACGCCCGGGCGGCGATCGTGCTCGAGCCCGATCTCGCGATCTCGGCCAACCACCGCGGCGGCATGGTCGACCCCAGCGCCGCGCAGCGCATCTCCTACACCGCGTGGGCGGCGTCCTACCTCTCGCGAGCCCTGCCGCGCGCCTCGATCTACCTCGACGCCGGCTCGGCCGACTGGCTCACCCTGCCCGAGGCCACGCGCCTGCTGCGGCGCGCGGGCATCGGCTACGTGCGCGGCTTCGCACTCGGCGCCACCCACTACGACTCGGTGGCCGACAACGTCGCCTATGCCGCTCGCCTCAGCCAGGCGCTGGCGAAGGCCGGCGTGCCCGGCAAGAAGGCCGTGATCGACACCGCCGACAACGGCACCCCCTTCACCTGGCTGCAGTGGCGCCAGCGCTGGGGCGCCGCCTACGACCGCACCCGCAGCGAGGCTTACCTCTTCGACAACACCCCCACCTGCGGGTCGAGGACCGAGAAGATCTGCCAGACCCTCGGCCACCGCCCCACCTGGAACGTGCTCGACGGTGAGGCGGCCAAGCTCGGCCTCGGCACCGACCAGCCCGAGCTGCGCCGCCAGGCGCTCGCCTACGTCGACGCCTACCTGTGGTTCGGTCGCGGGTGGCGCTGGATGCAGCAGGGCGGCAACGACGCGCAGACGCCGAAGCGCTCGGTGCGCATGGCGCTCTACACCCGCTTCGTGCAGGCCACGGCGCCGGCCGCACCGGCACCTCCGGACCCCAGCGGGTCGCCGACGGACCCCGCGCCGTCCGCGACCGCGAGCCCGTCGGGCGACCCCGCGCCGTCGCAGGACCCGGGGCCGACCGCGCCCTGAGGGCCTGGCGCCGGAATCGGCGCCGGATCAGCGCTGGTGCGGGTAGCCGTGCTTGGTGGGAGGCACGAGGGTCTCCTTGATCGAGCGCGGCGAGGTCCAGCGCAGCAGGTTGAGCATCGAGCCGGCCTTGTCGTTGGTGCCCGAGGCGCGGCCGCCACCGAAGGGCTGCTGGCCGACCACGGCGCCGGTGGGCTTGTCGTTGACGTAGAAGTTGCCGGCGGCGAAGCGCAGGTGCTCGCTCGCCCACGCGATCGCGGCACGGTCGGTGGCCAGCACCGACCCCGTGAGCGCGTAAGGGGCGGCCGACTCGGCCTGGCGCACGACGTCCTCGAAGGCGCCGGGGCGCGCGTCGTCGTAGACGTGGACGACGAGGATCGGGCCGAAGTACTCGGTGCGGAACATCTCGTCGGCGGGGTCGTCGGCGAGCACGATGGTGGGGCGCACGAACCAGCCGACGCTGTCGTCGGTGGTGCCGCCGGCCACGACCTGCAGCCCGTCAGTGGCGTGGGCGCGGGCGATGGCGGCCACGTGGCGCTCGAAGGCGCGCTGGTCGATCACCGCGCTGGTGACGGCGGAGAGGTCGGCGGCGGCGCCCCCCCGGGGGCC
>NZ_CAXRAZ010000056.1:0-53839 GCF_964229035.1 Nocardioides sp. | reverse complement strand
GCAGCGCCGCGACCCCGTCGTAGATGGGCCCGTAGACCGCGTCAGCCGCGTCCGGCGCGCGCTCGAGGGGCGGGTTGGTGAGGGACGGCGGACACCGCCCGAGACGCCCCCCGGCGGTGCGCCGGGGGGCTTCTCGGTCGGAGTCGAGGGCGCGTGCGGGCGTGACGCTGGCGTCCCGCTCGACCGCGACCTCTGGCTCAGGCGTTGACGTTGACGACGATCTCGTGCAGGCCGCTGGCACCGTTCGGGAACGGCTCGGCGCGCGCGGCGGTCTGCGCCTCGCCGGTGCCGGCCACGGCGCGGGCGGCGATGCTGTGCGAGCCGTCCTCGGCCGACCACTTGTAGAACCACTGGCGCCAGTAGTTCTCACCGCCGTCGGGGCCGAGCTCGGCGTCCATCCACGGGCCACCGTCGATGCGCACCTGCACCTTCTCGATGCCGTCGCGCTCCTGGGCCCAGGCCACACCGCCGATCACGACGTCGCCAGGCTTGGACGACGACAGCGGCTTCGGGGTGTCGATGCGCGCCGAGATCTTGATGGGGGCGTCGGTGTCCCACTTGCGCTGGGTCCAGTACGCCTTCTGGTCGGCGTAAGTGGTGAGCGTCAGCCGCTCGAGCCACTTGGTCGCGCTGATGAAGCCGTAGAGGCCCGGGATGATCATGCGCACCGGGAAGCCGTGCTCGCGCGGGAGGGGCTTGCCGTTCATGCCCACCACGATCATCGCGTCGCGGCCGTCGGTGGCGAGGTCGAGCGGCGTGCTGATCGTCATGCCGTCGAAGTCGGTGGAGAGGATCTGGTCGGCCTTGGTGTTCTTGTAGCCGGCCATGTCGAGGACGTCGGTGAGCTTCACACCGAGCCAGGTGGCCGAGCCGACGTACGGTCCGCCGACGCTGTTCGAGACACAGGTGAGCGTGATGTCGCGCTCGATCATCGGCATGTCGAGCAACTGCTGGAAGGTGATCACGGTCTTCTTCTCGACGTCGCCATCGATCGTGAGCGTCCAGTCCTCCGCGCCCACGACGGGGGTGTCGAGGCGGGTGTCGACGCGGTAGAAGTCCTTGATCGGGGTGCGGAAGGGCGTGATGCCCGGCACCTGCTGGTCGAGGCCGCGGGGAAGCGCCGGCGCCGGCGAGGCGGGCGTGGGGAGCTTGATGTCCTCGGGGCGCAGGCGCAGGTTGCCGATCACGCGACCGGCGACACCGCCGGCCAGCGCGACGGCGCCGACACCGGCGATCGTGAGCAGCACCGTGCGTCGTCCACCGGTCTCGGTGGTGGCCGCCTTCTCGTTGGCCCGCGCGAGCAGCACCAGGCCGGCGGGGCCGGTGATCGCTGCCACGAGGGTGGGGATGACGTCGACGAGCTCGACGCTGGGCCGGGTGAGCACCGCGGTGCCCGCGATGGCCACGAGGACGACGAGCATGCCGGCGCCGACCGCGAGACGGCGGCGGGCCAGCACACCGGCGACGGCGGCGAGCAGCAGCACGCCGGTCATCACCGAGCCGACGAGGATCACCTTGTCGGCGCTGCCGAAGTTGCGGATGGCCCACTCCTTCATCGGGGTGGGGGTCAGGTCGATGACGGCCGAGCCGACAGCGAGCACCGGCGAGGACGCCGGGTCGATCAGCGCGGCGACGACGTGCGCCAGGCCGATCCCGAAGAGGGTGGCCAGGACGCCGTACCACGCCCAGAGGAGGAATGACTTCATGACAGTTGTTCGGCGCCGGTCGGGGGCGCGGATGGGAAGCAGAGCCCATCGATTGCGGTGATCATCAGGGGCTCTCGCGATCAGGAGGGGGTGGGAGCCCGGCGATACCCCGCGGAGAGCCGCTGATCCGGGCGCCCTCAGTCGACGGGATCGTCGCTCGCGGCGAGCGGCGACAGCACGTCGTCCCGGGGGTCGGGCGCAGGCACCTCGACCGGGTCGGGCGCGTCGGGCACCGCGATGTGCACCAAGGCGTCGCCGGCGTTGACGATCGGCGCTCGGGTGACGCCGATGACGATGCCGGCCCGATCGGCGTGGACGAGGCGGACGCGTCGTCCGAAGGTGTCGCTGAGACCGCCCAGGCGCCGTCCCTCCTCGACGTACTCGCCGAGGCGCACCTCGAGGTGGAGGATGCCGGTGCCGCGGGCACGCACCCAGCCGCTCGCGCGGGCGGCCACCGGGCGGGGCGTGTCGGCGGGCGGCTCGGAGATCTGCGACGGATCGCCGGCGGGATCGTCGAGGCGCTCCCCGGCGGGGTCGTCGGGCACGTCGTCCGGGGGGAGCATGCCGAGCGAGCCCATCACCCGCAGCACGCCGGCCACGCCGACGGCGATCGGCTCGTCCTCGAAGCGCAGCGCCTCGCCGGCCTCGTAGAGCAGCACCCGCGCGCCCGCGTCGCGCCCGGCCTGGCGCAGCGAGCCGTCGCGCAGGCGCGCGTGGAGCATCACCGGCGCGCCGAAGGCCTCCGCGAGGCGCAGCGTGCCGGGGTCGTCGAGGTCAGCGCGGATCTGCGGGAGGTTCGCGCGCCGGTCGGCGGCGGTGTGGAGGTCGATGCCGACGTCGCACTTGCTGACGACCTCGGTCATGAACAGGTGCGCGATGCGGCTGGCCAGCGAGCCGCGCGCGGAGCCGGGGAACGAACGGTTGAGGTCGCGACGGTCGGGCAGGTAGCGATCGCCGGCCATGAAGCCGAGCACGTTGACCACCGGCACCGCCACGAGAGTGCCGCGCAGCGTGCGCGGCGATAGCGCCGCCACCACCCGGCGGATCACCTCGACACCCATCACTTCGTCGCCGTGGATCGCCGCGTTCACCCAGACGGTCGGCCCGTCCTCGCGGCCGTGCACGACGCGGACCGGGAGGCTGACGTCGCCGCCGGTGACGAGGCGGGTGATCGGCAGCTCGACCTCCTTCATCGAGCCCGCGCGCACCCGCACCGACCCGATCGCGAAGGACTCGCGGGGCATGCTCAACGCCCCCGGTTCTTGCGGCGGACCCGGCGCGGCGGGCGTCCGCCGAGGTAGGAGCGGGCGGCGTCCACCAAGAAGCCCTGGCGCAGCGCCTCGCGCCCCACCAGCATCCGGAAGCCCATCTCGTCGCGGCGGGTCAGCGTGATCTCGGCGGTGACCGTGCGCCCCAGCAGCTCGATGGGCGCGAGGACGACGATCCGCTCCTGCGCGTGTCCCGTGGAGCTGCGCACCACCCGGCGGTCGTGCACGGGCCACTCGACGGTGACCGCGTCGTCGTCCGAGCGCTGCCACGGGTGGACGGCGAAACGCACCCACGCGGCGCCGTCGCGCTCGAACTCCTCGGTGTCGAAGGTGTGGAGTGCCGAGGACCGGGCACCGGTGTCGAGCTTGGCCTTCACCGAGCCGACCCCCCACGCGGGCAGACCGACCCACTCGCGCCAGCCGGCCGCGACCGGACTGCTTAGATGGGTGTCGACCACACCGCAATCCAATCAGGTCGGGAATGAAGCTCGCGATCCTCTCCCGCGCTCCGCGGTCCTACAGCACGCAACGTCTGCGCACGGCGGCCCTCGACCGGGGTCACCACGTCAAGGTCCTCAACACCCTGCGCTTCTCCATCGACCTCTCCGGCGAGGAGCCCGACCTGCAGTTCCGGGGCAAGCAGCTGAGCGACTACGACGCCGTGCTGCCACGCATCGGCAACTCGATCACCTACTTCGGCACCGCCGTCGTGCGCCAGTTCGAGCAGATGGACGTCTACACGCCCAACACCGCCAACGGCATCAGCAACTCGCGCGACAAGCTGCGCGCCTCCCAGATCCTCTCGCGCCACAACATCGGCATGCCCGAGACGACCTTCGTGCGCGACCGCGCCGACGTGATCCCGGCGATCGAGCGCGTCGGCGGGGCGCCCGTGGTGATCAAGCTGCTCGAGGGCACCCAAGGCATCGGCGTGATCCTCGCCCCCGAGATCAAGGTCGCCGAGGCGATCATCGAGACCCTGCAGAGCACGCGCCAGCAGGTCCTCATCCAGCGCTTCGTCGCCGAGTCGAAGGGACGCGACATCCGCGCGCTCGTGGTCGGCGACCGCGTGGTGGCCGCGATGCGCCGCGTCGCCAAGGGCGACGAGTTCCGCTCGAACGTGCACCGCGGCGGCTCCGTCGAGCCGGTCTCGCTCGACGAGGAGTACGAGCGGGTCGCCGTGCGCGCCGCGCAGATCATGGGCCTCAAGGTCGCCGGCGTCGACATGCTCGAGGGCGACGACGGGCCGCTGATCATGGAGGTCAACTCCTCCCCCGGCCTCGAGGGCATCGAGCAGGCCACCAAGCTCGACGTCGCCGGCGCGATCATCGACTACATCGACAACCAGGTCGCCTTCCCGCAGATCGACGTGCGCGAGCGCCTCAGCGTCTCCACCGGCTACGGCGTGGCCGAGCTCGTCGTCCACGGTGACGCCGACCTCGTCGGCAAGACGCTCGGGGAGTCGGGACTGCGCGAGCGCGACATCACCGTGCTCACCCTCCACCGCGGCACGACGGTGGTGCCCAACCCCTTCGATCGCCACCTGCTCCAGGCCGAGGACCGACTGCTGTGCTTCGGCAAGCTCGAGGAGATGCGCTCGATGATCCCCACCCGCCCGAAGCGCCGACAGCGGGTGAAGAAGCTGCCGAAGAAGCCGATCATCGAGGGGTGAACTCCCGCGTTGGCGGTGGGTGCGCCGGTTGTCGGAGGGTTGCGGTTTGGCGCCAATCCGCAGCATTCGGCCCCGATCGGTTGCGGTTTGCCACCAATCGGCGCCCGTATGGAGCGCGCTCGGCACAGCCGGGCGGCGCCACGGCAGGATGAACCCATGACCGACACCACCGAGCGTCCCGAGCTCGTGCACCTCGACGTCGCCGACGCCGTCGCCACCATCACCCTCGACTCGCCCCACAACCGCAACGCGCTCTCGCGCCAGCTGATCACCGAGCTGCGCGCGCACCTGGCCACCGTCGAGGACGACGCGTCGGTGCGCGTCGTCCGCCTCGTGTCGTCGGGTCGGGTGTTCTGCTCGGGTGCCGACCTGTCGGAGGCCTCCACGGTGCCGATGCAGGAGGGGGCTCGCGCGATCTGCGACCTCCAGCGCCAGATCGTCGCCCTGTCGAAGCCGGTGGTCGTCGTCGTGAGCGGGGCGGCACGCGCGGGCGGCATCGGGATCGTCGCGGCAGCGGACGTCGCCGTGGTCGCCGAGGACGCCACCTTCGCGCTCACCGAGGTCAAGCTCGGGCTGACGCCCGCGGTCATCTCGCTTACCGTGCTGCCGCGGCTGACCTCGCGGGCGGCATCGCTGACCGCGCTCGGGGGCGAGGTGTTCACCGGCGCCGAGGCGGCCGCCTACGGCCTGGTGACCCGCGCCGTGCCGGCCGATCAGCTCGACGCGACCGTCGACAGCATCGTGGCCTCCCTCGCCACCGGCGCCCCCCAGGGACTCGCCGAGACCAAGAAGCTGCTCAACGCCGATCTCCTGCACCGCATCGACACCGGCGCCGACGATCTCATCGAGCTCAGCGCCCGCCTCTTCGGCTCCGACGCCGCCCGCGAGGCGATGACGGCGTTCCTCAGCCGCGGCAAGGGCTGAGCGGCCGCGCCGGCGGCCTCTCGACCCCGACCTCGACCAAAGAAGAGGACGACGCGTCAGGCGCCGCGCAGCTTGTCGACGAACGTGGCGTCGGCGCGCTGCGCCAGGCCGGCGAGGACGACGTCGAGGTCGTCACCCACGACGGCGTCGTCGATCACGTCCTGGCGCACGAACCCGGCGTCCACGAGCCCCTGCAGCGAGTGCAGGAACGGCTGCCAGAAACCGCCCACGTCGAGGAACGCGACGGGGTCGGCGTTGAAGCCGATCTGGCGCCAGCTCCAGACCTCGATGATCTCCTCGAGGGTGCCGAGGCCTCCGGGCAGGCAGAGGAAGGCGTCGGCGAGGTCGGCCATCAGCGCCTTGCGCTCGTGCATGGTCTCGACCACGTGGAGCTCGGTGAGGTCGTCGCGACCCCACTCGCGCTCGACCATCGAGCGCGGGATCACGCCGACGACCTCGCCCCCGGCATCGAGCGCGCCCTGGGAGACCGCGCCCATGAGCCCGTGCCCCCCGGCGCCGTAGACGAGGCCGATGCCGCGCTCGGCGAGGCCCCGGCCGACGGCGGTGGCGGCGTCGACGAGCGCGGGGTCCGAGCCCGAGGCCGACCCGCAGAACACCGCCACCCGACTCAGCCGGCGCACGGTCGATCGTGATCGAGACGACTCCGGTTGCGAGATCCCTGCCATGGCGTGCAGTGTCGCAGCAGCCGGAGTCGTCCGGTCAGGACCGGTCCTCCAGGTAGGCGGTCAGCGCCGACACGAGCGTGCGGCGCGCCCGGTCGGGATCGGTCGGCGCGCCGAGCAGCGTGTCGGTGCGGAAGCCGCGCAGACCGCTGGCGAGCACCACGGCGACGTCGCGCAGGCGCTCCTCGTCGACGTCCAGGCCGTGGAGGAACTTCACGAACGCCCGCGACCATCGCTCGTCGAGGTCGTGCAGCACCGCAGCGGTGCGCGGATGCGTCTCGACGAGGACGTCGAAGTTGCGCGGCAGCGCGGCCCGCACGGTCTCGACGGCCACGCCGTGAGGCGATCCGAGCACCTGCAGGTAGAGGTCGGCGACCTCGGCCAGGCGGCCGCCGACGGTCGCGCTGGTCGGAGCGGCCCACATGCTCGGGCCCGCCTCGATGATCGAGGCGACGACCGCGGCCCAGAAGCCGTCGGCGTCCTCGAAGAGGTTCTGCACCGAGCCCCAGCTGAGCCCGGCCTCCTTGGCGATGAGATTGACCGAGGCCGCCTCGGTGCGACCGGACGCGAGTTGGTCCAGCGCGGTATTCATCAATTTCTCGCGCGCTGCGATTCCGCGCTTGTTCGGGCGCTTGGGCGCGCGACTATCCGTTACCCCCACTACAACCCCCCTTGTTGTGGTCGGCGATGGCGACATTAGAGCAGGGATCGTGAGGTGGTGTGATCCGAGGCACGCCGGTGGACGCCTGCCCCTTCACGAAAGGAGCCACACCTTCAATTTCCTTTGTCGAAAGGAAATTCAGGAACGCCGAGCGGAGGGTGACAAATACTGCTCCCACCCCGGCCGGCGTTCTCGATCACCGACACGACGACCGCCCGTCGCCGTCCGCGCGGGGCCGGGCGACTACAGTGAGGCGCTTGCCGCAGGGCGGTGAGCCCGACCCGCACGGGTCGGGGAGGCAACGGGAGCACAGGGGCGTCGAGCGGTGGCAGAGGAGCTCGTGGAGCGCGAGGTCGCGGCGGAGCAGACCTTCGTCGACCGGGTCTACCAGCAGCTGGAGAAGGCCGGGCGCAATGCGGAGGAACTCGCCCGCGAGGGCCACTCGCGCGGGCGGCTGGGCCACGAGGGCGGTCTCGTCGAACGCGACGCGATGGTCTTCCAGGCCGCCAAGCGCATCGCGCAGCTGGATGCCGCCCACGAGGGCCTCGTCTTCGGTCGCCTCGACCTCGACGCCGCCGTCGACCCCGAACCCCGCTACGTCGGCCGCATCGGCCTGCGCGACGAGGACCGCGACTCCCTGCTCATCGACTGGCGCGCCCCCGCGGCCGCGGTGTTCTACCAGGCCACGGCCGCCGAGCCGCAGGGCGTGATCCGACGCCGGGTGCTGCGCAGCACGGGCCGCACGGTGGTCGGCGTCGAGGACGAACTGCTCGACGCCGAGGCGCTCAGCGCCGCCGAGCAGGAGGGCCGCGAGCTGCCGATCGTCGGCGAGGGAGCGCTCATGGCGCAGCTCTCCCGCGCCCGCGACCGCTCGATGCACTCGATCGTGGCCACCATCCAGGCCGAGCAGGACAAGGCGATCCGCGCACCCGGCAAGGGCGTCGTGTCGATCTCCGGAGGTCCAGGCACCGGCAAGACGGTCGTCGCACTCCACCGTGCGGCCTACCTGCTCTACAGCGACCGCGCACGCTACGAGCGCGGCGGCGTCCTCGTGGTCGGACCATCGGGCGTCTTCATGCGCTACATCGAGCGCGTGCTGCCCTCCCTCGGCGAGACGGCGGTGGCGCTCCGCAGCCTCGGCGAGGTCGTGGACGACGTCCGCGCGACGCGTCATGACGAGCCCGCCGTGGCCGACATCAAGGGCGCGGCCCGGATGGCGGAGCTGATGCGCCGCACCGCGCGCCAGCAGGCCCCCGGGAGCCCGCGCGAGTTCCGCGTGTTCTGGCGCGACGACGTGCTCCGCCTCGACCGCGGCCGCCTCGGCCAGCTGCGCCGCCAGCTGATGTCGCAGGGGCTACGCAACAGGCAGCTGCCGCGCATCTCCCGCGCGCTGCTCGACGCGCTCTGGCGTCAGGTGCGCAGCGAGCGGGGCCGCGAGGAGGGGCGGGAGAAGTTCGATGACGAGATGCTCTCGCGCGAGGACTTCCTCGACTTCGCCCTCGGCTGGTGGCCGCCGCTCGACGCGGCCACGGTGCTGTCGTGGCTGGGCGACGCCGAGTTCCTGGCCCGCGTGGGCGAGGGGCTGCTGAGCGCCGAGGAGCAGGCGCGCGTGGTGAAGACGTGGGAGGGCATCGACCCCGCACGCCCGATCGGTCCGCAGATCTCGATCGAGGACGTGCCGCTGCTCGACGAGCTGCGCTACCTGCTCGGCGACCTGCCGGCGAAGGCCGACGACGAGCGCGACGACCCGGTCGGGCTCATCGAGGGTGCCGTCGACATCCAGGAGCTGATGACCGCCGCGGATCGCGAGTTCGCACCCGCCGGCCGCTCCTGGCGCCCGCCGACCTCGAGCATCGAGGACGACGGCTACGCGCACGTGCTGATCGACGAGGCGCAGGACCTCACGCCGATGCAGTGGCGCATGGTCGGACGCCGCGGCCGCACTGCATCGTGGACGATCGTGGGCGACCCCGCGCAGTCGTCGTGGCCCGTGCCCGCCGAGGCCGCCGCCGCCCGCGCCGAGGCGCTCGAGCGCAAGCAGCTGCACGAGTTCCACCTGTCGACGAACTACCGCAACTCCGCCGAGATCTACGCCCACGCGGCGGCCTACGCCCGTCGCGTCGGCCTCGACGCGGACCTCCCCGACGCCGTGCGGCGCACCGGCGAGGAGCCTCGTCACGTGGAGGTCGACGAGGCGGACGGGGCCGACGGGGCGCTCGAGGCCGCCACCCGCGCAGCCGTGCTCGAGGTCGCCGGCCGCGTCGCCGGCACCGTGGGCATCGTGGTGCCGGTGGCCCGCCGCTCGGAGGTCAACGCCTGGCTCGCCGGCTGGCCCGAGCTCGCCGCCGACGCCCCCGGCGCTCGCGCCGCCGTCGACTCCACCGTGCAGCCCTCCGGCGAGGACCGCGTCGTCGTCCTCACCGGCCTCGACACCAAGGGCCTGGAGTTCGACGCGATCGTGGTGGTGCGTCCGCAGGAGATCGAGGACGAGTCCGCCACCGGCCGCGCCACGCTCTACGTCGTCCTCACCCGCGCCACTCAGCTGCTCACGACCGTCGGTTGAGGGCGGCGGCCGGGGGCGGATTCACCGGCCGGCCGGTGAAACTGGCACTGGGACGACGGAGTTCCATCGGCCAGGTGCTAGAAACGTCGTCCCAGTCGCGGCAGAAACCTCGGCCGGCCGGTGAAACTGCCGCACGGCCGAGCGCCGCTCAGCCGCCGTCGGGCAGGGCCATCTCGAAGCGGGCGAGGGCGGGATCGCGCAGGCCGACGGCGTCGTGTTCCCACCACACCTCGCGGTAGACGACCCGCCCGGTCATCCACGGCTCGTGCGCCGAGAGCGCGGCCACCTGGAAGGCGGGGCCGGGGATGCGCGGCGACGGGGCGTCGATGCCGTAGGCCGATGCGGGCACGAAGCCGTGACGGCTGTAGTAGCCCGGTGCCCCCTCGAGGACGACGAACGGCGCGCCCGAGCGGTCGGCCTCCGCGAGGGCGGCCGCGAGCAGGCCGGCACCGATCCCACGGCGCTGCTGCCCGGGGGCGACCGCGAGAGGGCTCAGCAGCAGGACGTCGAGGCGCTCGCTGCGGGTGTCGAGCCAGGCGTGGCTCAGAGCGACGTGCCCGACGACCGTGGACGACGCCCCACGGCCGCCGCTCGGGATCTCACCCGCGGGGGCGAGCGCCACCAGCTCGACGCCGACGAGCTCGCGCGCGCGGACGTCGTCCACGAGGTCGGCGACCGCGGGCCCCTCGTCGGCGAACGCGGTGCGCAGCAGGGCGGTGATCGCGGCGTGGTCCTCAGCGGTCACGGCGCGGACGGGGACGGGGCCGTCGGGGGCAGCACTGCTCACCCGCCGACCGTAGCGCCAGCCGTCGGTCGGCGCGGTCACCTCCCGCCGTCTCGTTCCGCCGGCGCCCCGGCAGTGCGGCGACTTCATCCGTGAGACGCGCGGGTCGTGTCGGGGGAGTGTCGTACGGTGCGTGACGCCGATCACCTCACGGCGTCGGCGCCCTCGTCACCCCACGCGGGTGTGCCACCCGGCCCACCCGTTCCGGTGCCCCCCGGAAGGAACACCCATGCCTCGTCGTCCTCTGCTCGCTCGACTCACCGCACTGGTGGGCCTGCTGCTCGCCGCCCTCGGCGCCACCACGCTGGCGCCCGCACCCGCGCGCGCCGCCGACGCGCCGCTGCCCGTGCCCTACGGCTTCCTGCCCGCGGCGATCCTGGGCGGCACGCCCGGAGCGAACGCCCCGGGCACCAACGACTTCACCTGCAAGCCGAACGCGGCGCACCCGCGGCCCGTCGTCCTCGTGCACGGCCTGCTCGGCAACCGCTCGACGAACTGGCCGACCTTCGGGCCCCTGCTGAAGAACGAGGGCTACTGCGTCTTCGCGCTCACCTACGGCGTGCAGCTGACCACCATCCCGGGCGCCGACACCTTCGGCGGGGTGGGCGACATGCGCGTCAGCGCCCGCGAGCTCGCGACCTTCGTCGACAAGGTCCTCGCCGCCACCGGCGCCAGCAAGGTCGACCTCGTCGGCCACTCCGAGGGCACCGTGATGCCGCAGTACTACCTGAAGTTCCTCGGCGGCGCGGCGAAGGTGCAGAACTACATCGGCATCGCCTCGATCTACCGGGGCACCGCGATCGCCGGCACCCCGCAGCAGCTGCTGGGGCCGCTGCTCCCGGCGGGCTACGCGAACCCGCTGTGCGTCTCGTGCCTGCAGTTCTCGCCCACCTCGGACTTCTACGCCGAGCTCAACTCCGGCAACGGCATCCTGCAGCCGGGGGTCAGCTACACGAGCATCGTCACCAAGTACGACGAGCTCGTGATCCCCTACACCAGCGGCATCTACCCCGGCGTCAACAACATCGTGCTGCAGGACGTCTGTCCCACCGACCTCTCCGAGCACTTCCAGATCGTCTCCAGCCGCACCACGGCGCAGATCGTGCTCAACACCCTCGACCCGCAGCGCCGCAAGCCGGTCACCTGCTCGGTGGTGCTGCCCTTCCTGGGTGAGCTGGTCCCCGGCCTGCTCTGAGGTCGGGTCAGGCCGATCCGGGGAAGCGAGCCGAGCTGGCCACCAGCATGAAGGCCAGCAGGATGCCGATCGCCGCCGCCAGGAGCACCTCGCGACCGAGGCGGCGGCGAGCCGGCAGCGCCAGCAGCACCAGACCGACCACGCCGCCGAGCGTCGGGATGATCGGCAGCGGCGAGAGGGGCTCGATCACGGCCGAGGCCACGCCGAGGCCGCCGCCGATGGCCGCGACCCGGGTCAGGCTGACCGGCTGCGCACTGCGCGGCAGCGCGACGGTGGTGACGGGTCCCCCGGAGGCCAGCTGGTCGGGCGCCAGCGTGCGCAACAGCAGCGTGGACGACGCGGGGTCGACGACGACGACCACGTCGCGGTAGCGGTCCTCCATCGCGTGGCGGCGCACCAGCGTGTCGAGCTGGTGACCGCGGTCGGCGGGCGGGAAGCGCACCGGGGCGAGGAGGAGCTCGACCTTGGGCTGCGCGCCGAGCTGCTTGACCACGCGCGCCGCCTCGGGAGTGGGGCCGGTGAGGACGAGCGGGTCGCGCCCGAGGCGACCGCGGATGCGGGCGAGCTCGGCGTCCTCGACGCCGACGCTGACCACGCGGATGAGCTGGCGTTCGGGCACGTCTCGACGATACGCGGGGGTTCCCAGGGCCGGCGGCCGCGATCCCGGTCGGAGCGACGACGACCGGGCAGGGCAGCGCCCGTCGTCCACCGGCATCGGCGGTGCGGGCCGGAGAGCGGAACCGGGCGGCGTGGGAGCCGCGGGCGCGCCTAGGCTTCGCCCATGTCGTCCGCGCCTGCGCCCCGCACCGCCCTGACCGCCCGGGAGGCCATCGCGGCCGTCCAGGGGCACGAGGCGTGGGCGATCATCCGGCGCTCGACCCGGGCCGGCGACCGCGACACCGTGGGTGTGCTCGGCGGCACTCGCAGCGTGGTCGAGCAGATCATGGACATCCCGCTCAGCGAGGGCGCTCCGGCCCCCGGGCGCACCTGCGACCGCCTGGTCGCCGTCCCCTTCCGCCAGGTCACCGAGCGCGGATTCGACGCCCACGACGACGGCACCCCGCTCGTGGTGGTGGACGTGGCCGAGGAGCACGAGTTCTCGGTCGCCGAGGTCGTCGAGGCGATCGACGAGGTGCCCGTGGAGTTCGCCGACCGCGGCGGCTTCGACCTGGACGACGACGCCTACGCCGCCATGGTCGAGCGGATCATCCGCGACGAGATCGGCCAGGGCGAGGGCGCCAACCTCGTCGTGGGTCGCACCTTCCGCGCCCGGGTGGCCGACTGGGGCGCAGCCACCGCGCTCGAGGTCTACCGCCGCCTGCTCGAGCGCGAGCGCGGCGCCTACTGGACCTACATCTTCTTCACCGGCGATCGTTACCTCATCGGCGCCAGCCCCGAGCGCCACGTGTCGGTGCACGGTGGCGACGTGCGGATGAACCCGATCTCCGGCACCTTCCACCTGCGCCCGCCGGCCGGCGAGAAGCGCTCGACCGAGGAGCGGCTCGCGGCGTTCCTGCGCGACGAGAAGGAGATCTACGAGCTCTTCATGGTGGTCGACGAGGAGCTCAAGATGATGTGCGACATCTGCACGGAGGGCGGGCAGGTGCTCGGGCCGTTCCTCAAGCCGATGACCCATCTCATCCACACCGAGTACCTGCTCGCGGGGCGCACCACGCGCGACGTCCGCGAGGTGCTGCGCGACACGATGTACGCCGCCACCGTCACCGGTTCGCCGGTGGAGAACGCCTGCCGCCTGATCAAGGCCTACGAGCCGGAGGGACGCGGCTACTACGCGGCCGCCCTCGCCCTGTTCGGTCGCGATGGCGACGGCGCGCCCGTCGTCGACTCCCCCATCGTCATCCGCACCGCCGACGTCGACCTCGACGGCAACCTGAAGGTCACTGCCGGCGCCACGTTGGTGCGCGACTCCGTGCCCGCCTACGAGGTGGCCGAGACCCATGCCAAGGCAGGCGGCATCCTGTCGGCGTTCGGGCTCGTGCCGCCGGCGCCGGTGCCCACCACCGACGTCGCCACGCTCGTGGCCGACGAGGAGGTGCTCATCGCCCTCGCGAGCCGCAACAACCGGCTCTCCGGCTTCTGGCTCGCCGACCAGGCCGGAACCCCGGTCGACCCGCGGCTGATCGGCAAGCGCGCAGTCATCCTCGACGGCGAGGACGACTTCGTGAACATGCTGCGCCACATGCTCACCCGCATGGGCGTGAGCAGCGCGGTGGTGCGCCACGAGGACTACGCCGACGGCGTCCTCGACGACTACGACCTCGTCATCGTCGGCCCGGGTCCGGGCGACCCGCGCGCGGACGACGACCCCAAGATGGCCAACCTGCGGGCGGCCGTGGCGCGCCTGCTCGAGCGGCAGCAGCCGTTCCTCGCCGTGTGCCTGGGCCACCAGGCGCTGTGCCACCAGCTCGGCATCCCGCTGGCCTACAAGGACATCGTCTTCCAGGGCACGCAGGCCCAGGTGTGGCTCGACGGCAGGCCGCAGCGGGTGGGGTTCTACAACACCTTCGTCGGCCGCCCGGACGACGCGACCGTGCTCCCTGCCGGCGTGCGCGTCGACGCCGACCCCGACACCGGCGACGTCCACGCCGTCGCCGGACCGCACTACCGGGGCGTGCAGTTCCACGCCGAGTCGATCCTCACCGAGCGCGGATTCGAGATCGTGCACGACCTCGTCTGCGCGGTGCTGCTGGGCTGAGCGGCGCGAGGCGAGCGTGGCCGCGCGGGCTCCCGACGTCGTCGTGGTCGACCACCACGACTCCTACACCTGGAACCTGGTGCATCTCGTCGCGCAGGTGACCGGCGTGCTGCCGAGCGTGGTGCAGCACGACGAGGCCGAGCCGGACGACGTGCTGGCCCACGAGTTCGTGGTGCTCTCGCCGGGGCCGGGACACCCCGCGGTCGAACGCGACTTCGCGGTGGGTCGCGCGGTCCTCGCGGCGGGGCGTCGTCCGGTGCTCGGGGTGTGCCTGGGCCTGCAGGGGATCGTGACGACCTTCGGCGGCGTGGTCGACCGGGTCGCGCCCGGGCACGGCGTGCTGGCACGGGTGCGCCACGCCGGCACCGGACTGTTCACCGGCGTGCCCGACGGTTTTGCCGCCGTTCGCTACCACTCGCTGGCCGCCCTGCGCCTGCCGGAGTCGCTCGCCGCCACGGCCACTGACGAGCACTCGGACCTCACGATGGCCGTGGCCCACCGCGACCTCCCCGTCGCGGGCGTCCAGTTCCACCCCGAGTCGGTGCTGAGCGAGTACGGGGCCGCGATCGTGGCGAACTTCCTGGCGGGACGATGAGCGCCGCGGCGGGCACAGCGGGCAGCAGCGCGGAGGAGTTCTTCGCGCAGGTCGCCGCACAGCATCGGCGCTGCGTGTGGCTCGACGGCGGTGGCGCGCGGGACTGGTCGCGTCGCCGCTCGGTGATCGGCTGGCTCGACGACGACGACGTGTCCCTCAGCTACAGCGCAGCGCGGCGCGAGGTCACCCGGCACGCCGCCGGGCGCTCGGAGGTGGTGGGCGACGACCCGTTCGTCGTCCTCGAGGCGGAGCTGGCGGCCCCGGGCGGGCGACCCGACCAGTGGTTCGGCTACTTCGGCTACGCCGCCCGCACCGACCTGCCGGCGCGCCCCGACCCCGACCTCCCGGACGCCGTGTGGCTGCGGCCCTCGCACCTGCGCTCGTTCGAGCACGACGCCGACGGTGTCACATCTGCCCCACAGGCCCCAGTGGGACGAGGTTTCTGGCACATGGACGACGGAGTTCCGTCGTCCATGTGCCAGATTCACCGGCCGGCCGGTGAATCCGGCCCCTCGGCCGCCCCCGACTACGTCGCCGCCTTCGCCCGGGTGCAGGAGGCGCTGCACGCGGGCGACTCCTACGAGGTCAACCTGACCCGCCGGCAGCAGGTGACGAGCGTCCACGGGCCGGTGGCGGCCTACCTGCGCCTGCGCGCGATGAACCCCGCCCCCTACGCCGGCTTCCTGCAGCACGACGTGGACGACGCCCGCGCTTGGCTGCTCAGCAGCTCGCCCGAGCGCTACGCCCTCATCGACGCCGACGCGCGGGGCCGCGTGATCGAGACCAAGCCGATCAAGGGCACCACCCAGCGCGGTGCCACGGCAGCCGAGGACGACGCCGCGCGGGCCCACCTGGCCAGCGACGCGAAGTTCCGCGCCGAGAACCTCATGATCACTGACCTCCTGCGCAACGACGTCGCGATGGTGAGCGAGCCGGGGTCGGTGGAAGTGCCGGCGCTGATGGAGGTCGAGTCGTACGCCAGCGTGCACCAGCTGGTCTCGACCGTGCGCGGCCGGTTGCGCGACAACATCTCGACCCTCGGCGCGTTGCGGGCGCTGTTCCCGGCCGGATCCATGACGGGTGCCCCGAAACTGCGCACGATGGAGATCATCGACGCCGTCGAGGCCACGCCGCGCGGCGTCTACTCGGGGGCGTTCGGCTGGATCGCCGGCGACGGCCGGGCCGACCTCGGCGTGGTCATCCGCAGCCTCGTCACCGACGGCACCGTGGACGACGCCGGGCGCACCGCCTACACGCTCGGCACCGGTGGCGGCATCACGGTCGCCAGCGAGGTGGGCGACGAGTGGGCCGAGACGTGCTGGAAGGCCGAGCGGCTCCTGCGCGCGCTCGCCGAGTGACCGCTACGCCGCTGCCCGCCCCGGGCGCGACCGCCGCCGGCCGCGGCCTAGATCGAGGGCGGCAGCTGCAGGCGCTGGGTGGGCTCCTCGGCAGCCTCCGCTCGCGGCGGGAGGCCGGGGATGTGCTGCTTGATGACCTTCTCGGTACGCGGGTCGAGGACGATCTCGTGGGTGTCTCCGTCGCGGCCCTCGAAACGCACCGACACCGTCTCGAAGCCCTTGTGCCGCTGGGTCTGGGCGTACATCGCGTAGGCGCGGCGGTCGGCGTCGGTGAGGTCGACGGCATCCGTGAACGGAGTGAGCAGCGCGCGGGGCCACAGCCGTCGCGCGAGGACGACGTTGACCTCGATGCCCAGCACGCCGGCGACGGCGAGGATGTAGAGCAGGCCCATCAGACCGAGCACCAGACCGAAGGTGGGGTCGATGCCGTTGCGGTCGGTGGAGTTCAGGGTGTTCTTCACATAGAGCGTTCCGAGGTGCTGGGCGATCTGCCACAGCACCGCGATCGTGTAGCCGCCGGGCGCGGCGTTGACCACCTTGGCCCGGGTTGCCCGGGCCGCGGCCAATCGCAGCAGCACCGTGAGACCGGCACCGAGGAGGATCACCGTGACGATGCGCACCAGCCAGGTGAACCACCACTGGTCGGAGATCGAGCCGATGAGATTGGTGGAGGTGAGGATCGCCGAGCCGACCGAGACGATGAGGATCAGCGTGCCGGCTGTGGCGAGGAGCACCAGGCTGTTGAGGCGGGTCATCACGGGGTGCGGGCGGGTGTTGCGCGGCACCGCCCAGGCGGCTGATTGCACGTTCTGCAGCGCCAGCCCGAGGCCGACCGCACCGTAGAGCGCGCCGAGGGCACCGATGATGACGCCACCCGTCGATCCCTGCAGGCCGTCCGGTCGACCGAGCCGGTCGCCGATGATCGGGAACTGGGCCAGGGCCGAGTCGAGCACCTGCTGCTGCAGGTCGGGGTTGCCCTGCAGGACGAAGCCGAGGATCGAGGTGCCGAGCAGCAGGAGCGGGAAGATCGCGAGGAAGGCGTAGAAGGTCAGGATCGCCGCGAGGTAGTTGCCCTGGTCGTCGAAGAACTTGTAGATGACCGCCAGCGGGAAACCGACGACCGAGCGCTTGCGCTGCGCGCGGTCGAGATCGCCGACGAAACCCACGGGGGCAACTTAGGGCATCGACCCCGCGGCACCGGGGAGGACCCAGGTTCGCGGGGCCGAGCCCAGCTCGACCTAGCGCCGGGGACGGTCGCGGACCTGGCCGACGATGCTCTCGCCGACCGCCACGCCGATCACGACGGCGATCGCGGTGAGCCCGAGCGTCACCACCTTGCCGCCGGCCGAGTCGTCGCTCAGCAGCGTGGTGACGAGGGTGATGAGAAAGATCAGGACGCCGGCCAGGCGGCCGGGGTGGTCGATGAGGTGCTGCACCGGTGCGGGGCGGGCCATGGGGGATCCTTCGCGTGGACTGGGTGGACCTTGACGGAAACGGGTGGACAGGGAAAGGGACCGCGCGGGGCTGGTGACCATCAGACCACCCGCCCCCGACGCCCGGGTCCACTCCTCCCCAGGGACTCCCGGGGAGGAGTGGTGGCCGTCGCGGTCAGAGACGCCGGGCACGTGATGGTGCCGCCGGTGTCACCTCTTCTCGAAGTAGGTGGCGTACGGCGGCGTGAGTCGCGAGGTGAGGCGGTAGCCGCGGTTGTAGTAGACGTCGACCGTGGCGTCCGAGACGTACTTCAGCGCCTGGAAGACCGTAGCCGCCGCGGCCGCGCACAAGGCGACCTGGGGGCCGGCACAGAGAGTGCCGAGCGCGGCGCCGGTGGCGGTGAGGCCGAGACCGGCCAGCTTCTTGGCCTCCGAGCGCGACCAGTGGGCGAACAGGCCGGTCCACCCGACCTTGAACGACGGGTCCGCGGTGATGGGGTAGACGGTCGACTCGGTCGGCGTGACGGTCTGCAGGAGCGTCATGCCGCGCACCTCGTAGCGGGTGGGCACGGGGGCTCCGGTGGCGTCGAGCGCCCAAGGAGCGGCGAACTCGCCGACGACGGCCTCGCCCGCGGCCTCTGCCCCGGCACCCGCCGCAGCCGCATCGACCGCGTCGACGCTCGGCGCCACGAGATCGACGGTGCCGTCGTCGTCCGCGACGAGGCGTGCACCCTCGCCGGCGCTCACCGGGAAGGACAGCGAGTGCGGCGCCTGCGGGGAGGCGAGCACGGCGACCAGCTGCGTGCCGCCCTCAGCGGTGGCGGTGGCAAGCAGGCTGGCGTCGGGGGCGACCCCGGTGTAGACGGCGCCGCCCGCGGCGTCCTGCGCGGGCGCATCGCCGCTGCCCGGCAGCCCGATCTCGACCGCGTTGCCGCCGCCGGAGATCTGCACCGCCCCGGACGCGTCGGAAGGCAGCTGGACTGCCGCGTCGGACGTGGCGGGCACGGTGGCCTCGACGAGTTCGCCGGCGGCCTCGACGGCCTGCTCGACGGCTGTGACCGAGGGCGCGCCGCTCGCGGCGATCGCCGGTGAGGTGGCCGAGGGAGCGAGGACGCCGAGCACGGCACTCCCCGCGAGGAGAAGGGCAGCAGGGGCCCGATGGAAGTACGACATATCCCGAGAGTTCCGTTTCAGTGCTGGGCCGAAGCCCGCAGTCGACCATCGACTGGTGACCACATCAAAGTGTCACCATCTTCGTATGTCAATGCTCGTCTGATCGGCTGTGGAGAACCGTGGCGCGAGGACGACGCTGCCCCGCCGGCGACACCGGCGGGGCAGCGAGGAGGAGCAAGGTGCGGCTCAGTACGACTTCGGCAACCCGAGCGAGTGCATGGCCACGAAGTTGAGGATCATCTCGCGGCTCACCGGGGCGATGCGGCCCAGGCGCGCGGCCACCAGCATGTTGCCGAGGCCGTACTCCTGGGTGAGGCCGTTGCCGCCGTGGGTGTGGACGGCGACGTCGGTGGCGTTGCAGGCAACCTCGCCGGCGGCGTACTTGGCCATGTTGGCGTACTCGCCGGCGGTGAAGTCGTCGCCGGCGTCGTAGAGCGCGGCCGACTTCTGCATGAGCAGGCGGGCCTGCTCGAGCTCGATCTTGATCTTGGCCAGCGGGTGGGCGATGCCCTGGTGGGCGCCGATGGGGGTGTCCCTCCACACCGAGCGCTCCTTGGCGTAGGCCACGGCCTTGTCGAGCGCGTACCTGGCCATGCCGAGGCTCATCGCGGCACCCATGATGCGCTCGGGGTTGAGGCCGGCGAAGAGCTGCCAGAGTCCGCCGTCCTCGTCGCCGATGAGGTGGTCGGCGGGCAGGCGGACGTCGTCGATGAAGAGGGTGAACTGCTTCTCCGGCGCCGACCACGACATCGGGATCACCTGCTTGGTGAAGCCCGGGGAGTCGGTCGGGACGACGAACAGCGCGGGCTTGAGCTTGCCGGTCTTGGCGTCCTCGGTGCGCGCGACGATGAGCACCGACTGCGCCTCGTCCACACCGGAGATGTAGGTCTTCTGACCCGACAGCACCCACTCGTCGCCGTCGCGGCGCGCGGTGGTGGTGATGTTGTGGGAGTTCGAGCCCGCGTCGGCCTCGGTGATGCCGAAGGCCATGAGGTGGGTGCCGTCGGCGATGCCGGGCAGCCAGCGGCGCTTCTGCTCCTCGGTGCCGCAGCGGGCGATGATCGAGCCGTTGATGGCGGGCGAGACCACCATCATCAGCAGCGGGGCGCCGGCGGCACCGGCCTCCTCCAGCACCGCGGCGAGGTCGGCCATGCCGCCGCCACCGCCGCCGTACTCCTCGGGGATGTTGACGCCCAGGAAGCCGTGGGCCCCCATGTCGAGCCACATCTCCGTCATCTTGCCGCCCTCCTGGGCCTGCTTGACGACGTACTCCTGGCCGTACTTGCCGGCGAGCTTCGCCACGGCCTCGCGCAGCGCGACGCGCTCCTCGGGCTCGGTGAACATGGTCTCGGTCATCACTGCTCTCCTTGTGCTGCGCCGGCGGCGGCCGACTCTGAACCGGATTCAGCGGCCGCCTCGGCGGCCGGCTCGACGACAGCGAGCACGGCGCCCGCCTCGACCTGCGCCCCGGCCGTGGCCGGGAGCTCGCTGACGGTGCCCGCGTAGGGCGCCGAGATCGTGTGCTGCATCTTCATCGCCTCCATGACGACGATGGGCTGGCCCTCGGCCACCACGTCGCCCACCGATGCCCGGACGGCGACGACGCTGCCCGGCATGGGCGCGAGCAGCGACCCGGCCGCGACCTGCGAGGCGGGGTCGACGAAGCGCGCCACCTTGGTGAGCGGGTAGTGCCCGGCGGGCGAGTCGACGTCGACCCGGTCGCCGTCGATGCTCACCTCGATCGTGGTGGCGAGACCGTCGTGGACGACCTCCACCTCCCACCCCGTCGCCGTACGCACGGCACGGGGGGCGGTGAGCCCCTCGACCTCGCCGTAGGCGTCGACGAAGCGGTAGCCCCCGCTGCGCTCGGGCCGCCACCCGACCTCCACCTCGGTGTCGCCCAGCGCGAAGCGGACGACGCGCGGGCCGGCGTCCACGGTGCGGAAGCCGGGGCGGATGCGCTGCTGCACACCGCGCCGCTCGACGGCCGCCTGGGTCCACGCGACGGCGGCCGCGAACAGCGCGGCGGCCTGGTCGACCGGCCGGCCGGGGGTGCCCGGGCTCAGCGATCGCAGGTCCTCGGTGTCGAGGAAGGTGGTGGTCATGCGGCCCTCGACCACCACCGGGTGGCGCAGCAGTTCGACGAGGAGGTCGCGGTTGGTGGCGATGCCGTGCAGCCGCGAGCGCTGGAGCGCCCCGGCGAGGCGGCGCAGCGCCTCCTCACGGGTGGGCGCGTAGGCGATCACCTTGGCGATCATGGCGTCGTAGAAGGTGCCGATCGCATCGCCGGTGCCGACGCCGGAGTCCAGGCGCACGCCCGCCTCCGCCGGGCCGGCGAAGGAGGCGACGACGCCGGGCACCTCGAAGCGGGTGAGCCGACCGCTCTGCGGCTGGTAGCCGTGGGCCGGGTCCTCGGCGTAGAGGCGCACCTCGACGGCGTGCCCGCGCGGCTCGCCGACCTCGACGTCGGGCACGCGGCCCTCGGCGACGGCGATCTGGAGCGCCACGAGGTCGAGGCCGTAGACCGCCTCGGTGACGGGGTGCTCGACCTGCAGGCGGGTGTTCATCTCGAGGAAGTAGAAGCGGTCCTTGGCGGCGTCGTAGAGGAACTCCACCGTGCCGGCGCCTCGGTAGTCGATGGCCTCGGCGGCCGCCTTGGCCGCTGCGTGCAGCGCCGTGCGGGTGGTGGCGGGCAGGCCGGGCGCGGGTGCCTCCTCGATCACCTTCTGGTGGCGGCGCTGCACCGAGCAGTCGCGCTCGCCGAGCACGATCGTGCCCTCGGGGGTGCCGAGCACCTGGACCTCGATGTGGCGGCCGGTCTCGACGTACGGCTCGACGAACACGGTGCCGTCGCCGAAGGCCGAGACCGCCTCCGAGGAGGCCTGCTCGACGACGTCGCCGAGGTCGTCGAGCCGGCGCACGATGCGCATGCCGCGCCCGCCGCCGCCCGCGCTGGCCTTCACCAGCAGCGGGAGGTCGGCCTCGGTGGCGGTGTCGGCGGTGAGGTTGCCGAGCACCGGGACGCCGGCGGCCTCCATGAGCTTCTTGGACTCGATCTTCGAGCCCATCGACTCGATGGACGCCGGGTCCGGGCCCACCCAGGTGAGGCCGGCGTCGACGACCGCGCGGGCGAACGCGGCGTTCTCGGACAGGAAGCCGTAGCCGGGGTGGATCGCGTCGGCTCCGGCCTTGAGCGCGGCGGCGATGACGAGGTCGCCGCGCAGGTAGGTCTCGGCCGGGGTGTTGCCGGGGAGGCGGACGGCGACGTCGGCGTCGCGCACGAACGGCAGGTCGGCGTCGGCGTCGGAGTGCACGGCGACGGTGGCGATGCCGAGGTCGCGGCAGGTGCGGAAGACGCGACGGGCGATCTCGCCGCGGTTGGCGACGAGGAGCCGGGTGATGGTGGTCATGGCTGCTCTCCCTCAGAGCCTGAAGACGCCGAAGTTCATGGCGCCCTCGATCGGCTGGTTGGCGATCACGCTCAGGCAGATGCCCAGCACGGTGCGGGTGTCGCGCGGGTCGATGACGCCGTCGTCGTACACCAGACCCGAGAGCACGTACGGCAGCGACTGCTCCTCGATGGTGGCCTCGACCATCGCCTTCACGCCGGCGAAGCCCTCGGCGTCGAAGGGCTGGCCCTTCTTCTGCGCCGACTCGCGCGCGACGATCTCCATGACGCCGGCCAGCTGCGCCGGACCCATCACGGCCGACTTGGCCGAGGGCCAGGTGAAGAGGAAGCGGGGGTCGTAGGCGCGTCCGTTCATGCCGTAGTTGCCGGCGCCGTAGGAGGCGCCCATGATCACGGTGAGGTGCGGCACGGTGGAGTTGGAGACCGCGTTGATCATCTGCGCGCCGTGCTTGATGATGCCGTTCTGCTCGTACTCCTTGCCGACCATGTAGCCGGTCGTGTTGTGCAGGAACAGCAGCGGGGTGTCCTTGGCGTTGGCCAGCTGGATGAACTGCGCGGCCTTCTGCGCCTCCTGGCTCATCAGCACCCCGCGGGCGTTGGCGAGGATGCCGATCTCATGGCCGTGCAAGCGCGCCCACCCCACGCACAGGGCCGTGCCGTAGAGCGGCTTGAACTCGTCGAAGGCGACCTCGTTGCCGGGCCCCGCGCCGTCGACGATGCGCAGGATGGCCTCGCGCGGGTCGAAGGGCTCCTTGAGGTCGGTGGGGATCAGGTCGAGCAGCTCGTCGGGGTCGAGGTCGGGCTCCGCGTAGTCCGTGGACGGCGTGGGGCCGGCCTTGCGCCAGTTGAGCCGGGCCACGGTGCGGCGCGCCAGGCGGATCGCGTCGCGCTCGTCGACGGCGAGGAAGTCGCTCAGTCCCGAGGTGCGCGAGTGCATCTCGGCGCCGCCGAGGCTCTCGTCGTCGGTCTCCTCGCCGGTGGCCATCTTCACCAGCGGCGGGCCGGCGAGGAAGACCTTCGCGCCCTCCTTGACCATGATCACGTAGTCGCTCATGCCCGGGATGTAGGCGCCGCCGGCCGTGGAGTTGCCGAAGACCACCGAGATCGTGGGCTGCTTGCGCGCGGAGGCGCGGGTGAGGTCGCGGAAGCCGCGGCCGCCGGGGATGAAGAGGTCCTTCTGCGTGGGCAGGTCGGCGCCGCCGGACTCGGTGAGGTTGATGACCGGGAGGTTGTTCTTCTCCGCGATCTCGTTGGCGCGGAAGGACTTGCGCAGCGACCACGGGTTGAGGGCCCCGCCCTTGACGGTGGGGTCGTTGGCCACGATGAGGCACTCGACGCCCTCGACGACGCCGATGCCGGTGACGAGCGAGGCGCCCACGGCGAAGTCGCTGCCCCAGCCCGCGAGCGGCATCAGCTCGAGGAAGGCGGCGTCCTCGTCGATGAGCAGCTCGATGCGCTCGCGCGCGGTGAGCTTGCCGCGCTGGCGGTGGCGCTCGATGTACTTGCCGCCCGCCTCCACGGCCTTGGCCAGCTCGGCGTGCAGCTCGTCGAGCTTGGCCTCCATGGCCGCGCGGCGGGTCTCCTCGACGCTCGGCTCCGGGTTCGACCCAGGCCCGGGCCCGGGTGCCTGCTGCTCGTCCTGGACGGCGGTCATGCGCCGGCTCCCTTCTGCTGCTCGACGACGGCGCGCATGCGCTCGAGCGTGGTGCGCATGCCGCGCTCGTTGGTGCGGCTGCGCAGCGGGCCCAGCAGCGTCCAGTAGATCCGCACCGGCAGGGCCGGGCTGAGGCGGAAGTACTCGGTGACCCGGGTGCCGCCGTTCTCGGGCTGGATGCGGTAGCCCCAGGTGTTGATGGGGTTCTTGTCGAGCCCGACGGAGAACTCGAAGCGCTCGTTCGGCACGCAGTCGGTGACGGTGCACGGCGTCCAGTAGGTGGGGCCGACGCCGTTGCGCTTCACGTGGCCGCGGAAGCGCGCGCCCTTCGCGGGGCCGGTGGCGCCGTGGGTCCACTCGGCCTCGAAGGTCTCGGGCGAGAACTCCCCGATGCGCGTGACGTCGCTGATGAGGGCCCACACCTGCTCGACCGGGGCCGCCATGTGCACGGTGACCTCTCCGCCGAGCGGCCTGATGAGCCCCTTGAGCGCGGCCATCAGGCGTAGCCCAGCATCTTCGCGGCGAGGTCGGTGAGCACCTCGGTGGCGCCGCCGCCGATGGGCAGCAGGCGGGCGTCGCGGTAGTGCCGCTCGACCTCCATGCCGTGCATGTAGCCGGCGCCGCCGAAGAGCTGCACCGCCATGTCGGACACCGCCACCGCGGCGTCCACGGCCGTCTGCTTGGCCAGGCAGGCCTCGGCGATGACCTGCTCGCCCGCGACGTGCCGGGCGGCGACGTCGAGGGTGTAGGTGCGCGCGACCTCGGCCTGGCGGCGCATCTCGACGAGCTTCGCGCGCACCACCTGGTTCTTGATGAGCGGCTTGCCGAAGGTCTCGCGGTCGCGGGCCCACTGCGCGGCCAGATCGACGCAGCGCATCGCGTGGCCGTAGCCCATGAGGGCGAGGAAGATGCGCTCGACGACGAACTGCTCGGCGATGTAGTAGAAGCCGTGGTTCTCCTCGCCGACGAGGTTCTCCACCGGCACGCGGACGTCGGCGAACGACAGCTCTGCGGTGTCGGAGCAGTGCCAGCCCATCTTCTTGAGGCTGCGCTGCACGGTGAAGCCGGGCGTGCCCTTGTCGACCACGATCAGCGACACCCCGGCGTGCCCGGCCTCGCCGGTGCGGCAGGCGGTGACGACGAAGTCGCCGCGCACCGCGGAGGTGATGTAGGTCTTGGCGCCGTTGATGACGTAGTGGTCGCCGTCGCGCACCGCGCGGGTGGTGATGCCCGCGACGTCGGAGCCGCCGCCCGGCTCGGTGATGCCGAGCGAGCCGATCTTCTCGCCGGCGAGCGTCGGACGCACGTAGGTATCGACGAGGTACGGGCTGCCGTTGGCGATCATATGCGGCACTGAGATGCCGTGGGTGAACAGCGAGGCCATCAGACCGCCCGACGCCCCGGCGTCCATGAGCCCCTCCTGCAGCGCGCAGGCGTCGAGCAGGTCGCCGCCGTCGCCGCCGAACTCCTCGGGGTAGCCGACGCTCAGCAGCCCCGCCTTGGCGGCGGCCTGGGTGAGGCTGCGCGGCAGCTCGCCGGCGTCCTCCCACTCCTGCAGGCTCGGCACGATCTCGCGGTGGGCGAACTCGGTGGCGGCGGCCTTGAGCGCGGTGCGCTCCTCGTTCCAGCGCATTCAGCGCTCCTTCGGGTGGGTGGGGTGGGTGGCGGGCCGGGGGTCGTCGATTGGTGCCAAACCGCAACAAAAGCCCGGCAAATGTTGTGGTTTGGCGCCAAACCGCAACCCCCGACCAACGAGGGCGGCGGACCGCACAGCGGCGAAATGGGTCATACGAGGTCCTCCTGCACGTGCACGATGCGGCTGCGCAGCCACTCACCGAGGCCCTTGGCCTGGGGGTCGAAGCGCGTGGACGCCGCGACGCCGTCGCCCAGCAGGCCCTCGATGACGATGTTGACGGCGCCGAGGTTCGGCAGGAGGTAGACCTCGACGGGCAGGTCGCGGGCCTCGGGCACGAGCTCGCGCACCTTGCGGGGCTTCATCAGCTTGGCCAGCCACTGCACGCGCGCGGCGTGCTTCGGCGAGCCGTCGTTCTTGACCCAGAGGCCGATGTTGGCGTTGCCGCCCTTGTCGCCGGAGCGGGCGTGGACGAAGGTGCCGAGCGGCATCCGGCGGGTGATCGAGTCGGCGGGTGCGGGGTACGGCGACGGGCGCACACCGAGCTGCGGGTCGAGCTCGTCGGGAGCGGTGTGCTCGACGAAGACGGTGGGGTCGGCGATCACCTCCCGTCGTCCGTCATGGTGGACGACGGTGTGCTCGACCGCGGATCGCTCGACGTACTCGGGCGTGTAGACGCCGAACGGGGACGGCTTGCCGGGAGGGCCGGTCATCGTGAAGCCCGGGTAGGAGGCCAGCGCCAGCTCGACGGCGGGGCCGGTGAAGGGCTTGCCGACCGGGCCGGGCTGGGGGTCCTTCGCGATGCATCGCAGGAGCACCGAGGCGCCCTCCTCGGTGTCGGCGTCGCCACCGCGGGCCGGTGTCTGGGTCCAGGTGACCTCGGCGGCGGTGAAGGCATCGTCCAGCTGCAGGCGCAGCCAGTCGGCCTTGGCGTCGACGTCGAGCCCGGTCAGCACGAACTCCATCTGGTTGCGGTAGCCGCCGAGCTTGTTGACCGCGACCTTGAGCCTCTCGGCCGGCGGCAGGCCCTGCACGCCGCTGATCTCGACGCGGTCGTCGCCGACCTCGCGCAGGCGGATCGTCTCGAGCCGGGTGGTGACGTCGGGGTTGAGGTAGCGGGTGGTCTGGATCTCGTAGAGCAGCTGCGCGGTGACGGTGTCGATCGTGACGGCTCCGCCGGTGCCCTCGTGCTTGGTGATCACGCTCGTGCCGTCGGCGGCGATCTCGGCGATCGGGAAGCCGAGGGGGGCGCCGAGGCGACCGGCGCGGGCGAGCTCGCGGAAGCCCGAGAAGTTGCCGCCGGTGGCCTGCGTGCCGCACTCGATCACGTGCCCGGCCACTACCGCACCGGCCAGCGCGTCGAGGTCGTCGTGACCCCAGCCGTGGTGGGCGATCGCGGGGCCGACGACCACGGAGGCGTCGGTGACGCGGCCGGTCACCACGACGTCCGCGCCCTCGCGCAGGGCGGCGGCGATGCCGAACGCGCCGAGGTAGGCGTTGGCCGTGAGGGCGCCGTCGAAGCGGCCGGTGGCACGCAGGTCGTCGCCCTCGACATGGGCGACCTTCACCTCGACCCCGAGCCGCTCGGCCAGCTCGCGCACCTTCGCGGCCAGTCCGGCGGGGTTGAGCCCGCCGGCGTTGGCGACGATGCGCACCCCGCGCTCCAGGGCCGTGCCGAGGGTGTCCTCGAGCTGGGTGAGGAAGGTGCGGGCGTAGCCGAGGCCGGGATCCTTGAGGGTGTCCATGCCGAGGATGAGCATGGTGAGCTCAGCGAGGTAGTCGCCCGTGATGACGTCGACCTCGCCGCCCTCGAGCTGCTCGCGCAGCGCAGAGAGCCGGTCGCCGTAGAAGCCGGAGCAGTTGGCGACGCGCAGCGCCGTGCTCATGCCGCACCTCCCGTCGCCGCGCGCCCGCCGCCGGCCGGCCCGGCGAAGGCCTGCGCGATGCGCAGCCACTGCTCGGCGCCCTCCCCCGCGGCGACGAGGTCGGTGTCGTCGCGGTGCACGCGCTGGGTGACCAGGCGGCAGAAGTCCCACGCGGATCCGCTCACCCGCTCGCTCGCGTCGTCCGCGCCCCAGGTCCACACCTCGCCGTTCGGCGCGGTGAGCTCGACCCGCACCTCGCCCCCGGGCGCCTCCAACCCGTTGTTGGCGAACGAGAAACCCCGCGTGCGGACGCCGATGTGGGCCACGTGCCGGATCCGGTCGCTCGCCTGCGCGGGCACCCCGAGGGCGTCGTGGACGTCGAGCGCGTGGGCCCAGGTCTCCATGAAGCGCGCCGTGGCCATCGAGGTCGGCGACATCGGCGGCCCGAACCACGGCATCTTCTGCCCCTCGGGCACGGCGTGGAGCGCGGTCGCCAGCGCGGCGCGGCCGGCGTCCCAGCGGGCGAGGAGGTCGGCGGGAGCCGTGGCGCCGACGGTGAGCGCGCCGGCGTCCACGAAGCCGTCGGGGTCGGCGATGGCTCCGAGGACGACGTCGTCCCAGGCGGCCTTGCCCTCCGCCGTGTGGGCGCCGGCGGCGAGCACGGCGACCTCGTCGGTCCACGCGAGGTGGCCCACGGTGGTGGCGATCGACCAGCCCTCGGCCGGGGTGGGCCTGGCCCAGCCAGCGTCGTCGAGACCGGCCACGAGCGAACGCAGCGCGTCGCCCTCGGCGGTGAGATCGGCCAGGACGTCGTCGAGGACGCTCATGCCTCGCCTTCCGGTGTCGCGAGGGCCGCGTCGAAGGTGCGCGCCCACTCGGTGAGGATGCGCCGGCGCCGGGCGGCGTCGTCGCTGATCGTGTTGGCGAGGCCGAGTCCGCGCACGAGGTCGAGGGTGGCCTGCACCAGCTCGCGGACGCCGGGTCGCGACTCGTCGGCACCGAGCAGCTCGACCGTGAGCCGGTGGGTCTCGCGACCGACGTGCTGCTCGAGCGGGGCGACGGCGGCCAGCAGCGTGGCGTCGGAGCGCGCGGCCACCCACAGCTCGAGGGCGGCGGTGAACACGGGCGAGCTGAAGTGCTCGCCGAGCATGTGCATCACGGCCTCGGTGCGCCCCGGGCCCTGCGGCAGGCGCGCCGCAGCAGCCTCGAGTTCCGAGCCGCGGATCTCGGTGATGTGCGCGACCGCCGCGACCACCAGGTCGTTCTTGGTCGGGAAGTGGTGAAGCTGGGCGCCGCGGCTCACCCCGGCCCGCTCGGAGACGAGCGTGGTCGTGGTGCCCGAGAAGCCGCGCTCGACCAGGAGCTCGACGGTGGCCTCCATGAGCCGCAGCCGCATGACGCGGGTGCGCTCCTCCTGGGGCACCCGCGTCGTCGTCATGCGACCAGGATGGGCCCGTCACTTACAAACAGTCAAGCCTGACTTTAAGTTGTCCCGCTGGCCGACGCCCCCTCAGTCGATCCGAGCCACGAGGGGCAGGCGACCGCGGGCGGCGAGGCCGACGGCGCCCGCGGTGAGCAGCGGCAGCCCGAGGACGACGATCGCCACCTGCAGCCACGGCACGGCGAAGACGTCGCCGGCCTGGGAGGCGCCGATCGCGTGGCCGATCGTCAGGCCCGGCACGAAGCCGACCCCGGTCCCGAGCACGGCACCGACGCCGCCCACCACCAGCGCGTAGGACGCCGCGACCCGACGCCGTGTGCGCGGCCGGGCGCCGACGGCCGCCATGGTGGCGAGGTCGGGACGGGCGTCGGAGAGCGCGAGGAAGGTGGCGGTGAGGGTGCCGCCGAGCATCAGCACGGCACCGAGGAGCACGAGCACCCAGCGGATGATCCGCGACGCGTCATCCGGCTGGTAGCCGCGCTCGACGTAGAAGTAGCCGCCGCTGCCGATCGCGGCCACGCTCTCGCTCACGGCCTTCTGCTCCTCCGCGCTGATGCCGGGCGGCACGACGAGGCCGGCCGGCGTCGCGGTCAGCTTCAGCCGCGGGAGCAGCGAGGGCGGGACGATGCCCGACGCGGAGGTGTAGGTCGCATCGATCGCCACCACGTGCACGGGTGCGGTGAGCGTGGTCTGGGTCTGCTCGCCGGACTCGGCGAAGAGGTCGACGGTGAAGCGAGCGTCGGGGATCTCGCGCGAGCCCTCGTTCGCGGCGGGAACGAGCGCCACCACCTCGCCGCGCCCCAGGGCCGCGCGGGCCGCGCGCTGCTGGCCGTCGGGCACCCCGAGGAAGGCCGGCACCGCGTCGTCGACCACCCACGACGTGCCGAGGGAGGAATAGGTTCCGAAGGGCAGGGACTCCTCGCCCTCGCTGATCGAGAGGTCGCTGAACTCGACCCCGTCGCGCGGCGAGGCCAGGCCGGAGACCGTCGTGGCCCGCCCCGGCCCGAGCTCGCGGACGACGGCCCCGAGCGTCGCATCGATGTCGGCCGAGCCGGTGGTGACCGCGCCCCACCCCATCGGCAGCTGCGCGGTGTAGTCGCGGTCCTGCGCGGCGTCCTGGGTCGAGAGCGCGATGCCGAGGGTGACGACCCCGGCCACCGATGCCGCCACTGCCGCCACCGCGGGCACGGTGCGGGTGCGGTGGCGTGCGGCGTCGCGGGCGGCGAAGCGCACCGACAGAGGCAGCCGGGAGGCGGCACGGGACAACCCGGCGACGCTCACGCCGACCAGACCGATCATGCCGAGAACCGAGAGCAGCGCCGAGGCGGCCACCAGCGGCGGCGACACCGAGCCCGACCGGGAACCGAGCACACCGCAGGCGACGCCGGCGCCGATGAGCACCAGGCCGATCGCGGGCGAGCGACCCGACACCCGCCCCTCGCCGCGTCGTCCGCCGAGCACGGCGACGACGTCGAGGCGCGAGGCCGAGACCGCGGGCACCACCGCGGCCGCGACGGCGGCGACGAACCCGAAGATCGCCACGATCGCCAGCAGGGGCCACGGCACCTCGAAGGGCCCGAACCACGCGAAGGAGGTGCGCTGCGCGATCGGCACCGCCAGCGCGCCCAGACCGATGCCGAGGAGGATCCCGGCGACTCCGCCGACGGTGCCGATGACCACGCCGGAGGCCAGCACCGTGCGTCGGGCCTGCGCGGGCGTCGCGCCCACGGCCGCCACCAGCGCGAGGGTGCGCGCCTGCGCCTTGGCGCGGACGGCGAAGGCCGGCCCGGCCAGCAGCACGACCTCGAGCAGCACCATGGTGACGACGAGGGCGAGCGTGGTCACGACGATCTCGTCGACCGGCTCACTGGTGTCGGCGATCTCGGGCGCCAGCGCGCTGTCGGGCGGCGGGTCGGAGAGGACGGCGCGGGAGTCGGCGAGCAGTCCCACCGCGTTGAGGCGCTGGACGTCGTCCCAGCTGACCGGAGAGCCTCCCACCAGCCACGACTGCTGGACGAGCGGGCTGCCGTCGGGCAGGAGCACCGGTGCGCCCAGCGCTCCCGGCACGACGCCGAGGATCGGCCCGCCGCGAGCGGCGGCGTTCTCGGCGACGCCGACGATGCGCAGCGTCGCGCGCCGCTCGCCGTCGGGTGTCTTCTGCACCGTCGTCAGGGTGTCGCCGATGCTCTGGCCGCGCTCGACCACGCGGGGGTTGACCAGGACCTCGCCCCGGGCGGTGGGGTAGCGGCCGGACTCGAGGCGGAACAGGCCCCGCGTGAGTGGGTCGCCGAACGCGGTCTCGACGTACCCGGCGGCGGCGCGGCCCCCGGGCACCTCGAAGTCGATCGCGTCCTTCACGATCGGGGCGACCGGGCGTCGTCCGAGCACCTTCTCGATGGCGGCGCGCGTCGCGCCAGCCGAGGCGGTGCTCGGCTCGCCGTCGCTGAAGGTGGCGTCCTGGGAGTCGAAGGCCTGGGCCACCCTCGCAGCGCCACCGGGCGTCACGATGGCCTGCGCGGCGCCCATGCGGCGATCGATGCCCTCGGCCGTTGACACGTCCGCCGTGCGCCACACCACGGCCGCGGCCGACACCGCGACCACCGGCAGCATGACGAGGAGCAGCATCAGCGCCGTCTGGCCGCGACGGCGCAGCGCCTCGCGGCGAGCCAGGCGCAGTGCGATGCGCCAGCTCGCGACCCGACCGGCCATCAGGCCGAGGCCTCGGAGTGCACGAGGACGTCGACCGGGTCGGCGCCCGTCTCGTCGACGACGACGCCGTCGCGCAGGAACACCACGCGATCGGCCCAGGCGGCGTGGCGCGCCTCGTGGGTGACGAGGACGCCGGCCGCGCCGGCGTCGCAGCGCGCGCGGATCAGGCGCAGCACCTCCTCGCCGGTCTCGGTGTCGAGCGCGCCGGTGGGCTCGTCGGCGAGGATCAGCCGCCGCTCGCCCACCACGGCGCGGGCGATGGCGACGCGCTGCTGCTGACCGCCCGACATCTCGTCGGGGAAGCGGTCGGCGAGCTCGCCGAGCCCCACCTCCTCGAGTGCCGCGCGCGCCTCGGCTCGGGCCTGCTTGGCTCCGATGCCGTCGAGCTCGCGGGGCAGCGCGACGTTCTCGGCGGCGGTGAGCGCGGGCACCAGGTTGTAGCCCTGGAAGACGTAGCCGATGGAGGTGCGCCGCATGCGGGCGCGGCCGGCGGTGTCGAGGCCGACCAGGTCGGTGCCCTCGACGAGCACCGCGCCGGACGTCGGGCTGTCGAGGCCGCCGGCGATAGTGAGCAGCGTGGACTTGCCGGAGCCCGAGGGCCCCATGACGGCCACGAGCTCGCCGGCGTGGGCGGAGAAGGTGATGCCGCGCAGGGCGTGCACCTCGGTGGCGCCGGAGCCGTGGACGCGCGTGACGTCGCGCAGGTGGAGCAGGGGGTTCATCGAGTACCTCCGAGGGGGGTCGGCGGGGTGGGACGGAGCGGGTCGGCGGAGGAGGAGTCGTCGTCGGCCGCGACGAGGTGGACGTCGTGGGTGCGGCGCAGGCGGGCGCGGGCGTCGTCCAACCAGCGCCGCTCGGCGCGGTCGAGGCGACGGACCTGGGGCTGCAGCAGTGCGCTCATCGGCCGACCTCCTCGCCCCGGGGGCGGTCGACGGGGGCGGACGCCGGCCCGGGAACGGCGTCCACGCCCCGCTCGCCCGAGCGACGCTCGACCGCGGCCCGGCGCAGGCGCGCCTCGCAGTGGTCGAGCCACCTGACCTCCGCCTCGGCGGCGAAGACGAGGGAGTCGAGCACCAGGCTCCAGGCGAGGTCGGCGGGGGCCAGATCGCCCGGGGCGCCGGCGCCGCGCTTGAGGCGGGTGTAGTCCTGCAGGGCGGCCATCGTGGCGCTGCGCTGCTGCTGGATGACCGTGCCGACGTCGACCCCGGGCACGGTGACGGCCAGCGCGAGCTTGATCGCGAGCTCGTCACGCGGAGGCTGCGTGCGCGCCACCGGCGTGGTGAACCAGGCGCTCACCTCGCCGCGACCGGACTCGGTGATCCGGTAGACGACGTGGCCCTCGTCGTCCTCGCCCTCGACGGCGACGAGGCCGTCGCGCTCGAGGCGGGTGAGGGTCGTGTAGACCTGGCCGACGTTGAGCGGCCAGGTGGTGCCGGTGCGCTGCTCGAACTCGGCGCGCAGCTGGTAGCCGTACATCGGCTCCTGCTCGAGCAGGGCGAGGAGTGCGTGCTTGACGGACATGGGGCCTCCCGAGGGGCTGGACCACCCGGCGTGCATACCGGGTATGGCGATACGCGGACGCTATACCCGGTATAGGGGGCTTGTCGAGACTCCTCGTCGACCGGCGTGGCGCATCGACCACACTGGCGCCATGGCCGCACCCACGATCCTCATCACCGGCGCGTCGAGCGGGCTCGGCGCCGAGATGGCCCGCCAGTTCGCTGCGAAGGGCTACGACCTCGCGCTCGCCGCCCGCCGCCTCGAGCTGCTCGAGGAGCTGCGCGGCGAGATCGTCGCCGCGCACCCCGAGCGGCGCGTCGTCGTCCGCGCGCTCGACGTGACCGACCACGATGCGGTGTTCGAGGTGGTGCGCGGCTTCCGCGACGACCTCGGGCGCCTCGACCGCATCGTCGTCAACGCCGGGCTCGGCAAGGGCGCGAAGCTCGGCACCGGTCGCTTCGACGCCAACCTGCAGACCGCGATGACCAACTTCGTCGGCGCGCTCGCCCAGACCGAGGCGGCGATGGAGGTGTTCCGCGCCCAGGAGGCCGGTCACCTGGTGATGATCTCGTCGGTGTCGGCCCTGCGGGGCATGCCGTCGGCGATGACCACCTACGCCGCCACCAAGGCCGGCGTCGCGCACCTCGCCGAGGGCGTGCGCACCGAGCTCTACGGCACGAAGCTGCAGAAGAAGATCAAGGTCACCGTGCTCTACCCGGGCTACATCCGCTCGGAGATGAACGCCCACGTCGACCAGGCGACGCCGCTCATGGCCTCCACCGAGAAGGGCGTGGCCTCGATGGTCGCGGCCATCGAGAAGGAGGTCGCCGACGCCTGCGTGCCGCAGCTGCCGTGGACGCCGCTCGGCCAGGTCATCAAGCACGCGCCGCTGGCCGTGGTGAAGCGGCTGATCTGACGGCCTCAGCGGTAGGTGACGAGCTCGCGCGGCAGGTGCGGGTGCTCGTTGAACGTCAGTAGCCGCGCGCCGGTGGGCCCGACGATCACCCGCGTCACCGCGGAGTTCACCACCACGGTGTTGAAGCGCGACCAGGTGGGGCCGAGATCTGCTGCGGCCGGCAGCACGAGTGAGGCGGCGAGCGCGGCGATCACGCCTCCCGAGGTGAGGACCAGCGTCGGCCCGGGACGCTCGGCGGCGGCGTGGAGTGCGCGGGCGGCGCGGGTGGCGAACGTCGTCCACGACTCGGGGTAGACGCCCTCGGACGCGCCCGTCCAGTGCGCGGTGGCCTGCTCGAAGTGGGCCTGGAAGGTGCGGCGGTCGGCGTCGTGGGGCACCACCGCGCCGGTGAGCTCGGCGTAGCGGGCGAGCACCGCCAGGTGGTCGAACTCGGCCCAGTCGGCGTCCTCCTGCACGGCCTCGCCGTCCGCCGGCCAGTGCGCTCCCTCGGCGATCGCCTCCCAGCTCTCGCGATGGCGCCGCATCCCACCGTGCACCACGCTCGCGGGCACCGGCCCGTGCTCGGCCAGCCAGCGCCCGAGCGTCCGCCCCTGCTCCCAGCCCGTGGGTGAGAGGACGTCGTAGTCGTCGGCGCCGAAGGAGGCCTGCCCGTGCCGCACGAGCAGCAGCACGCCCATCAGGCCGCGCTCACGAGGCGCCGGCGAGGATCGCGCGGCAGCGCTGCTCGAGGTAGGCGACCGCCGGGCCGAAGACCGCGTAGGCCTCGTTGGTGGTCTGCTTCGTGGCGTAGCGATACCAGATCTGCTGGGCGATCACGGCGAGGCGGAACAGCCCGTAGACCTCGTAGAAGCGCCACTGCGCGTCGGTGAGCGAGCGCCCGGTGCGCTCGAGGTAGGCGTCGACGACCTGCTGGCGGGTCCACATGCCCGGCTCGGTGGTGGGCTGGCGCCGGAAGGCGAGGAAGAATTCGTCGTCGCCCGCCTCCACCCAGTAGGCGAGCGTGCACCCGAGGTCCATGAGCGGGTCGCCGACGGTGGCCAGCTCCCAGTCGAGCACGCCGACGATGCGGGTGGGGTCGTCGGGGTCGAGCACCATGTTGTCGAAACGGAAGTCGTTGTGGATCATCGCGACGCCGACGTCGCCCGGCTGGTGTGCGGCCAGCCAGTCGGTGATGTCGCTCCAGTCGCCGGTGTCGTCGGTGCGGGCGTTCGCGAGGCGCGTCGTCCACCCGGAGATCTGGCGGGCCACATAGCCATCGCCCTTGTGCAGCGCGGCCAGGCCGGGGACGGCGGCGACGTCGACGGCGTGCAGGGCGACGAGGGTGTCGACGGCGGCGCTGCACAGGGCATCGGCCTGCGCGGGCGTCACCGGGAAGCCGAAGTCGCGGCGCGGGATGAGGCCGTGCAGGCGCTCCATCACGTAGAGCTCGCTGCCGATCGGGCTCGCGTCGGCGTCGGTGTGGGCGACCATCGTGGCGACCTGCGGGAACACCGGCGCGAGGGCGGCCTGGATGCGGTACTCGCGGCCCATGTCGTGCGCGCCGCGGGCCTTGGTGCCCGCGGGCGGGCGGCGCAGGATCAGCTCGGGACCCTCGGCCATGCGCAGCAGGTAGGTGAGGTTCGAGGCGCCGCCGGGGAACTGGCGCACCTCGGTGATCGGCCCGCGCCCCAGCCAGGCCTCCACGGCCGCGACGTCGAACGCATCCTCCTCGCGGACCGGTCGCGACTCCTCGCGCTCCTCGCTCATCGGGCCTCCTCCTGCTCCTCGCCGGCGGCCGAGGCGGCGGCGATCTGGTCCAACCGCTTCGCCTGGTGGCGCATCACCGCGTCGTAGCCGGCGCGGTCGTGCTGCTTCAGCGCGTAGGCGCCGCGGGCGGCCTCGTCGGGCACGATCAGCTCCTCGCCCCGTTCCAGCCCGGCGAGGACGGCGGCCGCGATGTCGTCGGCGGAGATCGGTGAGTCCTCGACGAGTCGCGCCATGACCTGCTGCAGGGCGGCATCGCGCCCCTGCACGCCCGCCATGAGGTTGGTGCGGAAGTAGGAGGGGCACACCACGTGCGCCGTGACGCCGTGGGCGGCGAGCTCGTGGCCGGTGGTCTCGGTGAGCGCGACGACGGCGGCCTTGGTGGCGTTGTAGCCGGCCATGCCGGCAGGGTGCACGAGCCCGGCCAGCGAGGCGATGTTGACGATCCGCCCGCTCCCCTGGGCCTTGAACATCGGAGTGAAAGTGGCCGTGCCGCGCACCGCACCCAGCAGGTTGATATCGACGAGGCGCTGCCACTCGTCGATGCCGCTGACCTCGAGCCGCCCGCCACCCGCGATGCCGGCGTTGTTGACCAGGACGTCGAGCCCGCCCCACTCCCGCTCGACGTGGGCCAGCGCCCCCGCCCAGTCGTCGTCCGAGGTGACGTCCAGGGCCAGGTCCGCGCCCGGGGTGCGGTCGGTGCGCAGCACCCGCGCCCCCCGCTCCTCCCAGGCCTGCGCGAGAGCCGCGCCGAGTCCTGAAGCGGCGCCGGTGATCAGGACGCGCGGTGTGGTGCCGTTCACATCGGCGACCCTAACGGGCGCGGCCGCATGGGGCAGATTCACCGGCCGGCCGGTGAAACCCCCGCTTGGACGAGGGAACTTCGTCGTCCAAGCGGGGGTTTCGTCGTCCAAGACGACCGATCAGGCGGGGAAACCCTTGCCCGAGGCCGCCAGCTCGCGCAGCCACGGGGTGGCGGAGAAGCGGTCGCCGTACTTCGCGGCCAGCTCGTCGGCGCGCTTGAGGAAGGCGTTGAGGCCGATCTCGCCGGTCTCCTTGTCCTCGTAGCCGGTCATGAACTGGGCGGCGCCACCGGTGTTCGGGGGGAAGCCGATGCCCATGATCGAGCCGATGTTCGCGGCGGCCGCCGAGGTGATGACGCCCTCCTCGAAGCACTTCGCGGTCTCCAGGGCCTCCGCGAACAGCATGCGGTCGCGGATGTCCTGGATGTCGGGCTGCTCGTCGGCGACGGGGAACTGCTCGGCGAGGCCGGACCAGATCGAGCCGCGCTTGCCGTCGACGTACTCGTAGAAGCCGGCACCGCGCAGACGACCCGGGCGACCGAGCTCGAGCATCTTCTCGACCACGGCGATGCCCGGGTGCTCGGGCGTGGTGACGCCGTCGCGCTCGTTGGCCTCGCGGGTGGCCTTGGCGATCTTGGCCATGAGCTCCATGTTGAGCTCGTCGGTGAGCTGCAGCACCGGGGCCGGGTAGCCGGCCGAGGTGGTGGCGCGCTCGATCGAGTACGGCGCCACGCCCTCGGCGAGCATCGCCAGGCCCTCGTTGACCATGAAGCCGATGACGCGCGAGGTGTAGAAGCCGCGGCTGTCGTTGACCACGATCGGCGTCTTGCGGATCTGCAGGACGACGTCGTAGGCCTGCGCGAGCGCCTCGTCGGAGGTCTCCTTGCCGGCGATGATCTCGACGAGCGGCATCTTGTCGACGGGGCTGAAGAAGTGCAGGCCGATGAAGCGGGGGCGGTGCGCCTCGTCCTCGAGACCGGCCGCCAGCTCGCTGATCGGCAGGGTCGAGGTGTTGGAGCACAGCAGGGCGCCGGGCGCGAGGTGCGGCAGGATCTCGGCGAACACCTTGGCCTTGAGCGAGGGGTCCTCGAAGACGGCCTCGACGACGAGGTCGGCGCCCGCGGCGTCGGCGGCGTCGGCGGTGGCGGTGATGCGGCCGAGCAGCTCGGCCTTCTTCTCCTCGGTGGACTTGCCGCGGCTGATGGCCTTGTCGAGGATGCCCTCGGAGTAGGCCTTGCCCTTCTCGGCCGCCTCGGTCGAGATGTCCTTCAGCACGACCTCGACGCCCGACTTCGCCAGCACGTAGGCGATACCGGCGCCCATCATGCCGGCACCGAGGACGACGGCCTTCTTGGCCTTGTAGGGCTCGATGCCCTGCGGGCGCAGCGAGCCGGCGTTGATCGCCTGCAGGTCGAAGAAGAACGCCTGGATCATGTTCTTCGAGCCCTGGTTGACGATCAGGTTCGTCAGGTAGCGGCTCTCGATGCGCGAGGCGGTGTCGAAGTCGACCAGCGCACCCTCGACCGCGGCCGAGAGGATCGCGCGGGCCGCGGGGTAGACTGCACCCTTGGTCTGCTTGCGCAGCAGCGCCGGGAAGGCGGGCAGGAAGCCGGCCAGCGCGGGCGACTTCGGCGAACCGCCCGGCATCTTGTAGCCGGGGGCGTCCCACGGGTTGAGGGCGGCCTCGGGGTTGGCCTTGATCCACGCCTTCGCGGCGGGGATCAGGGCGTCCTGGCTGTCGACGACCTCGTCGATGACACCCTTCTTCAGCGCCGCCTCGGGGCCGAACTGCGCGCCCTGGAGCAGGATGTCCATGAGCGCGGTCTGCAGGCCCCACTTGCGCACGGCGCGGGTGACGCCGCCGCCGCCGGGCAGCAGGCCGAGGCTGGCCTCGGGCAGACCGATCTTGATCTTGGAGTCGTTGACGGCGATGCGGTGCTGGGCGGCCAGCGTGATCTCGTAGCCGCCGCCGAGCGCGGCGCCGTTGATGGCGGCCACGACGGGCTTCGGGAAGAGCTCGAGGCGGCGCAGCGCCTTCTTCACGTTCTCCGCCATCGCGAGGACGTCGGTGGCGTCGGCCGGGGTGGCCTCCACCATGCCCTTGAGGTTGCCGCCGGCGAAGAAGGTCTTCTTGGCCGAGGCGATGACGACGCCGGTGACGTCGTCGGCCTCGGCGTAGAGGCGCTCCACGGCGTCGGCCATCGAGCTGATGTACAGCTCGTTCCTGGTGTTGGCGCTGGCGTTGGGGTCGTCGAGGGTCAGGGTGACGATGCCGTCGGCGTCACGCTCGTAGCGCACGGCGGTCTGGGTGTCGGTGCTCACTGTTGTTCCTGTTCGTTCAATGAGGAGAGATCGAGGACGGTCCGAGGGGGCCGTCGAGTCAGACGCGCTCGACGATCGTCGCGATGCCCATGCCGCCGCCGACACAGAGCGTGGCGAGGCCGCGGCGCAGGTCGCGACGCTCGAGCTCGTCGATGAGCGTGCCGAGGATCATCGCGCCGGTCGCACCCAGCGGGTGGCCCATGGCGATCGCACCGCCGTTGACGTTGGTGATCTCGTGGCTGATGCCCATGTCGCGCATGAAGCGCATGGCGACGGCGGCGAAGGCCTCGTTGATCTCGAACAGGTCGATGTCCTCGACACCCAGGCCGGCGACCGCGAGCGCCTTGCGGGCGGCCGGGGCGGGGCCGGTGAGCATGATGACGGGGTCGGCGCCCGACACAGCGGTGGCGATGATGCGCGCGCGGGGGGTGAGGCCGAGGTCCTTGCCGACCTGCTCGTTGCCGATGAGGGTGAGCGCGGCGCCGTCCACGATGCCCGAGGAGTTGCCGGCGTGGTGGACGTGGTTGATCTTCTCGAGCCAGTGGTACTTCTCGAGGGCGACGTCGTCGAAGCCGGCGTCCGCGCCGAGCTGGGCGAACGAGGGCTTGAGGCCGGCGAGGCCCTCGACGGAGGTGTCGGGGCGCACGGTCTCGTCGCGGTCGAGCACGGTGATGCCGTTGATGTCCTTGACGGGCACGAGGGCGCCGTCGAAGTAGCCGTTGGCCTGGGCCTTGGCGGCGCGGTGGTGCGACTCGGCGGCGTAGGCGTCGACGTCCTCGCGGTTCCAGCCCTCGACCGTGGCGATCAGGTCGGCGCCGATGCCCTGGGGCACGAAGCTCGAGCGGAAGGCGGTGGCGGGGTCCTGCGCCCAGGCGCCGCCGTCGGAGCCCATGGGCACGCGGCTCATCGACTCGACGCCGCCGGCCAGGATGAGGGTCTCGAACCCACCGCGCACGCGGCTGGCGGCCTGGTTGACGGCCTCCAGGCCCGAGGCGCAGAAGCGGTTGAGCTGCACACCGGCGACGGTGTCGGGGTAACCGGCGGCCAGCGCGGCCGTCTTGGCGATGTCGCCACCCTGGTCACCGACCGGGGACACGACGCCGAGGATGACGTCGTCCACGCGGTTGGTGTCGAGGCCCGGGTTGCGCTCCTTCACGGCGTCGAGCAGACCGACCGCCAGGTCGATCGGCTTGACCTCGTGGAGGCTGCCGTTGGCCTTGCCGCGACCCCGGGGGGTGCGGAGGTGGTCGTACACGAATGCTTCTGCCATGACCGTCCTTGTCCGTGACTGTTGCCGCCCGGCGCAGATCGGCCGGTGCGAGAGGCGCGCCGCGCGAGCGCAGCGGCGCAGGGAGGACCCCGGACTGATTGTGACACTATTGGTGTCATGGTCAAGAGCACGGGCCCGACGGATGGTCCGCCCGAGGGTGTGACGCGCGCGACATCGGCGCGCTCCGGCGCCTCCGGCCCCGCCCCCGTGGACGACGGCAGCGAGCTGCTCACGCTCGACGAGCTCACCCGCCGCACCGGCCTGAGCGTGCGCACCGTGCGCTTCTACACCGCCAAGGGCCTGGTGCCGCCGCCCATCCGCCGCGGCCGCTCGGGCTACTACTCCGCACTGCACCTCGCGTGGTTCGAGCTGGTCACCGAGCTGCAGGGCCACGGCTTCACCCTCTCGGCCATCGAGCGCTACGTCGACGGCATCCCCGACGAGGCCACGCCCGAGGACATCGCGCTGGCCCGCACGATGCTCGCGCCCTGGCAGGCCGACCTGCCGGTGGAGATGACCCACGAACAGCTCGAGACCCGCGCCGGGCGCGAGCTGAGCAGCGAGGACGTCGCGACGCTGCAGGCGCTCGGCGTCCTGCGGCTGCGCGGGGAGGCCTACCTCGTGGCGAGCAACCAGCTCGGCCTCGGCGTCCGCCTGCTCGAGCTCGGCTTTCCCCGCGAGGTGGCGGTGGCCGCGGCCGCGATCTACCAGGACCACGGCGAGCAGATGGCCAAGGAGCTGTTCGAGATGATCGCCGACCGGCTCGCCCCGCTGTACCGCGACGAGCGCTCGGCCCACTTCCGCGAGGTGATGGAGCGGCTCAAGCCGCTCTCGGTGGGTGGCCTCGTCACCGCCTACGAGGCAGCGATCGCGCGTGTCGCGCGGGTGCCCCGGGCGCGCCGACCGGAGGTCAGCGACCCGCAGTGAGCGCGCTCTGCGGCGCCGGCACGACGAGCTCGCGCCGCACCAAGAGCGCCCGACGCTCATCGCCCGACGCCGGCGACGCCGTGAGCAACACCTCGAGGTCGAGGGTGGCGTCGCGGACCTCGTCGTAGCCGAGGACGACGGTGCCGCCGAGACTGCCCGGGCCCCGGTCGGTGGCCCCGAGCCCCTCGACGTCTCCCCCGGCCTCGGCCTGCCCCAGCTCGACCTCGCGACCGCCCACCGTCACCGCCTGCACCTGCAGGCGGGTGACGTCGACGACCAGCCACGGACGCCCGGGGGGCGCCCATCCGCGCCCCGGCCAGTAGGGCGTCCACCCCGTGACGGCCAGGTCGCACGCCACGCGCGCCGTCGCGCGGGGCCCCGCACCGACCACCTGCCATCCGGTACCGGGACACGAGGGCGGGGCCGGACGGTCCGGGGTGAGCGCTGCCAGCGTGGAGCCGGCGCCCGTGGGCGCTTCGCCGGCCGCCGCCTGCTGCTCCCCGGCGTCGTAGCGGACGGTCACGGTGATCTCGCCTGCATCGGGCCGTCCTGGGAACACCGCATAGAAGGTGGTGTCGGCGACCGACGAGATTGAGCGGCCGGTGGCACCCACGCGGTAGGGCGAACCCAGCTCCCGACGCTCCCCCTGCGCCTCGAGGACGACGCTTGCCCGCCGAGGCGTGGCGGCGAGGAGCCCCGCCCACGGCATCCGGTCGACGGGCGGGGGTTCGACGTGCACGGGCACGAACGACGAGCCCGCGGGGGCGTCGCGACGACGGCCGTCGCGCACCAGGTCGGCGCGGAGGCTGGCCGTCGGCCTGCCGACGGTGACCGCGATCGGGCCGACCGGCAACGAGAAGCGGCTGGTGGCCCCGGACACCGACTCGGCTCCGCCGCCGATGACGGCGTCGGCGTCGACGGTGTCGTTGGTGTCGTTGGTGTCGTCGGAGCAGGCCGCTGCACCCGTCGCGAGGACGACCGCGGCCAACGTCCCGGCGAAGGCTCGCACCGCACCGATGACCCCGCTCGGGGCGCGCCCCGACGTCCGGTCGGGCTCGGCGGTATCGACTCTCGGCATGTGGCCTTTCCTCGCTCGATCCAGGCCCGCTCGGTCGGGCCTGCTCCTCGAAGGCTCCCCAGCGCGCCCGCGACGAATCATCCGACCCGGCGCCCGGGTACGCTGAGCGCCCTCGGGACCAATTCTCTATCGATCTGCTCGACAATTCGTCGGGCCCGTCCCCAGGAGTGCGTCCGATGCCCCACCTCCGGCCCGCCACCCGCGTCCTCGCCGCCCTCGCGGCCGCTGCCGCCCTCACCCTCAGCGGCTGCGGCTCGGACGACGGCGGCTCGTCGTCTGCGACCAGCGACGGCGAACTCGCCACGCTGACCCCGGGCAAGCTGACGATCGCCACCGGCGACCCCGCCTACTCGCCGTGGGTCGAGGACGACAAGCCCGAGTCGGGCAAGGGCTTCGAGGCCGCGGTCGCCTACGCCGTGGCCGACGAGCTCGGCTTCGACAAGGCCGACGTCACCTGGGTGCGCACCACCTTCGACGCCGCCATCGCGCCCGGCCCCAAGGACTTCGACTTCAACCTGCAGCAGTTCTCGATCACCGACGAGCGCAAGAAGGGCGTCGACTTCTCCTCGCCGTACTACACGACCGTGCCCGCGCTGGTGTCGGTCGAGGGCAGCAAGGGCGCCGACGCCACCGACCTGGCCGGCGTCAAGGACAGCCTGATCGGTGTCGCCACCGGCACCACCACCCTCAAGGCGGTGGAGGACCTGGTGAAGCCCAGCCAGAAGGTGAAGATCTTCAACTCCAACGAGGACGCCGTGCAGGCGCTGAAGAGCAAGCAGATCGACGTCCTCGCCGTCGACCTGCCCACCGCCTTCTACCTCGCGGCCGCCGAGCTCGACAACGGCAAGGTGATCGGCCAGCTCGACACCAGCGAGGGCGGCGACCAGTTCGGTCTCGTGCTGCCCAAGGGCTCCGACCTCACCGCCGCGGTGACCAAGGCCGTCGACACGCTCCGCGAGAACGGCACGCTCGACGAGCTCGCGCAGGAGTGGCTGGCCGACAAGGTCGACGCTCCGGTGCTCAAGTAGCGCTCGCGTCACCGATGTCACTGCTCACCCCACGGAGGGAGCCGGTCGACCGGCCGGCTCCCTCCGCCGTGGAGCTCGAGCGCCGCGCCTACCGGCGTCGCGCCCAGATCCGATCCGTGGTCGTCGGCACCGCCAGCACCCTGGCGTTCGCCGGCGCCGTCGTCCTCGCGCTGCGGTTGAGCCCGGGCTGGGAGGACGTGAAGTCGTCGTTCTTCGACGTCTCCATCGGCCTCGACGCCCTGCCGGCGATCCTCGACGGCCTCTGGCTCAACATCCGCGTGCTCGTCGTGGCCACGGTGGCCGTGGCCATCGTCGGCAGTGCCCTCGCGCTGGCGCGCACCCTGCGAGGCCCGGTGTTCGCGCCGGTGCGCCTCGCGGCGGCGGCCTACACCGACATCTTCCGCGGCATGCCGCTGCTGATCGTGCTCTACCTCGTGGGCTTCGGCGTGCCGGGGCTCAACCTCTTCGGCCGCGTGCCGGCGGAGGTGTGGGGCACCGTCGCGATCACGCTGACCTACTCCAGCTACGTGGCCGAGGTGCTGCGCGCCGGCATCGAGGCCGTGCATCCCTCGCAGCGCCTCGCCGCGCGCTCGCTCGGCCTCAGCCACGGTCGCACCATGCGGCTCGTGGTGCTGCCGCAGGCCGTGCGCAAGGTGACCCCCGCCCTGATGAACGACTTCGTCTCCATGCAGAAGGACGTCGGCCTCATCTCCATCCTCGGCGCGGTCGACGCCATCCGCAGCGCCCAGCGCGTGGTCACCGACACCTACAACTTCACGCCCTACGTGGTGGCCGGCCTGGTGTTCGTCGCGCTGTCGTGGCCTCTCATCAGAGTCAGCGACTGGCTCAGCGCCCGCGCCCGGGCGCGCGAGCAGATCGGGGGTGCGGTGTGAGCAGCGAGGCAGCGGCCGGGGCAGCGGCCACGAGACCCACCGCGCTGTCGGTGCGCGGCGTGCGCAAGTACTTCGGCGACCACGCCGTGCTGCAGGGCATCGACCTCGACGTGGCCGAGCACGAGGTCGTCGTCCTCATCGGGGCGTCGGGGTCGGGCAAGTCCACCCTGCTGCGCACCGTCAACCTCCTCGAGCCCGTGGACGACGGCCAGATCTTCCTGCGCGAGGACGACATCACCGACCCCCGCGCCGATCCCGACGCCGTGCGCGCCCGCATCGGCGTCGTCTTCCAGCACTACAACCTCTTCCCGCACCTGCGGGTGATCGACAACGTGACGCTCGCCAGCCGCAAGGTGTTCAAGGTGTCGAAGGCCGAGGCGGAGGCCAAGGGACTCGCACTGCTCGAGCGCATCGGACTCGCCGACAAGGCCCGCTCGTACCCCGACCGCCTCTCCGGCGGCCAGCAGCAGCGCGTCGCGATCGTGCGCGCCATCGCCACCGATCCCGAGCTGCTGCTGCTCGACGAGATCACCAGCGCCCTGGACCCCGTGCTCGTCGGCGAGGTGCTCGACCTCGTGCGCGACCTCAAGGAGGGCGGCTCGACGATCCTCATGGCCACCCACGAGATGGGCTTCGCCCGCCGCGTCGCCGACCGTGTCGTGTTCCTCGCGGGCGGCCGCATCGTCGAAGCCGGCACCCCCGAGCAGATCTTCAACGCGCCCGAGCACGCCGAGACGCGGGAGTTCCTCGCGCGCTTGCACCTGTAGGTCGGCTGCGGCGGCTCCAGGCGGGGCGCGGAAGGGTTGCGGTTTGGCGCCAATCCACGACATTTGCCGGTGAATCGTTGCGGTTTCCCACCAATCGACGCCCCTCGCCGGCGTCCCTCCGAGGACGGCGGACGCCCGCTCCCCGCGCGGACGCTGCGCGCCGACCTCGCTCGACCCCGCTCAGCCCAGCTCGGCCTGGACCGCCACTCCCCGCGCGATCAGCCCGTCGACGTCCTCGACGCCCCAGGCCGACAGCGCCTCGCGCGTGTGCGCGCCGGCGCCGGGGGCGGGCGGGTGCGACAGCGTGGCGGCGGTGCGGGAGAAGCGCGGGGCGGGCTGCGGCTGCAGCACCCCCTCGTGCTCGACGAAGATCTCGCGGGCCTTGATGTGCGGGTGGTCCTTGGCCTCGGTGAGCGTCAGGATCGGCGCGACGCAGGCGTCGGTGCCGTCGAAGATCGCACACCACTCCTCGCGCGTCCTGGTCTTGAAGGTCGTGGTGAGGAGCTCGCGCAGCTCGCCGGTCTTCTCGAGGTCCCAGCGGTCGGGTGCGACGTCCTTGATGCCGAGCAGCTCGAGGAAGAGGTCGTAGAACTGCGGCTCGAGAGCCCCCACCGACATGTGATGGCCGTCAGAGGTCTCGTAGATGTCGTAGTAGGGCGCGCCGCCGTCGAGCAGGTTGGCCGCCCGCTCCTCCTTGTAGCCGCCACCGGCGAGGAAGGCCGCGGTCATGGCGTTGAGGTTGGCGGTGCCGTCGACGATGGCGGCGTCCACGACCTGGCCCTGGCCGGACAGTCGGGCCTCGAGCACGGCGGCGAGGATGCCGATGACGAGGTAGGTGGAGCCGCCGCCGAAGTCGCCGACGAGGTTGCCCGGGAACTGCGGCTTGTCCTTGACCTGGCCGAGGCCGAAGAGCGTGCCGGTGATCGCGATGTAGTTCATGTCGTGCCCGGCGGCGTGCGCCCACGGTCCGTCCTGACCCCAGCCGGTCATCCGCCCGTAGACGAGCTTCGGGTTGCGCTCGAGGCACACCTCGGGCCCGAAGCCGAGACGCTCGGCCACCCCGGGGCGCATGCCCTCGACGAGGATGTCGGCCTGCGCGACCAGGTCGAGCACCGTGGCGACCGCGTCGGGGTCCTTGAGGTTCAGCGCCACGCTCGGCCGGCCGCGGTTGAGCAGGTCGTGCGAGCCGCCGGCGAGCATCTGCCCGCCCGGGCGCTCGATGCGGATCACGTCGGCGCCGAGGTCGGCGAGGATCATGCACGCGTGCGGGCCCGGGCCGATGCCGGCGATCTCGACGACCTTCAGGCCCTTCAGCGGCCCCGTGCCCTGCCCCAGTTCGAACGTCATGCGCCGATCATGGCATGACTGTGACAGTAGTGCTGTCATCGTCCGCGATGGGCGACGACTGGTCGACCGAAACTCGTGCTGGTCGGCTGAAGCTTCATGCGACCAGCACGAGATTCACCGGTTCACCGGTGAATCCCGACCCGGAGGCCGCGACCGGGGGGCGGAGCGACGACCGCTCAGCCGCGCTTGCCGGGGTTGACGATGCGCTGCACCTCGAAGTGCATGGGGTCGGTGTAGGCCCAGTCGCCGCCCCAGCCGAAGCCCCAGCGCTTGAAGATGGCGACGACGTTGCGGTCCATCTCACCGACGGTGCCGCGCTGGTTGCCGGGCACGTTGAAGTCGAGCGCCAGACCGAAGGAGTGGTTGGACAGGCTGGAGGAGCCGGCGATGAAGCGGGGGTAGTAGCACCCGGCGTACTCGCGGGGGTTGATCTTGTCGGCCAGCTTGCTCTGCACGACCTCGGAGAGCGCCGCGCGCAGCTGCGGGATCATGTACTTGTTGCAGGTGACCCGCCCGAGGATCGGCACGTCGGCGGTGACGATGTGCTCGCGCACCCATGCGGGGTCGGGGGCGATGCGGCCGCCGCCGATCGGGGTGTAGCGGAAGACGCCGACGGCGTCGCGGAAGGTGCCGACTGGCACGACGGTCTGGAAGGTGTCGAGGTCGATGCCGGCCTGGGCGACGATGTCGAGGGCGGTGATCGAGTAGGAGGTCTTGCCGACGGCCTTCTCGATGGCGGCGCGCACGGCCTGCGGCGAGGTGATGCCGGTGTTGATGAGCACGGCGTTGTTGCGGGGCAGGTCGAGCGCCGCGCCCCACTTGGCGTTGACCATGGCGTCGACGTTCTCGACCTCGGACGGCGACCACGCGCCCACGTGGATCCGCTCGCCGCCCACCTCGAGGAAGCCGTCGTCGCCGAGGGCGATGTCCTTCTGCAGACTGCGCGACACCGCGATCTCGCCGTCGGCGATGCGGTCCCACTGCTCCTGGAAGGCCGCACTGCGCCCACCGGTGAAGGCCCGGAACTTGCCGGGATCGACCGCGGCGATGTTGTAGAGCTTGTTCTCCAGGGGGGCCTGGCCGTAGGAGAAAGGCTGGTAGGCCGCGACCCCGCGCTTGCCGCGCACGGTGACGCCGACGATCTTCTTCATCGCCGCCGGGTCGATGGTCGAGTCGGCAACGACGAGGAGGTCGTCGCCGAAGAGCCGACCGGAGAACGGGCCCGGCTCGGGCACGGCGTTCTTCGTGGCGTCCTTGCCGCCGGTGGCGGCGGTGTCCTCCACCGAGGTCGTGGACGACGCACGGCTGGGGGTCTCGTCGGTGGTGGCGTCCCCGCCGCGCTCGGCGCCGCTGCACCCGGCGATCAGGGTCGCCGCCAATACGGCCGACAGCGCCGCTGCCTGCCGTACGCCTCGTCGCGCCCGGTGCATGATCCCCTCCCGGTCGCCGGCCTGCCCGACGACACCGTGCAACCGAGGGTAGTCGACACCCGGGACCGAAGCCCGGGCCTGGACATCATCACGGCCGATCACGACCGATCCGACCCGATCGGACGATGGTCCTGGTCCGAAATGACTACGTCGCTGGGGATGTCTCGGCGGACGACGCTCAGGCTGACGGGCCGGTGCTGCCGAGCACCTGACCTGCGATCCAGGCGATGTCGTCGCCGGTGCGGGCGGGCTCGCCGGAGGGCTGCATGATGTGGCTCAGCACCAGCCGCACCACCATGTCGATGCTCGCCTCGAGCCGCTCGGGAGGCAGCGACACGTCGTACTCGGCCACGCGCGCGGCCACCACCTGCTTGGCGCCCTCGAGCAGCGACTCGCTGTGGGTGGTGAGCAGGGGCAGCAGCTCGGTGTCGGCGCCGTGCGTGGCTGAGACCACGGCGTGCAGGAGCGCGTTGTCCTGGGCGTACTTCAGGACCCGGCGTGCGGAGTCGCGGATCGCGGCGACGAGGTCGCCGGGGTTCTCGTCGAAGGAGCGGGTGACGCCGGCGAGGAAGTTGTCGAGCTCGCGCAGGATCATCGCGCTGGCGAGGTCGGCCTTCGTGCCGATCTCGTTGTAGACCGTCTGCCGGCTCACCCCGACGTCGTCGGCGAGACGCGCCATCGTGACCTTCGCCCACCCGGACGTGGTGGTCAGGCGCACGGCCGCGTCGACGAGCCGGTCGTGCAGCGAGGAGGTGGCCACCCGCACGAGGGTAGCCACCTGCCTCGCCGTCATCGCGGGTGCCTCACCCCTCCAGGGTCAGCGCCAGCACCGGGCAGGCCTGCACCGCGGCGTAGACGTGCGCGCGGTCGCTCTCATCCGGGCTGTCATCGAGGACGACGACCTTCTCGGCGTCCTCGTCGACCTCGAAGTAGTCGTTGGCCATGGCCTCGCACATGCCGAGGCCCTCACACTTGTCGTAGTCGGCGACGATCTTCACGGTGCCTGCACCTTCTCGGGGTCGAACGGGACGAAGTCGATCTTCTCGCGCACACCGCAGTCGGGGCAGCACCAGCTGTCGGGGATGTCCGCCCAGGCGGTGCCTGCGGCGAAGCCCTCGTGCTCGTCGCCGGCGGCGACCTCGTAGGTGTAGGAGCAGCCGGGGCACTTCGCGGCGAGCACCTCGCCCTCGAAGGTCTGGGCGAAGAGGTCCTCGGTCTGCACCGCGTGCTCGGCCGGCGGCGGGAACTTGGCGAGGTACTTGGCCTCCTTGCCGGGCGCGATGTTGGCGAGGGTGACGTCGCCGTCGTAGTGGGCCACGACGCGCTTGTCCATCACCAGGCGCCACAGCGGCGGGATGAGGGCGAGGTCGATCATGCCGGCGTAGCCGGTGGGCAGCGCCGGGCTCTCCTTGAAGTCGCGCAGGGTCTGGTAGCGCCGCGTGGGGTTGGCGTGGTGGTCGCTGTGGCGCTGCAGGTGGTAGAGCAGCACGTTCGTGGCGATGTTGTTGGAGTTCCACGAGTGCATGGGCAGCACGCGCTCGTAGCGCTGCTTCTCGCCGACCTTCTGGCGCAGCATGCCGTAGTGCTCGAGGTAGTTGACGACCTCGAGCAGCGAGAACCCGACGACCATCTGGAGCAGCAGGTAGGGCAGGGTCTCGACGCCGAACGCGGCGATCACGACGCCGAAGAGCACCGCCGACATCACCCAGGCGTTGAGCACGTCGTTGCCGAGGTGGAACGGGTGGGTCTTCTTGCGGCGGTAGCGCTTGGCCTCGACCTCCCAGGCGCTCTTCAGCGAGCCCGACACGGTGCGGAACCAGAAGGTGTAGAAGTTCTCGCCGAGACGGCTGGAGGCGGGGTCCTCGGGGGTGGCGACGCGCACGTGGTGGCCACGGTTGTGCTCGATGTAGAAGTGGCCGTAGAAGGCGGGCGCGAGGGCGATCTTCGACAGCCAGCGCTCCACCGACTCCTTCTTGTGGCCGAGCTCGTGGGCGGTGTTGATGCCGATGCCCGAGATCATGCCGAGCGAGGTCGCGATGCCGATCTTGTCGAGCACGGAGAGGTCGAAGTCGCGCACGAGGTCGGCGCTCACGTTGGCGGCGATCCACTCACGCGCGCCGAAGAGGTCGGCCACGCCCTGGAGCGGGTTGCCGCCGGCGACCATGTACATCACGCCGAAGAAGGCGAGGTACTGCAGCGGCAGGTAGGCGAAGACCACCCAGCGGTAGTACTTGTCGTTCTCGAGCTCCTCGATCACGTCGTCCGGGGGGTTCGTGGGGTCGAGGCCGACCAGGAGGTCGAGCACCGGCACCACGCCGAAGACGATGATCGGGCCGATCCACAGCAGCGCGGACCAGCCGAGCAGCGCGTAGCTCACGAACGCGATGAGGCCGAGTCCGGGCACCACGAGCCCGATCAGCCACAGGTAGCGCTTCTTGTCCTTCCACTTCTCGGTGGAGCCCTCGGGGACGGTCTGGCCGATCGCCGCAGATCCGCTCATCTCTTCCTCACCTTCGTACGCCAGGGGGGCGCGCGGCGCCCATCGCTTGACATGAAGGTAGGACTTGTCAAGGAAATTGACAAGTGGTTATGACTTGTAAAGTGGCCGAGGTCACATCCGGGGGGACGACGCTCAGCCCGTCGTCACCGGCAGGTGTTCGAACCCGCGCAGCACACGGGTGGGCCGGCGTCGTCCGGGCCCGGCCAGGCGCAGGTCCGGGTGGCGCTCGTAGAGCCGTCGCAGCGCCACCGCCGCCTCGAGCCGGGCCAGGCTCGAGCCGAGGCAGAAGTGCACGCCGGCCGAGAACGACAGGTGCTGGTCGGCGTTGGGGCGGGCCACGTCGAAGCGGGCGGGGTCCTCGAACACCTGGGGATCGCGGTTGGCCCCGGCCAGGTAGAGCAGGACGCCGTGGCCCCGCGCGAAGCGGCGACCGGCCACCTCCGTCGTCCGCTGGGCGATGCGCATGGTCAGCTGCACCGGCGCCTGGAGGCGCAGCACCTCGTCGACGGCGTTGGGCCACAGGTCCGGCTCGGCGAGCAGGCGCTCGCGCTGGTCGGGGTGGGCGTCGAGCAGCGCGACGGCGTTGCCGATCAGGTTCACGGTGGTCTCGAAGCCCGCCGCCAGCACGAGCAGCCCGACCTGGTGCAGCTCGACCGGATCGAGGCGGTCGGGCCCCTCGACCTTCACGAGCTGGCTGAGCAGGTCGTCGCCGGGGTCGGCCCTCAGGCGCTCCACGTGGCCGCGGAACCAGGTGTGCAGCTCGCGCAGCGCCCGCTCGGCCCGGCGGAACTCCGCGAGCGTCAGGCCAGGGTCGAGGGTGACGGCCGCCTCGTTGCCCAGCACGAGCAGGCGGTCGCGATCGGCCTCCGGCACGCCGAGCAGGTCGGCGATCACGGTGACGGGCAGGCGCCCGGCGTACTCGGTGATGAGGTCGAAGCCGAGGCCGTCGTCCTCGCGGGGGCCGAGCGCGGCACGGCGCTCGATGTCGTCGAGCAGCCCGTCGGCGACCTCACCGACCCGGTCGCTCAACCGGCCGACCTTGCGGGCGGTGAAGGCCCGGGCCACCTGCTGGCGGTAGCGGGTGTGCTGGGGCGGGTCGACGGCGAGCATCGACGGCCGGTCGATCGGGCCGAGGGTGTCGTCGTCGCGGGTGCGCTGCAGCAGCCACTGCACGGGCGCCGGCAGCTGGCCGTCGGTGCCCGCCACCCCGAAGGCGTCGCTGCGCAGCACCTCGTTGCACACCGCGTGATCGACCGACCCCGACACGTACCGGTTGGCCGTGATGCGCCCGCGCGAGCGCAGCTCCTCGTAGGCGCCGAACGGGTCGGCCCGCAGTGCCGGATCGCTGACGAGTCGGCTGATCAGGTCGCCCGTGCGGGCGTTGCGCTCGATGAGCGCCTTCTGCAGGCCGTGAGCGAGCACCCATGAGGCGAGCGAGCGCGGCTGGTCGAGGGCGGCGCGCCACGGCAACAACCCGCGCGAGCCGGGCAGCGGGCGAGTGGTCGCGCGGGTGAGGACGACGGGTTCCACGGCGATGCGGCTCTCAGCTGCCGGTGGTCGGACCCGAGGCAGGGGGCAGCACGCCGTCGCCGCCGCCGAGACCGGACTGCGCCCGCTCGACCGAGCGGTGGATGAGCGACTCGAGGTCGAGTCCGGTGGAGGTCTTCAGCATCTGCAGGGTCTGCACGACGTTGTCGGTGACCTGCTTGGGCAGCGCGCCGGCACCGTCGGTCGAGAGCACGGTGAGCTGGTCGATCGCGGCGATCGGCGCGGCCACCTCCTTGGCGATCTGCGGCAGCACCTCGATGAGCATCTGGAGCACGGCGGCGTCGTTGTAGCCGGCGAAGGCGGCGGCCCTCTTGTCCATCGCCTCGGCCTCCGCCTGGCCGACGGCCAGCGTGGCGGCCGCCTGGGCCTCACCCTCGGCACGGACGGCCTCGGCCTCGGCGACGCGTCGGGCCTTCTCGGCCTCACCGCGCTTGGCTCCCTCGATCGCCTCGGCCTCGGCGAGCGCTGCCCGGCGCAGCTTCTCGGCCTCACCGGTGAGTCGGGCCTTCTCGGCGTCGGCCTCGGCCGCTGCGATCGTGGCGGCCTTGCGGGCCTCCGCGGCGGCGATCTCGGACGAGCGCCGCGCCTCGGCCTCCTGCTCGACGCGGTACCGCTCGGCGTCCGCGGGCTTGCGCACCTGGGTCTCGAGCTGCCGCTCGGTGAGGGCGGCCTGGCGCACGGCCACCTTCTCCTGCTCCAGCAGGATCGCCTGGTCGCGGTCGGCCTGCGCGAGCGGACCCGAGGCCGCCGCCTGCGCGGACGCGGCGTCGGTCTCGGCCTTGATCTCGGCCTGCTTGAGCGCGAGCGTGCGCTGGGCGACCGCGATCTCCTGCTCGGCGGCGATCTGCGCCTGCTCCGCGGCCTGGCGGGCGTTGGCCTCCGCGATGCGCGCCGCCTGGCTGGCGCGCGCGGCCTCGGGGCGGCCGAGGTCGGCGAGGTAGGTGCCGTCGTCGGTGACGTCCTGGATCTGGAAGGCGTCGAGGATGAGGCCCTGACCGGTGAGCGAGCTCTCCGACTCGTCGGCGACGCGCTGGGCGAAGGCGGCGCGGTCGCGGATGATCTGCTCGACGGTGAGGCCACCGACGATCGAGCGCAGCGCGCCCGCGAGCACCTCCTGCGTGAACGGCTCGATGTCGGCCTGCTGGCTCAGGAAGCGCTGCGCGGCCAGGCGGATCTGGTCGGCGTTGCCGCCGACCTTCACGATCGCGACGCCGTCCAGGTTGAGCTTGATGCCCTGGCCCGAGACCGCGCCGCGGATCTGCACCGAGATCCGCCGGCTGGAGAGGTCCATCGTGCCGAGCTTCTGCACGAACGGGACGACGAAGACGCCGCCGCCCAGCACGACCTTCTGACCCGACAGGTCGGTGGTGAGCTCGCCCGTCTCGGGATTGATCACCGCCTTGCCCTTGCGGCCGGTGACCACGAACGCCTGGTTCGGGCCGGCGACCTTGTAGCGGCTCGTGACCAGCAGGAGGAGCAGGACGAGGAGGACGACGATCCCGCCGACGGGGATCAGGACTTCAGGACTCACGGCGCTTCCTTCGCTGGGGGCACGGGCGGGGTGTGGGGTGGGTGACGGATCAGGAGGTGGACGCGGGCGGTCCGCCGAGTCCGGCATCGAGGCGCCACACCGGGGCGACGTTGACGGCGGTGGGCGAGACGACGCCGGTGACGTCGACGTCCGCGCCTGCCTCGACCGCAGCGGCGGATCGCGCGTTGAGCTGCAGGCTGTGACCGCCGACGACCACCCGGACGACGCCGTAGCCGTCACTCGGGATCGCGGTGACCACGCGGGCGGTGCGGCCGACGGCGTCGGCGACCGTGACGGTGCCGTCGCTCGGGCCGTCCTTGAGCACGCGCGTGAGCCACAGGGCGAGCCAGCCGACCGCGGCACCGCTGACGGCCCCCACGGTGAGCGCGAGCGGCAGGGGGAGACCGCCACCGTCGGCCGCCGCGGCGCCGAACCCGAACGCGGACACGAAACCGCCCACGGCGGCGGTCGAGATCCAGTCGGCCTCGAGGGCCGAGAGGGCGCCGTCCAGGAGGTCGCCGACGACGAGCGAGATCGCGATGACGGCGAGACCGAGCACGCCGAGCACCAGGAAGACGCCCATCGTCAGCTCCGATCCGCCGAGGTCAGGCCAGGCAGCCTAGCGACGACGCGCGTCCGGTGCAGCCTCGATAGGAGGGGGCGGGGGCGGACGGCGAGCGGGGCGCGGGCGCGGGGGCGGACGGCAAGCGGCCCGCTCAGCGCGGCCGCCGATGCGCCGATTGGTGGCAAACCGCAACGCCCAGCCCCGCAATGTTGCGGGGGGGCGCCCACCC
>NZ_CAXRAZ010000055.1:0-84200 GCF_964229035.1 Nocardioides sp. | reverse complement strand
CCCCCCCCCCCCAACCCCCCGACCCAGGAGCCCGGCGTGGACGCCGGCGCGGCGAGAGAGGGAGAGAGCGGGAGGGGCGCCCGCGCCTACCGCGCGGACGACGCGAGGCGGGCGTCGACGGCGGCGGGACTGAGGACGGCGTCGAGGGCCAGCGCCGCGCAGCCGACGAGGCCGGCGCGGTCGCCGAAGGTGGAGGGCAGGAAGCTGAGCTCGCGGGTGGCGAGGGCCGAGGCGCGGGAGTAGACGGCTTCGCGCACGCCGGCGGCGAAAACGTCGTAGGCGCCGGCCATGTCGCCCCCGAGGACGACGGCCGCCGGGTTGAGCAGGTTGATGGCCACGGCGAGCAGCTCGCCGACCTGCCGCCCGCTCTCGCGCAGCAGTTGCTTGGCCTCCGCGTCGCCACCGAGCGCGAGGGCGACGAGGTCGCGGATGTGGCCGACGTCGCGGCCCTGCTCGCGCAGCCGCGCCACGAGCGACCAGCCGGCGGCGATGGTCTCCAGGCAGCCGACGTCGCCGCAGCGGCAGGGGCGACCGGCGGCCTCGGGCACCTTGGTGTGGCCGAGATCGCCGGCGCCACCGCGGGCGCCGGTGACGATGCGGCCGTCGGCGAGCAGGCCGAGTCCGATGCCGGTGGAGGCCTTGAGCACGATGAGGTCGGGGATCTCGCGGGCGTGGCCGAGGTACTCCGAGCGGGCGAGGGTGTCGGCGTCGTTGGCGACGAACAGGGGCGCCGCGGTGACCTCGGCGAGGTAGGGGGCGAGGAGCACGCCGTCCCAGCCGGCCATGACGGGGGTGTCGACGCTGACGCCCCGCTCGTCGTCCACGACGCCCGGAAGGGAGAGCCCGACGCCGAGTACCGGCGGGGGCACGGCGCCGAGGGGAGCGTCGTCCCCCGTGAGGTCGGCGAGCAGCCGAGCGAGCTGGCGCGCGACGATCGGCATCACCTCGTCGGGGCCGGCGCCGACCTCGTGGTCGAGGGCCGAGGAGGCGAGCTCGTCGCCGGCGAGGTCGAAGACCGCCACCTGCGAGCGCGAGCGGCCGACCGCGGCGGCGAGGACGATGCCCGCCCGGGTGTTGAACACCAGGCTCCCCGGCGGCCGACCGCCGGTGGAGGCCAGCTCGATGCCGGGGCGCAGCAGGCCCGCATCGACCAACACGTTGACGCGGCTGACCACCGCGGTGCGCGAGAGTCCGGTAAGCACCCGCAGGTCGGAGCGCGTCGCAGCGTGGCCACTGCGGATGAGGGCCAGCAGGTCGCCGGGAGTGGTCGACTCGCGCGGTCGATCACTCACCCGTTCGCCGGCCCGCTCGCCGGCCCGTGACCCGCCCGAGGCCGGCCCCTCGAGTCCCGGAATCTCCGCCACCGTCTCCGCCATGCGCCGATGGTAGGCCATCCGCCAGGCCTATCCGTCCCTACTTCGATCCGAAAAAGTCATAAGTAGGGCTTCTGTCAGACACTCTTCGGCATTACGGTGGACCTGTGACCGTCACCACCGAGAACGTTCCGACCTCGCTCAGCGTCGAGCCGACCGCCGATCTCGCACTCCCCGCCTGCGACTTCACCGTCTTCGGCGCCACCGGCGACCTCGCGCTCCGCAAGCTGCTGCCCGGCCTCTACCAGCGCGAGCGCGACCGCAACCTGCACCCCGACACGCGCATCATCGGCGTCTCCCGCTCTCCCCTGGACGACGAGGGCTACCGCGAGCTGGTCAGCCACGCGCTCTTCGAGCACGTCGCTCCCGACCACCTCGAGGCGGGCGCCGTCCACCGCCTGGTGAGCCGCCTGCACCACCTCGAGCTCGACGCCACCACCGGCGAGGGCTGGCACCGCCTGCACCACCTCATCAAGGAGGGCGCCGACGGTCGCGAGGAGCCGCGCACGACCGTGTTCTACCTCGCGGTGCACTCCGACCTGTTCGGCCCGATCTGCGACCGCCTCGAGGACCTCGGCGTCGTCTCCGAGCGCAGCCGCGTGGTGCTGGAGAAGCCGATCGGGTCCGACCTCGCCTCCTCGCGCGTCGTCAACGACGCGGTCGGTCGGGTGTTCGCGGAGAGCCAGATCTTCCGCATCGACCACTACCTCGGCAAGGAGAGCGTGCAGAACCTGCTGGTCACGCGGTTCGCCAACACCTTCCTCGAGCCGATCTGGAACTCCCGCTGGGTCGACCACGTGCAGATCACGGTGGCCGAGACCCTCGGCGTCGAGAAGCGCGGCGACTACTACGACCGCTCCGGCGCCCTGCGCGACATGGTGCAGAACCACCTGCTGCAGATGCTGTGCCTCGTGGCGATGGAGCCGCCCACCTACGTCGGCGGCGACGCCCACGACTCGGTGCGCGACGAGAAGCTCAAGGTGCTGCGCGCCCTGCGCCCGCTGAAGGGCGTGGACGTCGACCGCGACACCGTGCGCGGACAGTACGTGTCGTACGGCACCGAGCTCGGTCACCCCAGCACCACCGAGACCTACGTGGCGCTGCGCGCCGAGGTGCAGAACTGGCGCTGGGCCGGCGTGCCGTTCTACCTGCGCACGGGCAAGCGGATGGCCGCGCAGACCTCGACGATCGAGGTGGTGTTCAAGGAGCCGCCGCACGGCATGTTCCCCGCCGCGCACGGCACCAGCACGCCCAACCGCCTCACGCTGCGCATGCAGCCCGACGAGGGCATGCAGCTGCACCTCACGACCAAGCACCCCGGGCCGGGCGGCATCCGGCTGCACCCCGCCTCGCTCGACCTCAGCTACGCCACCGCCTTCGACGAGCGCTGCCCCGACGCCTACGAGCGCCTGCTGCTCGACGTCATGCGCGGCATCCCGACGCTGTTCATGCGGCGGGACGAGGTCGAAGCGGCCTGGGGCTGGGTCGAGCCGATCCTGGCCCGGTGGGACGAGGTCGGCATCGAGCCGGTGCGCTACCACCCCGGCACCGACGGCCCGGCGAGCGCGCGCACGCTGCTCGGCCGCGAGGGTCGCTCCTGGATCGAGCCCGGCCGGTGACGTCGTCCGACCGGCCGGGTGAGGACGACGCGGCGCTGCACCCCGTGCTCGCCGAGGTGACCGAGCGGCTGGTGCGCCGCAGCGCGGCCACCCGAGCCGCCTACCTCGAGCGGCTGCGCGCCGCACGGGTGGCCGGCCCGGCGCGCGGTCGCCTGGCGTGCGCGAACCTCGCGCACGGCTTCGCGGCCGCCGAGCCCGAGGAGAAGCCGGAGCTGGCGCGCCAGAGCGTCGGTGCCAAGCCGAACCTCGCGATCGTCACGAGCTACAACGACATGCTCTCGGCCCACCAGCCCTACGGCGAGTACCCGCCGGTGCTCAAGCGGGCGGTCATCCGTGCCGGCGGTCTGGCCCAGGTGGCCGGCGGCGTGCCGGCGATGTGCGACGGCGTCACCCAGGGACGCGACGGCATGGAGCTGAGCCTCTACAGCCGTGACGTGATCGCCATGGCCACCGCGATCGCCCTCTCGCACGACATGTTCGACGGCGCGCTCCTGCTCGGCGTGTGCGACAAGATCGTGCCGGGCCTGCTGATCGGCGCCCTCTCGTTCGGCCACCTGCCGTCGGTGTGGGTGCCGGCCGGGCCGATGCCGTCGGGTCTGCCCAACAAGGAGAAGGCGCGCGTGCGCCAGCTCTTCGCCGAGGGCAAGGTCGGGCGCGAGGAGCTGCTCGCCGCCGAGGCCGCCTCCTACCACTCGCGCGGCACCTGCACCTTCTACGGCACCGCCAACAGCAACCAGCTGCTCATGGAGGTGCTCGGCCTGCACCTGCCGGGCTCGTCCTTCGTCAACCCCGGCACCGAGCTGCGCGAGGCCCTCACCCGCGAGGCGGCGGCCACCGCCACCCGGCGCGCTCGCGAGGGCGCGCCTGGCGTGGGCGAGATCGTCGACGAGCGCGCGGTGCTCAACGCCTGCGTGGCGCTGCTGGCCAGCGGCGGCTCGACCAACCACACGCTGCACCTGGTGGCGATCGCCCGCGCGGCCGGCGTCCTGCTCACCTGGGACGACCTCGCCGACCTCTCGGCCGTGGTGCCGCTGCTGGCGCGGATCTACCCCAACGGCGCGGCCGACGTGAACCACTTCCACGCCGCCGGCGGCATCGGCTTCCTCGTGCGCACCCTGCTCGACGCCGGTCTGCTGCACGACGACGTCGAGACGATCGCGGGCCACGGCCTGCGCCGCTACACCGAGGAGCCCGTGCTGCTCGACGGCCCCGACGGCCCGCTCACCTGGCGCCCGGGCACCGCCACCACCCTGGACGAGGAGGTGCTGCGCCCCGCCGACGATCCCTTCACCGCCGACGGCGGGCTCAAGGTCGTGCGCGGCCCGCTGGGCACCGGGGTGGTCAAGACCTCCGCCGTGGCACCCGAGCACCGCGTCGTCCGGGCGCCGGCGCGGGTCTTCGACGACCAGGCCGACTTCCTCGACGCCTTCGCCGCCGGCGAGCTCGACGGCATCGACGTGGTGGCGGTGATCCGCTACCAGGGCCCGGCCGCCAACGGCATGCCCGAGCTGCACAAGCTCACCCCCGCCCTCGGCGTGCTGCAGGACCGCGGCCAGCGGGTCGCGATCGTCACCGACGGACGGATGTCGGGGGCCTCGGGCAAGGTGCCCGCCGCCATCCACGTCACCCCCGAGGCCGCCCACGGCGGTCCGCTCGGCAAGGTGCGCGACGGCGACGTCATCACCGTGGACGCCGACCGCGGACTGCTGCTGATCGACGACGCCCTCGACCCCGAGACGCCCGTCGACCTCGCCGCGCGTGCGGCCACCGGCGGCGCCGCCGCACCGGGCACGTGGGCCGGCACCGGCCGCGAGCTGTTCGAGGTGTTCCGCCGCAGCGTCGGCCCCGCCGACGAGGGGGCGTCGGTGTTCGGCGTCCCCGCCCCTGAGCAGGCCGCCGCGGCCGCGACGCCCGAGGAGGCCGTCCTTGTCTGAGACCACCACCGCTCCTGCCGCCGGCTCGCGCGCCGTCGCCGGCTCCGTGCTCGACCTCGTGCCGGTGATGCCGGTCGTGGTCATCGAGGACGCCGCCACCGCCGTGCCGCTCGCCCGCGCACTCGTCGAGGGCGGACTGCCGGCGATCGAGCTGACGCTGCGCACCCCCGCCGCGCTCGAGGCCCTGCGTCTCATCGCCGCGGAGGTGCCCGAGATCGCGCTGGGAGCAGGCACCGTGACCACCCCGGCGCAGGCCGAGGCGGCCGTCGCCGCCGGCGCCGGTTTCCTCGTCTCCCCGGGCCTCACGCCCGACCTGCTCGCCGCCCTGCTCGCCACCGGCGTGCCGTTCCTGCCGGGCACGGCGACGGTGTCGGAGGTGATGGCGGTGCTTGAGGCCGGCCTGAGCGAGATGAAGTTCGTCCCGGCCGAGGCCGCCGGCGGCGCGCCGTACCTGAGGTCGGTGGCCGGTCCGCTGCCGCAGGCGCGCTTCTGCCCCACCGGCGGCATCACACCCGCCACCGCGCCGAGCTACCTGGCGCTGCCCAACGTCGGCTGTGTCGGAGGCAGCTGGCTCACTCCCGCCGACGTCGTCGCCGCGGGCGACTGGGGCCGCATCCGCGACCTCGCGGCGGAGGCTGCCGCCCTGCGCTGATCGCTCGCCCACACCGCAGCACTCCGCTTCGTCCCCAGCGGCATCACGACAGTGATATCGTTGTGATGATATCGGAGGTGCTCGTGGAACAGATCCTCATCCGCAACCTGCCGCCCGGCACCAAGGCGGCATTGCGCGCCCGCGCTGAACAGCACCGTCGGTCAGCGGAGGCGGAGGCGAGGGACCTCCTCACCGCCGCCCTGCAGCAGCGACCGCCCACCCTGGTCGACCTGCTCGCCGCCGACGACGGCGATGAGATCGACTTCGAGCCCGGACGGCTCGGTCTCACCGCACGCTCCGAAGAGCTGTGACCTACCTGCTCGACACGAATGTCGTCTCGGCGCTGCGGCTACCCCATCGCCATCCACCCGTCGCGGCGTGGGCGGCATCGGTACCGCTCCACGAACAGCACATCTGCGCACTGACGGTCGCCGAGATCGAGCGGGGCGTCGTGGCGAAGGAACGCAACGACAGCAGTCAAGGGTTGATCCTGCGCCGATGGTTCGAGGAGAGGGTGCTGCCCGCCTTCGCAGGTCGAGTCCTTCCGTTCGACCTCGACGCCGCTCGGGTGGTGGCCGGTTACCGGGTCCCTGAGCACGCACCGTACGACGATGCGCTGATCGCCGCAGTGGCAGACGCGCGGGACCTGATCGTGGTGACGAGGAATGTACGGCACTTCGAGCCCTTGGGCGTCGCCCTGCTCGATCCGTGGGGGCAATGACGCCCAGGGATCGAGCAGAACGACGAGGCCCCCGTCGCACCCGAGAGGACCGGAGCGACGGGGGCCTCGCTGGACCGAGGGACCTCAGTCGAGGTCGTTGTCGGCCAGGAACTTTTCGGCGACCGTCTTCGGGTCGGCCTTCTCGAGCACGATGGAGGCCATCATCTCGGTGAGGTTCTCGGTGGTCAGCGCGTCCGAGACACCGTCCAGGGCCTTGGTGACCTCGTCGGTGACGAGGTCGGACTTGATGAGCGGCACGACGTTCTGGGCGGTGAAGAGGTTCTTCGGGTCCGCGAGGCTGATCCAGCCCTTCTCCGCGATGTTGGGGTCGGTGGAGAAGACGTTGCCGACGTCGATCGAGCCATCGCCGAGGGCGGCGATGGTGAGCGGGCCGCCGGCGTCCAGCGGCTTGAACTGCTTGAACTCGATGCCGTAGACCGACTTGAGGCCGACGAGGCCCTGGGTGCGCTCCTTGAACTCGGGGCCGCCGCCGGCGACGAGCTGGCCGGCCACGGCCTTGAGGTCCTCGATCGAGGCGAGGTTGAACTTCTCGGCCGTCTCCTTGGTGACGGTGAGGGTGTCCTTGTCCTCGGCCGTCGACTGCTTCAGCACCTCGGAGCCCTCCGGCAGCACCTTGGTGAGGGCCTCAGCGACCTGCTCGGGCGAGCTGACGCCCTCGGGGATGCCGGCCTCACCCGAGAGGTAGGCGAGCAGCGCGCCGTTGTACTCGGGCAGCAGGCCGATGTCGCCGTCCTCGAAGGCCTTGAGGTAGATCTCGCGAGCGCCGATGTTCGGCTTCGTCTCGACCTTGACGCCCTCGGCCTCGAGCGCGCCGGCGTAGATGTTCATGAGCAGCTCGTTCTCGGGGAAGTTCGCCGAGCCGACGACGATGGTGTCGCCCGTGTCGCCGCCGGAGCTGAAGGGGGTGGACTCCTCGTCGGAGCCGCAGGCGCTCAGGCTCAGCGCGGCGGCGGTGGCGAGCCCGATGAGGGCGGTGGTGGTGCGTCGGGACATGAGGGTGACCTCTCGGTTGGTGAGTACTGCAGGGGAGCGGGAACGGGATCGGAGGGACGGCTCAGGCGGCGGTCTCGGCCGGAGCAGGGTCGGTGCCGGCTGCGGGCACGGTGGCGGGATCGGTGGCCGCGACGGCGCCTCGACCGCGGGCTCGGGCGGCGCGCCCGTCGACACCGGGCGAGACGGTGAGGCGCTGCACGAGCGCGAGCAGCAGGTCGACGATGACGGCGAGGACGGCGAGCACCACGGCCCCCGCGACGATGCGGGGGTAGTCGCGCAGCGCGAGGCCGTCGAAGAGGTAGCGACCGAGCCCGCCCTGGCCGACGTAGGCGGCGAGGGTGGCGGTGGACACGACCTGCAGCACGGCGGACCGCACGCCGCCGAGGATCACCGGCAGCGCGATCGGCACCTCGACGCGCGCCACGATCTGGCTCTCGCGCAGGCCGATGCCGCGCGCGGCGTCGACCACGGCCGGGTCGACCGCCCGCAGGCCCGCGTAGGTGGCGGTGAGCAGCGGCGGCACGGCGAGGACGACGAGCGCCGCGATCACCGGCCCGAGTCCGACGCTCGAGACCGCGATCGCGAGGATCACCACGCCTAGCGACGGCAGCGCGCGCCCGGCGTTGCCGAGGCTGATCGCCAGCAGCGCGCCGCGCCCGGTGTGGCCGATCAGCAGGCCGATCGGGATGGCGATGATCATGGCGATGACCACCGAGACGGCCGAGTAGCCGAGGTGCTCGAGGATGCGCTGCGGGAAGCCGTCGGGACCCGACCAGTTGGCGCCGTCGAGGAGGAAGTCGAGGTTCATCGCGAGGCTCCCGCCCGCGTCCACGGGGTGAGCCGGCGCTGGGCGACGACGATGGCGAGGTCGAACACGAACGCCACGACCACGCTGAGCACGAGGCCGATCACGATCGGGGCGGCGTAGAAGTTGAGCTGGAAGCCGCGCGTGAACAGCTGCCCGAGGCTGTCGATGCCGATCAGCGCCGCCACGCTCACCATGCTCACGTTGGCCACCGTGGCCACCCGCAGGCCGGCGAGCACCACCGGCAGCGCGAGCGGCAGCTCGACGGCGAACCAGCGCCGCAGCGGGCGGTAGCCCATGGCGGTGGCCGAGGCCACCACCGCGGGATCGATGGAGGCCAGGCCGTCGGCGGTGGAGCGCACCAGCAGCGACAGGCTGTAGACGGTGAGGGCGACCACCACGTTGAGGGGGTCGAGGATCGAGGTGCCGAGCAGGCCCGGCAGGAGCAGGAACAGCGCGAGCGACGGGATCGTGTAGACGACACTGCTCACCGCGAGGATCGGCAGGCGGACCCAGCCGAAGCGCACCACCGCCCAGCCGAGCGGCAGCGAGAGCACGAAGGCGATCACCACCGGCACGAGCGCGAGCCACAGATGCTGGATCAGGGAGTCGCGCACGGCCTCCCCGTTGACGGAGAGGTAGTCGGCGATGTCGCCCGGCAGACTCATGCCCCGCTCACCCGCTCGCCCAGCTCGCTCGAGCCCTCGACGTCGGACCGGTCGTCGGCACCCGCACCCTCCACGGCGATGCGCTCCACCTGGCGGCGCCGGATCACCTCGGCGATCGCGGCGTGCCGCACGATGCCGTCGACCCGGCCGTCGGCGCCGACGCGCACGGCCGCGCCCGCAGGCGAGAGGAGCGCGAGGTCGGCGGCGGCACGCAGCGTGTCGGCGGCGGTGAACGCCCCGGCCGAGGCCAGGACGCGGCCGGTGCCGTCGCGCCAGCCGACCGGGCGGCCGTCGTCCACGACGAGGGTGAGGCCGGCGACCTCGGTGCCGGCGGGCTCGACGGAGAGCTCCGCGGCGGTGGCGAAGGAGAGGCCGCGGTAGCCGCGGTCGCGCCCGACGAAGCCCGCCACGAAGTCGTCGGCGGGCGCGGCGAGCAGCTGCTCAGGGGTGGCGACCTGGGCGAGGCGGCCGCCCTCGGCGAAGACGGCGACGTGGTCGCCGAGCTTGATCGCCTCGTCGATGTCGTGGGTGACCATGACGATGGTCTTGCCGAGCTCGCCCTGCAGCCGCAGGAACTCGGCCTGGAGGCTCTCGCGCACCACGGGGTCGACGGCTGAGAAGGGCTCGTCCATCAGCATCACCGGCGGGTCGGCGGCCAGTGCCCGGGCCACGCCCACCCGCTGCTGCTGACCGCCCGAGAGCTGCGCGGGGTAGCGCTCGGCGAGGGCCGCGGACAGGCCGACCCGCTCGAGCAGCTCGTAGGCGCGCTTGCGGGCCTCCGCACGCGAGACCCCCTCGAGCACCGGCACCGTGGCGACGTTGTCGACGACCGTGCGGTGCGGGAAGAGCCCAGCGTGCTGGATGACGTAGCCGATGCGGCGGCGCAGCTGTGCGGCCGGCTGGGCGGTGACGTCGACACCGTCGATGCGGATCGCCCCGGACGTGGGGTCGACCATGCGGTTGATCATGCGCAGCGACGTGGTCTTACCGCAGCCGGAGGGGCCGACGAACACCGTGATCGCGCCGCTGGGCGCGGTGAGCGTGAGGTCGTCGACGGCCAGGGTGCCGTCGGGATAGCGCTTGGACACCTGGTCGAACTCGATCGCCATCGGGCCTCACTCGTTGCTCGTCGTCTCCGCCGCAGCGGCGAACATCGCGCCATCATGGCAGGTGCCACCGACCGACGGTGACCGAATGACTATCGGAACACTAGAGAATCGCGGGCGCGCCGACCACCTGCGCCAGCGCCGCAGGACCGAGGAATCGCCTCGCGTTGTGCGTGCGCACCGCTGCCTCCGGTGCGGTGGCGCCGAGGTCGAGCGGCGCGGCGTAGGGCCGGTCGGTGCCGTGCACGATCGCCCCGACGCCGACGGCGTTCAGCAGCGCACCGACCCCGACCGCCCCGAAGGACGACGTCTCGTAGAACACGCCCTCGTCGTCCACCGGCGCCGGGCCGCCCCGCTGCACCGACCGCTCGTGCAGCAGCGGCGCCAGGCCAGCGAGCGCCACGAACCCGACCCGGAGCCGGGGCAGCAGGGCACGCCCCGCCACCCGCCAGGCGAACCACGCCGCCTGCTGCTGGGCGACGTAGTCGGTGAGCGCCGGCCACCAGCCCGGCAGCGCGGCGAGGTCGGCGGCGGGCGACGGCCGCGCGGGGCCGGGGTGCACGAGGAGCGGGCGGTCGTCGTCCTCGAGGACGGCGAGCAGGGGCGCGAGGCGCTCGAGTGCCTGCGGCGTGGCGAGCGCCGTGGCCGGCACCTGGAGGCCGACCACGCCGGGCCGGCGGAGGTCCTCGGCCAGCTGCGCGGGGTCGGGCTCGATCAGGCCCGCCGCGGCCCACAGGCCCGTGCCCGGCGGAAGGTCGCTCGCGTCGGCGTGCCACGCGGTGAGGACGTCGCGGGCTCGCCGCGGCTCGAGGGTCTCGAGGCCGAGCGGGCTGGAGAGGGAGTAGAGGACGACATCGATGCCGTCGGCGCCGTCCTGGGCACGGCGGGCGGCGAGGTCGTGGTCGGCGAGGTCGAGCGGGTAGGGCGGCTCGCCGTCGAGGTGCAGCACGCCGTCGTGGAGGAGCCCGATCTCGCCGAGGACCTCGCGCAGCCGCGGCGACCACCAGTGCTGGTGCAGGTCGATCGCGCCGCTCATGGCGCCGACACTACGGCCGCTCGTCCGCGCGGCGCGGTGCGGGCCGGCGCCACTACTCGGCTGAAACTCGTGCTTGTCGGCTGAAACTTCGGTCGACAAGCACGAGATTCACCGGCCAACCGGCGAATCTCAGCTGGTCGGTCAGCCAGACCCGGCTACTCGGCTGAAACTCGTGCCTGTCGGCTGAAACTTCGGTCGACAAGCACGAGATTCACCGGCCAACCGGTGAATCCCGACCGCCGACTCCCCCGAATCAGCGGCGCTGGGCGAAGAAGGCGTCGAGGAGGGCGGCGCAGTCGTCGGCGAGGACGCCGCCCACCACCTCGGGGCGGTGGTTGAGGCGACGGTCGCGGACGACGTCCCACAGCGACCCGACCGCGCCCGCCCGCTCGTCGAAGGCGCCGAACACGACGCGGTCCACGCGCGCGAGCACGCTGGCGCCGGCACACATCGTGCACGGCTCGAGGGTGACGACGAGGGTGCAGCCGGCCAGGCGCCACTCCCCCAGTGCGGCGGCGGCAGCGCGCAGCGCCACCACCTCGGCGTGGCCGGCGGGGTCGGCGTCGCGCTCGCGGATGTTGTGGCCGACACCGAGCACCGCGCCGGCGTCGTCCACCACGACGGCGCCGATGGGCACGTCGCCGGACGCCGGGGCCAGGCGCGCCTGGTCGAGAGCCGCGCGCATGGCGGGCTCCCATGGAACGGGGGTCACGCGGGGTTCACGCCGAGATCACGCGGAGGTGAGGCCCACGACGTCGTCGAAGATCTCGCCGAAGCCGAGGGCGCGGGCCACCTCGGAGAGCATCTCGTCGGGGTAGAGCTCGTCGTCGTCGAGGATCTCGGCGATGTCGACGGCACCGACCCCGAGGTCGCGCAGCAGCTCGAGGTCGCCGCCGGGCTCGGCGTCGTCGTCGTCCTCGACCGGGCCGAGGCCGAGGTGCTCGACGACGTCGGCGGCGATCTCCCACTCGGTGGCCGCGGTGATGTCGGAGATCATCACGCGGGTCTGGTGGCCGGCGACGCGCACCAGCACGAAGAAGTCCTCCTCGACGGCCACCATGCCGAGCGTGCCGCCCTCGCCGGGGAAGCGGCGCAGCGCCGCGGCGAGGGTCTCGACGTCGGTGGCGCGGTCGGGGGTGAGCTCAGCGACCTGCCACCGGCCGTCCTCGCGGTAGGCGGCGAGAGCGAAGTCGACCGACTCGGAGGCCGTGCTCGAGGTGGCGGGCATGGCACCAGCGTGACATGCGTCCCCGCACGGGGGCTAGGGCGTAACGGCGCCGGCTCGGGCGCGCTGACACGTGGCGGTGCCGCGGGCCTTGGCACACTGGCCCCGTGCTGCCCCAGATCCTCGGCGTCTCCACCTCCCAGCTCGTGCTGTGGGTGCTGCTCGGCGCCGTCGTCCTGTCGGTTGTGGCGGCACTGCTCACGCGGGTGCTGGTGCAGCGCGGCCTGCGGACGCCGTGGGTCATCCGCCTGGTCAACCGGGCCCGCGACCGGGCGATCTCGCTGGTCAAGCGGCCGATCACCATCGCCGTCCTCGACGAGGTCGCGGACGTCATCCAGACCGGCCACTACACGAAGAACATCTCCGACGCGATCCTCGAGAACCGCCTCGAGCTCAAGGCGCTCGTGGCCGAGAAGGTGCGCGAGGACCGGTCCACGCGCATCGTCAACAAGATCCCCGGTTTCGACACGATCGTGGACGAGGTCAGCGACACCACCCTGCGCGTGCTGGTCGAGATGCTGGGCGACCCTCGCATGGACGAGCTGATCTCCGACCTGCTGCGCAACAACATCGAGCAGATCAAGCTCGCGGTCCGCGCCCGCCAGCACGAGACGATCGGACCGCCGAAGCCGGCCGACCCGATCCCGCCGCCGCGCTGAGGCCGAAGGCTCGGACGCCGATAGGCTCGCCCCATGCGCACGCACGTCGTCGATCACCCGCTCGTGGCCCACAAGCTCACCGTGCTGCGTGATCGGCGCACCGACTCGCCGACCTTCCGCTCGCTCACCGACGAGCTCGTGACGCTGCTGGCCTACGAGGCCACGCGCGACGTCCGCGTCGCGACCACCACGATCCACACGCCGGTGGCCGAGACCACCGGGGTGCGCCTGGCCACGCCGCGCCCGCTCGTCGTCCCGATCCTGCGCGCCGGACTCGGGATGCTCGACGGCATGATGCGCCTGCTGCCCACCGCCGAGGTCGGCTTCCTCGGCATGGTGCGCAACGAGGAGACCCTCGAGGCCACCACGTACGCCGAGCGCCTGCCCGACGACCTGTCGGGCCGCCAGTGCTACGTGCTCGACCCGATGCTCGCCACCGGCGGCACGCTCGCGGCCGCCATCCGCTTCCTCGTCGACCGCGGTGCCGACCACATCACCGCGGTCTGCCTGCTCACCGCACCCGAGGGCTGCGATCGCCTCGAGCAGGCGCTCGCCGACCTCGACGTGCCCGTCACGGTCGTCACCGCCGCCATGGACGAGCGGCTCAACGAGAAGGGCTACATCGTGCCTGGTCTCGGCGACGCCGGCGACCGGCTCTACGGCATCGCGGGCGCCTGACCCCCCTTCTCTCCCCGGGGACCCCGACCCGAATTCGGGGCTCCACCTCAGGACGCCGCAGCGGGCGCCGAACGCGAGGGGGACGACGCGCCGTCGTCCCCCTGATCGGGCGGGGTCCGCACTGCACGGAGGTCCCGCCCATGTCCGCTGCCCGTCCTCGCCCCACCGGCCACGCGGCCCGCGCGCGCCGCGCACTCGCCGTCCTCGCCGGGGCGTCGCTCGCGCTGAGCATCGCCGCCACCTCCCCCGCCGACGCCGCCCGCCCGCGCGACCGTGACCGCGACGGCATGCCCGACCGCTGGGAGCAGGCCAACGGCCTGAACCCGCGGGTCAAGGACGCCAAGCTCGACAAGGACACCGACGGCCTCACCAACCTGCAGGAGTACCGCCTGCGCACGATCCCCGGCGACGAGGACACCGACAACGACGGCATGGACGACGGCGACGAGGTCCGCGACGGCTCCCGCGCCACCCAGCCCCGCACGGCCGACACCGACCGCGACCGCGTCCTGGACGGCGACGAGGACACCGACCGCGACGGGGTCGCCAACGAGGACGAGGACGACGCCCTCGAGCCGTGCGTCGCCGACGACGACGACCGCGACAGCGACGACGTGGCCGACGAGGACGAGAACGACCTCGGCACCTCGGCCGCCCGGGCCGACACCGACCGCGACGGCGTGAGCGACGGCAGCGAGGACTCCGACGGCGACGGACGCGACAACGAGGACGAGGACGAGGAGTTCTGGGACGCCTGGTGGGACGGCTGGTGGGAGGAGAACCCCGACGCCGAGGAGCCTGATGCCACCGACGAGGGCTTCGAGGACGGTGTCGAGGACGTCTGCGTCGTCGACACCGACGGCGACGGCATCCCCGACGAGGACGAGGACGACCTCGTCGGCACCATCGCCTCCTTCGACGAGGCCACCGGCGCGCTCGTGCTCGACACCTCGGCGGGCGAGGAGAACTACCTCGTCACCGATGAGACCGACATCGAGGTCGAGGGCGCCCACCGCCGCGGTCGCGACCGCGAGGACGGCGACGCCGCCGACCTCACTCCCGGCCGCGAGGTGCTCGACCTGAGCGTCGAGGACGTGCTGGACGACGGCACGGTGGTGCTCGACGAGCTCAGCCTCGCGCCCGTCGAGGGCGACGGCACCCCGACCGACGGGGACGACGAGCCGGGGGCCGAGGACGGCGACGACGACTGCCCCGAGCACGAGGACCCGCCGGTCGACGGCGCGGGCCCCGGACTCCCCGGGGAGCACCCGCGGCACTGAGACCCCACATGGACGCCGGGCCGATCGTCGTCCACCCCTCGGGCGGGGCGTAGACACACGTCACATAAGACGCCCCGCCAACGGGGGTCGCCGCTGTGTAGGTTGACCGGGCTGTGTCCACCCTACGCCTGGAGGCCCCGTGCTGATCGGCATCCCCCGCGAGTCCAAAGCGGGCGAGACCCTGGTTGCGGCGACTGCCAAGACCGTCGCCCAACTGACCAACCTCGGCTACGACGTCGTCGTCGAGTCCGGAGCCGGTGCCGCCTCCGACCAGCCGGACGAGGCGTTCACCGCGGCTGGTGTGCGCGTCGGCAGCTCCGAGGAGGTGTGGGCCGCCGACGTCGTCGTCAAGGTCAACGCCCCCACGGACGACGAGATCGCCCGTCTGCGCCGCGGCGCCACGATCATCTCGATCATGGCTCCGGCCCGCTCCCCCGAGCTGGTCGAGAAGCTCCAGGCCCAGGGCGTCACCGCGCTCGCCATGGACGCCGTACCGCGCATCTCGCGCGCGCAGTCGATGGACGTGCTCTCCTCGATGGCCAACGTCGCGGGCTACCGCGCGGTGGTCGAGGCCGCCCACGAGTTCGGTCGCATGTTCACCGGCCAGGTCACCGCCGCCGGCAAGATCCCGCCCGCGCGGGTCTTCGTGGTGGGCGCCGGCGTGGCCGGCCTCGCCGCCATCGGCGCGGCCTCGTCGATGGGCGCCGTCGTGCGCGCCTTCGACGTGCGCCCCGAGGTGGCCGAGCAGGTCGAGTCGATGGGCGCGCAGTTCGTGCACGTCGAGATGGAGCAGGAGGTCTCCTCCGACGGCTACGCCAAGGAGATGACCGAGGCCCAGGTGGCGGCCACGGCCGCGATGTACGACGCCGAGGCCCGCGAGGCCGACATCGTCATCACCACCGCGCTGATCCCCGGCCGCCCGGCCCCCTCGCTGCTCACCGCCGAGACCGTGGCCGCCATGCGCGGCGGCTCGGTGATCGTCGACATGGCCGCGGCCAACGGCGGCAACGCCGCGGGCACCGTCGCCGACCAGAAGGTCGTGACCGACAACGGCGTCACGATCCTCGGCTACACCGACCTGCCGGGCCGACTGCCCGCGCAGACCTCGCAGCTCTACGGCACCAACATCGTCAACCTGCTCAACCTGCTCACGCCCGAGAAGGACGGCGTCCTCACGCTCAACTTCGACGACGTCGTGCAGCGTGGCATCACCGTGGTGCGCGAGGGCGAGTCGACCTGGCCCCCGCCGCCGGTGCAGGTGTCGGCCGCTCCGAGCGCCGCTCCCGCCGCTGCCGCCCCGGCGAAGGTGGAGAAGGCTCCGCTCTCAGCCGGCGCCAAGGTCGGCCTGGTGCTGGGTGCGATCGCGCTCTTCGGCCTGATCAACGCCCTCGCCCCCACCGAGGAGCTGCGCCGGCACTTCACCGTGCTGATGCTCTCGGTGGTGATCGGCTACTACGTGATCGGCAAGGTGGCGCATGCGCTGCACACGCCGCTGATGTCGGTCACCAACGCCATCTCCGGCGTCGTCGTGGTGGGCGCGCTGCTGCAGATCTCCAGCGAGGACAAGCTCATCGTGGGCCTGTCGACCGTCGCGATCCTGCTGGCCTCCATCAACATCTTCGGCGGCTTCGCGGTGACGCGCCGCATGCTCGCCATGTTCAGCAAGGGGGCCTGAGCGCCGTGGACATCACTTCCGTGAGCAATGCGGCGTACATCGTCGCCGCGCTGCTGTTCATCCTCAGCCTCGCCGGCCTGTCGAAGCACGAGACCGCCAAGAGCGGCCTCACCTACGGCATCGTCGGCATGGCGCTGGCGCTCGTCGCCACGATCGCCAAGACGGTCGACACCAGCGACGGCCTCGACGACCGCGGACTGGTCATCGCCCTGCTCGTCGGAGCGGTCGTCGTCGGTGGCGCCATCGGCATCTGGCGCGCCCGCATCGTCGAGATGACCGGCATGCCCGAGCTGATCGCCCTGCTGCACTCCTTCGTGGGCCTCGCGGCCGTGGCCATCGGCATCAACGGCCACATCGAGGGCAGCCACGACTCACTGGCCAGCCTGCGCAACATCCACGAGGCCGAGGTCTCGATCGGCATCTTCATCGGTGCCGTCACCTTCACCGGCTCGATCGTGGCCAACCTCAAGCTCTCGGCCAAGATCAAGTCCGCGCCGCTGATGCTGCCCGGCAAGAACATCATCAACCTCGGCTCGCTCGTGGTCTTCGCCGTGCTGACGGTGGTCTACATCGCGGTCGAGGAGGGCTCGACGACCCAGGACGTCGTCCTCGCGGTGCTGACGGTGCTGGCGCTGTTCCTCGGCTGGCACCTCGTGGCCTCGATCGGCGGCGGCGACATGCCCGTCGTGGTGTCGATGCTCAACAGCTACTCAGGCTGGGCCGCGGCCGCCTCGGGCTTCCTGCTCGGCAACGACCTGCTCATCGTCACCGGCGCCCTCGTGGGCTCCTCGGGTGCCTACCTGAGCTACATCATGTGCAAGGCGATGAACCGCTCGTTCATCTCCGTGATCGCCGGCGGCTTCGGCGTCGAAGCGCCCGCGAGCGCGGACGTCGACTACGGCGAGCACCGCGAGATCAACGCGGAGGCCACTGCCGAGCTGCTCGCCAACGCCTCCTCGGTGATCATCACGCCGGGCTACGGCATGGCCGTGGCGCAGGCGCAGTACCCGGTGGCCGACTTGACCGCCAAGCTGCGCGCCAAGGGCGTCGACGTGCGCTTCGGCATCCACCCGGTCGCCGGCCGCCTGCCCGGCCATATGAACGTGCTCCTGGCCGAGGCGAAGGTGCCCTACGACGTCGTCCTCGAGATGGATGAGATCAACGACGACTTCCCCTCGACCGACGTCGTGCTCGTCATCGGCGCCAACGACACCGTCAACCCGGCGGCATCCGAGGACCCCACCTCCCCCATCGCCGGCATGCCGGTGCTGGAGGTGTGGAACGCCAAGGACGTCATCGTGTTCAAGCGGTCGATGGCCGTGGGCTACGCCGGTGTGCAGAACCCGCTGTTCTTCCGCGAGAACAGCCAGATGCTCTTCGGCGACGCCAAGGACCGCGTCGAGGACATCGTCCGAGCACTGGGCTGATCCCCGCCCTGCAACCAGCAGAGAGGCCGGCACCCGCGAGGGGGCCGGCCTCTCGGCGTTCTCCGGCGCCTCAGAGCTCGATGCGGGCGAGCGTCTCGTAGCGCGGCGTGCGCCGTGGCCCCTCGCAGAGGTGCGAGGCGACGACCTCCACGCCGTCGGCCGACCACGCCGGCCCGCGATAGGTCTCGAACAGGCGCACCCAGCTGGTGAGCTCGACCGCGCGACCACCCGTGCGCGCCACCGTGAGGTGCGGCCGGAACCGGGCGCCGTCCACCTCGATGCCGCTGGCGACGGCGGTGTTGCGGGTGCGGGTGGCCAGCCGCTCGAGCGGCACCTCGCCCTCCACGTCGGTGGCGAGGATGCGGCCCTCGGCGGCGTTCGGGAAGACCACGGCGCCGGCGAGGACGGCGTCCGCGGGCGCGATGTCGTCGAGCGACTCGGCCAGCCGGTCGACGAGGTCGTCGACGCGCGCCGGGGCTGCATCGGCCATGAAGGCGAGCGTGATGTGGAAGTGCTCGGGTCGGGTCCAGCGGAACTCGGCCGCGCTGCGGCGCGGCTCGAGGAAGGCGTCGAGGTGCTCGACGGCGTCCTCGGAGGGGATCAGTGCGACGAAGAGGCGCATCCCGCTCAGAGGGCGACACCGCCGACGAGCTGACCCACGCCGTAGGTGACGGCCATGGCGAGCAGACCACCGAGCACGTTGCGGATCACGGCGTTCTTGGCCGGGCCGTAGCCGAAGCGGGCGCTGCCCCAGCCCGTGAACGCCAGCGCGAGGACGACGGCCACCACCGTCACCGGCACGCGCAGGTCGGCGACCATCAGCACGATCGTGAGCAGCGGCAGCAGGGCACCGATGGTGAAGGAGATCATCGAGGTGAACGCCGCACCCCAGGCGCTGGTGAGGTCCTCGGGGTCGATGCCGAGCTCGACCTCGGCGTGAGCCGCCAGGGCGTCCTTCGCGGTGAGCTGCTTGGCCACCTCCAGTGCGAGCCCGGGCTCCAGGCCCTTGTCGACGTAGAGGCTCGCGAGCTCGGCCAGCTCCTCCTCGGGCTCCTCGACGAGCTCGCGCCGCTCCTTGTCGAGCAGCGCCTCCTCGGAGTCGCGCTGGGTGCTGACCGACACGTACTCGCCGGCCGCCATGCTCATCGCGCCAGCCACCAGACCGGCGACGCCCGCGATGGCGATCGCGCTGGTGTTGGTGGGGTCGGCGCCCGCGACACCCATCACGATGCCGGCGGTGGAGATGATGCCGTCGTTGGCGCCGAGCACGCCGGCGCGCAGGAAGTTGAGGCGGTTGTTGAAGCTGTCGTCGTGGGGCTCGTGCACGTGGGAGGCGATCTCGACGCCGTCGACCACGGGGTTCACGGCCGGGCTCTCGACCGCCGGGTTCTCAGCCGCGTCAGTGCTCATGGGTTCCATCCTCCCAAAGCGGCGGGCTGCTCGAAAGCGAGGCAAGGCTGCCCGCACCCGGGCAGGCGTCGTCCACGATCGGCGAGCGTCGTCCGCGGGCGGGCGGGCAGGTGGGCCCGGGCGGGCGTCGTCCACGGGCGGGCGGGCGCGCGTCGTCCACGATCGGGCGGGCCCGGGCAGCCGCGCGGCATGTAACACGTCGTCCACCCGACTACCTGTCGGTTGTCAGTCCGAAATCGAGCCGATCGACCCCTCAAGCGACTGAACCGCGACAGGTAGAGCGGTGGACGGCGTGTTACAACCCGCGGTCCAGCCGCCAGCCGACCGGCCCCCGCGCGGACGACGACCGCCCGCCCGCCACGCACAGACGCGACAGGGCCGCTCCCCGGAACGGATATCCGGGAGCGGCCCTGTGCGACGCCGGTGTCGCTGGGCTCAGAGGCCGAGCTCGCGACCGATGAGCTCCTTCATGATCTCGTTGGAGCCGGCCCAGATCTTCGTGACGCGGGCGTCGCGCCAGGCGCGGGCCACGCGGTACTCGTTCATGAAGCCGTAGCCACCGTGGATCTGCACGCAGTGGTCGAGCACCTCGCTCTGCACCTGGCTGCTCCACCACTTGGCCTTGGCGGCCTCGACGGCGGTGAGGTCCTTGTTCGAGTGCGCGAGCACGCACTTGTCGATGTAGGCCTCGGCGACCTCGATGCGGGTGACGAGGTCGGCGAGCAGGAACTTGTTGTGCTGGAAGGTGCCGATCGGGGCGCCGAAGGCCTGGCGCTCCTTGGCGTACTGGATGGTCTCGAGCAGGATCTGCTTGGCGTGGGCCACGTTGGCCACCGCGCAGCCGAGGCGCTCCTGCGGGAGCATCTGCATCATCTGGATGAAGCCCATGTTGAGCTCGCCGATGATCTCGTCGTCGGTGACGCGGACGTTCTCGAAGAACAGCTCGGCGGTGTCGGACTCCTCCATGCCGACCTTGTCGAGCTTGCGACCGCGCGAGAAGCCGGCCTTGGTGGCCTCGATGCCGAAGAGGGTGATGCCCTTCGGGCCCTTCTCGGGGTCGGTGCGCACAGCCGTGACGACCATGTCGCAGGAGTAGCCGTTGGTGATGAAGGTCTTGGAGCCGTTGATGACCCACTCGTCGCCGTCGCGCACCGCGGTGGTCTTCAGGGCGGCGAGGTCGGAGCCACCGGAGGGCTCGGTCATGCCGATGGCCAGCAGGATCTCGCCGGAGGCGACGCCCGGGAGCCAGCGCTGCTTCTGCTCCTCGGTGCCGTACTCGACGATGTAGGGCGCCGTGATGTCGGCGTGGATGCCGTGGCAGGTGGGGTAGGCGGCGCCGGCCTTGGCCAGCTCCTCCTGCAGGATGGCGTTGAAGCGGAAGTCGCCCGCCTCCGCACCGCCGTACTGCTCGGGCACCTCGAGGCCGAGCAGGCCCTGCTTGCCGGCGTCGAGCCAGAACTCGCGGGGCAGCGCCTTGGCGGCGATGTGCTCCTCGCTGTGCGGCAGGATCGAGCGGTCGACGAACTCCTTCACCGACGCGCGGAAGGCCTCGTGGTCCTCGTCGTAGATCTCTCGCTTCATGGGCCTGAGTCTACTCGCCGGTAGGTACGGCGTCTCTCCCTCCCGAGGGTGAAGCGCCGGCCGGCTGCGCGTCGTCCTCGCGCAGGCGCTCGGTGAGGCGACCCGACGGCATGACGAGCCCCGAGACGAGCAGGGCGACCGCGGTGATGGCCACCGCCACGAACACCGCGTGCACGGCCGGCTCGAGGACGCCGACCGGCAGGGCGTCGAGGTCGACGCTGCCCGCCTGCTCGCGACCGAGGCGGGTCGCGACGACGGCGTTGGCGACGGCACCGAAGATGGCGACCCCCACGGCGCTGCCGACCGAGCGGGCGAAGACGTTGGTGCCGGTGGCGACGCCGCGGTGCTGCCACGTGACCACCGACTGGGCGGCCACGATGCCGGGGCTGGCGACGTACCCCAGCCCCAGACCCAGCAGGAAGCAGCCGAGGGCGAGCTGCAGCACCGGGCTCTCGGGGCCGGCCGCGACGAGGATGCCCGTGCCGGCGAGGCCGAGGAGTGCGCCGGCCAGCAGGCACGGGCGGAAACCGACGCGCAGATAGAAGCGCCCAGCGGTGCTGGCGGCGATCGGCCAGCCGATCGCGAGGGCGGCGACGGCCAGACCGGCCGTCACGGCGCCCGCGCCGAGCACCCGCTGGGCGTAGACCGGCACGTAGGAGGTGACGCCGAGCATCGCCATGCCCACGACGAGCGAGCCGAGGGTCGCGGCGTTGAGCACGCGGTCGCGGAAGACCCACAGGGGCAGCACGGGGTCGGGCACACGCCGCTCGACCAGCACGAAGGCCACCAGGAGGACCACCGCGCCGCCCAGGACACCGACGCCGGCCGGGGACCACCAGGCCCACCGCACGCCGCCCTCGAGCAGGCCGAGCAGCAGCAGACCGGCACCACCGGCGAGCAGCGCCGAACCCGCGAGGTCCAGTGGACGACGACCGCCCTCCCGCTCCGTCGGACGCTCCTTGAACGAACGCAGGAGCACGACGGCGGCCACCAGGCCGAGCGGCACGTTGATCCAGAAGATCCAGCGCCAGGAGGCGTGCTCGGCGAACAGGCCGCCGAGCGTGGGGCCGATCACCGCGGCGCTCGCCCACACGCTGGCCACGTAGCCCTGGGCGACCGCCCGCTCCTCCACCGAGTAGAGGTCGCCCATGATCGTCATGGACGCCGGTTGGATGGCGCCGGCGCCCAGGCCCTGCACGGCACGGGCGGCGATCAGGGCCGGCATGCTCCAGGCGAGCCCGCAGAAGACGGAGCCGAGGACGAACAGACCGATGCCGAGCAGCATCAGCGGCTTGCGTCCGACGACGTCGGAGAGCTTGCCGTAGATGGGCGTCGTGACCGCCTGGGCGAGCAGGTAGGCCGAGAAGAGCCACGGGAACTGGGTGAAACCGCCGAGGTCCTCCACGATCGAGGGCACTGCGGTGGCGAGGATCGTGGTGTCGATCGCCACCAGCGCGATGCTCAGCATGACCGAGGCCAGCACCGGGCCCCGCTCGCTCCTCAGACCGACGCTGGCGCGGGTGGGAGCCGAGGTGGTGGAGGTCACGCCTGACGACAACCGGCCCTCCCCCGGCGACATTCCCGAGCCGTCGACGCCCCCACCTGTCCTCACTTCCGATAGGTGGGCCTGCCCGCACCGCTCGATGCACCGATCCCGGCCCCCGCGCCCATCGACCCGGGTTATCGTCCCGGGGTGTTCCAGGTCGGTCCGGGCGATCGGACGTCGTTCGCCGCGTCCATCGAGCGCGGCCTGCAGTACGCGATCGGCGGCGTCATCCTGGCCAAGACGCTGGTGTTCGTGCTGGCGGCCGGCGCGTGGGACGCACCGAGCGACCTGCAGCTGGCAGTGGCGGTGGTGATCGTCGTCCTCGTGGCGGTGGCGGGGGCTCGCTGTCTGGTCGGACGAGCGGGTCGGCTCGACGTCACGCTGTGCTCGGTCGCGATGGTGCTGGCCTTCCTGCTGCCTGACGCGTCGACGGCGGAGGCGGGGGCGGCGGAGTCGCCGATCATCCACCTGGCCGAACCGCTCCTCCTCAGCGTGGTCGTGGGTGGGCGCGCCTTCTTCTCCCTCACCGTGCTCACGGTCAACCTGACCTACATCGGGCTGCGCGCCCTCGGCGGCACCGACGGCGCCCTGGCCGGGCTGCAGGAGACGTCCTTCCTCACCGGGGTCGCGGTGGCCGTCTTCGTGCTGGTCACCGGCCTGCGGGCGGCCTCCGAGCGCGCCGAGGCGACGCTGCAGAGCCAGCGCTCCACGGTCTCCGACCGACGCCGGCGCACCGACCTCGAGGCGGTCGCGTTCATCCACGACGAACTGGTGCCGACCCTGCTGGCCGGCTCGATGGCACCCGAGCGTGCCGAGACCCGCCGAGCGGCCGAGCGGGCCCTGCGGCGACTGGTGCGACCGCGGACGTCGGTGCCGGTGGCCCGCTTGGAGGTGGCGCTTCCCGAGCTCGCGGCCCGCGCGGGCATCACCGTCACGGTGCACGTGGTGGGTGCCTCGGGTCCGCTCGTCCTGCCCGACCCGGTGCGGGCGGCCCTCGAGGGAGCGGTGGGCGAGGCCCTGCGCAACGTGGCCCGTCACAGCGGCCAGGACGCCGCCCACGTCCAGGTCGTCCAGGGCCCCTGGTCGGTGGAGGTCGTCGTCCGCGACGACGGGCGGGGCTTCGATCCGGGCGTCGAGGGAGTCGGTCTGCGCACGTCGATCATCGAGCGGATGACCGCCGTCGGCGGCACCGCGCTGGTGCTGAGTCGCCCCGGCTCCGGCACCGAGGTGCGCCTGGGGTGGACGGCGACCGGTCTGGCGCGCCGCCGGAGCCTGGTGGAGGAGAACGACCTGCTGCTCCGCACGGCCGTCGGCAGCCCCGCCCGCGCGGTGTCGACGGTGTGCGGCTGGCTGGCGGCGGGCTACCTGGTCTCGGCCCTCCTGCTGCTCGTCGACGGCCGCAGTCCGGCGGGATCCATGGCGGTCGCCGGCCCGATCCTGCTGCTGACGGGCGCCCTGTGCTGGGCCCAGCGTCGCGGTCCACTGGGGCAGCGCTGGCTGACCGCCGCCGCCGTCGGGCCGGCGCTGGCGTTGGCGATCGCCCTTCCCGCCTACCGACCGAGCGATCTCGGCACACTCCACACGTGGATCATCGAGCTGTCGTCGCTGCCCATCGTGGCCACCGCGTGGACGAGCACCGCGCGGCGGCTCGCACTGGCACTCCTGCCGTCGTCGCTGGTGCTGGTCGCAGTGGCCCTGCTCGCCGGCATCGCGGGCGCCGAGGTGCCTCATCTGCTGCTCATCCAACCGCTCAACGTCGTCTTCGTCGCACTGATCGCCTCGATGCTGCGCCGAGCGGGTCGAGCGATCCTCGACGCCCGCGACGACGACTCGGCCGTCACCGACCTGCCCCTGCGACTGCGGACGCTCCTGGGCGGCGAGTACGGCGCGATCTCCGCAGCCCTCGGCGACCAGGTGGCCGGACGCCTCGATGCGCCGCGCGCCGCCCGGTTGGCACAGGCCGCTCGCGACTGCCTCTACCTCCGCGGCGAGGACCACGCGGCCCTGCGCCACGAGCTCGGGGCGCTGCGCGCCGACGGCGTCGTCGTCCGGGCCACCAACCGCGAAGCGCCCGGGCCGAGCCGACGCCTGGCCGAGCTCTTGGCGCAGGTGCGGGCCGGAGCGCCTCGCGAGGTCACCCTCACGACCTTCGCCGACCGGGTCAGCGTCGTCGTGATCCCCGCACCCCCCGTCGAGCGGGTGGCCGCCCTCACCCCCCTCCTGGACGACGGGTGGTCGCTCGAGGCGCTCGACGACGCCGTCGTGCTCGGGTGGAGCGCCCCCGAGACCGAGACCGAGACCGAGACCGGGACCGGGCCCGGGCCCGAGGGCACGCCGGCGCCCGTCGTCCTCGCGGACCGCCCCACCCGGACCGACGAGGACGCCCGGCGCTGAGCAGGCTCAGGCGGTGAGGTGACCGTCCGCCCGCGCGCGGCTGAGCAGGCCGTGCACGTTGCCCGTCTCGACACCGCGGTCGCGATAGGCCTGGGCGGCGCGGTTGAGGTGCTCGCGCACGGTCACCTCCGCGACGCCGAGACGCTTGGCGACGAGCCGGTAGGGAAGGCCCTCCGACACGGCGGTGAGGATCTCGATCTGACGCGGGGAGAGCCGGGCGTCGAGGGAGGCGTCGGTGAGCAGCATGGCCGCGAGCGGGCCGGAGCAGGCGAGCTCGCCGTTGACGACGTCGCGCACGGCCTGCGCGATGGTCTCGATCGGGTCGACCTTGAGCAGCAGGCCGCTCGCGCCGGCCTCGATCGCCCGGCGCACCGGCACCGGTCGCTCCTCGGAGGTGAAGACGAGCACCTTGGTGCCGCGCTCCACCAGCCGTCGCACGGACACCTCGGCCGGATGCTGACCGGGCATCGACAGGTCGAGCAGCACGACCTTGGCCCCGGCGCCCGGGCCCGCCAGCAGGTCGTCGACCGAGCCTGCGATCGCAACCAGCTCGACGTCGGGCGCCGTGCGCGCGAGCGCGGCACCGACCCCCTCGAGCACGATCGGATGATTGTCGACCGCCGCCACCGTGATCGTGGTCATCGTGAACCCCCATGTTCCACCCGGTGGTCACCCGACGACCGACCGACTGCAGCAGCACCGTAGGGCCGTCGGCGAGTCGGGCACAGGGGAACAGCCGAAATTCAGACAAGGGGACTGTTCAGATCACCTCGCCAACCCCGCCACCCCTGCCCAGCGCGGGCCGGACCGGTCAGTGCCCGGCGGCGACCGGCTCCGCCGAGTCGGCGTCCTCGCCGGAGCCGCGCGGGCGCGCGTCGTCCTCGGACCGCCCCTCCTCGCGCAGGCCGTAGCGGCTCCACCACCGCGCCATCGGGGCGGGCGCCCACCAGTTCCAGCGGCCGAGCAGCTTCATCGTGGCCGGCACCAGCAGCGCACGGACCACCGTGGCATCGATGAGGATCGCCACGAGCATCCCGATGCCCATCATCTTCATGAACACGACCCCGCTGGTGGCGAAGGCGCCGATGACGACCGCGAGCAGCAGGGCGGCGCTGGTGATGATGCGCCCGGTCTTCTGCACCCCGGTCTCGACGGCGCGCTCGTTGTCGCCGGTGGCGTCCCACTGCTCGCGCACCCGCGACAGCAGGAAGACCTCGTAGTCCATCGAGAGGCCGAAGAGCACGGCCAGCATGACGATCGGATTGGTGAGGTCGAGGAAGCCCTGGGGGGTGAAGCCGAGCAGCCCGGCGAGATGGCCGTCGCTGAAGATCCAGGTGACCACCCCGAACGAGGCGGTGATCGACAGGGCGTTCATCGCGATCGCCTTGAGGGGCAGCACCACCGAGCCGAAGGCCCAGAAGAGCAGCACGAGCATCACGCCGACCACGATGAGCGCCATCGCGGGCAGGTGGCTGCGGATCGAGGAGGCCAGGTCGAGGGTGTCGGCGCTCAGCCCGCCCACGAGCGCCTGCGAGCCCGCAGGAGCATCGACCGCGCGCAGCGCACGGACGACGTCCTGGGAGGCGTCGGTCTGGCTGTTGCCCTCCCACGCCACGCGCAGCAGCGTCGTGCGCCCCTCGGCGGCCACGGGGCGCACGTCCAGCACGCGCGGCACCTCGCCGAGCGCCGCCGCGTAGTCCTGCACGGCCGCCGGCCCGGCGTCGCGCACCAGGACGTTGGCGATGGAGCGCTCGGGGCCGAACTCGTCGTTCAGCAGCTCGGAGGCGCGGTGGGCGTCGGTGTCGGCGGGCAGGACGCGGTAGTCCACGCTGCCCCAGCGCACGCCGAGCAGGGGCGAGGCGAGCGCGAGCAGGACGACGACCACCACCGCCGCGACCGCGACCGGGCGGCGCATCACCGCGCGCGCCAGGGCGGCCCAGCGACCGTCGCCCTCGCCCGGGGCCTCCGAGGCGCGCAGGAAGGGCAGGCGGCCGGCGTCCACGCGGGTGCCCAGGAGCGCGAGCGCGGCGGGGAGCACGGTGAGGGCGGCCACCATCGCGATGAGGACGGCGGCGATGCCGCCGTAGCCGATCGACTTGAGGAAGGTCTGGGGGAAGACCAGCAGCGAGCTCATCGCCGCGGCGACGGTGAGGCCCGAGAAGGCGACCGTGCGGCCGGCCGTGTCGAGGGTGCGGCGTAGGGCGTGGGCGGTGTCGCCCGGACGCAGCGCGAGCTCCTCGCGGTAGCGCGAGACGACGAAGAGCGCGTAGTCGACGGCGAGGCCGAGCCCGAGCAGCGTGATGATGTTGGGCGCGAAGATCGACACGTCGACGACCTGGTTGAGGCCCGACACCACCGCGCGGGCCCCGAGCACGGCGATCACGCCCACCAGCACCGGCAGCAGGGCCGCGACGACGCTGCGGAAGATGAGCAGCGAGAGGAGGAGCACGATCGGCGCCGAGAGGAGCTCGGCCCGCAGGAGGTCGGCCTTGGTCTGCTCGTTGACGTCGCTGTAGACGGCGTAGGGGCCGGCCAGCGCGACGTCCAGCGTGCTCTGCTCGACCGCGGGTCGCAGGCGCCGGAACGCCTCGACGTAGTCGTTCTGCGTGCTGCCCTCGAAGGAGACGTAGACGGCGGTGGAGCGGCGGTCCGTGCTGAGCTGGCCGGGGTCGCCGGTGTCGGCGTAGGTCGCGGCGGAGGCGATGGTGCCGGCCGGCACGTCGGCGAGGGTCTCGCTGATCTCGGCGGCGACCGCGGGCGAGGTGGCGCTCTCCCCCGCTGGCGCGGTGAAGATGACGACCGCGTCGACCGAACGGTTGCCGAAGGTGGCACGCTCGAGGTCGAGCTCGCGTGCCGACTCCGAGCTCGGGTCGTCGAACCCGCCCGCGCTCAGCCTGTCCTCCACACCGGCGCCGACGACACCGGCCAGCGCGGTGAGCGCAAGGCCCACCAGCAGCACCACCACGGCTTGGCGCACCACCAGCGCACCCCATCGCTGCATCATCGCGGACACCTTTCGTGAATGGTCGTCCCGAGAGTGAACGGCGTTAACGGTAAACGGTGTAAACTCATCGCGTCAAGGGACGTCACCACCCCGCCGCCCACCGCCCCAGGAGTGCCGTTGCGCCAGATGCGCGCACCTGTCAGCCGACGCGAACGCCAGCGCGAGGCCACCTACGACGAGATCGTCGCGGCCTCGGCCGCGCTCCTCGACGAGGGCGAGGACCTCTCGCTGCGCGCGGTCGCCGCACGCATGGGCATGACGGCACCGGCGCTCTACCGCTACGTCGCCAACTACCAGCAGCTCGTCGACCTCGTGGCCTTCGAGCTCGACCGCGCCGCCACGGCCCGCTGGGCGGAGGCGGCCGAGCGCTTCGACGAGTCCGACCCGGCCGCGCGCCTGGTCGTGGCCTGCACGCGCTTTCGCCAGTGGGCCCTCGAACGGCCCCGCGAGTTCCAGCTGGTGTTCGCCAACCCGGTGGCCGAGCACGAGACCGAGCGGCGCGAGCTGCTCACCGTGTCGACGTCCGGTTGCTACTTCACCGACCTGCTCTGGGCCGTGCAGGAGCGCTATCGCTTCCCCTACCCCCGCCTCGACGACCTCGACGAGACCGTGCGCGAGGCGGTGCTGGAGCCGCTCATCCCGGCCCGCACCGAGCACATCGCCCCCGAGGAGCGCGGGATCCTGTGGATCTACATGCGTTCCTGGTCGGCGCTCTACGGCGTGGTCACGCTGGAGTCCACCGGCCACTGCGACCCGCGGGTGCTCGCCTCGGGCCAGCTGTTCCGCGCCACGATCGCCGACTGGATCGGCCCGCTCGGCCTCGAGGCCGAGCGTTCGCGCCTGCTCGCGATCGTGGACGACGAGCTGGCCGCGGCCCGCTCAGGTGCCGGCACGGCCGGCTGAGCCCTCAGCTCCAGAGGATCTCGCGGGCCCACTGCGGCACGAGCTCGCCCGCGGGCCCGAGGCGCGACTCGTGGAAGAAGTGGCTGCCCTCGCTGGGCTCGAGGTTGAGCTCGAGGGTGCGGGCGCCGTGGCGGCGGGCGTGCTGCACGAAGCCTGCGGCCGGGTAGACCGCCCCCGAGGTGCCGACCGACAGGAAGTGCGTGGCCTGCGAGAGCGCGTCCGCGATGCGCTCCATCTCGTAGGGCATCTCACCGAACCACACCACGTCGGGGCGCAGGTCGTGGGTGCCGCACAGCGGGCAGGCCGGCTCGTCGATGAGCGGACCCTGCCACGGCACCACGGCGCCGCACGCTCGGCAGCGGGCCTTGAGCAGCTCGCCGTGCATGTGGATCACGTTGCGCGAGCCCGCCCGCTCGTGCAGGTCGTCGATGTTCTGGGTGACCACCAGCAGCGCCTCACCCATGGTCTCCTCGAGCTCGGCGAGCGCTCGGTGCGCGGCGTTCGGCTCGACGCCGCTCAGCGAGGCCCGTCGCGCGTCGTAGAAGCGCTGCACCAGCGACCGGTCGCGCTCGAAACCCTCGGGGGTGGCGACGTCGTCGATGTGGTGGCCCACCCACAGGCCGTCGCTGTCGCGGAAGGTCGGCACGCCGCTCTCCGCGGAGATCCCGGCACCGGTGAGGACGACGATCTGGGGCACGTCTGGCGAGGCTACCCGTCCGGCGCCGCGGAGTCCTGGTCCGTCCGCCGGCGGTCGCGTGAGGCCCCCAGCGCATCTGTCGTGGATCGGGCCGAATCACAGCAGATCGGCTGGGGGCCTCGTCCACTCACGCGCGGCTGATCGCGAACGCGCTGATGAAGCCGACGGTGGCGATCAGGCCGGTGTAGAGCTGGGTGCGCTCGAAGGCCTCGGGGATCATCGTGTCGGCGACCATCGCGAGGATGGCTCCGGCGGCCACGGCGGTGATCGCCGCGACGAGCTCGTCGGGCGCGCCCTCCAGCAGCAGGCAGCCGAGCAGACCGGCCAGGCCCGAGGCGACCGCGATCGAGGTCCACACGCCGAAGACGTAGCGCGCGCTGCGTCCGCTCGCCTTCATGCCGGCCGCGCTCGAGAGACCCTCGGGAAGGTTCGAGATGAAGATCGCCGCCAGCACGGGCACCCCCACTCCCCCGCCGCCGAGCAGCGAGATGCCGAGCACCACCGACTCGGGCACGCCGTCGAGCAGCGCGCCGACGGCGATCGCCGTGCCACTGCCGGCCTGCTCGGCCTCGCTCGACTGCTCCTCGCCCGAGCGCTTGCGGTGCCGTGCACCCCGCCGCGCCAGCACGACGTTCGCCCCGACGTAGGCGATCGCGCCGCCGAGGAAGCCGACGGTGGTGGCGAGCAGACCGCCGCCCCTCTCCGCGTCGTCCACGAGGTCGAAGCTGAGCGCCGAGATGAGGACGCCGGCACCGAACGCCATGACGGCCGAGACCAACGGCCGCGGCACGGGCACGAACCAGGCGATCAGCGCGCCGATCACCAGCGCCCCGCCCGCCAGCAGGCCCCACAGCCCCGCCTCGATCCACACCGGCATGCCGCCTCCTCACCTCGACGCGTCCGCCACCCGATACCCGGGGGCTGGCGTGGTCTGCGGTTCACCAACGAATTTCGTCGCGATTCTCGCGAAAGAGGACGAAATCCGTTGGTGCGTGGACGACGGGGCGCCGCGGCTACTGGCCGTAGGAGTGCCGCAGGTCGCGCCAGAGCAGCTCGCTCAGCCGGTGGCGGAGGTGGCGGAGCGTCTCGTCGTCCGGCGGGTCGCCGGCTGCGAGGAGCGTGATCGCGACCCGAGTGTCGCGCCCGTCGGCGGTGAGCTCGAAGTCGATCCGATCCTTCGGTCGACTCGGCCACAGCGACGACCAGACGAGCCGGTGCGGACGCTCGCCCCCGAGCACTCGCGGCGGCACCTCGTCGTCCACGAGGTCGAGCCACACGCGCGGGCCGGTGGTCGCGGGGCGGGCGAGGTCGTCCCACACGATGTGGGCCGGCGGAGGCAGGCGGCGGGTTCGCAGCGGCAGAGGCGTCACGCCCGTCAGTGTGGACGGCGCGGCCCGGCGCCAGCGATCGGATTCCGCGCGGCTCGGGCGGACCGGCTCCGCCGGCGGTCGGCGGCTCAGTAGTACCAGGGGTACGGCGACCAGTCCGGCTCGCGCTTCTCGAGGAACTGATCGCGGCCCTCCTGCGCCTCGTCGGTCATGTACGCCAGCCGCGTGGTCTCACCGGCGAAGAGCTGCTGGCCGACCAGGCCGTCGTCCAGGAGGTTGAAGGAGTACTTGAGCATGCGCTGGGCGGTGGGCGACTTGCCGTTGATGAGGCGGCCCCACTCGAGCGCGGTGTCCTCGAGCTCGGCGTGGGGCACGGCACGGTTGGCGGCGCCCATGCGCACGGCGTCGTCGGCGGAGTACTCCTGGCCGAGGAAGAAGATCTCGCGAGCGAACTTCTGGCCCACCTGACGGGCGAGGTAGGCCGAGCCGTAGCCGCCGTCGAAAGAGCCGACGTCGGCGTCGGTCTGCTTGAAGCGGGCGTGCTCGGCCGAAGCGAGCGCGAGATCGCAGGTGACGAAGAGCGAGTGGCCGCCACCGGCCGCCCACCCCGGGACGACGGCGATGACGACCTTCGGCATGAAGCGGATGAGTCGCTGGCACTCGAGGATGTGCAGGCGCGCGAGCTTGGCCTTGTCGATCGGGCTCGGCTCCTCGGCGCCGGTGTCACCGGCGCCGGCCGCGACGTCCTCGTACTGGTAGCCGGCGCGACCGCGGATGCGCTGGTCGCCGCCGGTGCAGAAGGAGCGCTTGCCGTTCTTCGGGCTCGGGCCGTTGCCGGTGAGCAGCACGCAGCCGACGTCGCCGGAGGTGCGGGCGTGCTCGAGGGTGCGCAGCAGCTCGTCGACGGTGTGCGGGCGGAAGGCGTTGAGCACGTCGGGGCGGTCGAAGGCGATGCGCACCGTGCCGTGCTCCTTGGCGCGGTGGTAGGTCAGGTCGGTCAGGTCCTCGAACCCGGGGACGACGTCCCACCGGCTCGCGTCGAACGTCTCGCTCACGCCCTCGATCGCACTCATGCAGCGAACCGTAGTCGGCACGGGTCTGGAACAAGTCGGGCGTCTCGTGCTCTTGTGGAGGTATGACCCTCACCGGCGAGTACGTTCCGAGCCCGAGCGCCTGGGTGCGCGATCAGGTGGCCACCTACGAGGCCACCGGCGGCCGCGAGGCCAACACCCTGCCCGGCACCGACGACCCGATCATCGTCATCACCTCGGTGGGGGCGAAGTCGGGCAAGCTGCGCAAGAACCCCGTCATGCGCGTGGAGAAGGACGGCGTCTACGTGGCCATCGCCTCCAAGGGCGGGGCGCCCGAGAACCCCAGCTGGTACGCCAACTTCGTGGCGCACCCGCTGGTCGACGTCCAGGACGGCCCGGAGCCGAAGCCCTACCGCGCTCGCCTCGTCGAGGGAGAGGAGCGCCGGCAGTGGTGGGAGCTCGCCGTGGCCACCTGGTCGACGTACGCGGAGTACCAGACCAAGACCGACCGGGAGATCCCCGTGTTCGTGCTGGAGCCGGTCGAGGGCTGAGCCGGCCGGCCGAGACCCCCAGCCGGATCGTCGTCGATCCGCCGGATCACGACGATGTGGCTGGGGGTGCGGTGAGCGCGGGAGATCAGGCGGTGGTGATCGTGACCGCGAGGCCGCAGAGGTGGCCGAGGCGGGCGATCTCGGAGTCGGCGAACTCCGGGCCGCCCTGGCGGCCCATCACCACGACCTCGTTGCCGTCGAGGCGGGCCGCGGCGTAGAGGGTGACGTCGTCGTCGGGCACCTCGAGACGCACGGGCGACTCGATCTCGACAAACTCGAGGTCGTCGGGCGCCGCGCTGGTGGCGTGGACGACGCCCCGCGCGCGGTGCAGCCGCACGGCCCAGTCGACGCGGAACGTGGCGGGGAGCAGGTCGACGAGCTTGTCGTAGGCCTCGGCGGGTGAGGAGGTGAGCGCCTCGACCGCCTCGAGGTCCATCACCAGGCTGCCGCCGGCCGGGTAGCGGCTGATCCACAGCACCTCGACGCCGTCGATGCCGCTGCAGGCCGAGACCACCGAGTCAGGCATCGTGCCCTCGGCGACCTCGAGCAGCACGTCGTCGACGACCGTGCCGTCGTCGCGCTTCTCGACGATCTCGATCGCTTCGATGTCGCCGCCCGCCATACCGATGGCCGTCGCGACGCGGCCGAGCGAACCCGGGACGTCGGGCAGCAGCACACGCAGCAGGAACGGCATGGGCCGAGGTTAGTCGGCGGCGATTTCGTGCGGGTTGCCGACTCGCCCACCGATCACGGGTGCGCGGCCAGCCGCTGGCGCAGGCCGGTGGCCCGGCGGGCGGTCGTGGTGACGGCGGCGCGCACCGAGGCCTCCGACCCGACCACCACGACGCGCTCCTGCGCACGGGTGAGCGCCGTGTAGAACAGCTCGCGCGTGAGCACCCGTGAACCCGCCTCCGGCAGCAGGACGACGACCGTGCCGGCCTGGCTGCCCTGCGACTTGTGGATGGTCATGGCGTGCATGGTCTCGACGCCATCGAGGCGGGCGGGCGCGAAGGCCCGAGGCTCCCCGGCGCCGGCGATCCAGGCGCGCGGTCGGCCCCGCTCGTCGGGGACCACGACGCCGGTCTCGCCGTTGTAGACGTCGAGCGTGTAGTCGTTGCTGGTGACCAGCAGGGGGCGCCCGGCGTACCAGGGCGTGCCGAAGGGGCCGAGCGGTCCGCCGAGCTCGGCGGCCAGCCACTCCTCCGTCTGCCGGTTCCACGCGCGCACACCACGCGGGCCCTCGCGGTGGGCGCAGAGCAGGCGGAAGGACTCCAGCGCCGTGAGCGCGGCGGCCGGCCCCTCCTCCAGCGCCGCGCGCCGCACCCGCAGTGCCGCCTGCGTGCACAGCTCGCGGAGCGCCTCGACGGGGTCGTCGGTCTCGAGGTAGGTGACCTCGCCGGTGCCGGCGCGCAGGGCGGCGAGCACGGCGTCAGCCGCCTCCTCAGCATCCGGCTCGGCCCCGGCGGCCGCAGCGGCGCCGTCGCCGCCCGCGCCACCGTCGGCACCGCGCAGCGCTGCCGCGACATCCTTGATCTGCTCGGTGGAGCGGTGGTTCTCGACCAGTGAGGCGACGGGCGGATCGGTGCGCGCCCCGAGCCCGACCACGAGGTCGGACAGCACGGCGCCCGCCCCCACCGAGGTGAGCTGACGAGGGTCGCCCACGAGCACGAGCCGCGCCTCCGGGCGCACCGCCTCGAGCAGCCGCGCGATCATCGTGAGGTCGACCATCGAGGCCTCATCGACCACCACGAGGTCGTACTTGAGCCGGTTGGAGCGGTCGTGCACGAAGCGGGTGGTGCTGTCGGGCCGCCACCCGAGCAGCCGGTGCAGGGTGAGCGCCTCGGGTGCGGCGAGCCCCGGAGACCCGTCGGCGGCGAGCACGCCCAGACCCTCGGGCCCCAGCTCAGCGCGCACCGCCTCATGCAGGCGCGTGGCCGCCTTGCCGGTGGGCGCGGCGAGCGCCACCGCCATCGGCCGCTCGTGCGCGGCCCCGAACTGGTCGGCCAGCGCCACCAGGATGCGCGCGACCGTGGTGGTCTTGCCCGTGCCGGGCCCGCCGGTGAGCACGCTGGTGCGGTGCCGCACTGCGTGCTCCACCGCGGCCCGCTGTTCGCCGCTGAGGTGGCGGCCGCTGACCCGCTCGAGCGTCGCGGCGAGCTCGGCGTCGTCCACCGGGGGTGGGCCGAGCGCCTCGCGCGCGGCGAGATCGTCGGCGACCTGGCACTCGAGGCGGTGGTAGCGGTCGAGGTAGACCAGCCCCCACTCCACGTGGACGACGCCCTCGGCGGCCAGTCGCGACCCCGCCATGAGGACGCGCCACTCGTCGGTGGGCGGCAGGGCCGCTCGGAGCGCGGCGAGGGCCTCTGTGGCGGGCGACGCCGGCCCGTCGACCGGCGTCTCGAAGGGCCCGTCGACCGACTCCTGCGGCGCGGCGAGGAGCGCTGGCAGCGTGGTGAGGTCGAGGCCCACCGATCCGGCCCGCACCGAGCGAACGGCGAGCGCCACCGCCAGCTGCACCCGCTCGTCGCCCTCCCCGGCCAGCGCGGCCACCCGCTCGGCGACGTGGACGTCGGCGGACTCCACCAGCCCCGCGGCGTTGGCGATCCCGAGCAGGCCCGAGGCCGAGCGCGCCACGCGGTGGTCGTGCACGGAGGAGGGTTCGAAGAGCTCGGTCATGGGCGCGCTCCGTCGAGGAGGTCGGACAGCTGCTCCACCAGGGCCACCGGCGGGCGCCAGGAGAAGACGCCGCACGGCTCGCCGTCGACCACCGGCGTGTCGGGGCCGCACATGCCGCGCAGGTAGAGGTAGGCGACCCCGCCGAAGTGCCGCTCGGGGTCGTAGCCGGGCTGACGCCAGCGCAAGAACCGGTGGAGCACCACGGCGTAGAGCAGCGCCTGGAGCGGGTAGTCGGAGTGCCCCATCGCCTCCCGCAGCGCGGCGGGGTCGTAGGACCGCGCGGTGAGGTCGGCGTCGCGCGGGCCCAGCCAGTTGGTCTTGTAGTCGACGATCACGTAGCGAGTCGCACCGGCGGAGGACGCCAGCCGCAGCACGACGTCGACCGACCCGGTGAGGTAGCCGCGCAGCACCTGCCCGCCGAGGGCGGGGAGGTCGAGGGCATCGGCGTAGGCACGCACGGGGTCGCCCTCGGGGAGGTGGCGACGCAGCAGGGCCGCGAGGTCGCCGAGCAGCACTTCGTCGGCCCCGCCGTCGGCCACCGGCGGGGCGAGGTCGCCCCCGGCCAGCGGCAGCTCGAAGTCGAGCTCGCAGAGTCGGTCGCGCCGGCCGATGGTGCGCAGCGTGGCGTCGCCGAGCAGCGGGCCGAGCGGGGTGTCGAGCACGGCCACCAGGGCCGCGGCGAGCTCGTCGTTGTCGAGCGCGACCGGCCACCAGGTGAGCTGCTCCTCGATGTGCGCGCGCAGCTCGGCGGCCAGGTCGGGCGCTCCCGGGTCGGCGTGCTCGAGGACGGCGTGCACCAGCGACCCGAAGGTCGCCCCGACCGGCAGTGCGGCCATGGGCGAGGGCACGTCGGTGCCGTGCGGCTCGGCGGCGGTGCCGACCGCGGCCGGCACCGCCGCCACGCCCTCGGGCAGGCGCTCGTCGTCCTTGGGCTCGACCTCGGGCTCGCTCGCGACCCCCGGACCGGCGCCGACGACGGCGGCCTCGGCGGCAGCGCTGAGCGCGGAGTAGGAGGTGCGGCGCCACTGGGTGTCGACGGTGCGCGCGAACACGCGGGCGTCGAGCTCGGGAGCGGGCGGGGCTTCGACGGGCGGCGAGCCGACCGCGATCTCGGCGACCTCCGGCACCGGGCCGCCGCGATCACGCCAGTGGGCGAAGAGGGCGGCGACGCCGTCCTCGTCAGGAACGGGCGGCGCCGGGGGCACGGCGGACGACAGGGCGCCACCGGGGTCGACGCGGCGCATCAGCATGCGGTGCAGCGGCGAGGCCTCGGCGTTGCGCGTGGGCGCCCACCAGAGCACGACCTGGCTCTGCGCGCGGGTGAGCGCGACGTAGAGCAGGCGCAGCCACTCGCCGGCCTCCTCCTCCGCCGAGCGACGGCAGTGCTCGCCCCACGACGGTCCGGACCCGCCGACGTCGAGGCAGCGGCGACCCTCAGCGTCGTGGAAGAGCGGGCGGGTGGGCTTGGGCACGAACCGATCGGCCAGCGAGGGCAGGTAGACCACGGGGTACTGCAGGCCCTTGCTGGCGTGGATGGTGACCAGCTGCACGGCCGCGGCGTCGGAGTCGAGCCGACGGGTGCGCTCGGCACCGCGACCGTCGCGCGCCTCGAGCACCTGGCGGCGCAGCCAGGCGAGGAGTGCGGTGGCGCCGAGACGTTCGGTCTGCGCCACCTCGTGCAGCACCTCGCCGATGTGGCGCACGTCGGTGAGCAGGCGCTCGCCGCCGACGCGGGCGAGCAGTCGGGCCGGCAGGCCGCCGGCCACCGCCGCCTCCACCACCGCAGCCACACCGCGGCGGGTGAGGGCCTCGGCCCACGAGCGGAGCCGGTCGCCGAGGTCGTCGGTGAGGTCGTCGCCGCCGGCGTCGAGCTCGGCGGGGTCGAGTCCGACGAAGCAACCGATGCCGGCCGCCCGCACCCGCGCCGTGCGGTGGGGCTGCTCCAGCGCCTCGAGCAGCACCATCCACTCGGCGGCCGCGGGGGTGGCGAAGACGCTGCCGCCGCCGGCGATCACCGCCGGCACGCCGACCCGCTCCAGCGCGGAACGCGCGGCGGCGAGGTCGGCGTGGCGGTAGCAGATCACCGCGACGTCGCTGGGCCGGAGCGCACGACCCTCGAAGGTGGCCCCCGAGGTGACGAGCGCGCGGATGTCGTGCGCGAGGTCGTCGGCGATGTGGGGCCGCACCTTCGGCACCGCGAGCGGCTTGCTGCGCCCGCCGCCGAGGCTCGCGCGCCGCACGACCCGCACCCGCAGGGGCGCCGGGCGCGGCACGCCCGCCAGCCGCGGCTCGCGATGGTGCGCCGTCACGTCGTGGACGACGATCCGCTCGTCGCCCAGCGCGGCGCCGCCGAGCAGCTGCTGCACGGCGTCGAGCAGGCCGGCGTCGCTGCGCCGGTTGACGCCGAGGGTCTGGCGTCGCGTGGCCGTGGCCGCCGCGGTGAGGTAGGTGGTGACGTCGCCGCCGCGGAAGGCGTAGATGGCCTGCTTGGGGTCGCCGATCAGCACCATGTCGCTGTGGCCGCTGAAGGCGCGGTCGAAGACCTGCCACTGCACCGGGTCGGTGTCCTGGAACTCGTCGACCAGCACGATGCGCCACCGCTCGCGCATCCGCACGCGGGCCGGGGAGTCGGCGGGCTCGAGCGCGTGGGCGAGCTGGGCGAGGAGGTCGTCGTAGGAGAGGACGCCGAGAGCGCGCTTGCGGCGGTCGACCTCCTCGCGCACGGCGCGGGCGAAGGCAACGCGGCGTCCGGCCGGCTCGGTGCGGGGCACGTCGGCGGGCTCGAGGCGGGCCTGCGGATCGCCCACTGCGGAGCGGGCGATGGCCAGTGCCTCGGCGTGGGTGAAGGTCGGCCCGGCATCGGCGGTGTCGCGCGCGAAGGCGCGCACGTAGAGGTCGTCGACCACCTGGGCGACGAGGTCGTCGAGGTTCTCGACCAGGCGGGCGCGGGCGTCGGTGTCGCCGGCCACCCCGAGGGAGTCGAGCACCATCGAGCAGAACTGGTGGATGGTGGCGATGGTGGCGGCATCGAAGTCGGCCAGCGCACGGACGACGCGCCGGTGCCGCAGCGCGCGTTCGGCGTCGTCGACGGCGCACAGGTGCTCGAGCAGCGGCGAGGGCTCCCCCGCGCCGTCGGCCTCCCCCGCCCCGTCGGCCGGGTCGAGGGGGTCGACCGCCAGGGCACGCTCGGCCTCCACCAGCTGACGGCGCACCTGCTCGCGCAACTCCTGGCTGGCCGCGCGTCCGAAGGTGACGACCAGCATCTGCTCGAGCGGCACCCCCTGCTCGGCCACGTAGCGGGTGACGAGCGCACCGATCGTCCACGTCTTGCCCGTGCCGGCACTGGCCTCGAGCAGGGTGGTGCCGCGCGGGAGCTCGGCGCAGACGTCGAAGGGGGTCTCGGCGAGAGCGGGCGTCGGCGCGTTCACAGCGCACCCACCCGCTCGGCGCCGGTGAGCAGCGGCTCCCACACGCGCAGGGCGAGCTCGCCCATGCCCGCGGCGAGGAGCACCTCGACGGGCGCGCCGGGGCCGAAGACGCGGCGGTGCACGGGGTCGTCGTCCTCGCCGACGATGCCGTGGGGGTGGAAGGGATCGGTGGTCCACTCCGAGGCGGCGACGGCGGCGGGTTCGACGTCCATGCCGCGCTGCACCTTGAGGTGGGCGTCGGCCCAGGCGAGGGCGGTCTTGACCGGCAGGGGCAGCGGGCGCCGCATGCCCTCGTCGTGGAGGGCGACGAGGTCGGCGAGCCAGCCGTGGGCGCGGTGGTCGAGCGGGCCGACGAGCGCGCGCTGCGGGCCGGCCTTGGCCTTGGCGACCGCATGGCCCGTCCAGTTGCGATCGGGGTCGGTGGCGGTGAGGGCGAGGACGTCGACCCAGGAGTCGAGTCGCTGCTTGGCGCCGAGCCGGGAGTACGACAGCGACACCACCTGCGTGCCGTGCACCCGGGGCACGGTGCCGGTGAGGCGGCGACCACCGCCGAGGTCGACGTCGACGTCGATGCTGCGCGCCGGCGCCGCGCGCAGCTCGGCGCTGCGGGCGAAGAGGGCCGAGCACTCCTGGACGACGCCGGTGAGCGCGCGGCGTCCGAGCTCGAAGGGCGGCAGCGAGCCGCGCAGCTGCTCGGCGAGCATCACCGCCGGTGCGGCGGTGTCGGGGTCGTCGGCGGCCAGCACCTCGCGGAGCAGGCGGTCGCCGATCTGCCAGCGCTGGAGGGCATCGAGCTCGACGGGCAGCGCGTCGTCGATCTCGTCGGGCTCGAAGGGGGTGGCGACCTCGAGTCGGCCGCGCAGGAACGCCCGCACCGGGTGGCGCAGGAAGCGGCGGAGCTCGTCGAGGGTGAGGTCGGCGGGCGGTGCGGCGGGGAGCGGATCGGCGAGGAACGGGGGCACCGGGCTGCGCTCGGAGACGGCCGCGCGCGCGCCGGCCAGGGTGGCCCGGTCGAAGCTGAACGGCCCGGGCACCCCGAGCGCTCCGGGCTCGTGGTTGCGGGGGTCGTGCGGCTGCAGCGGGTGGCGCACGAGCACCTGCGAGCGCACCGGCGCGGCGGTGGTGCGGTCGAGCGCGTCGAGCAGCTCGCCGAGCGGCACCGCCGGCGGACGCGGCGCGCCGGTGCTCTCGGCCGCGCCGGTGTAGGTGAGGACGACGTGCTCGCCCGCCGCGAGCAGGGCGTCGAGCAGGAGCTGGCGGTCCTCGGCCCGGCGATCGCGCTCGCCCACCACCGGACGACGCGCCAGGACGTCGTCGCCATCGATGCTCTGCACGCGCGGGAAGACGCCGTCGTCGAGACCCACCAGGCACACGACCCGGTGCGGCACCGAGCGCATCGGCACCATGGTGCAGACGGTGAGGGTGCCGGTGCGGAAGTTGGCGCGGGTGGGTCGCCCGGCCAGCCGGGCCTGCAGGAGGGCGCGGACGTCGGCCAGCCGCAGCGGCACCTCGCCGCCGGCGTCGTCGGCGCTGGCGCGCGCCCGGGCGAGCTCGCGCTCGAGCTGCGGCAGCTGCCACGCGTCGTCGTCGCTCACGGCACACAGGTCGCGCACGCCGTCGGCGAGGGTGTCGAACCAGTCTGCGGCAGTGCGGGCCCGGCTGAGGCGCTCGAGGCACGAGCCGAGGCGCGCCACTGCCTCGCTGAGCCGGCCCACGAGCTCGATCTCGCCGCTGCCGACGTCGTCGAGCGGGAGCCCGCGGCCGAGGTGGCGGTGGTCGTCGCCACTCATGGCCACCCCGAGCAGGAGCCGGTCGAGGCCCACGCGCCAGGTGTTGTGCTCGAAGGCGCCGAGACCGAAGGACTCGCGACCGCGGGCGTCGATGCCCCACCGCACCCCCGCCTCGGCCACCCAGCCGGAGATGCGGGCGAGGTCGTCGTCGGTGAGGTCGAAGCGCTGCCGGCACACCGGGCGCGCCAGGAGGTCGAGCACCTCGGGGGCCGTGGCCCGCCCGCCCGCGAGCTCGACGAGCGTGACCGCCACGGCCAGCAGCGGGTTGGTGCTACTGACCGCGCGGTCGGCCAGGCGCACACGCAACCGATGGGCCGGATGAAGTGCCTCGCCCGGCACGACGGCGCCCGCCGCGCGGTCGTCGATGAGCTCGCCGAGACCGAAGCCGGCCGAGATCAGCGGCGCGAAGGTCTCGATGTCGGGGCACAGGACGACGATGTCGCGCGGCTCGAGGGTGGGGTCGTCGGCCAGCAGCCCCACCAGCACCTCCCGCAGGACGTCGACCTGCCGCGCCGCGCCGTGGCAGGCGTGCACCTGCACCGACCGATCGCCGGCGGCGAGCACGCGATCGGCGCGCTCGGCGGCGGTGGGGGCGTGGTTGGCCCGCAGGTCGTGCTGCAGCCAGCTGAGGAGCGAGTCGCGCTGCGCGGCAGCGCCGTGCGCACCCTCCCGCGAACCCGCGACAGGCCCGGCGTCGACCGCCTCACCGGCGCTCACCCGGGCGCAGAGCACCGCGGCGAGCTCGCGGGAGTCGCGACCGAGCCCGGCGAGCAGCGGATGCTCGACGAGACCTGCGAGGCCGGCGTCGCCGTCGTCGTCCGCGTGGCGCTCGGGCAGCACGCCGGAGCCACCGGCTCCCGCGGCCGCCACCGCCTCCCAGAGCGCGGCCGAGGGTTGCGCCAGCCACAGGTGGACCTCGCGGTGCGCGCCGAGGGCGGCGAGGAGGTCGAGCTCGGTGGAGGGCAGGCGCGTGTGACCGAAGAGGGAGAGGCGCCCGGGCAGGTCGAGCCCCTCGACGGCCTCGCCGCCGGCGCGCAGGGCGGCGCAGGCGCGCTCGTGGCGCAGGTCGGGCGGCTCGGCGTGGCCCGCCGCAGCCTGGTGGGACAGCAGCCGACGCCACAGCTCGGCCTGCCAGGCGAGATCGGCGGCGAGCGGCTCCCCGCGTCCGTCGGTGTCGCGGCCCTCCCGCCAGTCGGTGAGCACCTGCGGGCGCTGCACCGCGTAGGAGGCGAAGAGCTCGGCGAGCCGGCGGGCGACGGACCAGCGCCGACTGCGCCGCAGCTCGCCCTCCTCGCCGTCGACCCCGTGGCCGAGGTGGGCGGAGAGCGCCTCGCACCAGGGCTGGCCGAGGTGGGCGTCGGTGACCGCGAGGAGCGGCCACACCAGCTGCTCGGGGTGCCACGGGTCGTCGCGCTCGCGACCGAGCAGCAGGCCGACGAGCGAGGCCGGCTGGGTGAAGCGCACGCCCGCGCAGACGCCGTCGCCACCGCGCGGGCCGGCACCGAGGCGGTGCGACAGCCGCTGCGTGAGCCAGCGCTCCACCCCGCGGGCGGGCACCACCACGACCTCCTCGGCGAACGGGTCGTCGAGCGGCGTGGCCAGCAGCTCACCGAGGCCGTCGGCGAGCTGGTCGGTGCGCGGGGCACGGTGGAGGTGGAGCGTCATGGTCCGCCCGAGACTAGGAGGAGCGTCCGACAGAACACCACGGCACCCCGCGGGCACCCGTCCGGCACCGCGGTCAGGCGCCGTCGACCAGCGTCCGGATCACCCGCGCGGGGTTGCCCACCGCCAGCACCCCGGCGGGGATGTCGCGGGTGACCACCGAACCGGCACCGATCACGGCGTGGTCGCCGATCGTCACGCCCGGGCACACGATCACCCCGCCGCCGAGCCAGACGTTCTCGCCGATGGTGATCGGAGCAGCGGCCTCCCACTTGGCGCGGCGCAGGTCGGCGTCCAGCGGGTGCTGGGGCGTCAGCAGCTGCACGTTCGGCCCGATCTGGGAGTCCGCACCGATCCGGATCGGGGTGACGTCGAGGGCCACCAGACCGACGTTGATGAACACGCCGTCGCCGACGTGCAACTGCGAGCCGTAGTCGACGAACAGCGGCGGCCGGATCTCGACACCCTCACCGACGCTGCCCAGCAGCTGCTCCAGCAGCTCGCGACGCCGCTCGACATCGCGAGCCGTCGTGGCGTTGTAGGCGGCGGCGAGATCGGCGCCGCGCCGGTTGGCCTCGACGATCTCGGGGTCGTCGGCGAGGTAGAGCTCGCCGGCGACCATCCGCTCCCACGGCGAGCGGCCGTCGTCCTCGGGCGGGGTGACGGCGTGCGTCATCTGCGAGCCGCCGGATCAGCCGCGCGCGTGCGGGCGCTCGTCGTCGGCGCGGTCGATCTCGCCCTCGAGCGCGGCCACGGCCTCGGGCTTGTCGTGGAAGCGACGGTAGGAGTAGACGATCAGGGCCAGCGCGATGAAGCAGGAGCCGATCATGGTGATGCCGGTCCAGAGGCCACCCGGGAGCCACCAGCGCTCGGCGATCGGCCACCACTCGGGCACCGGGGGCTGGATGATCCACACGATGCCGACAGCCGCGACGGTGAAGGCACCCAGGCACGAAGCGATGATGCGCGGCCACGTCTCGACGCCCTCGGCGGCCGCGCGCAGCGCCCGCAGCCGCACCGGCTCCAGCGCCCGCTCGGCCCAGGTGTACTGCTGGGAGAGGACGGCGAGGCCGGCCACCATGAGCAGCAGCCCCGGCCCGGGGAGTACCAGCGCGGCGATCCCGACGAGGAGCAGCAGCCAGCCCAGCGTCTCGAGGACGACGCGCTTGGCCGCCCCGGTCACCATCGGCCGGTCTCCCGGCGGTGGGCGCCTGCTCGGGGGGCGGGGGCGCGATGGACGCGATGGACGTCGTCGGCGGAGGTGACGGCGCAGCCTGTCATGGGCAGATCCAACCAGAACGCACCAACTGCCGACACCTGATCGGCGGAGCGGGCCCGGGCGGAGGACCGGCCCCCCCGGGAGTGATCGGCGGTGATCAGCGGTGATCGGCGCCACAGGCCGCGGGCGCGACACTAGGGTGGCGACGTGTCCGCCACCTCCGCCGCCGGCCGGCGCGCCCCGTTCGGCTCGCGCCTGCTGGGGCCGCGCGACCAGAGCCCGCGCCGCCTGCGGATCCGCATCCAGGTGCTCCTCACGGTGCTGCTGCTCAGCACCAACGTGATCGGGGCGCTCGTGGTGTTCGCCATCGGCACCTGGGCGATCCCGTCGCCCTCGCCGAACCGGGCGATGACGATCGCCCTGGCGATCTCGATCCCGGTCTACGTGCTGCTGGCCGTGCTGGTGGGCACCTTCTGGGGCACCACCACCGCGCTCAAGGCGCTGCGCTGGGCCACCCGGCGCGGCGTGGAGCCGACGGCCCAGGAGCGCACGCGGGCGCTGCGGGTGCCCATCTCGCTGACGAAGATGCAGCTCACCATGTGGCTCGTCGCCACGGCGATGGTCACGCTGCTCACCTCGCTGCTGCAGCCCTCGCGCGCGGTCGGCACCGGGCTCACCGTGGGCATCGGCGCGGTGGTGGTGGCTGGCGTCTCCTACCTGCTCACCGAGTTCTCCCTGCGCCCGATCGCGGCGCGCGCCCTGGCCGACACCCGGGTCACCGGCCGCATCCGCGGCGTCGGCCTCGGACCGCGCATGACGATCTTCTACGTGCTCGGCACGGGCGCACCGCTCCTCGGGCTGGTGACCGCGGCGGTGCTGACCTTCACCCCCGTGGGCGATGACACCACCATCACCCAGCTCGCCGTCGTCACGATCATCATCTGCTCGATCGTGCTCGTCTTCGGGTTCCTGGTCACGATCCTCAACGCCCGCTCGGTGGCCGACCCCGTGCGCTCGGTGCGCGATGCGCTGCGAGCCGTCGAGCGCGGCAACCTCGATGCCGACGTCGACGTCTACGACGGCACCGAGCTCGGCCAGCTGCAGAGCGGCTTCAACGCCATGGTCAGCGGTCTGCGCGAGCGCGAGACCATCCGCGACCTCTTCGGTCGCCACGTCGGGCAGGAGGTCGCCGCCGCAGCCGCCGCGCTCGGGGCCGGGGAGATCGAGCTCGGCGGCGAGACCCGCATCTGCTCGGTGCTGTTCGTCGACCTCGTCGGCTCCACCACCTACGCCACCCAGCACTCGCCGGCCGAGGTCGTGGCGGTGCTCAACCGCTTCTTCGCCGTGGTGGTCGACGAGGTCGACCGCCACCGCGGGCTGGTCAACAAGTTCATCGGGGACGCCGTGCTCGCCGTCTTCGGAGCTCCCGTGGAGCACCCCGACCACGCCGCCGCAGCGCTGGCGGCGGCGCGCGCGATGGCCGCACGGCTGGCCGCCGAGGTGCCCGAGGTGGGGGCGGGCATCGGCGTGGCCACCGGCCAGGTGGTGGCCGGCAACGTCGGGCACCAGCAGCGCTTCGAGTACACCGTCATCGGCGACGCGGTGAACTCCGCCGCCCGGCTCACCGACCTCGCCAAGGAGGCGCCGGGCTGCGTCCTGGCCTCGTGGGAGTGCCTCACGGCGGCTGAGGACTCGGGGTCCGGCGAGGCCGCGCACTGGAAGGCGCACGGCGAGGTCGTGCTCCGCGGGCGGTCCGCGCCCACCCGCACCGCCGTCCTCGCCTGAGCGCCCCCATCAGCCGGGCGCGCTCAGCCGCCGCGCCCCAGCCCCTCGAGGGCCAGCGACACCTGCAGCAGCACGCTCGCGGGGTCCACGTCCGGGTGGACGTCGGTGAGCTGGCCGTCGCGCTGCAGCACCGCGAGCCCGTGCACCGTGGCCCATCCCAGGGCGTGCAGTTGCTCGACGGGCAGGTCGGGCCCCCACCCGGTGCCGCGCGCGGCCCCCATCGTGGCGAGCAGGAGCTCGAGGTGCTCGGTGCGGACGGCGACCAGCGCGGCGTCGTCCACGTGGAGGAGCTCCGGGCGGAACATGACGTCGAAGGTGGTCGGGTGGCGGCGGGCGAACTCCAGGTAGGCCACGGCGGCGGCACTCACCTGGTGGCCGCCCGGCTCAGGCGTCTGCGCGATCGCCTCGCGCGTGCGCTCGACCAACGTGGTGAACCCCTCCACCGCGAGGGCGGTGAACAGGCCCGCCCGGTCGTCGAAGTGGTGGGCGGTGGCCTGGTGCGAGACCCCGACCCGGCGCGCGATGCCCCGCAGGCTGGTGCGCGCCAGACCGTTGGCCATGATCTCCTGCTCAGCGGCGCGGAGCAGCCGGTGCCGCAGGTCGGGGTACCTCACCCCGCCGATCCTGCACCATGACCGGCGCGCAGCTGCGGCCACCACAGCCGCGGCCCGAGCACGGTGGCGAGCGCGGGCACCAGCAGCGAGCGGACGACGAAGGTGTCGAGCAGCAGGCCGATCGCGATCGTTGACCCCGCCTGGCCGAGCGTGGTGACGCTACCCGCCAGGAGCGCGAGCATGCTGACGGCGAAGATGACGCCGGCGGTGGTGATCACGCCACCGGTGGCGGCGGTGGCCCGTGCGACGCCCTCGGGCGCGCCGTCGGGGGCCTCCTCGTGGATCCGCTTGGCCAGCAGCAGGTTGTAGTCGGCGCCCACCGCCACGAGGATCACCAGCGACACCGCGGCGACGGTCCAGTCGAGCGGGATGCCCAGCGCGCCCTGCCACAGCAGCATCGACGCCCCCATCGCGGCGCCCCACGAGAGCACGACCGTGCCCATGAGCACGAGGGAGGCCACGAGGCTGCGGAGCACGACGAGCAGCACCAGGAACACCGCGAGGATGGAGCCGAGGGCGATGGTGCGCAGGTCCTCGTGCACGTACTCGCGCAGGTCCGCGTTCACCGCCGCGACGCCGGCGACCGACACGTCGGCATCCTCCAGCGGGGTGTCGTTGAACGAGGTGCGGACGACGTCGCGCAGCTCGCGTGAGCGGTCGAGGGCCTGCGTCCCGAAGGCGTCGGTGGCGCCCAGCACGGCGATGCGCGCCACGCGGCCGTCGTCGGAGATGAACAGGCGTGCCGCCGAGCGGAAGTCCTTGTTCCTGAGGGCGGCCGGAGGCAGGTAGAAGCCGCTCGTGGCGGGGTCGTCGCCGATCGCACGGTCGGTGCTGCGCAGCACCCGGGCGGCCTGGCTGAGACCCTGCTCCAGCTCGGGCAGCGTCGAGGCCACCTCCTCGGTCCCGCCGCGGACGGCGGTGGTGCCCTCGGCGAGCTGGTCGGCACCGTCGGCGAGGTCGCCGAGGCGCTCGGCGAACACCTGCTGGCCGTCGGCCAGCTGGCGGGTGCCGGATCGGGCCCGGTCGAGCCCGTCACGCAGCTGGTCGAGGCCCTCGGAGAGCCGGCCCGTGCCGCCGGCGAGCGCGCGCGCACCGGCCGCGGCCTGGCGCAGGCCGGGCAGCAGCTGGTCGCGCTGGCCCTCGTAGATCTGCTGCAGTCCCTGACGAGCCTGCGCACAGGCCGGGTCGAGCCCGCACAGGAGCGTCTTGGTGTTCAAGGCGTCGACCACGAGCGCGAGCCCGTCGACGGCGAGTGCGACCTGGTCGGCCGCCGTCGTCAGACCGCTGGCCAGCTCGCGCGCGCCGCCGCGCAGCTCGGCCGACCCGGACGCCGCCTGCTCGGCACCGTCGAGCAGGCGCCCGAGTCCGGCGGTCAGGCGCGCGCTGGCACCGGCGATGCGACGGGCCCCCGCCACGGCGGTGTCGGCGCCGTCGGCGAGCTGCCCCGCGCCGTCCTCGAGCTCGCCGGCTCCGGCGGCCAGCTGGCCGGCGCCGTCGGCTCCGTCGGACACCTGTCGACCGGCCTCGGCGAGCTCGTCACCCACCTTGGCTCCCTGCCCGGCCAGGGAGGCGGCGGTGATCGGAGCGCCGTCGGGGCGGGTGGCGGTGCGCACCAGGTCGACGTCGTCGTCCTGCGCGACGGCGGCCGCCGCCCGCTCGATCAGCGCGAGGTCCTTGCTGGTGCGCAGGTCGCGGTCGGACCGGATGACCACGTAGTCCGGCAGCACCTCGTTGACGGGGAAGTGGCGGGCGAGCAGCTCGTAGCCCTGGTTGCTCTCCACGCCGTCGGGCAGCGGCTCGCGCACGTCGTAGCTGAGGGTGATGAGGGGTGCCAGCGCGGCCAGTGCCAGGAGCGGCACGAGGGAGGCGACCCCGACGCGCACGGGGTGGGCCGAGACCAGACCCGCGACGCGCGTCCAGAACGGGGCGGCCGAGGTGGCGCGCGGCTCCGCGCGCCCGCGGCGCGCCACGAGCAGGAGCAGTGCCGGGGTCAGGCTGAGGGCCACGAGCAGGTTGACCGCGATGCTGACGGCCACGGCCGGACCGGTGGTGGTGAAGAAGCCGATGTGGGCCAGGGCCATCGTCAGCGTCGCCAGGGCGACGGTGACCGCGGAGCCCGCCACGACGCCTCCGACGCGGGTGGTGGCCACGCCGATGGCCTCCTCCACGCCCACGCCGAGGCGGCGCTGCTCGTGGTAGCGCGCCACCAGGAAGACCGCGTAGTCGGTGCCGGCCCCGAGCACGATGGCGGTCAGGAAGGTCCCGCTGAAGGTCGACACGGTGAACAGGCCCTCCATGCCGCACAGCGCGACCACCGCGCGCCCGAGTCCGAGGCCGAGGCCGACCACGGCCAGGGTCAGCAGCGGGATCGTCAGGGAGCGGTAGATGAGCAGCAGGATGGCGCCGATGAGCACGACCGTGACGAGCGTGATCCGCAGGACGCTGCTCTCGGAGGCGATGGTGTTGTCGACCACCGTGGCGGTCGGTCCCGTCACCGCCACCGTGAGGCCCTCCGGCCGATCCTCGGCGATCAGCTCGCGCACGGCCTCCACCTGCCGCAACGAGGACGGCGCTCCGGTGGCGCCGGTGATGCCGACGAGGAAGTAGCGGGCCTGGTCGTCGTCGCTGGTGAGGGCCTCGCGCAGCTGGGGGTCGCGGATGTCCTGGACGAACGCGACGTCCTCGGTGTCGGCGCGCAGGGTCGACACGAGCGACTCGGCGTAGCGGGTGTCGGCCGCGCTCAGACCGCTCGTGCGCTCCATGGCGACGACCACGACGCTCTCGCTGTCGCCGTTCTCGCCGCTGCCGAACGCGCGGTCCATCGTGTCGGCGGCCACCTGCGAGGGTGCGGCCGGCGGCACCACCGGGCTGGAGTCGCGACCTGCGATCTCCTCCAGCTGGGGCACGGCGACGTTGAGCGCCACGGTGAGGATCACCCAGAACGCCACCACCCACAGCGGACGACGCACCGAGATCCTCGCCCAGCGCGCGACCCTGACCGGGGGGACCTCGGCGGGCGCACCGGCGTGGTCGTCGGGCTGGTGCGGGGTCTCGGTGGCCACGGCTGCTCCTCGGGGTCGACGACGCCCCCTCACCACGGGCCTCATTGCCAGTGGCAAGCGGACGTCACCGTGACGGTAGGGGCGCGCGCTTGCCACTGGCAGGGAAATCGGGCGAATCCCCGCGTGGGCCCGCTCACACCGGCCGGCCGATGGGCGGGCGGGCGGGCGACCATGCGCCCGCACTCCCTCCCCAACAGCACACGACCCCGGTCCCACGAGGGGACCGGGGTCGTGCGGAGGTTCCGATCAGGCCCGGATCAGGCCCGGGGCAGCGCAGGTCGGATGCGGCTCAGGCGTTGTCGAGCGCCTGGGACACCCGTCGGTGGGCCTCCCAGATCGCCTCGGGCAGGCCCTCGAACTGCGCGAGGTGCTTCTCGCGGTAGCCCATCTCCTGCTGCCAGCGCGCGGTGTCGATGCTCAGCACGGTGTCGAGGTCGGCGAGTGCCTGCTCGTCGAGGCCCTCGAGCAGCAGCTCGTCGCGGGCCGGGAGGACGCCGACCGGCGTCGAGACGCCCGTGACCTCGCCCTCGAGGTACTGCATGAGCCACACCAGCGGGCGCAGGTTCTCGCGGTAGCCGGGCCACAGGAAGCGACCGTCGTCGCCGCGCTGGAACCAGTTGACGTGGGCGAAGATCGGCTTGGTGGTGGTGCGACCCAGCACCTCGAGCCAGTGCGCGGCGTAGTCGGCCTCGGCGTAGGACATGAAGGGGCGCATCGACATGGGGTCGTAGCGCAGCACGCCCTCGAGGCCGTCGGCGGCCGCAGTGGCCTCCGCGCCCAGGGTCAGGCCGTCGTACACGCCCTCGGCGATGTCCTTGATCGCGCGCACCAGCGGCTCGCGGTCACGGGTGCGACCACCGAAGATGATGCCGTGGATCTCGACGCCCGCGGGGTCCTCGAAGTCCTTCGCGACGTTCGGCACGTTGGCGAGCGTGGTGGTGAAGCGGCTGTTGGGGTGGGCCCAGGGAGCGTCGACGTCCTCGCCGGTGCGCTCGGCGATCACGTCGCCCTTCCAGTCCTCCCAGCCGTCGAGGTCGGTCGGCTTCTCGCCACGACCCTCCCACCAGACCTCCTGGGTCTTGGTGTTGTAGGCGACGTTGGTGAAGATCGCCCCGGTGTTCGGCACGATCGAGTCGATCGCGGTGGGGTTGGTCTTCTCGTTGGTGTCCTTCGCGACACCGAAGACGCCGTACTCGGGGTTCATCCCGTAGAGCTTGCCGTCGTCGCCGACCCACAGCCACGCGATGTCGTCACCGTAGAACTCGACGTAGTAGCGGTCGCCGAGGGCGTCGGGCGCGAGCGTCATGGCGAGGTTGGTCTTGCCCGAGGCCGACGGGAAGCCACCGCAGATGTTCCACTTCTTGCCGGTCTGCTTGTCGGTGATGCCCAGGAGCATGAACTGCTCGACGAGGAAGCCGTTCTTCCAGCCGTCGAAGGAGCCCTGGCGCAGGCCGTGGGCGATCTTGCCCAGCAGGGCGTTGCCGCCGTAGGACGAGCCGAAGTGCAGGATCGTGCGCTCGTCGGCGACGGTCACGAAGTAGCGCTTGTCGTCGGGGGTGCCCTGGCCGAGGTTCTCCAGGTCGCCGGTGACGTGCACGGCCTTGACGAAGGAGTCGCCGAGGTCGTTGATGTACTCCACGCCCACGCGGGCCATGCGGATCATCTGCAGCACGACGCCGCGGTTGTCGGTGAGCTCCACACCGGCCGCGAACTTCTCCAGGGGCGAACCCTTGGGGGCCATGAGGTAAGGGATCACGTACATCGTCTTGCCCGCGGAGGCGCCGGTCATCAGCTCGACGAGCTTCGGCTTCATCTCCGCGGCGGGCTTCCAGTTGTTGTAGATGCCCTTGTCGCGCTCGTCGCTGGTGGCGACGATGGTGCGCTCCTCGGCGCGCGCGGTGTCCTTGAAGTAGGACCGGGAGTAGTAGAGGCCCTCGCCGGCCGGCAGCAGCTCGCCGGCGTCCAGGCACTCCTGCACGAGTCGGGCGTCGTCGGCCGCGGAGACGACCTCGATCCGCTCGGCACCCGTGATGTTGGCCCAGTGTGCGACGTACTCACGGACGTGGGGGTTGGTCAATCCCGCCTCGTCGAGCGTCCGCTCCACATCAACCATCTGCAACTCGCCAGCCTTTCGGTCCTTGTCAAGGTGTGGGCACGCTACCCCACAGCCCACCCGACCAAGATCGGGTTACGAATCGGGTCGATCCGTGGACACCGTCGTCCGCGTGGGCCACACCATGGCACCCGTTCCGCGCTCGTGCACATCGGCGCGGACGACGAATCGCCCGTGTTTGCAGGGCTCTCGCCGGTGGATCGATCCAATGGGCGACTACGAGGGGCGGACGGCTCCGGTGTGACCGGAAGCACATGACCGATGGGTCCCTTCGTCGCGCGATCGGCAGACAGCGGCCCCGGCTGGGTGTCACGATGGAGTCCGCCGCCGCAGGTGACCCGAGACGCCTGCGGCGGCTTTCAATTTTTCCGGCCCCGGCGAGCGGCCGCGGGCAGCCGCTACCGGCCCCGGTAGGCCGGCGCCCGCGGACTCGGCGGCGGCTCCGCGGCGGCGAGCAGCGGCAGCACGCGGGGAGCGATCAGCACCGAGAGCACCATCACGCTCGTCGAGCGCACCACCGACGCCGACTGGTCGATGCGCACGAGCGTCGCCTGCAGCTCGGGGTGCGAGCGGGTGGCCACCTTGCAGAGCACGTCGTAGGAGCCCGTGGTCACGTGCGCCTCGAGCACCTGGGGGATGGCGGCGAGGTCGCGCGCCACCTCGTCGAGGGCGCCCTGCGAGATCTCGAGGGTCACGTAGGCCTGCACCTCGAACCCCGCCGCCGCGACGTCGAGGGTCGGATCCCAGTCGGCGATGACGCCCGCGTCGGCGAGACGCCGCAGGCGGCTGTGCACGGTGGCGCGCGCGAGGCTCGTGGCCCGCGAGAGCTCGAGGTCGCCCGCGCGCGGGTGCTCGGTGAGGGCGCGCAGCAACGCGAGGTCGACCTGGTCGAGGGGGAGGGCACCGGGCATGGCAGCCAGCCTAGGGCGCAGGTTGCCACGCTCGTCCAGCGCGAGTGGACAGATTGTCCAGCTGTACCAGACCTCAGCGCGACAGCCTGGGCACCATGACCACCTCCTCGTGCGCATGTTGCGCCGCTCACATCGCGGCTGGTCACCTGCTGCCATGGCCGTCCACGACACGTCCCTCCACGACACCCTCACCAGCGAGGAGCGGCTCGCCGACCTCGACCTCGACACCCTGACCCGGCTCGTCGGCCTCGTCGACCACGACGACGCCCGCGACCCGTTCCCGGTCACCGGCTGGGACGCCGTCGTGTGGGTCGTCGGCAACGCCACGCAGACCACGCACTTCTTCGTCTCCGCTCTCGGCATGGAGCTCGTCGCCTACGCCGGCCCCGAGACCGGCCAGCGCGACCATGTGTCCTTCGTGCTGCGCAGCGGCGGGGTGCGCTTCGTCGTCCAGGGCGGGGTATCGCCCGAGAGCCCGTTGCACGACCACCACCGGCGCCACGGCGACGGTGTCGTCGACATCGCCCTCGAGGTGCCGGACGTCGACCGGTGCATCGCCCACGCCCGCGCGCAGGGCGCCGAGGTGCTCGTCGAGCCCCACGACGTCAGCGACGAGCACGGCACCGTGCGCACCGCCGCGATCGCCACCTACGGCGAGACCCGCCACACGCTGGTCGACCGCTCGCGCTACGACGGCCCGTACCTGCCCGGCTACGTCGCGCGCTCGTCGTCCTACACGCGGCGCGAGGGGGCGCCGCGACGGTTCTTCCAGGCGCTCGACCACGTGGTCGGCAACGTCGAGCTCGGTCGCATGGAGGAGTGGGTCGACTTCTACCGACGCGTCATGGGCTTCACCAACATGGCCGAGTTCATCGGCGACGACATCGCCACCGACTACTCGGCGCTCATGTCGAAGGTGGTGGCCAACGGCAACCACCGCGTGAAGTTCCCGCTCAACGAGCCGGCCGTGGCGCGCAAGAAGTCGCAGATCGACGAGTACCTCGAGTTCTACGGCGGGCCGGGCGCGCAGCACCTCGCGCTGGCCACCAACGACATCCTCGCCACCGTCGACGCGATGCGCGCCGAGGGCGTGGAGTTCCTCAGCACGCCCGACTCCTACTACTCCGACCCCGAGCTGCGCGCGCGCATCGGCGAGGTCCGCGTGCCGATCGACGAGCTGCAGAGCCGCGGCATCCTCGTCGACCGCGACGAGGACGGCTACCTGCTGCAGATCTTCACCAAGCCCACCGGCGACCGGCCCACCGTGTTCTTCGAGCTCATCGAGCGCCACGGCTCGCTCGGCTTCGGCAAGGGCAACTTCAAGGCCCTGTTCGAGGCCATCGAGCGCGAGCAGGCGCGGCGGGGCAACTTCTGATGGCCCACTACCTGCGCGTCGGGGAGGTGCCGCCCAAGCGCCACACCCAGCACCGCGCCCCCGACGGCTCGCTCTACTTCGAGGAGCTCATGGGCGAGGAGGGCTTCTCCTCCGACTCGTCCCTGCTCTACCACTGCCACCTGCCCTCCTCGGTGGTCGAGGCGCGGGTGTGGGAGCTGCCCGACCAGAGCACGGTGCCCAACCACCCGCTGGCCCCGCGGCACCTGCGCCTGCACAAGCTCACCGCCGCCGACTGGGCCGGCGTGGACGCCGTGCACGGGCGCCGCCTGGTGATGGGCAACGCCGACGTGCGCATCTCCTACGTGGCCTGCGGAGCGCACTCGCCCCTCTACCGCAACGCCGTCGGCGACGAGTGCGTCTACGTGGAGTCCGGCACGGGCGTCGTCGAGACCGTGTTCGGCGCCCTCGAGGTCGGTGCGGGCGACTACGTCGTGATCCCCCGCGCCACCACGCACCGCTGGGTGCCCTCCGCGGGGGCCGAGGAGCCGCTGCGCCTCTACTGCATCGAGGCCAACGGCCACATCACGCCGCCGAAGCGCTACCTCTCGCGCTTCGGGCAGTTCCTCGAGCACGCGCCCTACTGCGAGCGCGACCTGCGCACGCCGTCCACGCTGACGGCGTCCGAGGACGACGGACCGGTCGAGGTGTTCATCAAGCACCGCGGCCCCGGCGCCGGCGGCCTGGCCGGCACCGTGCACGTGCTGCCCGCGCACCCCTTCGACGTGGTCGGTTGGGACGGCTGCCTCTACCCCTACGCGTTCAACATCGCGGACTTCGAGCCCATCACCGGGCGCGTGCACCAGCCCCCGCCCGTGCACCAGGTGTTCGAGGGTCCGAACTTCGTGATCTGCAACTTCGTGCCGCGCAAGGTCGACTACCACCCGCTGGCGATCCCCGTGCCGTACTACCACTCCAACGTCGACTCCGACGAGGTCATGTTCTACGTGGGCGGCGACTACGAGGCGCGCAAGGGCTCGGGCATCGGCGTCGGTTCGATCAGCCTCCACCCGGGCGGGCACCCGCACGGCCCGCAGCCTGGGGCGTACGAGCGCTCGATCGGCGTCGAGGCGGTCGACGAGACGGCCGTCATGGTCGACACCTTCCGCCCGCTCGAGCTCGGCGAGGCCGGGCGGGCCAGCGACGACGGCGTCTACCTGACCTCTTGGGTGCGGGGCGTGCAGTGAGCACCGTGGCCCCGGCGGCGTGGCCGGTGCGTCTCACCGGCCTGCTGGACGACGCCGCGGTGTTCCCGCCCGGCGACCTCCCCCTGCCCGACGCCGTGCGGGCCCACCGCGAGCACCGCCGGGGTCGTCACGCCGCGCTGGTCGGTCCGCTCGTGCTGCCGGCGACCGCGCTCCCCCGCCTCGCTGACCTCCTCACCCCGGCCGTGGACGACGACCCGCTGGCCATCGCCCTCACCGTGCCCTCCCCGGAGGCGGCCGAGGGTGCGCTGGCCCGCGCGGTCGAGATCGCCGGTGTGGAGGTGCGCAGTCTCGAGGTCGCGCTGCCGGCGGCGACGGATGAGGGTCCAGCCGGGGTCGCCGGGGCGGCCGGTGCGCGTGCCGCGCTGCGCCACCTCGACGCCATCGCCGAGCTGGCGCCCTCCCTCGCCATCAGCGTCGAGCTGCCGCGCGACGCCCGGCGCCCCCACCTGGTGGAGGCGCTCGCCGGCACCGGCCTGCGCGCCAAGCTGCGCACTGGCGGGCTCACCGCCGACCTCTTCCCCGACGCCGCCGAGCTGGCCGCGGCCGTCGTCGCGCTGGCGCGCGCGGAGGTTCCGTTCAAGGCCACCGCGGGCCTGCACCACGCGCTCCCCACCGCCGACCCCGCGCTCGGCGTCGTCCAGCACGGTTTCGTCACGCTGCTGCTGGCCGCCGAGGCTGCGGCGGCGGGCGCCGAGGCCGACGAGGTGGCGGGCCTGCTGCGCGAGCAGCGGGCCGACGTCGTCCGCGACCGGTTCGCCGCCACGCGCGGGGGCGACCCGGCCGCCTCGGCCGGCTCGCCCCCGGCACGACCGTTCACCTCGTTCGGCACCTGCAGCATCGCCGAACCCGTCGCCGAGCTCGTCGCGCTCGGCCTGCTCGAGGAGCCCCGATGACCGCCCGCACCCCCGACAGCGCCGACAGCCCCGACAGCCCCGACAGCGCGGCGCTCTACGGCCTGCACAACCTGCCCTACGGCGTGGCCTCGGCCGACGGAGCGGAGCCGCGACCCGTCACGCGCCTCGGCGACGAGGTGGTCGAGATCGCCGCACTGGTGGGCGACCTGGCCCCGCTCTTCGAGCAGCCGAGCCTCGACGCCTTCCTCGCCGCCGGTCGCCCGACCTGGGACGACGCGCGCGCCCGCCTGGCGTCCGCGCTCGCCGACGGCGTGCCCGCGGGCCTCGGCCGCAGCCTCGACGAGGTGCGGATGCACCTGCCCTTCACGGTGGCCGACTACGTCGACTTCTACGCCTCCGAGCACCACGCCACGAACCTCGGGCGGCTCTTCCGCCCCGACGGCGAGGCGCTGATGCCCAACTGGAAGCACCTGCCGGTGGGCTACACCGGTCGGGCCGCCTCGGTGGTGGCCTCGGGCACCGACGTCGTCCGCCCGTGCGGCCAGCGGCGTCCTCCGGGCGCCGAGGCCCCGACCTTCGGTCCCTCCACCCGCCTCGACATCGAGGCCGAGATCGGCTTCGTGGTGGGCACGGGCAATGCGATGGGTCGTGCGATCGACATCGCCGACGTCGACGACCACCTCTTCGGCGTCGTGCTGCTCAACGACTGGTCGGCGCGCGACATCCAGGCCTGGGAGTACGTGCCACTCGGCCCCCACCTCGGCAAGTCGTTCGCCACCACGATCTCGCCGTGGATCGTGCCGATGGCCGCGCTGCGCGCAGCCCGCGTCGACGTGCCCGGACAGGACCCTGTGCTGCCCTACCTCGCGATGGAGCGCCCCTGGGGCCTCGACATCGAGCTCGAGGTCGAGTGGAACGGCGAGGTCGTCAGCCGCCCGCCGTACGCCACCACCTACTGGTCACCCGCGCAGATGCTCGCCCACCTCACCGTCAACGGCGCACCCACGCGCAGCGGCGACCTGTTCGCCTCCGGCACGGTGTCGGGCCCCGAGCGCCACCAGCGCGGCGCGTTCATCGAGCTCACCTGGGGCGGCGCCGAGCCCGTCGAGGTCGCCGGCGAGCAGCGCACCTTCCTCGAGGACGACGACGAGGTCGTCCTCCGCGCCACCGCGCCCGGCCCGGGGGGCACCCGCCTGGGCTTCGGCGAGGCGCGCGGGCGCGTCGTCCCCGCGATCGACCCGCCCCCGAGCGCCCGCGCCGCCGCGCACCCCGCCCCGCACGCCACCGACCGCACCCTCCAGGAGACGTCATGAAGGACCTGCTCGCCCGCTTCGAGGCGGCCGCCCCCGAGATCGTGTTCGAGTGGCACGACTCCGACACCGAGGCCCGCGGCTGGGTCGTCATCAACTCGCTGCGCGGAGGCGCCGCCGGCGGGGGCACCCGCATGCGTGTGGGCCTCGACCGCTCCGAGGTGGAGGCGCTCGCCAAGACCATGGAGGTGAAGTTCACCGTGTCGGGCCCCGCGATCGGCGGCGCGAAGTCGGGCATCGACTTCGACCCCTCCGACCCGCGCCGCGCCGGCGTCCTCGAGCGCTGGTTCAAGGCCGTCACGCCGCTGCTCAAGACCTACTACGGCACCGGCGGCGACCTCAACGTCGACGAGCTGCACGACGTCATCCCGCTCACCGAGCGCTACGGCCTGTGGCACCCGCAGGAGGGCATCGTCAACGGCCACTTCGCCGCCGACCAGCGCGAGGTCGTCCAGCGCGTGGGCGCGCTGCGCCTGGGCGTCTCCAAGGTCGTCGAGGACCCCCGCTTCACCCCCGACCGCGACGCCAAGTACACGGTGGCCGACCTCGTCACCGGCTGGGGCGTGGCCGAGTCCGTGCGCCACTTCTACGACGTCTACGGCGAGCACCCGCACACCGGCGGGCGCAGCGCGGAGGGCAAGCGGGTCGTCGTCCAGGGGTGGGGCAACGTGGGCTCCGCGGCCGCCTACTACCTGGCCCGGGCCGGAGCCGTGGTCGTCGGCGTGATCGACCGCGACGGCGGGCTCGTCGTCCCCGAGGGGTTGGGCCTGGACGCCGTGCACCGGCTCTTCCTCGACAAGCAGGGCAACCGGCTGGTCGCCGACCAGGTGCTCACCCCGGCCGAAGTCGAGGAGCGGGTCTGGGACCTCGGCGCCGACGTCTTCCTGCCCTGCGCCGCCTCCCGCCTGGTCACCGCCGACCAGGTGAAGCGGCTCGTGGCGGGCGGGCTCGAGGTCATCGCCTGCGGCGCGAACGTGCCCTTCGCCGACCCCGAGATCTTCTACGGCCCCACCTACGAGCTCGCCGACGCCAACGTGGCCGTGGTGCCCGACTTCATCGCCAACTGCGGCATGGCCCGCACCTTCACCCTGCTCATGGAGGGCATCGACGAGGTCTCCGACGAGGCGATCCTCGGCGACGTCTCCGCCACCATCCGCACCGCCCTCGAGGCCTGCCGCACCCGCTCCCCCGAGCCCCGCTCGATGGCCGCCACCGCCTTCGAGATCGCGCTCGAGAAGCTCGTCTGACGCTCGACGGCGCCCGCGGCCGCATCCGGCCGACCGCGCTTGTAACTACGTGTTCGTGTCTCTACCAGGGTGGTTGACCGCCCTGGTAGAGCACCTAACACGTAGTTACAAGCGGGCTCGGCGCGCGAGGTAGGCCAACTGGGAGCGCACCGAGAGCTCGGCGGCCGGCCACAGCGAGGTGTCGACGTCGGCGTAGACCACCTCGACGACCTGTCTCGGCAGGTCGGGATCCTCGGCGACGTCGGGCGGCAGGGCGTCGAGGCGCAGGCCGAGGCGAGCCACGGCGTCCTCCACCTGCGCGAGGCGCTGGCGGCGGTGCACCACGTAGAAGTCGAGGACGCCGGCCGCGTCGGCCAGCACCGGGCCGTGGGCCGGCCACAGGGACTCCGCCCGACCCTCGCCCACCAGCGCCCGCAGGCGCTCGAGGGACGTGAAGTAGTGGGAGAGATCGCCGTCGGGGTGGGCGATCACGGTGGTGCCGCGACCGAGCACGAGATCGCCGGTGAGCAGCGAGCGGTCCTCGCCGACCAGCAGCGAGACCGAGTCGAGCGTGTGCCCGGGCGTGGTGAGCACCTCGACGTCGAGGCCGTCGAGCAGGAGCCGCTCGCCGTCGACGATCGGGTCGGCGCGCCAGCACTGGGCGGCGTCCAGGCCGCGCACCCCACAGCCCATCCGCTCGGCGAAGGAGCGGGCGGCCTCGGTGTGGTCGAGGTGGTGGTGGGTGACGAGCACGGCCTCCACCTCGCCGGCCACCTCGGCGACGGCGTCGAGGTGGGCGTCGTCCAGCGGGCCGGGATCGACCACGAACGAGCGGCGCGCGCCGGGCTCGCGCAGCACCCAGGTGTTGGTGCCGTCGAGGGTCATGGGGCCCGGGTTGGGGGCGAGCACACACCGCCCGCGCTGCCCGTGCGCTCCGCCGTGCCACTCGCCGAACGGCGGCACCTGCTGGCCGGCGGGCGCGCTCACGAGCCGCTCCGCCGTGCGGCCACCTCGGCGCGCAGGTGGTCGGGCATCGAGAGCGTGTAGCCCTCGCCGAGCGGCTCGACGGTGGGGGTGAACATCTCCACCGACCGCTCGTGCGCGACCCGCTGCACCGCCGCCGTGCCGCCCTCGCGCTCGGCGACGAGACCGACCTCGAGGCAGGTGAGGTAGGTGGGCGGCAGCATGGCGATCGCGCCGTCCTCGGCCTGCTCGGCCGCGTCGGCGGCGGCCAGCCAGACCACCGAGGACGACTCGCTCGACACGTCGCGGGTGATCTGCCCCCCGGGCAGCTGAGCGACGAAGAACCACGTGCGGTAGCGCTTGGGCTCGAACACCGGCGTGAGCCAGGCGCTCCAGAGCCCCAGCAGGTCGGTGCGGAGCACCAGATCGCGACGGTTGAGGAAGTCGGTCATCGACAGCTCGCGCGACTCCAGGGCGACGCGGTCGGCCTCCCAGTCGTCGCCGCTGGTGTCGGCTACCACCTCGCCGGCGCTCGAGCCGGCGAGCAGCACGCCGGACTCCTCGAAGGTCTCGCGCACCGCCGCGCACACGAGTGCGCGGGCGGCGTCCTCGCCCGTGCCCAGCCGGGCCGCCCAGTCGGCGGGGGACGGACCGGCCCACGCCACGGTGGCGTCGTAGTCGCGCGGATCGACGCCGCCGCCGGGGAAGACGGCCATGCCGCCGGCGAAGTCCATGCTCAGCTGGCGGCGCAGCAGGTAGACCTCCGGCCGTCCGTCGACACCCTCGCGCAGCAGGACGACGGTCGCCGCGTCGCGCGGCGCCACAGGCTCGCGGCGACCCTCCGCGTACTCCAGCGCCGTGGCCGCCAGGTGCTCGGGCAACGGGACGGGCGGCAGCGGGATGCGCATCAGGCCGACTCGGGCGCCTCGTCGAGGATCTCGGCGATCACCTCGACCTCGACGGGGGCGTCGAGCGGCAGCACCGGCACGCCCACCGCGGAGCGGGCGTGGACACCGAGGTCGCCGAAGACGGCACCGAAGAGCTCGGAGGCGCCGTTGGCCACCCCCGGCTGCCCGGTGAAGTCGGGCGTGGAGGCGACGAATGCCACCACCTTCACGATCCGCACGCGAGCGAGGTCGTCGACCTGCGAGCCGATCGCCGCGATCGCGTTGAGCGCGCACTGGCGAGCGCACTCGGTGGCGGTGTCGGCGTCGACCTCCGCGCCCACCTTGCCGGTGACGATGAGGCTGCCCTCGCGCATCGGCAGCTGGCCCGCGGTGTAGACGTACGACCCGCTGCGCACCGCCGGCTGGTAGGCCGCCACCGGCGGCACGACCTGCGGGACGGCGAGGCCGAGCTCGGCGAGCCGCTCGTGCGGCGTCGGCACGGGCTCAGCCCTCGGAGCCGACGGGCCGCTTGAAGTAGGCGATGTCGTTGCCGCCCTGGCCGGGGATGAGGGTCACGAGCTCCCAGCCGTCCTGGCCGAAGTTGTTGAGGATCTGCGCCGCGACGTGGTTGAGGACGGGCGCCACCTGGTACTCCCACTTGGTCATGCAGGCACCCTACTCAGCCGCTCCTCCGCGCCCCTCGGCGAGCAGCGCCAACCGCCGCAGCGCCTCGACGTTGCGGGCGTGCAGCATCGGGTCGCGCACCAGGCGAGGCACCATGCGCGCGGGCCCGGCGACGGCGTCCTCCTCCATCGTCACGCGCGTGCCGACACCTCCGGTGCCGCCGGCGTCCGGGATCGGCGTCAACGTGAGCCGCACCCGGCCGGCACCGGTGGGCCACGCGCGGACCTTCAGCTGCAGCCGCGCCCCGGTGTCGGCCTGCTCCACCTGCTCGACCTGCGTGGTGTCGCTGAGCAGCAGGGGCCAGCCGCCGACGGAGTGGTGGATCGAGGCGCCGACAGCCGGCCACCCGTCGTCCACGGCCCGGATGCGGGCGGCCCCCACCACCCAGGTGGCGTAGGTCCAACCATCAGCCAGGACGGCGAACACGTGCTCGGGCGGGCAGTGGACGACGCGCTCGGTGCGACTCATGCCGCCCGGTACCCACGCTCACACGCGTGCCCCCGGAACCGCCCACCGCGTGCGGACCTCCTCGCTAGGCTCCGCGATGTGAGCGACTGGTCGAAGGTGCGTCTGCATGTGGTCACCGGCAAGGGCGGCACCGGCAAGTCGACCGTCGCCGCCGCCCTGGCGCTGGCGCTGGCGCGCGAGGGTCGCAACGTGCTGCTGTGCGAGGTCGAGGGACGCCAGGGCATCGCGCGGATGTTCGACGTCGACCCCCTGCCGTACGAGGAGCGTCGCCTCACCACGGGCCTGCCCGAGGACGGCGGCGGCCGGGGCGTCGTCCACGCGCTGCACATCGACGCCGAGGCCGCGCTGCTGGAGTACCTCGCCCTCTACTACCGCCTCGGCCGCGCCGGCCGGGCCCTCGACCGCTTCGGCGTCATCGAGTTCGCCACCACCATCGCCCCCGGCGTGCGCGACGTGCTGCTCACCGGCAAGGTCTACGAGGCCGTGCAGCGCAACAGCCGCAACAAGGGAGCGATCGACTACGACGCCGTGGTGCTCGACGCGCCGCCCACCGGCCGGATCGCGCAGTTCCTCAACGTCAGCAACGAGCTGGCCGGGCTGGCGAAGGTCGGGCCGATGAAGTCGCAGTCCGAGACGATGATGAAGGTCTTCAAGTCGCCGCTCACCGCCGTGCACCTCGTGACGGTGCTCGAGGAGATGCCGGTGCAGGAGACGGCCGACGGCATCGCCGAGCTGCGCTCGATCGGGCTGCCCGTCGGCGGCGTGGTGGTCAACCTGGTGCGCCCGCAGGACCTTCCCGCCGACGCGCTGGCCGCGGCGCGGGCGGGCACGCTCGACCGCGAGGCGCTGGAGCGCGATCTGGTGGGAGCGGGCGTGACGGTGGCCGACGGCCTCGTCGACGGCCTGCTCGAGGAGGCCGCCGACCACGCCGAACGGCGCGCGCTGGAGGACTCCCAGCGCGACCTGGTGGCCCGCATCGGCGTCCCCACCTACGAACTCCCCCGGCTGGCGGGAGGCGTCGACATCGGCGCCCTCTACGAGCTCGCCGGGCACCTCCGAGACCTTGGGATGGCGTGAGCATGGCCCGCAGCAGCACCCAGCGTTCCTCCCGCGTCGGCCCCGCGAGCCCGGTCTCGCAGCGCGCCGGCGCCCTCGACGTCGACGCCCTCCTCGACGACCCCGGCACCAGCATCATCGTGTGCTGCGGCTCGGGCGGCGTTGGCAAGACCACGACCAGCGCAGCCCTGGCGCTGCGCGCGGCCGAGCGCGGGCGCAAGGTCGTTGTCCTCACGATCGACCCGGCGCGGCGCCTGGCGCAGTCGATGGGCATCGAGAAGCTCGACAACACCCCGCGGCCCGTGCCGGGCATCGCGGGCGGCAGCGGCTCCCTCGACGCCATGATGCTCGACATGAAGCGCACCTTCGACGAGGTGGTGCTCGCCCAGGCCAGCCCGGAGAAGGCCGAGCAGATCCTGGCCAACCCCTTCTACGTCGCACTCTCCAGCTCGTTCGCGGGCACGCAGGAGTACATGGCGATGGAGAAGCTCGGGCAGATCCACCGCGACGCCCGCGAGGCCGGCACCTACGACCTCGTGGTGGTCGACACCCCGCCGTCGCGCTCGGCGCTCGACTTCCTCGACGCCCCCGAGCGTCTCTCGAGCTTCCTCGACGGCAAGTTCGTGCGCCTGCTGCTCGCCCCGGCCCGCGGCCCGGCGAAGTTGATGACCGCCGGCTTCGGCATCATCACCAACGCCCTCACCAAGATCCTCGGGGCGCAGTTCCTCAAGGACCTCCAGACCTTCGTCGCCGCCCTCGACACCGTCTTCGGCGGTTTCCGCCAGCGCGCGCAGCAGACCTACTCGCTGCTCAAGGACGACGGCACCGCGTTCCTCGTCATCGCCGCCCCCGAGCCCGACGCCCTGCGCGAGGCCGCCTACTTCGTCGAGCGCCTCAGCGAGGACGCCATGCCGCTCGCCGGCCTCGTCATCAACCGCGCCACCCCCGAGCCGCGCGGCACGCTGTCGGCCGACGAGTCGGCCGCGGCGGCCGAGCGCCTGCGCGCGGCCGGCGCCAGCGCCGATGCCGAGGGCGGCGCGGCGGGTGCTGCCGATGGTGCGACAGGGCCGCAGGTCACCGCCGGGCTGCTCCGCCTGCACGCCGACCACGTCCGCCTGGTCGAGCGCGAGCGCGTGCTGCGCGAGCGCTTCGCCGCCGCCCACCCGCAGGTCGCCACCGCCGTCATCCCCGCCCTCGCCGGCGACGTCCACGACCTCGGCGGCCTGCGCCGCGTGGGCGAGTTGATCGCCCGGGGTGCGGCGGGCGGGCCGGGGGCGGATTCACCGGCCGGCCGGTGAATCCGGCACTTGGACGACGGAACTCCGTCGTCCAAGCGCCAGAAACGTCGTCCCAGTCCGGCGACCGACGTCAGGCCAGGCGCGCCTCACAGGCGCTGGAGGCACATCGCGACGACCGCGACCAGCATCGCCCGGGTGAGGGCGGAAGGGTGAGGCCGAACCTCAGGCGTTGACGACGCCGCCGCGCTCGCGGGCGTCCTCGAGCACCTTGCGCCAGGAGGCGTCGGGACGACGGCGCAGCAGCGCACGGCGCTCGCGCTCGGTCATGCCGCCCCAGACACCCCACTCGATCTGGTTGTCCAGCGCCTCGGCGAGGCACTCGGTGCGCACGGGGCACCCCGAGCACACCTGCTTCGCCTTGTTCTGCTCGGCGCCTCGGACGAACAGCTGGTCCGGAGCCTGGTCGCGGCACGCAGCGCGCGGTGCCCAGTCGTCAACCCACATGGATGGTCCCCTGATGATTCCCACAACGACCGGTCAGCACCCCCACAGCGCTTCGGATCCGGTCGTAGGTAAAACTTAAAGGAGTCTGTGAACCTTCAACATCGCTCATCAGACCCAACCTGGGTAGTCACTCGTGACTATCACCGGTCCCTGGGACTGGTCCCGACGGGTGGCGCCGCCCCTGTGGCCACCACCGCGCCCGATCCGACCTCCACCCCATCGTGGACGACGCACCCGCCCGCTCAGCGTGGTCTCAGGCGGCTCTCAGGATACGGTCGTGACCGGTGCGCAGGGTCGGCTCGCGAAGGCGGGAAGGATCGGGACCCTCCCGTACCCTGAGCCCATGGCCAGCACCCGGTCCGACCGACTCCCGCCGCGCAAGATCGCCTCCCACCTGGGCGTGATGCTCATCGTCTCGGTGGTGCTCGGCGTCGTCGTGTCCGGCCTCGCCATCCCGTTCGCGGGCGTGCTGGGCTTCGGCGCCCGCAATGTGGCCGACACGGTGGACGAGCTGCCGCAGGAGCTCGAGACCGAGGCGCTCCCGCAGCGCACCGAGATCAAGGACGCCGGCGGCAAGGTCATCGCGACCCTCTACGACCAGAACCGCGTGTACGTCCCGCTGCGCCAGATCTCGCGCACGATGGTCGAGGCGATCGTGGCCATCGAGGACTACCGCTTCTACCAGCACGGCGCGCTCGACCCGAAGGGCACGCTGCGCGCGCTGTTCACCAACCAGGCCGCCTCGGGCGTCGTCCAGGGTGGCTCCTCGATCACCCAGCAACTGGTGAAGCTCACGCTGCTCAACCAGGCCGACACCGCCGAGGAGCGCAAGGCCGCCATCGACGACACCTACGGGCGCAAGCTGCGCGAGCTGCGCTACGCGATCGCGCTCGAGAAGCGACACTCGAAGGACTGGATCCTCGAGCGCTACCTCAACACCGCCTACTTCGGCGACGGCGCCTACGGCGTTCAGGCCGCCGCGCAGCACTACTTCAGCGTCAACGCCAAGGACCTCGACCTGCGCCAGGCCTCGCTGCTCGCCGGCCTCGTCCAGAGCCCCGAGGCCTACAACCCCACGCGCAACCCGCAGCGTGCCAAGGTGCGGCGCAACGTCGTCCTCGAGCGGATGGCGCAGCTCAGCGTCATCACGCCCGCTGAGGCCGCCGAGGTGAAGGCTCGCCGACTCGGCCTCAAGGTGCAGGAGACCTCCAACGGCTGCGTGAGCTCCTCGGCACAGTTCTTCTGCGACTACGTGGTGCGCTGGCTCGAGACCGACCCTGCCCTCGGCGAGACGGTCGAGGACCGCACCCGGCTGCTGTTCTCCGGCGGCCTCACCATCAACACCACGCTCGACCTGCGCTTCCAGCGTGGGGCCCAGGACGCCGTGGCCGGCCAGGTCTTTAAGGACGACCAGGCCGTCGGCGCGATCGCTCTCGTCGAGCCGCGCACCGGCGAGGTGAAGGCGCTCGCGCAGTCGCGTCCCATGGGCAAGGGCAAGGGCGAGACCTTCCTCAACTACACCGTGCCGCGCCAGTACGGCGACGCCGCGGGGTTCCAGGCCGGCTCCACCTTCAAGGCGTTCGTGCTCGCCGCGGCGATCAAGCAGGACATCCCGCTCACCCGCACCTTCCCGGCGCCCAGCCCGGGCCGGTTCTTCCTCGGCGACTTCACCACCTGCGACGGCAACTACCCCAGCACCGAGGTCTGGACGCCGAAGAACTCCACGAGTTCCTCGCGCAACCCCAACCTCTACGAGGGCACGCAGAAGTCGGTCAACACCTTCTTCGTCAACCTCGAGAAGGAGACGGGCCTGTGTGAGCCGTGGAAGCTGGCCCGACAGATGGGCATCACGGTGCTCACCAAGGACGACCAGCGCCCCTCCTTCACCCTCGGCGTCAAGGACGTCAGCCCGCTCGACATGGCCGGCGCGTACGCCACCTTCGCCGGTCGCGGCCTGCACTGCGATGCCCGGCCCGTGCTGAGCATCGAGGACGCCCAGGGCACGGTGCTGAAGAAGTACCCCAAGTCGTGCCGCCAGGTCCTCTCCGGTCCGGTCGCCGACGCCGTCAACGACGTCCTGCGTGGCGTCGTCGCCCCCGGCGGGTTCGGCGCGGCGCTGAACCCGGGCCAGCCCGCCGCCGGCAAGACCGGAACCATCTCGGAGAACAAGGCCGTGTGGTTCTCGGGCTACACCCCGAACCTCGCGGGTGCCGCCGTGGTCGCCGGTATCGCGAAGAACGGCAACCAGGTCACCCTCGACGGCAAGTCCATCGGCGGCTTCGTGCGGGGCACGACCTCCGGCTCCACCACCGCGGGCCCGATCTGGGGCGACACCTTCAAGGCGATCGCGCAGTTCCTCCCCGACGACGACTTCACGCGGCCGTCCTCGGTCGACGTCCAGGGCCTCGTCACCGCGGTGCCCTCGGTCGCCGGCAAGAGCGTGGACGACGCCCGCGCCGACCTCGAGGACCTCGGCTTCGAGGTCAACATCGGTCGCGTCGTCGACTCCCGCTACCGCCGCGGCCTCGTGGCCACCACCTTCCCGCAGGCCGGCGCACAGCTCGCGCCGGGCGACACCGTCACCTTGCAGATCTCCAGCGGCTCGACCGGGCGCGCGCGCAACGCCGGCGCTCCTGCGCCCGCGGGCGACGCCAGCCCCGCTGCGCCCGGCAACGGTCGAGGAAACGGCAATGCCGGCCGCACCAGCAATGCCGGCGGGAACGGCAACGGCCGAGGCTGAGGCCGCCTCGGGATCCTCGACCAGAAGATCCGTTTGAGTCGTCAGCGCGAGCTCATCGTCGCGATCACGAACGGGACGGGGAGGACGAGCGCGCCCAGCAACCACATCAGCACCGCGACCGGTCGCGACGGCGCCAGGTGTGCCAGCGCCGTGCCGCCCGAGACGGACACCGCGGCCCCGTCGGCTCAGGCCAGCTGGCGGCGCACCTCGGCGGCCACCGCAGCGCCGTCCGCGCGGCCCTTGACCTGCGGCGTGACGACGCCCATCACCTTGCCCATGGCCTGCGGTCCCGCGCCCGCCACCCCGAGCTTCTCCACCGCGGCCGAGACGACGTCGGCGATCTCCTCGGGGCTAAGCTGGGCGGGGAGGTAGTCCTGGATGACCGCCGCCTCGGCGCGCTCCTTCGCGGCGCTCTCAGGGCGGTCGCCCTCCTCGAAGGCCACCGCGGCCTCGCGCCGCTTCTTGGCCTCGGAGGAGAGGACGGTGAGCACCTCATCGTCGGTGAGCTCCTTGGCGACCTTGCCCGCGACCTCGGCGTTGGTGACCGCGGTCAGGATCATCCGCAGGGTCGAGGAGCGGACGTCGTCCCGCGCCTTCATGGCGGTGGTGAGGTCGCTGCGCAGACGGTCCTTGAGGGTGCTCATGGCACGATTCTGCCCGTCGCGATGTGGGGAGTGTCGAATGGGTTTGCTGCGAGGAGCGGCGCTGGCTGCGGGCGGTGCCGTGGGCGCTGGCTTGGCGCTGACCGGCTACGCCGCGGCTGAGGCCCGGGCCTACACGCTGCGCCGCTTCGAGGTGCCCGTGCTGCCGCCCGGCCACCGCCCCCTGCGGGTGCTCCACCTGACCGACCTCCACATGACGCCGGGGCAGCGCCGCAAGCAGCAGTGGGTGCGATCCCTGGCCGCTCTCGAGCCCGACCTGGTGATCGACACCGGCGACAACCTGGCCCACCGCGAGGCCGTACCGGCGGTCCTCGACGCTCTCGGACCGTTGCTCGACCTCCCCGGCGCCTTCGTGCACGGCTCCAACGACTACTTCGAGCCGGGCATGCGCAATCCGCTGCGCTACCTGATGCCCGACAGCGGGCACCGCTACGTGAGCAAGCCGCAGCTGCCGTGGCGCGACCTCACCGCGGGGCTCACCGGCGCCGGCTGGCTCGACCTCACCAACACCCGCAGCCCCCTGGACGTCGGCGACCTCCGGCTTGCGTTCGCCGGCCTCGACGACCCGCACCTGGGCTACGACGACCTCGCCGCCGTCGCGGGGCAGGCCGATGCGGACGCCGACCTGCGGATCGGCGTTGCGCACGCGCCGTACCTGCGGGTGCTGGACCAACTCGCCGGCGACGGCTACGACCTGCTCCTCGCCGGCCACACCCACGGCGGCCAGGTCCGGCTCCCCTGGCCCGGCGGATCGCGAGCGCTCGCCACGAACTGCGATCTCGAGCCGGCCCGCGCGCGCGGCCTGCACCGGCACCCGGCCGACTCCTCCCCCGGCGACCCGGGCTCGGCGTGGCTCGAGGTGTGCGCCGGGCTCGGCACGAACCCCTACGTCCGCATCCGCGTCGCGTGCCGCCCGGAGGCCGCCCTGCTGACGCTGGTGCCCCGCGAGCGCGGCTGAGGACCACCAGCCTCGCTCGGTCGACGCCCTGCACCGCGCTGCCCCGATTGCCGGTGCGTCGCCCGGCTCGGCTATGCTCCCAGCGCTGATGGATCGTCGGTCGCGCACCGACGGTCGAGCGGCGGGCTGTGGCGCAGCTTGGTAGCGCGCCTCGTTCGGGACGAGGAGGCCGCAGGTTCAAATCCTGTCAGCCCGACAGTGCAGCAGGCGGGTCACCACGGTGACCCGCCTTCTTGCTTCTCCACCCGCTCACCAGCCGCACGGAGGCGTCGTCCAGCAGCGGCGCCGCCGTCGCGGTTGGGGGCTCGCCTCATGTCACACTTCCTTTCATGTCTGACGAGCAGGACAAGCTGAAGCTCAGCTTGGAGCCGCCGCGCCTGTTCGGGCGCAAGAAGAAGGACGCCGCTCCCCAGCGACCGGCCCGACGCTCCCCTGACGCCTCCGCGCCGCCCGCCTCCTCAGCACCGCCCGAGCGGTCGGAACCGGCCGAGCGGCCCGAGCCGTCTCCAGCAACGACGGCACCCACCGCCGACCAGCCGACTCCCGTCTCCGAGCGAACCGCTCAGGCACCCGCAGAGCCCGAGGCGCCCCGGCCGCCAGCCACCGCACCTTCGGCCCCGGCGACGAGTGCCTCCCCGCAGCAGGCGGACGACGCGTCCCCCGACGCGGCGACGCCCCCTTCCGCCCGGCCGGAGCCGGTGCCGGCCGCAGAGCAGCCGGCGGAAGCCGTCGCCCGATCCTCCGTCACCCCGCCCGCCGAGGCGCCCTCACCCGCCCCGGTCGCGGAGGCGGCGCCCACGGCCTCCGCAGCGCCCACGGCCTCCGCAGCGCCTGCGGCCCCGACGGAGCAGGCTGCGCCGGCGGAGCCTGCGTCCCCGGCTGTCGAGACGGCCCCGGTGAAGCCTGCAGCGAGCGTCGCGTCGTCCACTGCGGCCGCAGAAGAGCAGAAGCCTTCACGCTTCGCGCCGGAGGCTGCTCGCGAGGACGAGCCGACACTGACGATGCCCGCAGCCACCCAGCCGCGCCCCGCGCCGGTCGACGTGGTTCCCGAGCCGGTGGATGCGTCCGCGCTCGAGGACGCCGAGATCGCGGCGCTCGCCGCTGAGCCGAAGGCGCCCCTGCTCAGCATCTACCGCGCGGCCGCCCTCACTGGCCTGGTGGTGGGTGCGGCCATGGTGGCGCTCACCTGGCTGTCGCTGCGCGGGTGCGAGGCGGTGCGCGGCACGACGTCGTGCGGTGGCGGCCCCGGCTTCCTGCTCCTCGTCGCGACGTTCGCCCTGTCGGTCCTGCTCGGGAGCGCGCTGCTGAAGGTCTTCACCATCCCCGATCCCGGCAGCAGCAGCTTCCTCGCGGTCGGCATCGTGGCCGTGATCGCACTGCTCTTCCTGATCGATCTGCTGGACTCGTGGGTCGCGATCGTTCTCATCCCGCCCCTCAGCGTCGGGTCCTACATGGCCTCCGCCTGGGTCACCGACACCTTCGTCGACGCCGACGACCTCTGAGCACGGGCTGAGCCGGACGCCGGTACCCGCGGCGTCCACGGCGACTGGGACGACAAAACTGGCACTGGGACGACGGAGTTCCGTCGTCCCAGTGCCAGTTTCACCGGCCGGCCGGTGAATCCGCCGCCGGCGGCCTCAGCGAGCGGCGGCCACGAGTTCCGCGATCTGCACGGTGTTGAGGGCCGCGCCCTTGCGGAGGTTGTCGCCGGAGATGAACAGGGCGAGGCCGCGGTCGTCGTCGACGCCGGGGTCCTGGCGGATCCGGCCGACGTAGGAGGGGTCCTTGCCCGCGGCGAGCAGCGGGTTGGGGATGTCGACGAGGCTCACTCCGGGGGCGTCGGCGAGGATCTCGCGGGCGCGGGCGGGGGTGAGCGGACGCTCGAACTCGGCGTTGATCGCCAGCGAGTGACCGGTGAACACCGGCACGCGCACGCACAGGCCGGAGACGCGGAGGTCGGGCAGACCGAGGATCTTGCGCGACTCGTTGCGCAGCTTCTGCTCCTCGTCGGTCTCCTCGAGACCGTCGTCGACGAGGTTGCCGGCGAAGGGCAGCACGTTGTACGCGATCGTGCGGCGGTAGACGCCGGGCTCGCCGAAGTCGACGGCCTCGCCGTCGTAGGCCAGCTCACGGGCCTTGTCGCCGGCGGCGGCGATGCCGGTGGCGAGCTCCTCCACGCCGGCGATGCCGGAGCCGGAGACGGCCTGGTAGGTGGAGGCGATGAGGCGGACGAGACCGGCCTCGTCGTGCAGGGGCTTGAGCACCGGCATCGCGGCCATCGTGGTGCAGTTGGGGTTGGCGATGATGCCGCGCCCGGCCTCGATCACGCCGGCTGCCGCCTCGGGGTTGACCTCGGAGACGACGAGCGGGATGTCGGGATCCTTGCGGAAGGCCGAGGAGTTGTCGACGACGATCACGCCGGCGTCCACGAAGCGGGGCACCAGGGCGCGCGAGGCGGTGGCGCCGGCGGAGAACAGCGCGACGTCCAGGCCGGCGGGATCGGCGGTCTCGGCGTCCTCGACGACGACCTCGCGGTCACCGAAGGCGAGCACGGTGCCGGCCGAGCGCGGGGAGGAGAAGAAGCGGACGTCGCCCACGGGGAAGTCGCGCTCGAGCAGGATCTGGCGCATCGCGACGCCGACCTGACCGGTGGCGCCGACGACGCCGATGTTGATCTTCGCCATCGCTCAGCGCCCCGTTCCGCCGTAGACCACGGCCTCGGTCTCGTCGGAGCCGAGGTCGAAGGCGGCGTGGGCGGCGTTGACGGCCGCCTGCACCTGGGCCTCGGCGACGACCACCGACACGCGGATCTCGGAGGTGGAGATCATCTCGATGTTCACGCCCGCGGCCGAGAGCGCCTCGAAGAAGCGCGCGGAGATGCCCGGCGAGGAGCTCATGCCGGCACCGACGATGGAGACCTTGCCGACGCTGTCGTCGTACAGAAGGTTGTCGAAGCCCACCGACTCCTGCAGGCGCGAGAGCGCCGTCATGGCCACCTGGCCCTCGCCGCGCGGGAGGGTGAAGGAGATGTCGGTGAGGCTCGTGGCCGCGGCCGAGACGTTCTGCACGATCATGTCGATGTTGATCTGGGTGTCGGCCACGGCGCGGAAGATCGCGGCCGCCTCGCCCGGCTTGTCGGGGACGCCGACCACGGTGATCTTGGCCTGGCTGCGGTCGTGGGCGACGCCGGTGATGATGGCGGCTTCCATGGTGTTCCCCTCGTTGGCGACGACGTCCGCGACATCTGCGGCCTTGACGACCCAGGTGCCCTCCTTCGCGGAGAAGGAGGAGCGGACGTGGATGGGCATGTCGTAGCGGCGGGCGTACTCGACGCACCGCAGGTGCAGGATCTTGGCGCCCTGCGCGGCCATCTCGAGCGTCTCCTCGTAGGAGATGCGCGGCACCTTGCGGGCGCGCGGCTCGATGCGGGGGTCGGCGGTGAAGATGCCGTCGACGTCGGAGTAGATCTCGCACACGTCGGCGCCGAGCGCGACGGCGAGCGCCACCGCGGTGGTGTCGGATCCGCCGCGGCCGAGCGTGGTGATGTCCTTCGTGGTCTGCGAGACACCCTGGAAGCCGGCGACGATGGCGATCGCACCCTCGTCGATCGCGGCCTGGATGCGGCTCGGCGTGACGTCGATGATCTTGGCCTTGCCGTGCGCGGCGTCGGTGATGACGCCGGCCTGCGAGCCGGTGAACGAGCGCGCCTCGTGGCCGAGGTTCTGGATGGCCATCGCGAGCACCGCCATCGAGATGCGCTCGCCGGCGGTGAGCAGCATGTCGAGCTCGCGGGCAGGCGGCAGCGGCGAGACCTCGTTGGCGAGGTCGATCAGCTCGTCGGTGGTGTCGCCCATCGCCGAGACCACGACGACGACCTGGTGGCCGGCCTTCTTCGTCTCGACGATGCGCTGGGCGACGCGCTTGACACCGGCCGCGTCGGCGACCGACGAGCCGCCGTACTTCTGCACAACGATGCCCACGGGGGCTCAACTCCTGGCTCAGGGGAAGGGGACGTGCCCGCAGCGCGCGCCGTGGACCACCACGATTCTACGAGAGCCGCTCCGCCGCGGCTCGCGTCGTCCCACCCGGCGAGGCGGGTCTACCCGTCGGCCCGGTCGAGGCCGGCGGCGAGGAGCTCGATCTCGATGTCGGTGGGGTCGAGGTCGGTGGGGTCGAGCGCGTCGGCGTCGAGGCGGTCGTGGGCCACCACCGACAGCAGCGCCTTCATCGCGGCACCGGCCAGCGCACCCCAGGAGGAGACGTAGGAGAACTGCCACCACCACAGCGCCTCCTCGACCTCCCCGGCGTCGTGGTGACGCAGGCCCACGGCGAGGTCGGTGGCGATGCTGGCGAGGTCGTCGGAGAGCAGGCCCTCCACGAGCTCGGGCTGGTAGGGGTCGAAGACATAGGTGTAGGCGTCGGCGCCGCCGAGCAGACCGGCCAGGCGCAGCCGCAGCGCGTCGAGATCGGGGTCGGGGCCGTCGTCCGGCTGGTACTGCTCGCGCGGCGCGAAGTCGCGCTGGACGCCGAGCCGCGCGCCCGTGAGCGCGATCTGGCTGATCTGCAGCAGCAGCAGCGAGACCGCCTGGCCGCCGGTGGCCTCGAGGGCGACGGCGCGCAGCCCGTCGAGGAAGGTGCGCACCGAGGTCGCGACGTCGCCGGCCAGCGCGGCCGTCTCCGCCTCGACCTGCAGGAGCGCGTCGAGCGCCTCCAACCCGGGACGACGCTCACCGGGGACGAGCGTCTCGCCGGTGGACGGATCGAGGACCCCCGTGTCGTCTCCACTCATGTCGCCGCCTGCCTTCCCACGAATGCCCTGCCCAAGGTGACCTCGTCGGCGTACTCGAGGTCGCCGCCTACCGGCAGTCCACTCGCCAAACGCGTGACGCGCAACCCCAGCGGGCCGAGCAGGCGGGTGAGGTAGGTGGCGGTGGCCTCACCCTCGAGGTTCGGGTCGGTGGCCAAGATGACCTCGGTGACGGCCCCGTCACCGAGGCGGGTGAGCAGCTCGCGGATGTGCAGCTGGTCGGGGCCGATGCCGTCGATCGGCGAGATCGCGCCCCCGAGCACGTGGTAGCGGCCGCGGAACTCGCGGGTGCGCTCGATCGCGACGACGTCCTTGTACTCCTCGACCACGCAGATGACGGCCGGGTCGCGCCGCGGGTCGCGGCAGATGCGGCACTGGTCGTCCTCGGCGACGTTGAAGCAGATCGAGCAGAACTTCACCTTGTTCTTGACCTCGATGAGCACGTCGGCGAGGCGGCGGACGTCGACCGGGTCGGCCTGCAGCAGGTGGAAGGCGATGCGCTGCGCGCTCTTGGGCCCCACGCCGGGCAGCCGACCGAGCTCGTCGATGAGGTCCTGGACGACGCCCTCGTACATCTCAGGGGGCCCCGAAGCCGAGCGGCCCGGAGCCGCCCGCGCCGCCCGGCCCGCCCTGGCCCGGGAGACCCGGCATGCCGGGGATGTCGGGGAGGCCGCCGGTGACGGGGCCGATCATCTCCTCGGCGATCGCGTCGACCTTGGCGCGGGCGTCGCGCACGGCGGCCACGATGAGGTCCCCGAGCTCGGCGAGCGCTTCGGCGTCGGTGCTCTCGAGCGCCTCGGGCGAGATGGCGACCTTGGTGAGCTCGCCGCCGCCGGTGACGCTCACGGTGACCAGCCCGCCCGCGACCGTGCCGTCGACGACGGTGTTCGCCAGGCGCTCCTGCGCGGCCTGGAGGTCGGCCTGCATCTGCTGGGCCTGCTGCATCAGGGCGCCGATGTCGAAGCCCCCGAGGGCACCGCCGAGGGCGTCGAACGGGTTCTGGCTCATGGTGTCTCCTGGGGTCGGGCTGCGGAACTGGCGGGGCTGACTGGATGGATGCTGCGGGATCGATGGTGCCGTGGCGGTGGGCACGCCTAGCTGCGCGGGATCTCCTCGATCACCGACGCGCCCAGCTCACGGGCGAGCAGCTCGGCGCTCGACTCGGCGTCGACCTCGGCGTCGTCCATGTCGACGTGGGCGTCGGGGTCGTCGGGCGGCGCGTCGACGTGCGCTGCCGCCTGGGCCTGCAGGTCCGCCACCCGTGGACGACGGGGGGCCGGCGTCGGCGGAGCCGGCGCGCCGAGCGAGGCGGCCGCCGATCCGGAGGGGCCGGCGTCGACGTCCCAGGGCGGGGCGTCGTCGGGCGGGGGCTCGTCCGGCGGCACCCAGCCGTCGCGGGCGGGCGCCGCGGGCCCGGGGGCCGCCGGCGCGGCGGGGGCGGGCGCACTCGGCGCGGCCGGGGGCGAGGAGACGGGAGGTGCGGCGTCCACGCCGCCGGGTCGGGCGGTGGTGGGCCACGCCTCGGACGCAGGCGCGGGCGCCGCCGGTGCCGCAGGCGCCGCAGGGGGCGGCGCGGCGCCCGGGGTCGCGCCCGGGTCGATGATCGCCTCGATGCGCACCTGCGCGCCGATCTCGTCGACGATCGCCTGCGCGACGATGTCGGCGTGACCGCCGGTCTCGAACGAGCGGCGCGGGCCGTCGGCGGCGAACCCGAGGCTCAGCACGCCGCCCTCGAAGCCGACCACCTGGGAGTTCTGGGTCAGGTGGATCCAGGTGACGCGCTTGACCGACTTCACGCGATCGATCACCGCCGGCCAGAGCCGCCGGACGTCGACCAGCGTCAGTCCGCCGCCGGGCGCGGGGGCCGCCGGGGCGGAGGCGGCAGGCGCCGGGGCCGGCGCTGCCGCTGGGGCGACCGGCTCGGGAGCGGCCGGCGCCATGGCCGGCACGGGCGGTGCCGCGGGCGGGACCGGGGCAACCGGCTCCGCCGGAGCGGGCGCAGGCGCCGATTCCGGCGCCGTGGGAGGGCTCTGGGGCTCGCGCTCCGCCGGCGCGGCCGGCGCGGCCGGCGGTGCGGACGTCGGAGGGGCGGGCGCGGGAGCCGTGGGCGCGGACGCCACCACCGGCGGCTCCTCGACGCGCTCGGGGGCGGCCTTCTCGTGACGGGCGAGGGCGGGGCGCTCGGAGGCGGGCGCGACCGGGGTGGCGGCGGGCGCCGCCTCCGCGGAGGTGGTGCCGACGATCGCGATGCGCCGCTCGAGGCGGTCGAGGCGGGCAGCGAAACCGTCGCTGGTGTGGTCGGCGCCGGGCAGCAGGATGCGTGCGCAGATGAGCTCGAGCAGCAGGCGGGGCGCGGTGGCGCCGCGCATGTCGGTGAGCCCGGCGGCCACGAGGTCGGCGGCCCGGGTGAGCTCGGCGCGGCCGAAGGCAGCCGCCTGGGCGACGAGCCGGTCGGCCTGGTCGCCGGCGACGTCGATCAGGCCGGAGGCCGGGGCGTCGGGCACCGCGGAGATGATGACGAGGTCGCGCAGGCGGCGCAGGAGGTCCTCGGTGAAGCGGCGTGGATCCTGACCGGTCTCGACCACCTTGTCGACCACACCGAACACCGCGGACCCGTCGCCGGCCGCGAACGCCGAGACCACGTCGTCCAGCAGGGTGTCGGGGGTGTAGCCGAGCAGGCCGCTGGCCAGGGCGTAGGTGACGCCCTCGGCCCCGGACCCGCCGAGCAGCTGGTCGAGCACCGAGAGGGTGTCGCGCGCCGAGCCCGCGCCCGCGCGGACGACGAGCGGCAGCGCGGCCGGCTCGATGGTGACGCCCTCGCGCTCGCACAGCTCGGAGAGGTAGCCGCTGAGCAGTCGCGGCGGGATGAGGCGGAACGGGTAGTGGTGCGTGCGCGAGCGGATGGTCGGGATGACCTTCTCGGGCTCGGTGGTGGCGAAGATGAAGCGCAGGTGGGGAGGGGGCTCCTCGACCAGCTTCAGCAGGGCGTTGAAGCCCTGCGTGGTGACCATGTGCGCCTCGTCGATGATGTAGACCTTGTAGCGGCTCTTCACCGGGGCGAAGAAGGCCTTCTCGCGCAGGTCGCGGGCGTCGTCCACACCACCGTGGGAGGCGGCGTCGATCTCGATGACGTCGATCGAGCCGGGGCCGTTGCGGGCGAGGTCGCGGCAGCTCTCGCACTCGCCGCACGGGTCGGCGATGGGAGCGCGCTCGCAGTTGAGGGCCCGGGCGAGGATGCGGGCGCTGGTGGTCTTGCCGCACCCGCGCGGGCCGGAGAACAGGTAGGCGTGGTTGACCCGGTTGGCCGCGAGGGCGGCGCGCAGCGGCTCGGTGACGTGCTCCTGACCGATGACCTCGGCGAAGGTCTCGGGCCGGTAGCGGCGGTAGAGCGCGAGCGGGGAGTCCACACCCGCACAGTAACGAGGGCGGCCGACACATGGAGCCTCGCGGTGGACCTCGTCGACGCCGCGTGCTGGGGAGCCTGTGGAAAAAGGAAAGGCCCCTCGCGCACCCGACAGAGCCCACTTACCCTTGCTGCCTTCCGGCCCTGGGGGAGTTGGGTGAGGTATCGCCGCACGAGGGGTTGCCCCGAACTCTAGACGACGCCGCGCGCCAGGCCGAACGGCGGGGGACCTGCGGGCATCCACCCGGCGTCGCAGGCGCAGGCGTCCGCCCGCCCAGGGCGATTTCCCGCCACCGGACGCCGACCGGTAGCCTCCTCCGCGGAGGTATCGCCTAGTGGCCTATGGCGCTCGCTTGGAAAGCGGGTTGGGTTAACAGCCCTCGGGGGTTCGAATCCCCCTACCTCCGCCATAGGAGCAGGTCCTCGAAGCCCCCGGCGCGTGCGCGCGCCGGGGGCTTCGTCGTCTCCGCGTCGCGAGCGGCTCAGCCGGCCGTCGCCGTGCGCTGCACGAACCCCCGCACCAACCCCGCGACCACCGCGGGCCGCTGCGCGAGCACCCAGTGGTTGCCCTCGAGGTGCTCGACCGTGAGGTCGTCGACGAACGCCGCGGGCGCCCCGGCCGCCAGCGCCGGCGACACGTGGACGTCGCGGTCGGCCACCAGCACCTGCACGGGCAGGCTCACCCGCGGCGGGTTCGGCCGGAAGAGACGGCCGGGCACGTTGGCCCGGTAGAGCTCGATGCCGTTGACGGTCTCCTTCTCGCCGCGTGCCACGGCGGCGCCGGCGGGGGCGTCGTCCGGGCGGGCGATGGACTCGGAGTGCTCGACGAGCCGGTCGATGATGCCCCGGCGGGCGGCCAGCTCGGGCAGGCCGGGGGTGAGGAAGAGGTAGATGTAGTAGGAGGCCGCGAGCTGCTTGAGGCGCGGGAGCGGGCCGCGGCGCAGGTCGCGCAACCACACCCCCGCGTGGTCGAGCGAGGGACCCGACAGGCTGGTGTAGGAGCGGATCCGGTCGCCGAGGCTGTCGTCGGGCAGGGCGTCCCAGCACTGGATCGAACCCCAGTCGTGGGCCACCAGGTGCACCGGCGCGTCAGGGCTCACGGCGTCGATCACGCGGCCGAGGTCGTCGACCAGGCGCTCCATGCGGTAGCCGGCGCGCGAGGCGGGCACCTGCGAGTTGCCCGAGCCCCGCACGTCGTAGCGGACGACGCGCAGGTCGGCGGCGAGATCGCCCGCCACGCCGTCCCAGACCCGGTGGTTGTCGGGGTAGCCGTGCACGAGGACGACGACCGGCGCGTCGGCCGGGCCCTCCTCGTAGACCGCGAGCGCGAGCCCGTCGGCGGTGGTGACGGTGCGCGACGGTGTGCCGACGGCGGACTGCTCGACCATGGTGGGACCTTTCGGGAGGGCGCCTCATCGGCCGCCACCGTTGCTACAGTCGCGCGGCAGCCGCGCCACGCTAGCGCAGCAGCGCGACGAGGGGAGTCACCTGTGACCACCGGCACCGGAACCACCGGCACCAGCACCGGCGCGGGCACGATGCGCGCGGCCGTCGTCCGCGAGGGCGCCTTCAGCGTGCAGGAGGTGGCGCGCCCCGAGCCCGGCCCCGGCCAGCTGCTGTTGCGCGTGGTGCGCGCGGGCATCTGCGGCTCCGACCTCCACGCCCGACAGCACACCGACGAGCTCGCCGCCCTCGGCGACGACCTCGGCTACCCCGGCATCATGCAGCCCGCGCAGGACGTCGTCCTCGGCCACGAGTTCGTCGGCGAGGTGGTGGCCTACGGCCCGCGCACCCGGCGGCGCTGGAAGCCCGGCACCCGCATCGTGGCGCTGCCGATCGTGCGTCACGGCGACGACGTACACATGGTCGGCTTCGACGAGCACTCCCCCGGCGCCTTCGCCGAGTACGTCGTGGTGCAGGAGGCGTTCGCCTTCGACGTCCCCGCCGGCGTGGACGACGACGTGGCCGCCTTCACCGAACCCCTCGCCGTGGCCTGGCACGCCGTGCGTCGCGCAGAGATCGCGAAGGGTCGGCCCGCGGTGGTGATCGGCTGCGGCCCGATCGGCCTGGCGATCATCCTCATGCTCAAGGCCTCCGGCGTGCGCACGATCGTGGCCTCCGACTACTCCCCCACCCGTCGCGAGCTCGCCCGCGCCTGCGGGGCCACGGTGGTGGTCGACCCTCGCGAGACCTCGCCGTGGGAGGCCTACGAGCTGCCCGGTCCGGTCGCCTCGATCACCGCGTACGCCAGCTTCGGCATCACCACCATCGGCCGCCTGCGGTCGGTGCCGCTGCTGCCGTGGGGCCGGCTCATGCGACTGGGCGACTCGCTCGGCGCCACCCCCACCGGACCGGTCGTCTTCGAGTGCGTCGGCGTGCCCGGGGTGCTCGACGAGATCTTCGCGCGCGTGCCGCTGATGACCCGCGTGATCGGCGTGGGCGTGTGCATGCAGCCCGACACCGTGCGCACCGCCCTCGCCCTCAACAAGGAGGTCGAGATCCGCTACGTGTTCGGCTACGACCCCGAGGAGTTCGCGCACGTGCTGCACCTGCTCGCCTCCGGCAGGGTCGACCCGCGCCCGCTGCACACCGGCACCGTCGGCCTCGACGGGCTGGCGAAGGCCTTCGCCGACCTCGGCGATCCCGAGCGCCACGCCAAGATCCTCGTCGACCCGCGGGCCTGAGCGGGCGTCGTCCGGCTCTGCTAGCCCGCACTTGGCACGCGTTCCTGGCACTTGGCACGCGTTGCAACGCGTGCCCAGTGCAGGAATCGCCCCGGTCGACCGGCGATTCCTGCACCGGCGCCGGGCGACTGCGGCGCCGCAGCCGACCCTCAGAACCAGGCGTCGCGCATCTCCAGCGACGTGAGGTCGCCGGCGGCGAGGAGGTCGAGCATGGGGTCGATGCGGGGCAGCTCGGAGACGAAGAAGAACTCCGCCGCCTGCCGCTTGCCGTCGTAGAAGTCGCCCTCCTGCGCGCCGGCGACGACCTCCTGCTCGAGCCACAGCCAGGCCACCACCAGGTGCCCGGCGGCCTCGAGGTAGGTCGTGGCGTTGGCGGTCATCTTCTCCGGGGTGCCGAGGCCGACCAGGCCGAGCGTCACCTCACCTACCCGGTCGAGGCGGGCCTTCAGGGCGTCGGCGTGCACCGTCGCGCGACCGCCGACCTCGCGGGCACGGGCGATCGTGGCCTCGATGCGGCCGGCGAGCAGCATGAGCCCGGCACCGCCGTCGGCGAGGACCTTGCGGCCGAGCAGGTCGAGGGCCTGGATGCCGTGGGTGCCCTCGTGGATCGGGTTGAGCCGCTGATCGCGCCAGTGCTGCTCGACGTCGTAGTCGCGGGTGTAGCCCGCGCCGCCGAGCACCTGGATGGCCAGCGACGTGCTCTCCTGCCCCCACTGCGAGGGCCACGACTTCACGATCGGGGTGAGGACGCCGAGCAGGGTCGCCGCCTCCGCGCGCGCCGCCTCGTCGGCGAGGCTCACCTCGTCGTCCAGCAGCCGGGCGCAGTAGAGAACCAGAGCGAGCGCACCCTCCACGTAGGCCTTCTGCGCCAGCAGCATGCGGCGCACGTCGGTGTGCTCGATGATCGGCACCTGCGGCTCGGTGGCGGGCACGCCGAGGGGGCGGCCCTGGGGGCGCTGGCGGGCGTAGTCGAGCGACTTCAGGTAGGCCGCGGACGCCGTGCCCGTGGCCGCCGCGCCCACGCCGAGGCGGGCGGCGTTCATCATGTGGAACATGTAGTTCAGGCCGCGGCCGGGCTCGCCCACGAGGTGGCCGATCGCGCCCGGCTCCCCGCCCGGGGTGAAGGTGCCGTCGCCGAACACGGGCGCGGTGTTGACCGTGCCGCGCGAGCCGAGCTTGTGGTTGATGCCCGCGATGGTGACGTCGTTGCGCTCGCCGAGGGAGCCGTCGTCCGCGACGAGGAACTTGGGCACCACGAACAGCGAGATGCCCTTGGTGCCCGCCGGTGCGTCGGGCAGCTTGGCCAGCACCAGGTGCACGATGTTGTCGCTGAGGTCGTGGTCGCCGGCCGAGACCCACATCTTGTTGCCGAAGATCCGGTACGTGCCGTCGGACTGCGGCACCGCCCGGGTGGTGACGTCGCCGAGCGAGCTGCCGGCCTGCGGCTCCGAGAGCGCCATCGTGCCGAACCAGCGGCCCTCGAGCATGGGCGGCACGAAGCGCTCCACGAGCTTGGGTGCGGCGTGGGTCATCAGCAGGCTGGCGTTGGCCTGGGTGAGGAAGGCGTAGCAGAGGGTGCCGATGTTGGCCGCGCTGAACCACATCGACGCCGCGGTCGCCACCGTGGAGGGCACCTGCAGGCCGCCGTGCTCGGCCGGTGCCCCCAGCGCGAACAGGTCGGCCTCGGCGTAGCGGCGCAGCGCTTCGCCGATGGCCGGCAGCACGTGCACGTCGGTGCCGTCGAACTGCGGCTCCTGCTCGTCGCTGGCCCGGTAGTGCGGCGCGAAGTGCTCGCTGGCCAGCTGCTCGCTCAGCTCGAGCAGGGCGTCGAAGTCCTCGGGCGCGTGGTCGGCGTAGCGCTCGCGCCGCGTCAGCTCGGCGGCGTCGAGCCACTCGTGCAGCAGGAAGCGGAGGTTGCGGGCGGAGACGAGGTTCGAGGTCACCGCCCCAGGATCTCAGCGGGTGCGCCGACGCGCGAGCACCGGGCGCAGCACCAGCAGGACGACGAGCGCGGCACCGCCGCCGAGGCCCCACCAGACGGCGTCGTCGCGCACGCCGGCGAGGCGATCGACCCGGGGCCGCGGCGCGACGGCGCGCGGCACGACCTCGCGCTGCTGGCGCGGCGGCGAGAGCTCGTCGTCTGCGCGGGTGAGGGCGGCCACCGCCTGCACCTCGCCGAACCCGAAGGAGCGGCTGCTGGAGCCGGCGCTGCCCGCCGCCGTGGCCTCGAGCCGGCGACGCCGCGCCGCGGCGTCGGCGTCGGGGCGCGCCGGCCACACCAGAGCGGCGACCCCGGCGACCTGCGCGGCCGCCCAGTGCGACGACGGCGTCTGGACGACGCACCACCCGCCGTTGAGCGCCCGCGCGACCGAGCCCGCGCCGGGGGCACCGAGGTCGATCGCCGAGCTGCGCAGCCCGACGGCGGTGCCGACGCTGGTGAGGCCCACCGTGAGTACGCCCGCGTCGGCCGCCGGCCAGACGACGGGGCCGGCGTCCTCGCCGGGTCGTGCCGACTCGCCGGAGAAGCGCGACAGGAGGTCGCCGTCGTCGCCCCCGGTGGCGCCCGATCCTGCGGCGTCGCCCTGCGCCGGGGGACGGTCGCCGCCGGCCGCGACGACGAGCGCCCCGGCGTCGACCACACGCTCCACGGCGCGCGCGAGCGCTGCGCTGCGCGGCACCTCCGCGGCCGTGAGCACGATCGTGCGCTTGCCGAGGCGGCCGCGCTTCTTCTGGGTGGCCACGGCGTCGAGCTGCAGGGCCAGGTTGGCCGCCGAGGGCTCGATGCGCCCTTGGCCGCCCTCGCCGCGCGGCACGTCGTAGAAGGGTCGCTGGACGACGCGCGCCCCCGGCGCGATGCCACCGGCCACCCTCGGCTTGGGCTGGTCGGGCCCGGCCACGATCGAGGACAGCACGAGGCCGTGGGGGCTGACGTCGCTGCCGGTGACGCCCGCCTTCAACGACGGCGAGGGGGTGTCGACCACCACCACCGTGACCCCCGCCCCCGGACGACGCACCCCCGCGCGCTGCAGGATCGCATCGGCGGCGGGCACGCCCAGCGCCGCGGCGGCGTCGTCGGTGCCGTCGGGGGCGGTGACCGGGCGCCGCTCGGCGTCGACCCCGACCTGGCTGCAGTCGAGGCCGTCCGCGGCGCGGGCGGGAGCTGTGGGCACAGCCGTGGTGCCGGCCGCGGCGAGACCGAGCGCGAGGAGCAGGGTGGCGCGGCGCGGGGCGATGCGGTGGGAGCGCGGCCTCACGAGCACGTTCCGCCCGCGGCCCCGTCGGCGCCCTGGGCGCCCTGCGTGGATCCGGGCGGGCACAGCGCGGCCGACTGCGAGAGCTCCGGGCCGGGGGCGAAGAGCCGGTTCCACGTGTCGGGGACGACGACCGGCGGCACGTCGGCGTAGCCGAGGTTGGTGAGCTCCTGCTTGCCGGCCAGCGGGTAGGTGCGGCCACGCTCGTCGACGAGGTAGACCGACCGTGCGCTGGCGGAATCGAAGCCGCCGACCCGCACGAGCGCACCTCGGCCGGAGGCGACCTCGACGGGACTGGTGCCGGCGGCGACCGACTCGGCCAGGTCGCTGCCGTCGCGCGCGAGCGCGAGATGCACCGACGGCGCCTCGTCGCGCCCGGTGTCGAGCACCGCGCACAGCTCGGAACCGTCGTCCACCGTGCCTCGCGGGACCTCGTCGGGCCACTGTGCGCTCGCGTAGGTCTCACCGACCGTGTCGAAGGGCGCGCCCGCGGCCGGCGTGAGCACCTCGGGCAGCCGCGGCCCGAGCGAGGTGGAGCGCAGCACCCGGTCGGCGAACGGCGAGAGCCGCACCAGGCCCGAGGACGTGATCGCGAAGCTGCGGCCGTCACGCTCGACGAGGTCGCCCACGAGCGCCCCCGCGTAGCCGGGGAGCCCGGCCGGGCGGCCGAGGCCGGCGATACCGAGCCCCCGAGCATCGAGCGGGCCGCCCTCGGGGATCAGCGCCAGCCACGCGTCGGGCACCGTGACGGCGTCCTGCCGAGTGGCGTCGGCGACGGCTGAGAGCAGCGCGTCGTTGCCCGCCGGCGCCTCGTAGCGGTAGGCCGCCCGCGGGCGGCCCGGCGCGGAGGTCTCGGCGATCACGTAGGTGCGGCCGGTGCTCGCCGAGGTGGCGAGGAACGCCCGCCGGTCGACGGCGTCGACGGCCGGGGAGGTCTGGACCACCGTGTGCAGCCCCTGCCCGGCGCCGGTGCACGACGTCCAGCCGCTGTTGATGAGCTGGTCGGCGGCGGGCACGGTGGCCGGGGCGTCGAGGATGCCGATGGCGGGCCCCTTCGGCCGGGCCAGATCCTTGTCGCGCACGCGGCGGGCGGACTCCTCCGAGCCGAGGATGAGCTGCGCGGAGGTGACGTTGATGACCGGGCGCAGCGTCGGCTCGCCCGGCGAGTCGTTCTTGTCGAGGATCACGTAGAGCGCGCCGCGGTCGTCGGTGACCAGGGCCGGCTGGTCGAAGCTCACCGGGGCCGAGCGGGTGAGCGCCCCGGCGATAGCCGCACCAGCCACCAGCAGCACCGCGAGCGCAGCACCGCCGACGATCATGCGCCCCGGGCGGGCCGGCTCGACCTCGCGACCACCCGGCGCGCCGGAGACGAAGGCGGTGACGAGGCGCCGACGGTTGAACGAGTAGGCCTCGACGAGGTCCTTCTTGGTGGCCACTAGGAGACCGCCTCGCGCACCGCAGAGAACAGGCCGACGGCCAGCACCACGAGCGGCAGGAGCGCCAGCAGCGCCGTCGACTCGAGCAGGTCGCCGAAGCGACCGCGACGCACCGACGGCACGGCCGGGGTGAGGGTGGCTGCGAGCACCAGGGCGCCGCCGGCGGCCAGCACGCCGGCCAGGGCCGGGCGCCAATCGGGGTGCAACGCGAGGACCGCCACGGCAGCGGCCACCAGGCCGGCGATGCCGGAGGCCAGCCCCAACAGCACCTCGCTGCCGGTGCGGTACTGGCGGGTGCGCAGCATCACGATCAGGCAGGCGTCGACCGCCAGCAGGGTGCCGGCCACACCGAGGCTCACCGCCAAAGGCGCGGCGAGCACCAGCAGCAGCCCGACGGTGCCGGAGATCGCCAGCAGGATCTCGTGGGCCACGCGCGCGTCGGAGGCGACGCGGTCGGGGTCGATGTCGTCGGGGTCGGCGGTGATGTCGGCGGGCGTGTAGAGCTGGTCGACGCGGGTGCCGGTGGCACCGAGCGCGATCCACGGGAACACGCTCCCGGCCATCACCACCAGCGCCAGCAGCACGGTGAGGACGTCGGCCGGCGCGGCGTCGGTGCCGCGCACCACGAGGCCCGCGCCCAGCGCGAGCACGCCGACCACCAGCGGCGGGAACACCAGGGTGCGCCCGGCACCGAGCCCCACGAGGCCGATGGCGCCCGCGAGGGCGGCACCGGCTCCGGCGTAGGCGAGGGGCTCGGCGAGCAGCGCCTCGCCGCTGGCCTCGGGGGCGAGCATGAATCCGGCGACGGCGGCGTAGGCGGCGCCGAGCCACGCCACGCCCACCGCCGCCTCCGCCTCGCGCTGCGCCCGCGAGAGGACGACGCCCGCGGCC
>NZ_CAXRAZ010000054.1:0-18197 GCF_964229035.1 Nocardioides sp. | reverse complement strand
GGTGTGGCGCCGCGAGCCGGTCGAGTTCCGCGGCAAGCACTACACGGTGCCCCTCACGAAGGACGACGGCGGCTCGGGGCTGGGCAAGCCGCTGAAGATCATCAACCACCCGGTGCGCTCGGAGATCCCGATCGCCGTGGCTGCGCTCGGAGCCAAGAACGTGGAGCTGGCGGCTGAGCTGGCCCAGGGCTGGCAGCCGCTGTTCTTCCACCCCGGCAAGGCGCAGCTGGCGTGGGGCGAGTCGCTCGAGGCGGGCTTCTCCCGGCGGGACCCCGCTCTGGGCGAGCTCGACATCCAGCTCCAGGTGAACTTCCACCTGGGGGCTCCGCCGCCGGAGGCGATGCAGGCGGTGCGCAACCAGCTGGCGCTCTACATCGGCGGCATGGGTGCCCGCGACAAGAACTTCTACAACCAGCTCGCCTGCCGCTACGGCTATGAGAGCGAGGCCAAGGAGATCCAGGACCTCTACCTGTCGGGCCAGAAGGCCGACGCCGCCTCCGCCGTGCCCGACGACCTCGTCGACGCGGTCACCCTCATCGGCGACGAGTCGTCGATCGGTCGACAGATCGAGGAGTTCCACGCCGCTGGCGTGCGGACGCTGCTCGTCAACCCGCTCGCGGCCTCGGACGCCGACAAGATCGCGCAGGTGGCGACCCTGGCCCGCCTCCTCGCGCCCGTCCCGACCCATCGCTGAGGAGATCCCATGGACACTCGCCGCCTTCTGAACCTCGCCGCCCTGGGCGGCCCTGCCGCCGTCGTCGTGACCCTGGCCGGATGGCTGGTCGCCGGCATGCTGCCGCTGCCGATCAGCCCCTCCGCCTCTCCGTCGGAGGTGCTCTCGTTCTTCACCGACCAGCCCGACCGGGTGATGGCGGGCTTCGTGCTCTCCTCGATCGGCGTCGTCCTCATGGCGCCGATGCTCGCGTTGATCTCGGTGCACATGCTGCGCATGGAGGGACGCGTCCCGATCCTCGCCTTCACGCAGATCCTGACCGCCGCCGTCACCGTGGTGGTCAACCTCTTCCCGCAGCTGATCTTCGCCGTCGGCGGGTTCCGCACCGATCGCTCGAGCGACACGATCGTCCTGCTCAACGACCTCGCCTGGCTGTTGCTGTTCACCGGCATCGCGCCGTTCATGATCCAGAACGTCGTCATCGGGCTTGCCGTGCTCAGGGATCCCGCCGGCGTCTTCCCGAGGTGGCTGGCCTACCTGAACTTCCTGGTCGCCTTCGCCTTCGTCCCCGACGTGCTGGCGTACTTCTTCACGACCGGCCCGTTCGCCTGGAACGGCGTCCTCGTGTTCTGGCTCGCCCTCACCGCCTACTGCGTCTTCCTCGTGGCGATGTCGTGGGCCTGCCGCCGCGCGAACCACCTGCTGCTCGCGCCCGCGCCCGCGCCGGCACAGCGTGAGCACGCCTCGGTCGCCTGAGCCGAGATGAGCACCGAGCCCGTCCTCGGGGAGCCCACCTTCCTCTGGGACGACGACCCCCCGGCACCTAGCCCGTCACCCGGCCCGGCGCCTGCTCGCGGCCCCACCGACGAGGAGCGGACGGGTGTGCCGGCCGAGCCGGGGCTGTGGATCTTCGTCCTCGGCGACATGACGATCTTCGGTGTCTTCTTCGTCGTCTTCGCCCACTACCTCGGCGAGGACAGGGCGGCGCTCAAGGCGTCCGCCTCCGCGCTGCACCAGCAGATCGGCGCCGTCAACACGCTGGTGCTGCTGGCGAGCTCGTACTTCATGGTGCGGGCCCTGCACGCCTACCGGGCAGGTTCGGCGCGGTTGCGAGCCGATCTCGGGTTCGTGCTCGTCGGGGGAGCGGTCTTCCTGACCGCCAAGGTCGCGGAGTACGCGCTGGTGCTGGCCGACGGGCACCGCCCGGGCACGGAGCTCTTCTTCACCCTCTACTTCGCCGTCACCGGGGTGCACCTGCTCCACGTGCTGATCGGCATGGCGCTCGTGGCGAGGTGGCGCGCGGTGTCGCTGCGGGGCCGGTCCGGGCGCATCTTCGCCGAGGGCGTGGCCGTCTACTGGCACATGGTCGACCTGCTCTGGGTCGTCATCTTCAACCTCGTCTACCTGGGGGCCACCACGTGAGCCGCGAGTGCGTGCCCGAGCTCGCGGCGGATGCCCGGGTGCCCCGTTCGGTGAGGGTGTTGTGCGCGGCGCTGATCGTCGTCACGGCGACGACGGTCTGGGTGGGCTCCGGCCATCCCGGCGCTTTCGGGGCCGCGGGCGCCTCGGCGACCCTCGTGGTCGTGGGCTTCGCCAAGGCGTGGGCGATCGGGTGGTGGTTCATGGAAGTCGGTTCCGCTCCGCGGGTGCTGCGCGGCCTGCTGGCGGTGTGGGCCGGGGGCTTCGCCACCGCCTGCGCGGTGCTCGTGCTGCGCTGACCCGCCGAGGCGGGCCGCCTCGGGCGGAGCACCCGCCGTGGAGGGCTACGTTGTGAGGCGCCGGGCTCGCGCGAAGCCGAACAGGCCGTAGGCCACCAGCCCGGCGCGGCCGGCGAGCGTGTCGCTGTGCGCGACGTGTCGGGCGGTCGATCATCCCGTGATGTCGCGCCCGATCAGCCGCCGCGCCACGATCCACTGCTGCAGCTCGTTGGCGCCCTCGAAGATCTCGAGGATCTTGGCGTCGCGGTACATCTCCTCGAGTCGCACCGCTTCGCCGGTCTCGCCGACCTGGCGGGCGAAACCGACGGCGCCGTGGATCTGGATGGCCTCGCGCACCAGGTCGTTGGCCAGCCGGGTGCCGTAGGCCTTGGCCATCGCGGCCTCGGGCTCGGCGGTGGCATCGCCGCGATCGAGCAGGGTGGCGGCCTTCTGGTAGAGGTTGCGGGCGCACTCGAGCTCGGTGGCCCGTTGTAGACGCCGGCGAGCGACGACGACTCGTCGGCGATCTCCTCGGTCACCGTGCCCACGCTGAGCGTCGGGTGCTCGGTGTCGGAGAACGGCAGGCCGAACAGGCCGTCGGAGGCCAGGCCGCGGAAGGCCTCCCACGGGAAGCTGTCGGCCGACTCCTCGCGGCTGCCGATTTCACGCGCCACCGGGGCGAGGTGCTGCGCCACCGAGGCGCGGGCCCGCGCGCGCAGCTCGATGACCTCGTCGGGCAGGTGGAGGTCGTGCGACATGCGGTCCTGCATGCGGGCGACGGCGAGCGACGAGGGGGCGGCGGGGGAGGCGAGTGTCGGCATGGGGGCGCTCGGAGCGCGCCGCCGTCCTGTCGGTCAGTCGCCCTCGGGCGGTGCTTGTGGCCGGTCGACGGCGATGACCGTGGGCGGGCGGCCCCATTCGTTGCGCCCGAGGCGGGAGAGGGGCTGCAGGGCGTCGAACCGCGGGTGGGTGCCGTCGAGCGCGGACTCGTGCACGGTGATCGCGCAGACCGTGCCGAGCACCAGCCAGGAATCGCCGAGCTCCACGACCGAGTGCAGGCGGCACTCGATCGATGCGGGTGAGGCGGCCACGCGCGGGGGTGCGACCTTCTCGCTCGGTTCCATCGCGATGGCGAGTGCCTGCGCCTCGTCGACGTCGGCGTCGTAGGGCGCGGAGCTGTCGTTGACCTGGTCGAGGAGGTGCTCGGGGGCGAGGCTGATGGTGAACTCGCCGGTCTGCTCGATGTTGCGCAGGGTGTCCTTGCGCCCGACCGAGGTGAATTGAACGATCGCGGGGTTTGCGCAGGAGACGGTGAAGAACGAGTGCGGTGCGAGGTTGCCGACGCCGTCGGAGGAGACGGTGGAGATCCAGGCGATGGGGCGGGGCACCACGATCGCGGTGAGCAGCTGGTAGGCCGTGGTGCCGAGTGAGTCGGCGGTCTCGGCGTTCTCGATGTCGAAGATCCTGCGCGGGGTGGCCATGTGGATCGAGGCTAGCCGCCGACCCACGCCGGGTCGGCGGCTCGGTGGTCAGGCCGGGTTGGGCAGCGGCAGCCCGGCGTCCTCGAGCAGGCGGAGTGCGGAGTGCGCGTTGTGGTCGCTGGTGGCGGCGTCCATCAGCGACTCCGCGATCGCTGCCGGGGTGCCCGGCGGGATCACCAGCAGGTGGCGCCGGGTGTGGTCGCTCATGAGGGCGACGAGCAGGTGGGTGTCGTCGTCCGGGAAGGTGCCGAGCTTGACGGAGCCGCGCGTGGTGCCGGCGCGACGCACCGGTGCGCGCCAGTCCGGCGTCGAGTAGAGCACGCGCATGATGCGGCCGAGCTCGACGGGGAAGTGGTCGACGAGGACGCCGACCTCGACCGCGAGATCGTCCGAACGCGGCCACCAGGCGCCGTCCAGGGGCAGGCGGGGACGGTCGTGCCGCACCGCCAGGCGCAGGTCGGTGGGGGATGAGGGGTTCGGCGTCGACATGACGCACGCCTTCCGTGCTGCGCGGGCCTCGATCGGAGAGCGAGCCCGTGGCAGCGGGGTTGACCTGCGACGTTACGCCTGTCGGTGCTGGCGGACGAATGCCGGCGAAGTGTCCTAGGATCCCGGGCACCCACCAGCCTCCGCGGTCGGGTCCCGACTGAACCCCCGGGGAGTTCCCGTGCTTCTGCGACGACCCCTCGTCCTCGCCGTCCTCCTGCTCGCGTTCGTGTGCTCTGCGTGTTCCACCGTCCCGGAGACGTCGGCTGACACCCGGAAGGCCGCGCGCTCGGACACCGCCTCCGCGTCCGAGGAGGCCGAGACCGGCCTCATCCTGACGGAGGGGACCAGGAGCAACAGGCTGTCGAGGGCTCTCGCGCCCAGCAATCAGAGGACGGTCAAGACCCTCACGAAGGCCTACTCGCCAGAGGTTGCGGCCCTGGTGCTCGAGCGCTCGGACGCCTACCTGAAGGACGTCTACCTCAAGCAGGACCGCTTCGACTACTCGTCGCGCTACGCCCTCCCGCAGTCGGACCTCGATGCCATCGCTGACGTCACGAGCCCCGCCTCCTACGCACGTTTCCTTGCCGCCGCGCGACGTCTTGACGCGTACGCCACCGACACCTTCGAGGCCTTCGAGAAGTGGACCGCGAGCGGTCGATCCGAGGCCGACTTCGTCCCGCCGGCGGCCCCGAAGACGGCCGGCGAGGACTTGGGCACCCTGGGGGGCTTCATCGCCTTGCCTGGTGACGGACCCGTGACCTACCTGCAGAAGAAGGTGACCGTCTACGAGCCGGAGGGCGACCCGAGGTGGCGGGGCCAGATCGTCGTCCACTACGAACTTCTGGGTGGTGCGCCTCAGCACCGGCTCGACTACTACATGGGGTGGAAGGCCATCGACGGCGCGCTGAAGTTCGCCGCCGAGTACTGGGAGCTGAAGGACCTCGATTCCTGACGTCGGTCGGCGCCCTCAGCCGCGCACGGTGAGGACGATCTTCCCGCCGCCGCCCTCGGCCAGCTCGTGCGCCCGCTGGGCGTCGTCGAGCGTCACGACCTGGTCGACCCGCGGGGTCCAACCGCCGGCGCGGCCCACGGCGGCGGCGCGGTCGAGCAGGTCGGAGTCGTTGCGCGCGTTGACGCTGAGCGCGCCCAGGCGGGCCGCGCCCTCGGTGTCGACCACGGTGACGACGCGCGCGGCGTCGCCGACGATGTCGACCAGCGCGGGCAGCGAGTCGGACGGCGCGGAGTGGAAGGCGGCGTCGACGCTGCCGGGGGCGAGCTCGGCGATGCGGCCGGCCAAGCCTTCGCCGTAGGTGGTGGCCAGCGCCCCGAGCGCGCGCAGGTGCTCCTGGTTGGCCTGGCTGCCGGTGCCGATCACGGTGGCGCCCGCGGCGAGCGCCAGCGCCACGGCGGCGGTGCCGACGGCACCCGAGGCTCCCTCGACCAGCAGCGTCGTGCCGTCGAGCGAGCCGCCCGCGAGGTTCGCCAGTGCGTCGAGGGCCGCCTGGGCGGTGGATGCGGCGAGGCCCGCCGCGGCGGCCTGCTCCGTCGTCCACTGCTCGGGGACGACGCTCCACGCGGTGAGCACCGCGTACTCGGCTGTGGTGTCGGCCAGGCCGCCGAGCCCGAAGACCACGTCGCCCACCTGCACGCCCTCGACGCCGTCGCCGACCTCGTCGACGACGCCGACGGCATCGCGACCGGTGATGGCCGGGAGCTCGAGCGGCACGGCGTCCTTCAGGCGGCCACTGCGCAGCAGGAAGTCGATGGGGTTGACGCTCACGGCCTGCACCGCGATGCGCACCGACCCGGGGACGGCGTGGGGCTCGGGGGCGTCCTCGACGACGAGGACGTCGGGGGCGCCGTAGGAGTGATAGCGGGCTGCGCGCATGGGGGTCTCCTGAGGGACGTCGCGGCGGATCTCGACCGCATCCCCGAGCGTAGGTCGGTGCCGATGCGGGCCACTGCTGTCCGGGTCGTCGCGGACGGGCCGCCTCTCGCCGAGGCCCGGTTGCGCGCCTGTTGCGGGTAAATTCGACCGGTGCCCGACACCCGTCCCCGTCGAACGTTCGCCGTCATCAGCCACCCCGACGCGGGAAAGTCGACCCTCACCGAGGCCCTCGCCCTCCACGCGCGCGCCATCAACGAGGCCGGCGCCGTGCACGGCAAGGGCGATCGCCGCGCCACCGTGTCGGACTGGATGGCGATGGAGAAGGCGCGCGGCATCTCGATCACCTCGGCCGCGCTGCAGTTCGCCTACCGCGACCACGTGGTCAACCTCGTCGACACCCCCGGCCACAGCGACTTCTCCGAGGACACCTACCGCGTGCTCTCGGCCGTCGACTCCGCGGTCATGCTGGTCGACGCGGGCAAGGGCCTGGAGCCGCAGACGCTCAAGCTCTTCCGGGTCTGCGCCCTGCGCGGCATCCCCGTCATCACGGTCATCAACAAGTGGGACCGCCCCGGCCTCTCCGCGCTCGGGCTGATGGACCTCATCCAGGAGAAGATCGGCCTGCGTCCCACGCCGCTCACCTGGCCGGTGGGCGAGGCGGGCGACTTCCGCGGCGTCCTCGACCGGCGCACGGGCGAGTTCGTGAAGTACACCCGCACCGCCGGCGGCGCGACCCGCGCGCCCGAGCGGCGCATCGCGCCCGGGGACGTCGAGGAGGCCGACGCGCTGCCCTGGGCCACCGCGGTGGAGGAGCACGAGCTGCTCAGCCTCGACGAGGCCGACCACGACCAGGCCCAGTTCCTCGCTGGCGCCACTACGCCGGTGATGTTCGCCTCCGCGCTGCAGAACTTCGGCGTCGCGCAGCTGCTCGACCTGCTGCTCGACCTCGCCCCCGCACCGCGCGACACCGAGGGCGTGGACGGCGCCGTGCGCGAGGTCGACGACGAGTTCAGCGCCTTCGTCTTCAAGGTCCAGTCGGGCATGAACTCCTCGCACCGCGACCGGCTCGCCTACGCCCGCGTCGTGTCGGGCACCTTCGAGCGCGGCATGGTCGTCACCCACGCCGGCACCGGCCGCCCCTTCGCCACGAAGTTCGCGCAGGCGGTCTTCGGTCGCGAGATGACGTCGGTCGAGACCGCCCAGCCCGGCGACATCATCGGCCTGGTCAACGCCAACGCGCTGCGCGTGGGCGACACGATCTACACCGGCGATGCGATCGAGTACCCGCCCGTGCCGAGCTTCGCGCCCGAGCACTTCGTCACCGCCAGCGCCGGCGACATCGGGCGCTACAAGCAGTTCCGCCGCGGCATCGAGCAGCTCGACCAGGAGGGGGTCGTCCAGGTGCTGCGTTCGGACCTGCGCGGCGACCAGAACCCCGTGCTCGCGGCGGTCGGTCCGATGCAGTTCGAGGTGGTCGAGGACCGCATGGTCAACGAATTCAACTCGCCCATCCGCTTCTCGCGCCTCGACTACCAGGTCGCTCGGCGCACCGACGCCGACGGCGCCGCAGCCCTCGCCGGCGTGCGCGGTGTGGAGGTGCTGCAGCGCAGCGACGGCACCTACCTCGCGCTGTTCGTCGACCAGTGGCGCGCGGGCAAGACCGCGCGCGACCTGCCCGACATCATGCTCGAGGCGCTGCCCGCCGGCGGCGGCTGAGCGAGGCGGACCGGCTCCTTGAGCGAAAGGCCGACCTGCGCGCTCGACACTGGCTAGATTCCCCATCGCCCACCCACGAGCGACGGGAGCCGACGGTGCCGCCACCAGGTGATCCGCGCGGACGACGCGTCGCCGGCGCGCTGCTCGCGGCTGCCGGGCTGGTGGGCGTCGTCCTGGCCGGGGTGGTGCTGGCGCTGGGCGGGTCGGCTGACGTGCTGGGCCCGACCGAGGTCTCGCCCCAGCCGGGTTTCGTGCCGGGGGCGGTCGACGCGCTGGTGGCGATCGTGCGGGCGGTGCGTGCCGTCGCCCCGTTCGCGGCCCTGCTCGGCCTCGCCGTGTTCTTCGCGACCTGGTCGCTCGGCGCACTCGACCGTCGACGCCGCCTGGTGGCCCGCCTCGCCCGGATCGAGTACTCCGGCATCGACCGGGTCAGCGGGCGCGAGTCGCCGCGCGGCCCGGCGCGATGGGTCCGTCGGCAGGTGCGGGGCACGGGTCTCGCGGTGCTCGCCATCGTGCTGGTGGGGGCCACCTCGGGCATCGAGAACGAGGTCACCAACGGTCCGCTGCGCCCGGTGGAGGCGCTGACCGACACCCTCGCCGACGGGCGCCCGGTCACCTTCGTGCTGCAGGGCCCGGACATCACCTTCATGGACGACAGCGCCATCGAGGTTGCGCGCATGGGCGACCTCGTCGACGACGCTCCGTTCCCGATGATCCCCTTCGGCAAGCACCTGTTCAACCTCGACGGGAAGTCGGCGCTGCAGCTCAGCATCCCCGACGCCGTCTTCGCGCGGCTGAGCGGTGAGGCGGTCTCCTCGACCTGCGTCGGACGCACCGTGCTGGTCGACGACACGGTGGGTAGCGAGGTGGGCGAGACCATCAGCCTCAACGGCACGCGGCTCCGGGTGGCCGGGGTGCTCGACGGCGTGGCCCAGATGAACCGCAGCATCGCGATCCTGGCCGACTCGACCGCGCGCGACTGCGTGCTGCACGGCACCAGCTCGGCCTTCTTCGGCGCGATCGCCCTCACCGGCGACCGCGACGCGGTGGACGACGTCCTCGTGCGCGCGCAGGTCGAGGCGAGCGCCGTCACCGAGGCGCACTTCCTCGAGGAGAACCGCGACTTCTGGCGGGCGAACGCGACCCCATTGATCCTCCAGCTGATCCTCTACCTGGCCCTGTTCTCCGGGTTCGCCGCCGCGGGGGAGCGACAGTCGGCTCTCCAGCGCAACATCCGCGAGATCGGCATGCTCAACGCCACCGGCGTCGACTTCCGCGCCCTGCAGGCCATCGAGATGCGTCGCGCCCTGTCGATCACCGTGCGGGCCACCGTGATCGCCGCGCCCCTCATGGTGCCGGTGGCCGCTGCCTTCAACGCCAGCGAGCTCGGCGTCCAGATCGGGGTGGGGCTGGTCGAGGTGTCGGTGGGCTTCAGCATCACTCTGGTCGCGATGCTCGCGGCGTCACGGCGCGCGCTGTCGCAGTTCCGGCGCCGCCTCGACCTGCCGATGGCGGTGAAGGGATGATCACCGCCCGCGCAGTCGCGAAGTCCTACCTCGGTGTCGAGGTGCTCCACGACGTCGACCTCCACGTGCCGGCCGGCTCGTTCGCCCTCCTCACCGGCCCGTCCGGCTCCGGCAAGACGACGCTGCTCAACCTCCTCGCTGCGCTCGACGCCCCCGACGGCGGCAGCATCCGCGTCGACGACACCGAGGTCACCGCCCTGCGGGGGCGTCAGCGTGCGCGCCACCGCGCCCGCCACGGCCACGTCTTCCAGCGCTCGGGGCTGTTGGCGGGCCTGACGCTGCGCGAGAACATCGAGGCCGCGCACCTCCTCGCGGGCCACCCGGTCGATCTCGAGTGGGTAGACCACCTCGCCGAGCGGCTGGGCGTGCGCGCGCTCCTCGACGTCACCGCCAGCCGGGTCTCCGGGGGCCAGGGGCAGCGCGCCGCGCTCATCCGCTCGCTCGCGCACCGCCCGCCGCTGCTGTTCGCCGACGAGCCCACGGCCTCGCTGGACACGGCCTCGAAGCACACCATCCACGAGGTGCTCCGCGAGGTCGTCGCCAACGAGGGGACGACGGTGCTGATGGTCTCGCACGACGCGATCAGCCTCGACTACGCCACCGACGTGACGCGGCTGGTCGACGGCGGGGTCGAGTCCGATGCGGAGGCGACCGGCGAAGCAGAGTCGTCGCGGCGAGAGGCGCCCTAGGGCCGCAGCGAGCCGTGGTCGGCGTCCAAGGTGTCGCCGGTGACCTTCGCCTTGACGAAGCTCAGCAGCGAGGCCACGCGGCTGCCGGGGGTGTCCCAGTACTCCGCCTGTTCGATGTCGAAGCGCAGCAGGACGGCGTTCGGGTCCTCGGGCCCCTCCGGCATCCAGGCCTCGGCGAGCGTCGTCCACAGCTCCTCGAGTCGCGCGGTGTCATCGATGATCTCGGCGCGGCCGGTCAGCGCGACCCAGGAGTCGCGGGCCGAGAAGGTCAGCGTGGCGCGGGCCTCGGCGTCCACTGCCGCCGCGTGCCGGGTGTCGCGGCCGGTGATGAACCAGAGGGTGTCGCCGGGTTCGATGTCCTGACGCGCCATCGGGATGCTGCGGGGACCCTCGGGGCCGTAGGTGGTGAGCATGCCGATCGACATGCCGTCGAGCAGGTCGGCGAGCTTCTGCTGCTCCGGTGTGCGGTCGTTCGAGGTCATTGGTCTCCTCCGCGCTGGCTTCGTGGGCGTGTTCGAACGTGGTCGCTGCGCGGTACCCGTCGCCATACCGTGCTGTGTGAGCCATACGACGGCGGTGCGCGGGGGATCGGTGGGCGCGATCGGGGCACCACGCTCGGTGAGCGCTTGTACCGGACGACGTCCGGGGCGAAGAGACGAAAGGGCCGACGCCATGGCCACCCACAACGACGTGAACTCCACCGACCGCAAGGCCGTGATCGCTCGCGAGAAGGAGCGTTTCGGCGGCGTGAAGATCGGCTCCGCCTTCTTCGGTTGGCTCAGCGCCACCGGTCTGGCGGTCATCCTCACCGCGCTGGTCGCGGCCGCGGGCGCCGGCGTCGGCGTCGGGCTCGTCTCGAGCGCCTCCGAGCTCACCGACGCCGCGCGCAGCAACGGCGTCAGCACCGAGGAGATCGGCTGGTTCGGCGTCATCCTCGTGCTCGTCGTCGTGCTGATCTCCTACTACGCCGGAGGCTACGTCGCGGGCCGCATGGCGCGCTTCGACGGCGCCAAGCAGGGCATCGCGGTGTTCGGCTGGAGCGTCGTGACCTCGGTCGTGCTCGCCGTGCTCGGTGCGGTGGCCGGTGCGAAGTACGACGTGCTCGACAACCTCAACGTCTTCCCCCGCATCCCCGGCTCGCTGAGCGACCTCACCCTGCAGGCCGGCGTCGTGCTGGTCGGCGTCGTGGTCGCTGCCGCCGTGGGCGCCGTGCTCGGCGGCATCGCCGGCATGGCCTACCACCGCCGTATCGACATCGAGGGCCTCGGTCGCTGACGCCGACCCCCTGCCCGACGCGAGCGGCCGGTCACCCACGGGGGTGACCGGCCGTTCGTCGTCCTCGGAGCGCGACGTGCGCTCGCTCACATCGCCAACACCAGAAGTGAATTGCCGGTATTGTTCTTCCTGTTGTGGCCTCCCCGGCCGCCGCCGGGAGGTGGTGCGCGGATGCCTGATCCCCCGCCTCCCGAGGAGCCCCCATGGACCTGGATGCCCTGAAGAACCTGACCGATCCGGTCATCCTCTTCTTCGCCGTCGGACTGTTCGCCGGCGCCGTGCGCTCGAACCTCGAGATCCCGCCGGCCGTCGCCAAGTTCCTCTCGCTCTACCTGCTCATGGCGATCGGCTTCAAGGGCGGCCAGGCGCTCGGTGCCACAGGCCTGACCGGCGACGGCCTGACGGTGCTCGGTCTCGCCCTCCTGCTCGCCGTGGTGATCCCGCTGATCGGCTACCGCGTCCTGCGGCTGCGCATCGGCGCCTTCGACGCCGCCGCCATCGCGGCCACCTACGGGTCGGTCAGCGCGGTCACCTTCATCGCCGCCTCGCAGTACGCCATCTCGCGCGGCGACGAGCCGGGCGGCCACATGGCTGTGGCGCTGGTGCTGATGGAGAGCCCCGCCATCGTGATGGCCGTCGTGCTCGCCGGGTGGGCGCGCTCGCAGTCGCGGGCCGCCGCGCGCGCCGAGGTGCCGGTCGCCGTCGGTGCCGGGGGCGCCTCCGGCCCTGTGGACGACGCGCGAGCGTCGTCCACCGCGGGGGGCGAGGAGGCTGCCGGCGAGGCGCCGGGGCTGGGCGCGGTGCTGCGCTCCTCGTTCACCGAGGGCACCTTCCTGCTGCTCGTCGGCTCGCTTGTGGTGGGTGTGGCCTCGGGCCCCGCGGGCGGCGAGACGATGAGCCCGCTGGTGGTCGATCTCTTCAAGGGGCTGCTGGCCTTCTTCCTGCTCGACCTCGGTCTGGTGGTGGCCCGGCAGATGCGCGAGGTGCGCGGCATCTCCCCGTTCCTCGTCGGCTTCGCCCTGGTGATGCCGCTCGTGGGCGCCTCGCTGGCGCTCGGTCTCGGCTCGCTGGCGGGCCTGTCGGTGGGCGACCTGACGCTGCTCACGGTGCTCGCGGCGAGCGGCTCCTACATCGTGGTGCCGGCGGTCGCGCGCTACGCGATCCCCGAGGCCCTGCCCTCGCGCTACCTGACGATGGCGCTCGCCATCACCTTCCCGTTCAACATCGTCGTGGGCATCCCGCTCTACCACTCGCTGGCGGGCGTGCTCGCCTGAGCCCGCCTCGGACGTCGACGCCGCCTCACCGGGGCGGGCCTCGGCCGTCACCGGTGCGATCGTGCCGGTGGACTGCGGCGCCGGTGCCTGATCACCCCGTCCTGCCCGCGGCCCGACGCCACCCCGGCGGCACGGATGCTCAGGTGAGAGCCCACGGGTCCTCGCGGCGCCATAGCGTCGGCATCGCGAGGCGCATCCCGTCGTCCACGGCCGACTCGGTGAGCACTCGCGTAGTCACGTCGAGGTCATCGCCGGCGTAGGGCAGGGCGCGCAGCGGCCGGTCGAGGCCGCGGAAGAAGTCGTCCCAGTGCGTGAGGACGACGCCCCGCGCCCCGACCGCCCGCACGGTGTGGGCCCAGTAGTCGGTCAGGTAGGTGCGGGGAAGCAGGCCGAGCTGGCCCACGCCGAGGTAGGCCACCTCCGCCTCGCGGCCCGCCAGGGCGTCCGGCACGAAGCCGGCGCTGCCCTGCACGGGGAGGCTGCGCCCACTGTCGTGGCGCACGAGGATCGACCACGCCTCTCCGCAGCGGTACGCCGAGGCGCGGGCCGGCGGCACCACCGGAGCCTCGATGACGCCCGGGTAGCGATCGGGCGGGCAGTGGCTCGACTCGATCCAGGTCAGCTCCCACGCCCCGAAGCGCACCGCCTCCCCGTGGACGACGACCCGCACCTGCCCCGCCGGCAGACCCGCACCGCGCTGTCGTCGTCCTCGAGGAGGAGGGTGGAGACGCCGACGAAGGTCACGGCGACCTCGCTGCGGCCCTCGACGGCCGGCGGGACGTCGAACGGCACCGGCTGGTCGGCGAGCGAGGGACGTCCGGGCTTGAACCTCGACAGGTGCTCCTCCATCTCGGGCGGCGGTGCGAGGCCGGGGTGGCCGGGATGGCCGGGTGCGACGGGTATGTGTCGAAGGTAACGGGATAACGTCGAGCGAATGAGCGACGGCGGAACCTGGAAGCGCCTGGTGCGCACCAAGGACATCGACACGGTCGTCCACCAGAACGAGGACGTTCCGGAGGGCGAGCACAGCGGGCTGGCGAAGCGGCTGTCGCTCACCGACCTGATCGGGTTCGGCGTCGGCATCGTGATCGGCACCGGCATCTTCACCCTCACCGGCGTGCAGGCGAAGACCAACGCCGGCCCGGCGATCGTCATCTCGTTCGCCATCGCGGGTCTCGTCGCGATGCTCGCAGCGCTCTGCTACGCCGAGCTCGCGGCCGCGGTGCCGACCGCGGGGTCGTCCTACACCTACGCCTACGCCACGATCGGCGAGGTCTTCGCGTGGATCATCGCCTGGGACCTCATCCTCGAGTTCGCGCTCGGTGCGGCCGTCGTGGCCCGCGGCTGGTCGGGCTACCTGCAGGACTCCTTCGGGCTGCCGATGGCCTTCTTCGGCGAGGAGGACTCGGTGGTCAACATCGGCGCGGTGGCGATCGTGGCGATCCTCACCGTGATCGCGGCACTCGGCATCCGTGAGAGCAAGGTCGTCACGAACCTGCTCGTCGTCCTCAAGGTGAGCATCGTCGTGTTTGTCATCGTGGTCGGCGCCTTCTTCGTCAAGGCCTCCAACCTCACGCCCTTCGTGCCCGAGCAGCAGTCGGGTGAGAACCTCAGCGAGCTGCGCCAGCCGCTGTGGCAGTGGATCAGCGGCGTCGACGCCACCACCTACGGCGTCACCGGCATCCTCGTGGCCGCCGCGGTGGTCTTCTTCGCCTACAGCGGCTTCGAGGCGGTGGCCAACCTCGGTGAGGAGACCAAGAACCCCGCCAAGGACATGCCCCGCGGCCTCATCGGCACCCTCGCCATCTGCACCGTGCTCTACATGCTCGTGTGCCTCGTCCTGGTGGGCATGGTGAAGTACGTCGACCTCAGCGAGGGCGCCCCGATCTCCAACGCCTTCGACCAGGTCGGGCTCGGCTGGGCCAAGGTGCTCGTCGGCATCTCGGCCGTCGCCGGCCTGACGTCGGTGATGCTCGTCGAGCTCGTCACCGTGGGGCGCATCATCTTCGCGCTCAGCCGCGACGGCCTGCTGCCCGAGGCGATCGGCCGCATCGATCCCAAGCGGCAGACCCCGGTGCGCGCCACGGTGGCCACCGGCGTCCTCATCGCCCTGCTCGGCGCGTTCGTGCCGCTGGGTGCGCTCGCTGAGATGGTGTCGATCGGGACGCTCTTCGCGTTCCTCGTGGTCGCCATCGCCGTGATCGTGCTGCGCCGCACGAAGCCCAAGCTCGAGCGCCCGTTCCGCACCCCCCAGGTGCCCTGGCTCCCGGCGCTCTCCGCGCTCACCTGCGTCGGGCTGATGACCAACCTCGCGGTGGAGACGTGGCTGCGGTTCCTCGTGTGGCTCGCGGCCGGCGTCGCCATCTACTGGTTCTACGGGCGCCACCACGCCCGGCTCGACCGCGAGCCGGAGACGGCCGGCCCGAGCCTCGGCTCGTAGCGTCCAGCGGCCGCGAGCCTCAGCTGCGCGGGAACAGCCGGGCGAGGGCCGCGTCGGTGAGCGGGGTGTTGCACGTCGTGGCCGGGATGACGACCACCAGGTTGTAGCCACCGCCCGGCGGGAGGTCCTCGCTCGGCTGGAACCGCGCCGGCAGCATGCGGCACGGCTCGTGCAGGCGGGCGACGTCCTTCTTCGCCGGGGCGGGGGTGCCCGCCTGGCTCGAGCCTGTGGGCGTGGGCGGGAGCGGCTGCGGCAGCGGGCTCGCGGACGGCGCCGCCAGCAGGGTCGCCGCGACGGCGGCGATGCCGATGGCGTTCATCGAGCGTCACCGCGGTCACTGCGCGGGGGTGCGGTCTGCTGCTGGGTGGTGGTCACGTCCTTCCCGTTCGGGGCGCCGCGGGCGTGATTGAGCGCCGGAGCGGTCGCCGTGTCGCGTCCGCGCTGGTCACCCGCCGTGGGCTGTTGTGGCTACAGCGGTGAGCGGGTGGTCCCGCGGACCCCTGCCCGGATCGGCTCGGCTCGTCGCCGGCCGGGTCAGAGTGCCGGGCCGTACCCGGAGCACGTCGGTCGGAAGGACGACGGCCCGCCCGCGAGCGCGTTGAGCGTGAGCTGCAGCGTGGGCTCGTCGAGGAACAGGCCGACGTGGCCGACGCGGTCGCCGGGGCAGTAGTTCTGCACGACGAGGTTGCGCGTGCCGGGGATGGACTGGCTGGCGTACGGCGTGACGACGGTGTCGTAGCGCGTCTGGATCGTGACGTAGTCGGGGCCCGCGGGCACGGTGTGGTCGGCCAGGAAGCGCGTCATGAACGCGCTGCCGCGCGCCTGGTCGGTCACTCCGGGCGCCTGCAGGAACGCGGCGAAGGTCTCGGCGAATCCGAGCACCCCGAGCGCGCTCGCCAGACTGGCGAGGCCGCTCAGTGTGGTGCCGTTCTGGCTGCCGCCCCAGCTGATGTAGTCGTCGACCTTCGAGGCGCCGCCGGACTTGATGTAGGCGTAGGCGATGAGTCCGCCCTGGCTGTGGCCGACCACGTCGACCTTGGCCGACCCGGTGGCCGCGCGGACGCGGTCGACGAAGCGGCCGAAGGACGCCACCGAGTTCGTGACCGCCCCGAGCCCGCCGATGCGACCGAGGGAGGTGGCGGTCAGGCCGTAGTTCTCGGCGAACACGCAGTAGCCCTGATTGAGCAGCCGGGGCGCGAGCTTCACGAAGTTCGAGCCGAGGTTCACGAAGGTTGCGTGCTCCAGGATCACCGGCTGCGGGTGGGCGGCGCTGGGTCGGCACGACCAGTCGTTGACGCCCGGCAGCGACGCCGGGCTGACGACGAAGTTCGCGATCGCCGTGCCGATCCCGCCCTCGCGGTACGCCGTCGTCGAGGACGACGCGGCGTCGGCGGGTGCGATCGGTGCGGTGACGCCGGCGGCCACCGCCAGGCCGAGGCTGGCGGCGACGGTGCAGGTGATGCTGCGGATGAGGCGCTTCATTGTTCCCTCCCGAGAGTGCTGCGCACCTCGAGTGACGTGCGCCACACGATGATGGCACGTCGTCCCGACGGATCGTCAGGCTCTGCGTGAGCCTCGCGCGAGCCAGCGGGCGAGCGCGGGCGTGAGCGCGAGGATCACCAGCAGCCGGCACAGCTGCACCGCCAGCACGTAGGTGACGTCGGAGCCGGTGTCGGCGGCGGTGGAGAGCACCGCGAACAGTCCGCCCGGCGTGGTGGCGAGGTAGGCGGTGAGACCGTCGACCGGGGTCAGCCACGCGAGCAGCGCCCCTGTCGCCGCGGTCAGCACGATGACCGCCACGATCAGCCCGAGCGCCGTCGGCAGGAGGCGGGCGATGCTGGCGAGCGACGCCCGGGTGAAGCGGAGTCCGACCTGCACGCCGATGAGGGCGAAGGCCACCCACTCCACGAAGGTCGGCACCTGCGGGCGCCCCAGCCAGCCGCTGACGCTGAGGCCGACCGCCACCGCGAGCGGCAGCAGCAGGGTCGCGGTGGGCGCGGGGACGAATCGTGCGAGCACCAGCCCGATCGCCACCGCCGCGATCGTGAAGGCGAGGTCGCGGGGGAGTCCGGCGTCCATCGGTGGGAGGCCGCCGCGGCCCGACGGCGGCCGGAAGACGAGAGCCGCCACCAGCGGCATCGTCATCAGCACCACGAGCACCCGCAGGTACTGCACCACCGTCACCACCCGGTCGTCGGCGCCCAGCTCGCGGGCGATGGCGACCACGCCCGACGCGCCCCCTGCGATGAGCGAGAAGACGCCGGTCACCAGCGAGACGTCCCGCCGCAGGCTCAGCGCCCATCCGGCGGCGAGGGAGATGGCGAGGGTGGCGAGCAGCACGGCGCCGATGGGCACGGCGTCCTCGCCCATGCGGCGCAGCGCCGGCAGGCTCACGGCCGCGCCGATCGTCACCCCGATCACCGCCTGGGCCGCCCGGTAGGCCAGCGCGGGGAGCTCGAGGACGGTGGGGGAGGTGAGGGCCTGCGTGATGCCCGCCAGCAGGGAGGCGAAGAGCACGGCCGACGGCAGACCCACCCACGTGAATCCGGCGCTGAGGACGACGGTCAGCCCCGTCACCAGCGCGGCTGATCGGAGGACGCTCCGCTCGCCTGCCGTCGCCTCGCCCACTTCTCGACTCTGGCACGCGGCTGGTCGATGGCAGTGCGCGGCTGCCGGTCTAGGGGTGTCGGTGGAAGCGGATTCGTCCGTCGGGTTGTCGTCGCCAGTGGTAGCGGGGCTCGTGGAAGAGGTGGTGGTGGCGGTTGCAGGCGGGGACGCCGTCGGTGAGGTTGGTGTGACCGCCATCTGCCCAGGGCTTCAGGTGGTGGATCTCGGTCCAGGCGACGGGGATGTCGCAGCCCTCGGCCACACACGACCGATGTCGGGCTTTGATCAACGTTCGCTGGACGCCGGTGAACAGTCTGCGGGTTCTGCCGGCGTCGAGGATCTGCCCGGCGCCTGAGAGGACGACGGGCAGGATGCCTGCGTTGCAGGCCAGACGCCTGGTTTCGGTGGCGGTGAGGTCGTGTTCGGTGTGGGTGAGGATGCT